>DHXP01000023.1:3699-6174 GCA_002413745.1 Flavobacterium sp. UBA5153 | reverse complement strand
GTCACAGATAATGTCACAGATAAGGTCACAGATAAGGTCACCGATAAGGTCACCGATAAGGTCACCGATAAGGTCACCGATAATCAAATGAAAATTTTACAATTAATACAGAAAAATGAAAGAATAACAACAAATGAGTTGGCTATTCGTTTAAATATATCGCAGCGAAAAATAAAAGTAAACATCGCTAAACTAAAAGAAAAAGAGCTGTTATTAAGGGTAGGAAGTTCAAAAAGTGGCTATTGGAAAATCAATACTAATGTAGAGTGAAGACCGAGGGTAATTGGTTAGGACCCTTCGTCAAGCTCAGGATGACGGGTTAATCGAAAATATAAATGAATACCAACGAAATCATTTTATACCAGCCCAATCATCTACCCACTCCTATAGAGTTCGGATTAAAGATGAATCAGTATGGTTGAATAGGCAACAACTTTCCTTGTTGTTTGATAGGGATATTAAAACTATTGGGAAACATATGAACAATGCCTGTAAGGAAGAGTTAAAAGGTATTTCAGTTGTCGCAAAATTTGCGACAACTGCAACAGATGTAAAGTGTATCAGATGGAGCACTATAATCTTGATATGATACTCTCTGTTGGTTGTCGGGTTTTAAAAGTGGCAAATTCTAAATTCCAAGAGCTAACATCAAAATATAAATGAATACCGACGAAATCATTTTATATAAATCGGATACGCTTTCCAACCATATAGAAGTTCGTCCCGAAAGCTTTCGGTAGAGGATGAAACTGTTTGGCTTACTCAGTCTCAAATGGTTGAATTGTTTTCATCTACAAAACAAAATATAAGCTTACACATAAATAACATCTTCAAGGAAGCTGAATTACAGGAAAAGGCAGTTGTCAAGTATTCCTTGACAACTGCTGCAGATGGTAAAAATTATAAAACCAAGATATATAATCTTGATGTAATTATCTCGGTGGGATATAGAGTAAAGTCGAAAACAGGTACGCAATTTAGACCCGAGTGCAGCGAACGGGCGAAGCAATTTGGGCAACAAATACCCTGAAATCGTATTTGTTAAAAGGGTATGTAATACAACAAAAAATTGAAAGTATTGAAAAGAAATTATTTGAACACGATCAAAAATTTGAATTATTATTAAAAACATCACTTCCTCCGAACGAAGGCATTTTTTATGATGGACAAATATTTGACGCTTATGAACTTATAGCCAAGATTATTAAATCGGCCAAAAAATCTATTATTCTGGTAGATAATTATTGTGATGAAAGTGTATTGTTACTGCTTTCAAAAAGAGCCCCTAAAATAAAAACAACGATATATACCAATAAAATAGATGCAACTTTGCAACTGGATTTGGATAAACACAACCAACAATATGCTCCAATAACCATTCAAGTTTTCAAAAAGGCACATGATCGTTTTATACCGCTAGTTATTTCAATTTAGTCCAATAATCCCGATACCTGCCCGCGGCAGGCGGGGCTATCCGGGAGAACTAAATGAAATATACAGCGGTATTATACCAGAACAATCGGACTAAAACATATTAACCAATGGTATTACCTTATGGATTGACGACTGCCAAACTTCGAAAACCCCACAGTTCCATTCCTGCCAACCCCTTATTGGCAGAGCCCATGTATCTTGCGGGTTATATCGAAAGGATGGGAGGGGTCCCGATAGCGATCGGGAGGAGACATTATTCGGTTGTGCCAAGAAGCCGGACTGGAAAAAGCACCCGAATTTATACAGGAAGAAATCTTCAAGACCATACTTTGGCGTAAAAATGCGGAAGATATAGCCGATTTACAGTCAAATGTCGGTGTAAACGGCGGTGTAAATGCGATTCTCGTTCTTATAGAAAATAATCCAGGAATCAATGTTTTAACGATGAAGGATCATTTCAGGGTTAGTCAACGAACTATAGAACGCTGGATCAAACAATTAAAAAACGAAAATAAAATCGAGTTCAAAGGAGCATCAAAAACGGGAGGGTATTATAAGGTACGCTGTTTAGGAAAAGTTTAATGGTTTAGAAAAAAGTTTAATCGTTTAACTGTTTAAGAAAAAGACTAACTGTTTAAAAGGGTTTAATCGTTTAGCCAAAATATAATGTTACAATCGATTAACCGATTAACCGATTAACCAGTTAAACAATTAACCAATTAAATAACCCCCCATGCAAGCAGTACATCGTGTAGCAAAAAACACCGCGGTTAAAAAAATTGTTAAATAATTTGAATGAAGTTATCTTTTAAATTAACTTTGCGAAATGAATAGGCAAATAATCTTTTACAAAAATCACTTTCTTGACTTTTATAAAATTCAAGATGATAAAGTGAAAGCTAAAATTAAAAATATTCTTGAACTTGTAAAACAAGTTGACAGAGTTCCTGAAAAATTTTTAAAACATTTGTCTGGAAGCGATGGAGTTTATGAAATAATACCGCTAGTTATTTCAAATTAGTCCAATAAAAATTGAACTAA
>DHXP01000023.1:0-3609 GCA_002413745.1 Flavobacterium sp. UBA5153 | reverse complement strand
TATTTCAAATTAGTCCAATAAAAATGAACTAAATGAAATATACAGCGGCATTACACTAGAACGATTGGACTAAAAGATAATGAGTAATGGTATAAGAGTTGAATATCAATCCAATATTTACAGAATATTTTGTTGTTTCGATAAAGGAAATTTAGTTGTATTATTCAATGCCTTTCAAAAGAAAACACAGAAAACTCCAAATAGCGAATTAGAAAAAGCAATACGATTGAAAAAAGAATATTTTTCAACTAAAACAAAATAAAAATGGATAAATATAGCAATGTAACTAATTTCGATCAACTTATTGAAGTTGAACACGGAAAAATTGGAACAGAAAGCAGAAATAAATATGAGGAAAATACCCAGATGTTTATTATCAGCGAAATGTTAAAAGAAGCAAGAAGAGAAGCAAAAATGACACAAGAACAACTTGCCGAAAAAACAGGGACTAAAAAAAGTTATATTTCTAAAATTGAAAATGGAAAAGGAAATATTCAAATGTCAACTTTAATTCGACTTTTTGAATTAGGATTAAACAAGCGAATAGGATTGACATTTTTATAAATCAGTACCTCTCACTACAGTTTGTGCTGTTGGGCTATCGGTAAGCCCTGCTGGCAAATTCCGATGGCTCTGGAATCCCAACTTTGAGCCAGTTCATCGCTTAACTAAAAACAGAAACAGTACACTCGATTAATCGGTTAATCGAAAATATAAATGGTACCATCGATTAATCTTTTTTTAGAAATTGGACATAAAAAAATTTGAGTTTAAGAACATATTCTCTTTAAAAAATAAAACTGTAATTTTGTATTTGCAAATAAGGCATTACAATTAAAATAATAGAAAATATAATTTAATAGAAATTGAATTATGAATGCAATAAATATTACTGTATATCCAGACGATGTAACACAAATAGAAAACTTAAAAGCTGTAATGAAAGCTTTTAAAATTAAATTTAAAGTAGTTGATGAACACCCATACGACCCAGAATTTGTAAAAAAAATACTGAAAGGGCGAGAGGATTCCAAACAAGGTAAAGGCTTGAAAATTAGTTTGGAAGAGTTGAATAGTCTATGGAAATAATTTTTTTACCATCAGCGGAGCAAGATTTAGCTTACTGGGTTAAAACTGGGAATAAAGTTGTTTTAAAAAAAATTGCCGCTTTATTAGAAGATGTTTTAAAGCATCCCTATTCGGGAATAGGTAAGCCCGAAGCTTTAAAATATGAGATGTTGGGTTCTTGGTCGAGAAGAATAACATTGGAACATAGATTGGTCTATGAAGTGCTAAGTGATGAAATTGTAGAAGTTCAATCGGCGAGAGGTCATTATTAAGGGATGTTGTCGGGTTAATCGTTTAGGACCTTCGACCCTTCGACCCTTCGGCAAAAGCTCAGGGCAGGCTCAGCTCAGGGCAGGCTGAGCTCAGGATGACGGATTAATCGTTTAAAAAAGGTTACGGATAATCAAATGCAACTACTGGATTGTATAAAAAACGACCCCTTTATTTCGGCTAAAAGAATAGCGGATCAAATAACACTATCTTCCCGAAAAGTACAAGAAAATTTAAAAAAGTTGAAGAGTCTGGGTTTGCTGGAACGCGTCGGAAATTCCAAAAGTGGCTATTGGAAAGTCATTGATAAAGCGTAATGGCCGGTAATGCTTTTTAAAGACAGACTGCCAAACTTCGAAAACCCCACAGTTCCATTCCTGCCAATTCATTATTGGTAGCCCCTATTAACCGAATTGGTCAAACAACCCGGATTGGCCAAAGTCACCCTGCGCAAGGAAACGCCCTTGATTCAAATCATAGACAGGCCTATTTTGCCTTTGGCGAAGGAACGATTCGGGAAAGCCAAAGGCATTCTATTGGGTGGTTTTTTAGCGGGATTTTTAGTGGTGTTGGGTTTGATTGTGAGACGATTGTTGAAGGAATTGACAGTTTAAGAGTTTCAATTGGCTTTATTGCATAGAAATAGTTTTCAAAAAATGATTATAGAAAGCCAACATATCGAATTCAAATCAAG
Organism: Flavobacterium sp. UBA5153; assembly: GCA_002413745.1. Lineage (GTDB taxonomy): Bacteria > Bacteroidota > Bacteroidia > Flavobacteriales > Flavobacteriaceae > Flavobacterium. Next base: position 1,577 of record DHXP01000023.1, on the reverse strand, counting down.
CTTCAATGATGAGGTAATTATTACTTTGGTTGCATTTGCTAATGCTACGGGAGGAAAAGTATATGTTGGTTTGGATGATAACGGAGATGTTGTGTCCAATTTTTCTGTTGGAAAGGAAAGTATTCCACAATGGCTCAATGAAATCAAAAACAAGACTATTCCCAGTATCATACCCGATGTTATTTTTGAAGAGGAGGAAGGCAATGAAATTTTGGTCTTTGCTATTCAGGAGTTTCCCGTTAAACCGGTATCGTTTAAAGGAAGGTATTACAAAAGGGTCAAAAACGCGAATCATCAGATGAATTTACAGGAAATATCCGATTTGCATCTCAAGACCTTCAATAATAGCTGGGATTATTATCCTTCCCCACATTATGGTTTGGAAGCTATTGCTTTAGAAAAAGTATCTCAATTTATTTTGAAATCAAATCAAATTAGGGAGAATCAAATTGAAGACGATCCCCTTACCGTGCTTCGCAAATTTGAAATGCTAAAAGATAATGGACAAATTGCCAATGGCTGTTATTTGTTATTTGCCAAAAATGATGTTTTTGATGCCACAATTTCTATTGGACGATTCGCCACAGAGACGAGTATAAAAGACAGCGTGGTTTTACGGACTGATTTATTTACCGAGGTTGATGCCACTTTAGCGTTTCTCAGGAAACATATCAATAAAAACTATATAATTACCGGTGATCCACAACGAGAAGAGCGGTGGGAATATCCGTTAGAGGCTTTGCGCGAAATTGTGGTTAACATGATAGTGCATCGTGATTATCAAAATGCGGGAGATTCCATCATCAAAATATTCGACCACAAAATAGAATTTTATAACCCGGGCGGCTTGGGAAATGGGTTGACGATTTCAGCATTACAAGCAGGAACATATACCTCGTATGCCAGAAATAGAAAGATTGCCGATCTCTTTAGAGAAGCGGGGATTATTGAAAAATACGGTTCTGGAATTAAGCGTATTACCAATGCTTTTATCGATTATGGCTTGACTGTTCCAGTTTTTGAAGATTTTCAGAATGGTTTTCGGGTAACGGTTTTTGATGGAAGTGTACTTAATAAAGACAATGTCACAGAAGATGTCACAGATAAGGTCACCGATAAGGTCACCGATAAGGTCACCGATAAGGTCACCGATAATCAAATGAAAATTTTACAATTAATACAGAAAAACGAAAGAATAACAACAAATGAGTTGGCTATTCGTTTAAATATATCGCAGCGAAAAATAAAAGTAAACATCGCTAAACTAAAAGAAAAAGAGCTGTTATTAAGGGTAGGAAGTTCAAAAAGTGGCTATTGGAAAATCAATACTAATGTAGAGTGAAGACTTAGGTGTAAATGAGGGAGTAAAAGTCACCAATTATAGGTTGCCGATAAACTCGGAATAAATGTCGGTGTAAATGCGATTCTCGTTCTTATAGAAAATAATCCAGGAATCAATGTTTTAACGATGAAGGATCATTTCAAGGTTAGTCAACGAACTATAGAACGCTGGATCAAACAATTAAAAAACGAAAATAAAATCGAATTCAAAGGCGCACCAAAAACTGGGGGCTATT
>DHXP01000081.1 GCA_002413745.1 Flavobacterium sp. UBA5153 | reverse complement strand
TATAGTTTCTTTCCTAAAAAACCATCAATAGTCTATAATACAATTAATACCAGTCAATTACAACTTTTTTGATTAATCGAATTCAGGTTACTACTAATTTTTGTAGGTGAGAAATGGTTTTTGTCACGAAACAGGATAAAATCAGAAAACTAATACGCATCAAATCATGAAAATATTCATAATAATATACAAGATGTCCACAAGGTGCTCCAAGTTCATGATGCATCCGGAAGTGAAATAAGATCATACGAGAGAGAGATTATTTATCGCTCCAAGGTGCCGGAACTAATACGGCTATTGCCCCGAAGAGCGCAACGGAATCGTTCTAAATATTGTGTTCTCAAAAGGTATAGAACAGAACGACAATCTTGGCTTAACCGACCATTTCGATTTATATTATGGTTTAGCCGACAAGCGGATTGGAGAGGTAAGACTTGATTAGCTGGAGATATTGCCACTGGACGCAAAAGTGTAATGAACGGGTTGATATAAACAATGTAATTTATGTCAAAGAAATGTAAATGTGTGAATTATATAAATATAATGAGAAACTTTGCAACACTTTCCATACTTAAAAGAATCATATTTGTTTATTGAAATAGTTATTATTAAATAAATAAATCATGAAAACAGTACAAAAAATCGTCTTACTTATTGCTTTAGTTGCTGTGTTGGCATCCTGCCAAAACGGAACAGATGTAAACAAAATTCTTTCAAATCAGGATACAAAAAGGGCAATCATGGACACCATTGCGAATGACAGTAATCTGTCTGCAGAAACGATAGGGGCTATGATGAATAATGAAAATGGTAAAATGATGATGATGGGAAATGGAAATAGGAATACGATGATGATGCAAAATAATCCTGCTTTGATGCAAAGTATGATGACTGGTATGATGGAAACATTTAAAGGTGATCCAGCAATGATGTCCTCTATGAGTTCTGTCATAATGAGAAATCAGCAGATGATGGATATGATATATAAAAGTAGGGATGGAAATAGGGGTATGAATAATATGAATGGCATGAATAATAACACCAAATAGAAAATCATGAAGTATTATATCAGCAAAAAAATCAATGCCGACTTTGATCAGGTGGTTCTGCTTGTAACCGAATCTTTAAAAAAAGAAGGATTTGGAGTACTTACCGAAATTAACCTTCAGGAAAAACTGAAAGAAAAATTAAATGTTGATTTCCGAAAATACAAAATACTTGGAGCCTGCAATCCTGCTTATGCCTACAAAGCAATACAGATGGAAGACAAGATTGGAACCATGCTACCTTGTAGTGTTATCGTTCAGGAATTGGAAAACAATGAAATTGAAGTTGCGGCAGTTGATCCGGTTGCTTCGATGATGGCTATAGAAAACCCCGATTTGGTCGGAATAGCAGTTGAAATAAAAGAAAAACTCGAACGGGCTATTGCAGCTTTGTAACAAGAATTTATAAAGATCTAATGTATTAATTTAAATAGGTGTATTATGATGGAAGGTATGAATAATGGTTGGGGTATGAATAATGGATGGGGAATGGGATATGGTTTTGGCTGGTTTATCGGCCTTATTATTCTTGTGGTTGTTATTTGGGTGGTTGTTAAACTAGTGAATCAAAACAAAAAATAATAGTTTCATTTAAAGAGACTGTTTAAATTTCGAATAAGGAAAGTAAATGGTATAAAAATCTAAAGAACCATTTTTAACAATCATACATCATTCGGCTTGTATTATTTTTATATGAAATAGTACGCAAAAGTGTGAATGATGCAACTCTTTTTATTAATTCTGTAACACATATCCGTCTATAGGCGATTAACTTTATTTCTTAAAAATTAAAACAATTAAAATGAAAAAAGTACTGATTACCTTGGATTATGATTCTACTTCACAGAAAGTTGCTGAAAGAGGTTATACAATGGCTAAAGCAATGCACGCTGAAATTATATTGCTGCATGTAATCTCAAACCCCATATTGTATTATAACTCATATGCTGGCTTATTTACTGGAATGATTCCACCGCAAATTGAAAATGTAGATCAATTAAAAACGATAGCTCAAAAGTTTCTTGATAAAACAAAACATGATCTTGGAAATGAAACCATTCGAACACTTGTCAAAGAGGGTGAAACTGCTTATTCAATATTGGAAACAGCTAAAGAACTGGATGCTGATATAATCGTGTTAGGCACGCACAGCAGAAAATGGTTAGAAAATATACTTATGGGAAGTGTTGCTGAAAAAGTACTAAAAGACACGACTTTACCACTTTTCATCATCCCAACTAAAAAAATAGATGAATAAAATATTCACAAGAATTAATATTAAACTATTCATGAATTTTAAAACACAGCAAATACAGGTACTCTATATTTTTCCAATTTCAATTGCCTGATTAACCCATTGAGTCAATAATTAAAAACATCGAAATGCTAAAAATAATGAAAGATTTACCAGACAAAGTGCTGGGAGTTACAGCTGAAGGGAAAATAACCGGAACAGATTATGAAACTATTTTAATTCCTGCTTTAGAGGAAAAATTGAAGACAAACAAAAAAATCCGGATGCTCTATCAGCTTGGAAACAGTTTTACTGGATTTGAGATGAGTGCCATGCTCGATGATGCCAAAATGGGATCAGGCGAATTTGTACTAATGAACCGAAGCTGGTATAACCGCGCTGGCGTGGAAAAAGTGATGGGTTTCTGCACCGAGAAGGAATACAAATCATTTTTTACGGAAGTTGAATTGTTTGAAAATATACTCGTGGATGCAGGCTTCATCATTTTGAAATATTATCTTGATATCAGTCAGGAGGAACAACAAAAAAGGCTGAAAGATCGCGAGACAGATCCACTGAAACAGTGGAAAATAAGTCCTATTGATAAAGAGGCAAGCAGGTTTTGGAAAGATTATTCTGAAGCTCGGAATGAGATGTTGCTGAGAACCAATTTCAAATATTCTCCATGGTATGTGGTGACAGCTGATAAGAAAAAAACGACTCATATTGCGCTCATTAGCCATCTTCTAAAGCAGTTGGAATACCACAAAAAGGATAAGGACTTATTATCAAATGATTATGAATTGGTTTATCCTGCTACACATGAAAACTTTAAAGATAAGCTTTTCTGATTCCGTATTAAAATCATAAGAATTTATAACGTTTAAAATGGAGACCATTCTAAAACATAAAAACAATCTTTTAATTCAGGGTGAAATTATTTCTGTCTGCGGTAGCGTTATTGACGCATGGTTCAAAAATAATTTACTTCCTATTTATACATTACTTCACACGGGCAAGGATAAAAAGATAGCCATTGAAGTATTAACCCAGCTTGAAGCACATCGAATAAGAGGAATTGCGCTAATGCCTACCCAGGATTAGCACGTGGTATGATGGTAGAAACCGATGGAAAACAACTTACAGTACCCGTTGAAAAAAAAATAGGCAAGATGTTCGATTTTTTTGGCAACACTATTGACCACGAGAAGCCTTTATCACTGAAGTTGAAAGACTTAATATACACCAATCACCGCCACCATTAGCAAAACGGTCAACAAAATCGGAGATTTTTGTAACGGGTGCAATAGAGAAATAATTGGCTAATTTGAAAATTGATGAAAAACAAATTATTAAAGAAGTGTTTTAAATGTACAAGGCAACAATAATTTAATATTTATAACAATTGGAAAATCAATTGACAAAACAACATCTGGAATGGCTAGAGCAGAATATATTGAAGTTGAACCCAATGTCCGGCTTCATGTTACAGATTTAGGAGAAGGTAGACCTGTTGTGTTAATACCCGGTTGGCCGCTAAGCGATGAAATGTACGAATATCAATACAATTATTTGATAAATAATAACTTTCGGGTAATTGGTATCACATTAAGAGGTTTTGGTAAATCGGATAAACCTTACGGAGCGTATAATTACGATGTACATGCCTTAGATATTAAAAAGGTTTTAGACAAACTGAATATTTTAGATGCCGTTTTATGTGGCTTTTCAATGGGTGGAGCCATTGCCGTTTGTTATGTGTCGTTGTATAATGCATCTCGTGTTTCAAAGTTGGTTCTGGCAGGAGCAGCAGCTCCTATTTGGACACAACGCGAAGATTTTCCCTATAATCTGACCCAAATGCAGTTGATGATTTAATTGCTTTGAATTATAAAGACAGACCCATGCTTTTGACCAACTTTGCAAAGATATTTTCGGCTACCGAAACCTCGTTAAATAAAGGTATCGGTAATTGGCTGAATGCAATTAATTTAAGCGCATCTTCTTATGCCACAGGTAAATGTTTAGTAACTTTGCGTGATACTGACCTGAGAAATGATTTGAAAAAGATAGAAATTCCGACCTTAATTATGCATGGCAAAAAAGATAAAATTTGTTCGTTCGATTTGGTAGAACAAATGAAAGCAGAAATCTCAAATTCTCACATCGTTGCTTTTGAGCATAGCGGTCATAGTCTGTTCCTGGAAGAAACTGGGAAGTTCAATGCTGAACTGATCAAATTTGCACAAGAATAAGCTGAATCAGGATCAACCTACAAAATAAAAAAAATAAATAACATTATGGAAAAGAACTTAAACAAAAAAAGAGTAGCTGTCATGGCTACAGATGGTTTTGAACAATCGGAATTTAAGAAGCCAATAAAGGCTCTCAAAAAAGAAGGGATTTTAGTGGATGTAATATCATTAAAAGAAGGAAAAATAAAGGGCTGGAAAGAAACAAAGTGGGGTGATAAATTTAAAGTAGATGTAATTATAGACAATGCACATTCTACCGATTATGACATGTTGGTATTGCCGGGCGGTGTGTTGAATACCGATACATTGCGTACGAATGAATCGGCCGTAAAATTTGTAGCTTATTTTTTTGAACAAGGGAAACCGATTGCTGCTATTTGCCATGCCGGTTCAATATTAATTGAAACCGGATTATTGAAAGGGAAAAAGATGACATCGTATAAATCAATTAAAACAGATTTAATCAATGCGGGAGTAAATTGGGTAGATGAAGAAGTAGTAGTGGACGACAAACTCATCACGAGTAGAAGCCCGAAAGATCTTCCGGTTTTTTGCAAAAAGATGATTGAAGAACTAAAATAATGATATAGAAAAAGCTGTATTTTTTAAAACCTGATTTATGAGTAAAAATGTATCGGATCAACTGGTGGAATCATTGGTTGAAGCAGGCATTCAACGAATTTATGCTGTAACCGGAGATAGTCTTAATCATGTCAATGCAGCAATACATCGTAACGGAAAAATCAAATGGATTCATGTCCGTAACGAAGAAATGGCTGCATTTGCAGCAGGTGCCGAGGCACAACTAAATGGTCTGGCATGTTGTGCCGGAAGTAGCGGTCCTAGGCATGTTCATCTTATCAATGGTTTGTATGATGCACATCGTTCATCGGCTTCTGTATTGGCTATTGCTTCGACCATTCCTACCAAAGAATTTGGAATAGGTTTTTTCCAAGGAATAAACATAATTAAACTTTTTGACGATTGCAGTTGCTACAACCAAGTTGCTACTACACCTGCTCATTTGCCACGCATGTTGCAGACCGCTCTTCAGCATACCTTGCATAAAAAGGGATAGCTATCCTAAATTTAGGTGAGGCAATTCTTATTGGCTTATCTGAAAAAGTAAATTTTATTTAGTCAATTATGAAAAAAACTTTTATTAAAATAAAGAAATTTTTTAAGGTTTTCGGGCCAGGGGTGGTTACCGGAGCGGCTGATGATGACCCGTCAGGAATCGCTACTTATACTCAAACCGGAGCCAAATTCGGCTATGGACAACTATGGACAGTGATAGTTATGCTGCCACTCATGGTAGCTGTTCAAGAAGCCTGCGCACGGATTGGCGCCGTAACCGGTCACGGTTTAGCGGCCGTAATCAAAGCTAATTATAGCAAAAAGGTCCTTTATGCAGCTGTCTTACTTGTGGTTGTTGCCAATACAATTAATATCGGCGCAGATATTGGCGCTCTCGCGACCGCGGCCCAACTGATAATTCCTGTCAATTTTGTCATTTTAACTTTAGGTTTTACGGCCCTGATTCTAGTTTTAGAAATTTTCACTTCCTACCGAGTTTATTCGCGTATCTTAATATGGTTGGCTTTAACTCTACTAGCCTATCCGCTCACACTCTTTATTATTGACAAGCCCTGGCAGACGATTATTTCCGCTACTTTTTGGCCGCATGTGGAATTAAATTTTGAATTTTTCTTCATCATTACTGGCGTCTTAGGTACAACAATTTCTCCTTATATGTTTTTCTGGCAGGCTGCGCAAGAAGTTGAGGAGGAAAAGGCTCAACATTTAATGAGTCGGGATGGAACGCCTAAAATTGGAGAAAAATTCATCAGAAATCTACGTATTGATAATTTTTTGGGCATGATATTTTCTGAAATTGCTACCTGGTCAATAATTGTAGTGGCCGCCACCGTTTTACATCAGAATGGCGTTACTGACGTCACATCTGCCGCTGATGCCGCCAAAGCGCTGGAACCTCTCGTTCAGACTTTTCCTCATGCAGGCTTCTTAGCTAAATTAGTCTTTGCTATAGGTATCATAGGTCTGGGCTTATTAGGCATTCCCATATTATCCGGTTCTGCAGCTTATGCTTTATCTGAAGCATTTAACATGAAAGAAGGGCTTAACCTTAAATTAAAGAAAGCTCACGGTTTTTATGGCGTAATTACTATTGCAACGCTTATTGGTTTAATGATTAATTTTATCGGCATTAATCCGATTAAAGCACTGGTTTTTACCGCCGTTTTTAATGGAGTGGCCGCTGTACCTTTAATCTTTTTGATTGCCAGAATCGCACGAAATAAAAAAATTATGGGTGAATACCGCAGTGGGTGGTTGTCTAATACTACAGTTTGGATTACATTCATAGTTATGCTGGCATCTGCGGTTGCGATGTTTTACACTTTAGCCCAAGGATAATCCGCCTTTTCGAAAGTTTAAATCTTCAACACCAGTAAACCCAGTATTATTGTCAATTGAAAAAACTGATTATCAATATTCTTTCCCTCAATAATAAGATTATAAAACGTAAACAAAATGTGGTGGCAGTATTTATTGGTTTTTATCGGGTCCTTTTTGTTTGATGTGGTACCTTTCCCATTTCCACCAGCTTTTACCATCATGGTTTTTCTGCAAATCATGTTCGGTCTGAACATTTGGTTGGTAATTGGAATTGGAGTTGCCGGTTCCATTTTGGGGAGATACATTCTCACTTTATATATCCCTTTTCTGGCTGGAATAATTTTTAAGCGGTCAAAGACCGAGGATGTCAAGTTTCTTGGGAAAAAGATGAAAGAAAAGGGACGGCAAAGCCAGTTGATAATAATAGCCTACTCTTTATTGCCACTTCCAACGACACCGCTATTTTTGGCCGGTGGTATGGCTAAAATAAAACCATTGTACATTATTCCAGCATTTTTTGTTGGCAAATTCTCGAGTGATGCTATTACTGTGCATATAGGTAAATATGCCTCAGATCATGCCGAAAGCATGGTAGAAGGAGCTTTATCATGGAAATCAATTTCAAGTTTAGTGGTTGGATTAATTCTGATTAGCGCTATTTTATTCATTGACTGGCGCACACTCATCCAGAAGAAAAAATTTCAGTTGAAATTTAAGATATGGAAGTGACTGATAAAAGTCACCATGGAATATTGTACCGTGGATTAGGAAAATACCTATGTCATTTAGGAATTTTGCAACATGACTGAAAATGTGTGAATGATGTAAATATTCTAAAAAATATTGTAACAATTATTATGACAAAGAGAATCATCTTTGTCTTATTGAACCAAAAAATGCTAATATGAAAGGATTTAATAGTAACATAGAAAAGGATTCTCTGAAAAATGAGAATTTCAGAAAAGTATTATACACGAGCAAATATCTTCAACTTGTGCTAATGAGCTTAAAACCGGGTGAAGAGATTGGTGAAGAAACTCATCTCAATATTGATCAGTTTTTCCGGTTCGAAGCAGGAAACGGCAAATGCATTATTAATGGAAATGAATATAAGGTGGAAAATGGCGATGTGATTGTTATACCTGCTGGTTCAAAGCATAATGTTATAAATACAGATGCTGTAAAAGAATTAAAAATGTATACTATCTATGGTCCTCCTAACCATAAAGACGGCATTATTAATGCAACAAAAAAAGATTCTGAAAAGAATGATGTGAAATTTGACGGAAAAACAACGGAATAAATCTCAGTAAAATCCACAAAAAGGATTTCCTGCATAATCCTTTTTGGATAAAACTGTGTATTGTCATCTGTGGTGCGGAGCAATTTGATAGTTTTGAATTATTTATTTACTTTTTTTTAGGTTGAGATTGGAGCAAGTGTTAAATTGATGCCGCCAGCAGCCTGCGATCATTATAAATAAGAATAAAGCATGTCTGAAAACATTAAAGTAATATGGTTAATTAAGCCGGGAGATAATGATTATCTGGCATCGTTGTCTTATCTTGGTTTAATATTCAGCAATAAAAGCGCGAAAAAATTGGTCAAGGCACTCAGGAAAGCACCAATTACGTCATTTAATGCGAAAGATATATTTAGATCATCGGGTTTATCATTACTTGGCATAAATAACGGACACGTTGAAAGAAATACTGAAAAATTACAGTCTGGAATTGGATTGCCACCGGTTCTTTTGGTTCGCTATGACAGGCAACGGCAGTTAATAATTGCGGACGGATATCATAGGTTGTGTTCTGTCTATTTAATTGATGAAGATGCGGATATTCCGTGTAAAATTGTTTAATGTCTGATAATGAAGTTGCTTGTAAGTCATAGAAAGCAAGAATGTTACGTTTATTTTCCAAATAAGGATTGGTCGTTATAAATACCATAAACATTTTTTTAAGTTTATCCATGGGCTGGGCATCAATTATTTCCATTTCAGGTTTACCCGGGAAAAAATCCTCATCTTCTTAAAAACATCTCAATAAAAGACATAACCTACCCAAAAATGTGTGAATGATATAACTATTCACAAAAGTTTTGTAACACTTGCAGTGTCGCAGTCTCCTAACTTAGTTCTCTCAATATTCATTATTAAAACATACACACATGAAAGGGAACGAAAAATTAATTACAGTCTTAAATTCGCTTTTGGCAGATGAACTTACTGCCATAAACCAGTATATGGTGCATTCTGAAATGTGCGAAAACTGGGGTTACGGAAAGCTTCACTTGGACATAAGAAGTCAGGCAATGGATGAAATGCACCATGCCGAGTGGTTGATTGAGCGAATCATTTTCTTCGAAGGTGCGCCAACCGTTTCAAAACTCAATCCGATGAAAATTGGCAAGACAGTTCAGGAAATGATCAGTAACGACAATGGCGATGAACTTGATGCAGTACATGCATACAATAATGCGATTAAACTGGCCCGTGAGGTTGGAGATCAGGGCACTGCGGACTTGCTGACTAAAATTCTGAAAATGGAAGAAGGCCATGTTGATTGGGCTGAAATACAACGAGCTCAAATTGAACAAATGGGAATTGAGAATTATCTGGTCAATCAGATAGATAGTCCAGCAAGCTAAATCATTTGAATTTGGAATAAAAGGCAATTACCAAACAGGAGTAAAATCAGGATATGTCTGTGCTTTAATAAGAGCAGTAATCTATCTGTTCAATACTGAAAATAATCAATTCAATGAAACAACATCTGGTGAAAATCAAATCAATTAAGCACATCACTCCAGATGTGTTGCAAATTGTTACCGAAAAACCTCATAAATACACTTTTACCCCAGGTCAAGCCACCGAAATCGCGATAAACAAACCTGGTTGGAAGGATAAAAAAAGGCCTTTCACTTTCACTTCCTTACCTGTCGATGATTTCCTGCAATTTACCATCAAAACTTATCCTTCGCACAAAGGCGTAACCAATGAACTTCTGCAGGTGGAAGAAGGTGATGAATTGATTCTGCACGATGTTTTTGGTGCAATCGCATACCAAGGCGAGGGTTTATTTATTGCCGGAGGAGCAGGAGTCACCCCATTTATTTCTATTTTCAGGTATCTTCAACTGAAGAATGAAATACGCGGGAACAAGCTTATTTTCGCCAATAAAACGAAAGATGACATTATACTTGCAGTCGAATTCGAAGAGCTGTTGGGCGAAAATTTTATCAATATTTTATCCGAAGAAAGAACAGATGGGTATGCATACGGGCAAATTGACGAGGAATTTCTTAAAGCCAACATTTCAGGTTTTAATCAGCAATTTTATGTATGCGGCCCTCCGCCCATGATGGATGCTTTGGAAAATCAACTGGCAAATTTAGGAGTAGCTAAAAAAGCAATAACTGTAGAAGCAATATAAATAAAACAACATCATGCGATATATGGGAAATAACAGAATATCTGTAAATAATCACACAATCAGTTACAACGATGAAGGACCGGACGAGGCGCCTGTAATCAGACTGATCCGAATGCCCTCGCCATGCCTCCCAAGTTGGAATTTGACCAGATGAAAGGCTTTGCTTTATATATGGGTAAAATGATGTTAAGCGGGCGTATGGATGAAGTATTTAAAGTTATTTCGTCCAATTTTAAACATTTGGGTGAGGTAATATAAAATTTATTAGTGATGAAATCATTGAAACCAAAGATTGTAATTGTAGGCGCGGGAAACGTAGGTAGCACGTTCGCTTTTTCGTTAATGATTAGCGGCCTGGCGCGGGAAATTGTTTTAATCGACAAAAATGAATTGCTCGCCAAAGGTGAATGCATGGATTTAAATCATGGACTTAGCTTTGCTCACCCTACAAAAATATATGCTGCAGGGTTTGAAGGTTGCAAAGATGCAGATATTGTTGTAATTACAGCAGGTGCAAATCAAAAGCCAGGGCAGAGTAGAACAGATTTAGTACAAGAGAATGTAGCAATATTTAAAGATATTATACCTGCTATTTCAAAATATGCAAGTAATTCTATTCTTTTGGTTGTTACTAATCCTGTTGACATTCTTACTTATGTGACGTTAAAAATATCGGGGTTTCCTTCAAACAGGGTTATTGGTTCAGGAACGGTGCTGGACACTGCACGGCTAAAGTATATGATAAGCGAATTTTATAAAGTAGATGCCAGCAATATTCACGCCTACATTATCGGAGAACATGGCGACACAGAACTTCCCGTTTGGAGCAATGCGACCATCGGAGGCATGGATATCGAAACGTATTGCTCTGTCTATGCCCGGAAGACGAATGCAAGAATTGAATTGGCCGAAATATTTGAGAAAGTTAAGAATTCGGCTTATCAGATTATTCAGGCAAAAGGGGCAACTAACTATTCTATTGCATTAGCCTTGGTTAAAATTACCCAGGCAATCGTGAGAAACGAAAATTCTATTCTGCCTGTTTCCACCTTAATTACCGACTTCTACGGAATAAGCGATGTCTGCATAAGCATCCCTGCGCTCGTCAATATTACAGGTGTTGAACAATACGTGAAACTCAATTTGTCCGATCAGGAACAAGAACTATTTATACATTCGGCCAATACCCTAAAAAATCTTATAAAAACAATCAACCTTTAATTTTTTTATTCTTGAATAAAACATAACACGATGGAGCAGATTAAATCACAAACCAAGATAATCGCAACTTTAGGGCCGGCAACTTCCTCTAAAATGATTATTTCCGATTTAATTACGTCAGGAGTTGATGTATTCAGGTTAAATTTTTCGCATTCCTCAAAAGAAGAATATTTGAGGCTAGTCATTCTGATTAAAGAATTGAACCTAGAATTGGGAACCAACGTTGCCATCATGGCCGATTTACAGGGGCCAAAGCTCAGGGTGGGCGAAATTGAAAACAACCTGATCGAACTGGAAGAAGGTGATGTTATAACCTTTGTTACTGAAAAATGTGTCAGACAGAAAGATCATATTTACATGAGCTATCAGGAATTCCCGAAAGATGTAAATGCCGGTGAAGTAATTTTAATAGACGATGGCAAAATAAAGCTGGAAGTGATTGAAACCAATAAAAAAGACACTGTCAAGGCCAAAGTTGTCTATGGGGGGGCGCTTTCTTCACATAAAGGGGTAAACCTGCCCGGCACCAAAGTTTCGCTGCCATGCCTGACGGCCGAAGATATTTCGAACGCTATTTTTGCGCTGGCACATGGTGTCGACTGGATTGCAATGTCATTTGTCCGGAAGGCTTCGGATGTTATTGAACTAAAAGAGCTTATCAGCAAAAGTAATTGCAATGCCGGTGTAATTGCCAAAATTGAAAAACCGGAAGCGCTCCTTGAGATAGATCAGATTATTGAGGCGGCCGATGGGATCATGGTCGCGCGCGGCGACTTGGGCGTTGAAGTGCCTTTTGACGAAGTTCCTTTGTTCCAGAAACAAATTGTTGAAAAATGTATCAGGCAGTCCAAACCGGTGATAATTGCCACTCAAATGATGGAAAGCATGATTACCAATTTCAGGCCTACCCGGGCCGAAGCCAACGACGTGGCCAATGCCGTACTTGATGGCGCTGATACACTAATGTTAAGTGGTGAAACCTCTGTAGGCCGGTATCCTGTTGAAACCATAAACAACATGCACCAGATTATTATTTATACGGAGAATCACGGAAATCCATTTGACAAACAACACGAACCAACAAAAGGAAATTCTACATTTCTGGCCGATTCTATATGCCTCAATGCAACAAGGCTGGCCAAACAAGTCGGAGCTAAAGCAATCATTGTATTTACACATTCTGGGTATACCGCAATACGGATATCCAGCCATCGACCCAAATCCAAAATATACGCCTTTACCAATAACAAAAACATTTTGCATAAAATTTCGTTGGTCTGGGGAATAAGACCTTTCTATTTAGATACTTACAATCATTTAGACCAGACGATTCCGGAATCAGTAAAAATTCTGAAAGATAAAAAATTGCTCACCGAAGGTGATTGTGTGGTTTATGTCAGCACCACCCCGCTTAAACTTCACGGAAGCACCAATATGATGAAGGTGAGTTATATATAAGAAAGTTTGAAGTTGGATATTCAATTTAAATTTAAATCATGAAAACCAATACTTTGATGAAGAACAAACAAAAAAATAATGCAAGACAATTGATTCTTTTACGGCATGGCGAAAGTGTATGGAACAAGGAGAATCTTTTTTCTGGTTGGACAGACGTAGATTTGTCTGAACACGGAAAAGAAGAAGTAATAAAGGCAGGTCTGTTACTAAAAGAACGCGGGTTTACTTTTGACGTGGCTTTTACCTCGGTACTGAAACGCGCAATTCGAAGCCTCTGGATCGTACTCGATGAAATGGACCTGATGTGGATTCCAGTTCACCGAGATTGGCGTTTGAACGAACGCCATTACGGTGCACTTCAGGGATTGAACAAATCAGAAACAGCCAAAAAATATGGAGAAGAACAGGTACAATTATGGCGTCGAAGTTACGATGTCCGTCCCCCTGCCCTCGAAATGGAAGATCCGCGGCATCCGTGCCATGATCCTCGTTACAGGCATCTCCTGAAGGAACAACTCCCCGCTACGGAATGCCTGAAAGACACGGTAGCCCGTTTCCTTCCCTGCTGGCATAATCGTATTGCACAGGAGTTAATAGGCGGGAAGACAGTATTGATTGTCGCTCATGGGAATAGCCTTCGTGCACTTATCAAGTATCTCGACAACGTGTCCGATACCGACATCGCAACTATAAATATCCCGACAGGAATTCCACTAGTTTATGAACTGGATGAAGAGCTTCATCCCATCCGCCATTATTACCTCGGTGATGAGGTAGCTGTTCAAAAAGCGATGCAGGCTGTAGCTAACCAGGCATCAGTAAAACACTAAATGATGATAAATAATGAAATGATGGAAGATTCAAAGATGCATTTACAGGAGCTTATAAATACCACGAAGTTATTGGTCGCCGACAATAAAGGTTTGTTGGCAATGGACGAAAGTTATCCAACCTGTAATAAACGATTTGCAAAACTGGGAATTCCGCAAACAGCAGAACTCCGGCGTGACTATCGCGAAATGATTGTCACAACCGCCGGATTGAATGAAAGTATAAGTGGAGCTATCTTGTTCAACGAAACAATTCATCAACAGTTGAAAGATGGAAGTTCGTTTATCAAAGTTCTGAACAATAAGGGAATTATTCCCGGAATCAAAGTTGATGGCGGTACTGTAGCTATGGCAGGGCATCCGGGAGAAAAGATTACCGAAGGATTGGATAATTTACGCTACCGACTCGAAGAATATGCTAAGATGGGACTTCGCTTTGCCAAATGGCGGGCTGTAATTACTATTGGAAAAGGTATTCCAACACAGGCATGTATCCAAGCAAATGCACATGCATTGGCCCGTTATGCTGCATTATGTCAGGAAGCCGGACTGGTTCCGATTGTGGAGCCTGAAGTACTGATGGATGGCGATCATACGATGGAACGTTGTTTTGAAGTGACCGAACAAGTACTACATACGGTTTTCAATCAACTTTATAAACAAGGAGTTATGCTCGAAGGCATGATTCTAAAACCAAACATGATTGTACCGGGATTGGCTTGTAAAAAACAAGAATCGATTGATGAAGTAGCTAATGCAACAGTCAAATGCCTATTACGTACAGTTCCGGCAGCAGTTCCGGGCATTGCATTTCTGTCAGGTGGCCAATCTCCTGAGTTGGCTTCGGCTCGTCTGAATACTATGAATGTACGGTTTAAGAACAAACTTCCGTGGGAATTATCATTTTCATTTGGTAGGGCTATTCAAGAGCCGGCATTGGATATTTGGCACGGAAAAGAAAAGAATATACCGGCAGCACAGAAAGCTTTGTATCATCGGGCAGTGTGCAACCGTGCTGCGCGTCAGGGTGAATACAATATCGAAATGGAAAGGAAATAAACATGTCAGTAATAGAAAACACAAAGGATCAAATACCTCTGTATCCCATTCGATTCGAACCAATCTACCAGTACCGGATTTGGGGTGGCCGACAATTGGCAAACCTGCTTACTGCTCCGTTACCAGACAACGACCCAATCGGTGAAGCTTGGATGCTAAGTGATCGAGATGATCATGCAAGCCTTGTTGGCGATGGACCTCTTAAAGGGCAAACTATTGGACAATTAATGAAAAAGTTTCAAGAACAAATGATGGGAAAACTGACCGGAAAATTCAACCGATTTCCTTTACTACTCAAATTCCTCGACGCGCATGAAAGGCTCTCCGTTCAGGTGCATCCATCAGATATGCAAAAAGATTTTATACCTGAAGGTGAACATGGAAAGACTGAAGCATGGGTGGTGTTAAAGTCGGGGCATGAAAGCCGTATTTATGAAGGTCTGAAATCGGGAACAACTGCTGAAAAACTGCGTCAATCGATTGCAAATGGTACAGTTGAAGAACACCTCAGTTATTTCACTCCTAAGTGTGGCGACTCCGTTTTCCTGCCTGCCGGAACTGTGCATGCACTGGGCGGCGACATTGTGGTATTTGAGGTTCAGCAAAATAGCGATGTAACGTTTCGTTTATACGATTGGAATCATATCGATGCCAAAACCGGACAGCCACGGGCACTTCAAATTGATCAGGCGATTGCATGCATTGATTTTACCCAAGGAGAAAAAGCTTCTGAAATTCCGGTGTTGGAAGAACAAAAATCTGTTTTGCGTGAGCGTCTTTTTCAATGTGAATATTTCCGGCTGTGGCGACTAAGCGGGAAATTACCCTTTACTGTCGGCGAAAAAGAGATACCTCGTGTACTGGTTTGCATTGATGGTGAAGGTAAATTGAAATACAATAATACGTCATATATAATACGAAAAGGCGATGTTTGGCTCCTTCCTGCAATAGTTGGTTCTTGCTTGTTTTGTCCGAATGCAACAGTCAGTTTGTTGGAAATAGCACTCCCAGAATAAAGTTTTTATTGTCCTAAGGTTTAAACATTTACCAAAAGGACAAATTAATTATAATAAAAGAAATAACATAATGAAGAAACTTATTGTATTTGATTTAGACGGAACACTTGCAGAAAGTAAATCGTCACTCGATACTGAAATGGCATCACTGCTGCATAATTTGCTCGGTATTGTCAAAGTTGCTATTATTTCAGGTGGCGGATGGCCGCAGTTCGAAAAACAAATTCTCTCCAATCTTCAATATGATAAATCGTTGAAAAATTTGTCACTACTTCCAACTTGCGGCACCCAATTCTATCAATATGACGGATTCTGGAAAAAAATATATTCAGAAGATTTCAACTTTGACGAAAAACAAAAATCATAGATGCGTTGAATGATGCACTTATTACTGTTGATTTCAACATAGAAAAAGCCTGGGGTGAAACTATTGAAGATCGTGGAAGCCAGATAACCTATTCCGCATTGGGTCAGCGAGCTCCAATCGAAGAAAAAGAGAAATGGGATCCTGATTTCACTAAACGAAAGAAGATGAAAATTCTCCTTGATAAACTGATTCCGGGATTTTCAATAAGCCTGGGTGGCACAACATCTGTCGACATTACCAAACCCGGAATTGATAAAGCTTACGGAATCATGAAACTTCGCGATACATTTAACATCGAAATTGAAGAGATGATTTTTATTGGTGATGCAATATTTCCTGGAGGAAACGATTATCCGCCCAAAGAAGCTGGTGTAGCGTCAATCAAGATAAAAGGTCCTGAAGAATCGAAACGGGTAATCGAAACGATTATTGCTTGTTTGGAAACTATATAACAAAACACACAGAAGAGGCAGAAATATGAGCGGATTAAAATTGCAACGAATGATTCTAATGGTGCCATAACCCAGCATTCTTCCTAAAATACTCTGGTCTACATTTACGCTTTCAATTTTGCTCAGGTTCATTTCCAATGTTTTTCTGCTTATAAAACCTGTCTTAACAATGATGCGCTTATTTGTTATGGCAAATTCATCGGAATAGCGGTCTAACATAGGAGCAATGAATAAAGTAAAAATAGCTCTCAAATTGCAGAATATAATCCAATGATAGGTCGTTTCAAATTCAATTTGTTCGTCCTTGATCAAATTTTCTTGAATATAATTTCCCATTTCGCTATTTTTTTTATTGTACTTTATGTCACTGCTAGCCATAAAAAAACGCCGTAAAACATAAGTTTTACAGCGTTTTAGCCCTTTTTGTATTTCTACTGGCGGAGAAAGAGGTTCTTTCGAATTCCACGTCAAGCCAATGTTTTCAATGCTTCGCAAAGCTATATTTTACAGGGTACCAACTAGGGTACCAACCGATTAGAAACTTTCAATGTACTAATGAAACAAAGATAGGAGTTATTCCCAAGATAAAGTTATAATTTTTTTTGGATAGTTTATTGTAAGTAGTAAAAACGATATAATGTCGTATTTTACTTTTAAATAAATTTAGATAATTATTTGAAAAACAAATAATTAAGCCCTTTTAATAATGCGACAACAAATCGTTCCAATTACTTAACAGTAAAATCTTTAAGAAAATTTGCTGTTCCTAATAGTGGTGGTGCGTTGTTGTGTTCAAAACAATCTTTTTATTGTAGTTATTAATGAGTTCATTAACAAGTTGTGATTCTTCAGAATAATAATCATTTTCAGCAACTTCTTTATTTCGTCTGCAATTTCAGAATAAACAGTTCTGTTATCTTTCCACACACAAAAAAGTTTTCTTATAGATGGTATGTATTTATTTAATTCATTTATTTTTTTTAACTCATCATCTGTTAGTATCTCATATTTTCTCATATACAAATATAAATTATTTCATCTTGTACTTCTGAAAATAAAAAAAGTTTCACTTCTAACAATAGTGAAACTTTTTGTTTTACCTCATTCCTTACCAATAAAGGGCTAACACGTTTTTTGTCAAATCATTAATCAAAATAGTTTCACTTATATTTATTTTTACTTGTTTGTGAAACTATTTTTTATTATCTTTACGATATAAATATTTACACCATGAGCCTAAAAAATTCTGTCACCACAAGCGATTATATGAACTTTGATTCAACTTTGAACAAATCGATGAAGATTATCAAAACCGATAAAAATTACAAAATTGGTTTTCTGGTAGTGTTCGGGATAAACTCTGGACTAAGAATTTCAGATATTTTAAAACTCAAGCATGAAGATTTAAAAAATGATTCGATTTCATTAATGGAATCAAAAACCAATAAGAAACGAATTATCCGATTAAACGATAATATAAAAAAAGCCTATGCTCTATTAATAGAAAGAAGTCCAGAAACCGATGGGTACGTGTTTTCGTCAAATCAGAATACCGTTTTCAGCATCCAATATGTGAACAGAACACTAAAATCTATGTTTGGCACCAAAACTTTATCTATTAGCTCACACTCACTACGAAAAACGTTTGGACGTCAGGTTTGGTCAAACAACAATGAGACCGACAAAGCCCTGATATACCTTAGCGAGCTGTTTAATCATTCATCACCTGCGATTACAAAAAGATATTTAGGTATAAGACAAGAAGAACTGGACGATATTTACATGAGTTTGTAAAATAAATCTATAACAAAAAACTATTAAAATATAATTTTACATAGTTAAATAAAATAACTCTTAACATTTACTTAAGTAACAAGAATAAAATAATGTCGTATTTTGTTGTTTGTATGTAATATTTTTTGTATATTTATCTCATTATGAGATATATAACACTTAAAAAA
>DHXP01000075.1 GCA_002413745.1 Flavobacterium sp. UBA5153 | reverse complement strand
ACCTAAACGCTTATACCTATAAAATTAATAATAGCTATGTTTCTATGCGTTTAAAAAAATATAAATTGATGACTGTTCTTAGCTACTTTCTTTCAAAATGGCATAAACCAATTCTTTGGTTGGTTTCTGGTCTTTTAGTTTTGCCCGAACCACGTCAAAAGGCACTTTAAAATCGCAACCCGATTGATAGGCGCTGCAACCATAAGCGGTGTTTCCCTTGAGCACTGTTCCTTTTTTGCATTTGGGACAGGCCAATACATCCGAGATTACTTTCACGGCTATTTTCTTCTCTTCTAATTTAAGTTCGAAATTTTCATCAAAGCGAAGCAAACCTTCCACGCTGCCGGCATCGGTTTTGAAATCTTTCAAGTTCACGGTCGATCCTTTTTGGAGTAATCGCAAGTATTGATTCTCCGATATTTTTTTGGCTGCAAAAGTATAGGGCAATACAAAACGACAACCGGCTTTGTAATCGCCACAGCCATAAGCGGATTTTCCTTTGATAAGCGTCGCTTTTTTGCATTTCGGACAAACTTCAGCCAAAATTCCTTCCGCTTTCTTTTTCTCGACAACAGCTTCTTGTTTTTGAACACTTCCTGCATGCGAAATATTGGCGCCTCTGGTTTCTCTTCGCACTTCATAGACCAATTCCTCGACCATGTGTTTCATGTTCTTGATAAACGCCGCAGCGGTAAAGGTTCCTTTTTCAATATCTTTCAACTGCTTTTCCCAGGAACCAGTAAGTTCTGCCGACTTGACCAAATCATTTTGAATGGTGTCAATCAGCTGAATTCCCGTTGGTGTTGGCAATACCTGTTTTTTGTTTCTAACAATGTATTGGCGTCTAAAAAGGGTTTCAATAATATTGGCTCGCGTGGATGGACGCCCAATGCCGTTTTCTTTCATCAATTCGCGCAAATCCTCGTCGTCCACTTGTTTTCCTGCGGTTTCCATAGCACGCAATAAGGTAGCTTCCGTAAACTGGTTGGGTGGTTTGGTTTCCTTTTCCAAGAACGAGGGTTCGTGCGGACCTTTTTCGCCCACAACAAAACTTGGCAAAATATCGGCTTCTTTTTCTTTGGCGTTTGTACTGAGCGGAGACGAAGTATCAAAAACGACGCGAAAGCCTTTTTTCAAGATTTCTTTTCCCGTGGTTTTGAAGAGTACTTCGGCAGCTTTTCCCATTACTGTCGTATTGGCGACCAAACAATCGTCATAAAAAACCGCAATAAAACGGCGTGTAATTATGTCATACACTTGCTGCTGATTGTATTGCAAATTGCTTTGAATCCCCGTTGGAATTATCGCGTGGTGATCGGTAACTTTTTTATCGTTGAAAACCTTGGGAGATTTTTTAATCTTTTTTTCTAAAAGCGGTTGCGTCAATGCAGCGTAATTGGTTAATTTTTGCAAAATACCCGCCACTTTCGGATAAACGTCATTGGGCAAAAATGTGGTGTCAACTCTTGGGTAGGTGACTACTTTTTGTTCGTATAAAGTTTGTACTATTTTAAGCGTTTCATCTGCCGTAAAGCTAAATTTTGTATTGCAATACACTTGTAAGCCGGTTAAATCAAAAAGTTTAGGCGCAAACTCATTGCCGTTTTTCTTTTCGACGGAGACAATTTCGAATTCACTTTCCTTGACTTTATTCGACAAAATTTCGCCGTCTTCCTTTTTCAAAAAACGTCCTTCCTCATAGCTGAAAAGCGTTTCTCGATATAAGGTTTGCAACTCCCAATACGGTTGCGGTTTGAAGTTTTCGATTTCCTTAAATCGGTCCACAACCATTGCCAATGTTGGGGTTTGCACCCGACCAATAGACAATACTTGTTTGTAGCCACCGTGTTTTACGGTGTACAAACGCGTGGCATTCATACCCAGTAACCAGTCGCCAATGGCTCTCGAAAAACCGGCGTAGTATAAATTATCGTAGTTGGCAGATGGTTTTAAGTTTTCGAAACCCTCTTTGATGGCTTCGGTGGTTAGGGACGAAATCCACAAGCGTTTTACCTCGCCTTTATAATTAGCTTCGTTCATCACCCAGCGCTGAATGAGTTCTCCTTCTTGTCCCGCATCCCCGCAGTTGATGACCAAGGTCGCTTTGTCGAATAAACTTTTTATGATTTTAAATTGCTTTTGAATGCCCGAATTTTGCACCACTTTGGTTTCAAATTTTTCGGGAAGCATGGGCAGGTTGTTCAAATCCCAACTTTTCCAATGGGGTTTGTAATCGTTAGGTTCTTTCAAGGTGCATAAATGGCCAAAAGTGTAGGTTACGACATAGCCGTTGCCTTCGTAATACCCATCCCGTTTGGTATTGGCACCTAAAACGGATGCGATTTCGCGGGCTACACTTGGTTTCTCGGCAATACAGACCTTCATTTTTTCCTTCTAATTTTGAAGCTGCAAAGTAGGAATTTAGAAATTGGTATCGAAATGAAATCTTTAGGAGTTGTGAACGGCTAGACAAGTTGAAGTTTTTTTAGGAGCAGAAATATTGGTGTCTTCAAGAACCAATCGTCCTGCTATACGCTGTATCTCTTCGCTTCGCTACGAGGATGCCGCTTCCATCAGGGCTAAAGATTTCGTTTTATTTTCATAATGATAAAAGAAAAAAAATCATAAAATCTTGGAAACAAATTTTTCTAGTAAAGGCTAGCGCGAGCGTCCCGCTCGTGCCAATTACAATTTATAATGTATTTACTTTTGTTTGTGTTCACGAGCGGGACGCTCGCACTAGCGGGGGAGCTGGGTTGATATTTTATTGTTTAACTTTAGTTTCTGTTTTAGAAACTTTTTGTTTACTGTTTTTTTTAGCTTTTTTACTGGCTATAAATTCGCTAATTTCTTTTCTCTCTTGCTCTGTTAAAGGAGGACTTTGTATAATGAAGTCAACACCTTTTGGTTCTTTTATTAAATTCATATCTTTAAGATTTAAAATATTTTTTCACTAAGTTTTTTGAAGATTCTGTTTCAATTATCATTCTTTGATTTTTAAAATGAAATGCACCTAAACTTTCTTCGTAATGTTTAATTAAATTTGTTTTAGCTGTAAAAGCAACAAATCCATCATATCCTTTTTGAAAAGAAACTTTACAAGCAAAAGCAACTAAATTTCCAGCAACTCCTTCATAGAGTTTGTTTTTTCCAATATTGAAAGGGGAACTTTCTAATAGATTCATATAAATATGATCTTGTTCGATTGTCAAACTCAAAAGTCCTTGAATTATAGTTGAATTATTAATTATGGTTAATTTATAGACTTCTTTTTGTAAGTCATTAAATTCAGATTTCCAATCAAAATTCCACCCATTTTTCTTTGTTACAGTTTTCAAATCATTACTTGTCATTCGACTAACTTCGGTTTGAAAACTATCGCCAGAAATTCTATTTAAAATTGAATCAGTTAATTTGTCAATTATAAAACGCTGCTCTATTTGAATTTTATTACTCATAATTCAAAAGTACAAAATATTTAGATTTTATTAGAATATAACCTTAAAGATTTGGTTTTTTAGCTCCAAAAATACTGACTCACAACGTCTTGGTTTTGCAAGTGGTTTGGAAACATTTCGCCGAGCAATCACGATTATGTTTTGCTGTTACGACTTATCATACTTCGCAGAGCGGGTGTTATTACTTTTTCTTCATTTTTGCTACAAGAAAAAGTAATAACCTGAATTCGATTAATC
>DHXP01000063.1 GCA_002413745.1 Flavobacterium sp. UBA5153 | reverse complement strand
TCCTATCGGAATGGGGTTTTTTGGTTTATGTTTGTTTTGAAATATTTTATATTTTCAAACAATCTGTAAAATTGAATTGGAATGATTCCTTTGCTTTTTTATTTTTGGTTATATTTGTCTTTATTGTATAATGACAAAGGGATTGTGTCCCAAATTAAAACTAAATTTAGAATGCAGATTATTCATAAAATTGACGATTTCCTATTTACCATTTTCCCGAAATTAGTCGGGGGGGGGGGTAATTCATTACTAATCAGTGAATTAGAAAAATACTATACTTTTGGTCCCTTTACCCCAAAAGTTTCCATTACAGATGATTGGGTTACGATAGAAATAGATACTCCAACTATTCTTGCCCAAGAAGCAAATTACCACAAAACGGTTGCCCTTTGTGAAAGAGGGAACTACCAAGAGGCAAAACCCATCCTAGAAAAACTTATCGAAAATAATCCCACGAATTCGGAATTCCATCGAATTATGGGACAAATACTTTCGGATCAAGGCAATCAGGAAGAAGCCATCAATTGCTTGATTGACGCTTTGCGTTGGGATTCCAAGAACAATTGGGCATTATTGATGATGGGGAATATTTTTGCGAAATTCAAAAATGATGTTCCCACTGCTATGAGATATTATGACCAAGCTTTAGTGGCTAATCCCAATGACAGTATTACAATCAATAATATTGGAGCAAACCTTATGCAACAAGGGAAATTAGATGAAGCAAAAAAATATTTTTGGGAGGCTATGAAGATTAATAGTGATTATCCAAATACTCATTTTGCTTTAGGTATGATAGCCGAAATGGAGAATGATTTGCAATCTGCTTTTTATAGTACTCTTCAAGCAATAAAATGCAACAAGAATAAAGATGTACTATATCAAAATTCGTTTAAACAGATTTTTGAAATTTCAAATCGAATAATAACTTCAGATGTTGGTAAAAAAATATTCCGGGAATATCGTCACAAACTGGAATTAGAAGGGGGTACTGACATTGATATTATTAAAGATAGTGAAATACCAACTGCTGCCAAGATTGAATTTGCCGAAAATTACGACAGATTAAAACATCTAATACGATTCAAACCAAATTACCCAGCGGTAGAACATTTGATTATGCACGAATTGGTACATTTGGATTTTGTGATTCAGGCAAGGAAAGCCGAATTAAACCAACTATTCACATCTACACAACAGCATAGAAATGCTTTTATAAAAACACTACAGCCTAGCATTATTAAACTTAAGAAAATGGCAATTTCCGAAGATGCTATTTCGAATTTTTGTAATGGAATGTTTGATGGTATGAATCTACAAGCATACAATACGCCCATTGATTTGTTTATCGAAGACTTTTTGTACAATGAATTTACTGAGTTGCGTCCCTATCAATTTGTATCTCTTTATGCCTTGATTCAAGAGGGTTTGAAGGCAGTAACTGATAAAAGTGTCATAGACCTTTCACCCGCAATGATAATCTCAAAAAGCAAAATTTTTAACTTAGTTAATGCTTTGCAGTTTAAAGCACTTTTTGGTATAGACTTCATAAAAGATTTTAACGCCACACCAGCAGAGTTAAGAAAATCTGAAGAATTTTACATTGAGTTTTTGGAATACAAAGACAATAGAAAACCGGGCGAAGAATTTGAATTGGTTTTGCATTGGGCTGAAGATTTGCAGATAGATCAATATTTTCAGCTTGTAAACGAAAAGCAATACCGCAAAGGAAGTGATATTGATTCTTTTATGACAAATTTTGGGAAAGACCCATTTGGAGTTGAAGAAAAAGACCCTTTTAAAGAAAGGGAAATGGAAAAATTCCAAAAAACACAGGAAGAGATTGGTCTAAATATGGCTGTTGTTATGTTTATGGTTGATGCGTTACAGTATTTTCAGGATATGCCCGTTGATACAATAAAGAAAATAGCTTTTGAAATAGCAATGCAAGGAACACAAGGGTTTGATCCAAACCAAAAGAATTATATTATTGGCAGTATAGCAAATAAACGATTTTCAGGTTATCATATTTTAGCTTACTACTACGTAAGTTGGATGTTGGCTCTGCCCGAAATGGTTTCTCAACTGCAATTGCCTTTTGATGAAGAATACAAACTGGCGACAACAATGCATAAACCAAAATAAGATGGAATCTATTGAACGTATTATTAGTGAGTTGATCAAGTTTAGAAACGAAAGAGATTGGGAACAATTTCATAATTCAAAAGATTTGGCTTTAGCAATATCCATAGAATCATCGGAGTTAAATGAATTGTTTCTTTGGAAAAACGCGGAAGATGTAAATGTTGATAAACTAAAAGAAGAATTGGCAGATGTTTTTGCTTATGCTTTCTTATTGGCTGAAAAATATAATTTGAATGTCGAAGAAATAGTGCTTCAAAAGATTAAACAAAACTCAGAAAAATATCCAATAGACAAAGCAAAGGGAAATGCAACTAAATATAATGAGTTATGATGGAATCATTTGAATTGTCAATTGAGATTTCTGAACAATACGATTTTAATAAAGATTCATTACATAAAATAGAGCAAAATCTTTGGGTTAAAAGTCAATGGCCTTTGGTTTATTTTATTCAAAATGAATCAAAACGAGTTGCATATGTCGGAGAATCTACAAATGCTTACAGTAGAATTAAAAACCACCTTGCAAATCCAAAAAAAGCAAATGAGTTTACAAAAATTTCAATAATTGGAAGCGATAAATTCAATAAATCTGCAACTCTTGATATTGAATCAAATTTGATACAATATATTACTTCAGAAGGGACTTATGAACTTAAAAATGGGAATTATGGTTTAATAAATCATAATTATTACCAACAAGATTTGTATAAAGATCTTTTTAAAGAAATATGGAATAAACTAATTGAAAAAAAGGTAGTTAGTAAATCCCTTGAGGAAATAGAAAATTCGGAACTTTTCAAATATTCACCCTATAAATCATTAAACGAAGACCAATACAAATCTGTACTTGATATTCTTGACGGATTATGCGAAAAAGAATCCAATAGAATTTTTATAAAAGGAAGCGCAGGAACTGGAAAAACAATTCTAGCTACTTATTTAATTAAATTGCTGAATTCTGATATTTCAGATTCAGATTTAGACGATGCCAATGATGAAGAACTCAGAGAAATAAATTATATCAAGGCTTTTCAAAAAAAATATCCAAATGCAAAAATCGGGTTGGTAATCGCGATGACTTCACTTAGGGAATCGTTGCAAAATGTGTTTAAAAAAATTCCAGGTTTAAAGGCTTCTATGGTTTTAAATCCATCTGAAACTTTTAAACTTAAAGAGCAATATGATTTATTGATAATCGATGAAGCACATCGCTTGCGCCAATATAAAAATATTGGCTGGATGGGTGTTTTTAGAAAAAACAATCAAAAGTTAGGATTAGACGATAGTGGTAACGAGTTAGATTGGATAATTGCCAATAGTAAAAACCAAATTTTCTTTTATGATTCGGCTCAATCAGTAAAACCTTCAGATATTAATGAAAATCAATTTACCGAACTTTTAAATCAAAATAACACCTTAAAAATTGAGCTAACTTCTCAAATGAGGGTTAAAGGAGGGAATGATTACATCCGTTTTGTAGATCAATTACTTTGTGTAAATAGGTTGGATAAAAATATTTATTCACCAAATGATTATGAGTTAATTGTTTTTGATTCGCTTAAAGATCTTTATAGTGAACTTGCAAAGAAAGAAGATATAAATGGTTTGTGTCGATTAGTTGCTGGATATTCTTGGCCTTGGTTATCTGAAAAAGATAAAAAAGCAATGGATATCGAAATTGATGGTTTGCAATTTCAATGGAATCAAACATCAAAGGATTGGGTTAATTCACCAAATGCTTTTAAAGAAGTTGGCTGTATTCATACCACTCAAGGATATGATTTAAATTATACAGGAGTTATTTTTGGAAAGGAAATAACGTTTAATGAATTGACACAAGAAATTGAAATTGATTCAAAGATGTATTTTGATAAAAATGGGAAAAGAGGTGTTTTAAATAAAGAAGATCTTAAATCTTACATTATCAACATTTATAAAACAATAATGTATCGAGGCATTAGAGGAACTTTTGTTTATGCTTGTGATATTAATTTAAGAAACTATTTAAAAAAGCACATTACAGTTTATAAAAAGAACTTTCCATTTAGAGTATTACCTTTTGAAGAAGTAAAACCTTATGTTAATTCAGTTCCATTAGTGAACATTTCAGTTGCTGCAGGCTCATTTAGCGATTTACAAGTGCATTCTGATTTTGAGTGGATTGAACTTCCTTTTAATACAACAGTAAAAGAGGGATATTTTGTATGTAAAGTAGTTGGAGATTCAATGAATAAAGTAATTCCAAATGGTTCTTACTGTTTGTTTCAAAAAGATAATGGAGGTAGCAGAGAAGGTAAAATTGTTTTAGTCGAAAGTACTGATATTCAAGATGTAGATTTTGGTTCAGGATATACTGTAAAAGAATATCATAGTAAAAAAAATATTACGACAGAAAATTGGTTACATAAATCCATAACCTTGAAACCATTATCTTTTGAATTAGAATATGAAAATATAGAATTAGATTCAGATAATTTAGTTGATTTTAGAGTTAAGGGAATTTTTATTTCTGTATTGGTTTGAATCTTTTATAATTCCCTATTTCTTACAACATTTTAATACCCACAAAATAAAAACCGTTTAGAAACCCAAATATGTATCGAGCCGATGGCTCTTTTTATATCTGTTATATTCGTGTAACTGGACTAAAGTCCAGCCTTACAAAATGTTTCGAGCCGATGGCTCTTGTGAGTTTATGTGAAAGTGCCGTAGGGACGATGTGTATTGTAGCAACGGATTTTAATCTGTTGGTTTAGTTTAGTAGGAATGACATATTTTGTAATAATGGATTTTAATATTATTTTAATCCATTATAATATCCACAAACCCCATTAATAGGACATTCTTCACACTTGGGTTGTGGTCTACAAATTTCTCTTCCCAGAAACGAAATCGCCATACCAATTTCTCCCCAAATTGCTTTTGGCAGTACTTGCATCAGTTGTTTTTCGACTTTGAGGCCGTCTTTGGTTTCGGGAATTAATCCAATTCTGGGAGCGACACGAATGACGTGTAAATCGGCAATGATTCCTTCTGCTGGAACATTAGCTCCACGCATAATAACATTGGCAGATTTTCGTCCGATGCCTTTTAGAGCCGTCAAACCATCCATCGTGAGTGGAATATTCTCGTCTTTTTTAATGGTTTTAGCGATTTCCAGAATCCAATTGGTTTTGGTACCAAAATTCCTGACTTTGGAGATAAAAGGAATCAATGCATCTACATTCGAAACGACCAGACTTTCCATATTGGGATAAGCCTCAAATAGAGCAGGAGCAATTTTGTTGATATTAGCATCGGAGTCCTGGGCGGATAGGACAACCATTACGACCAATTGGTACAAATTATGATAGTCCAACGGGTGTTTTCGGCCTTTGTATTTCTTTAGAATTGGAGCCAATTTTTCGTCCCAATCATTTGAATTTTCAAATAAATTCATAATTTGGTTTTTATATTTTACAAAAAAAATACTGATAATTTCCCAATTTGGTTGGTTAATTATCAGTATAAAATTAAGATAAAATATAATAAGGAATCCCAATTGGGTAAATTAATTGAAATCCTGAATGATAATTAAAATTTAAACACATAGAAACATAGAAAAAAGAATGTGATAGACCAATTCTTGGTTTTCGCATAGCTATGGTTTACTATGATGAAATGAAATGTCTTATAAAATGAATAGAATCTATGTTTCTATGTGTTAAAAAAAATATACAATTGAATTAGAACCAACGGGGTTAGGAAAATTTGTTTTTCCTTCTATGAATTCTTCCAATAATGTGGGTTAGTATCTTCAGTTCTTTGAAACCAGTAGTCTTGAGTTACCTTGTGACCATCCAAAGTTCTTAGTCTTCGCTCAAAAATATAGGTGGTAGGGTTAAAAACCATATCGGTTACCGCCACGGTATATAATTGGGGATCTTCTTCCGCTTTTTTCTTTTCTTCTTCGAGTATAACTTCAAAGCCATTGTGTTCCAATAGTTTTTTTAAGAAATCTTTACGGCCTTCGTCAACGCCTTTTTCGACAAAAGTGACTCTTGTTTCTCCGATGCTTCCAAATGAATGTTTTCCGTCTAATGATGCCATAACTTATTTATTAAAAACGTTGCTTAATTCAAAAATGTAATCGTATAATGGACTGTATAAACCAAGTATCAATATACCTAAAACGGTTGCTATTAATCCCAAACGCATATAAATTTTGTTTTTGAAAAACGGAATAGGTTCGTCGCTTTTTCTAATGAACATTGCTCGGACTACCAATAAATAATAGTAAAGGGAAATGGTTACGTTGACAACTGCCAAGAATACGAGTAAGTAATATCCTTTGCTTGCGGCAGCGGTGAATAAGAAAAACTTACCAAAAAATCCAGCCACAGGCGGTATTCCTGCTAAAGAGAATAAGGCCAACATCATCACGAGACTCAAGTTAGGATTCGTTCTGTACAAACCATTATAGTCGTCCCTGTTTTCTTTTCCTGTTTGTAACGAGATAGCTTGTACCACTCCAAATGCAGCCAAGTTGGAAAATATATACACCAATACAAAATACACGACTGTTGCTGTTCCTAATTGTGTTCCCGTAATTAATCCCAACAATATAAAACCGGCTTGCGCAATCGATGAAAAAGCCAAAAAGCGTTTCATATTTTGTTGTCGAATAGCAAATAGATTACCAATAAACATTGTGGCAACGGCTATTACATAAATGATGTTTTCCCAAACGTGCATCAATGTTTTAAAAATGGTAAACATTAAAATCATCAAAATAAATACGGCGGCACCTTTTGAGATTACCGATAAATAGGAAGCAACACTAATAGGAGCTCCTTCATAAACATCAGCTGTCCAAAAATGGAAAGGAACTAACGATATTTTGAATGCCAATCCCGAGAAAAACAAGATAAAAGCCAATATTGTCAAGTTGCTTGAAGTGATGACCCCAATGATATCTGCAAAATAAATCGAGCCGGTTGCCGCATACAATAATGAGATTCCAAATAATGAAACTCCTGAAGCCAATCCTGCCGAAAGAATGAATTTAACACCGGCTTCGCTTGAAATTCTTTTCGAAGTTTCATAAGCTGCCAATGCTGCAACAGGTAAAGTAGATAATTCCAGCCCAATGTAGAACATTAGAAAATCACCCGCCGAAATCATAAAGTACATTCCTAAAAGGGATGAAAACATAAGGATGAAAAATTCGGTTCCTTTATTGTCTTGTACTAATTTTTCTTGAATCCAATCGGCAGATTGAAGCAACAATATAAATACGCCCACATTAAGCACATTTTTGAAGAGATGAATCAGTTCATTGGTGCGAAACATTCCGCCAAACAAACTGGTTTCCTCAACACCGAAAAAGCCTACAAGGGTATGAATGCCAAACAGAAATAAGGCTAAGTGTACGATGTAATTTTTTTTGCTTTTAGGTATGAAAATTTCGCCTACAATTAACAATAATATAATTGCCAATAGGAAAATTTCTTGTCTCATTATTATAAAACTATTGAAATTCATTTTGGTTATCTATTTTAGATTTTTAATACTCCTTTTATAAACGGTTGCAAACTTGCCATAATCATATCGCTTAACCATATTGGTGCAACTCCCATTCCAATAATTGGAATCAGTAACAATAAGACACCTGTTTTTTCATACCAAGTGGCTTTTGGTAAATCTTTGTGATGTTCATCGATTATTGGACCCATCATAATTTTTCCAACCAGTCTTAAAATATAAACCGCTGTCACGACTATTGATGAAACTGCAAGAATTGTAAGTACTCGGTGGAACATATCGGGATGTTCAAAAGCACCTACAAAAATATTCATCTCGGCCACAAAACCGCTGAATCCAGGCAACCCTAAATAAGCTAAACCAGTTATTACATATACAGCACCAATGAAAGGCAGGATTTTCATTAAACCTCCCAATTTATTGATGTCCCTGGTATGGGTTCTTCCGTAAATCATTCCGATTAATGCGAAAAATAAGGCGGTTAACAATCCGTGTGAAAGGGACTGTAGTATTGCTCCGTTCCAGGCAATTTTATTGAGTGTCAATAAAGCAAACAAAACTAAACTTAAGTGACTAACCGAGGCGTATGCATTGATGTATTTTAAATCGGTTTGTCTTATCGCTCCAAAAGCGCCATAAACAACACCAATAGCCGCTAGAATTATAAAAAACCAAGACCATTCAATTGCTCCTAATGGCAACAAATACATAGCGATTCTGAAGATTCCATATCCTCCTAATTTCATCAAAACACCTGCGTGCAACATTGAAACTGCTGTTGGTGCCGAGGCGTGACCATCAGGAGACCAAGTGTGAAATGGAAACATAGCTCCAAGAACGGCAAAGCCTAAAAAGGTCAAAGGGAAAAATATTTTTTGTGCTGCAAATGGAATATGCACTTTGGCAATTTCCAATATATTGAAAGTTAATGCGCCTCCATCTGCATTTGAATTTAAATAAATTCCCAAGATTCCAACCAACAAAAGTGCAGAAGCTCCCATTAACATTAGCGTTAATTTCATCGCCGAATATTCTTTTGGACCTGATCCCCAAATTCCAATTAACAAATACATTGGAATCACGGCGATTTCGTAGAATACAAACATCGTAAACAAATCGATCGAAATGAAGAATCCGTAAACTCCTGTTGATAAAACCAATAATGAAATGAAAAATTCCTTGGGTAAATCCTCCATTTTCCAGGAAATAAAAACACCTGCCAAAACGATTATTGAAGTCAATACCAATAATGCGACTGAAATACCGTCAACCCCGATGGCGTAATGAATGTTGAAATTTTTAAACCAAAGCATATCTTTGGTAAACAACATAATGCTGTCGTTAACGGCTCTTTCCTTGAAATAAGAAAACACCAAGTTGATAGCCATTCCCAATTGAATCAAGCTGCCAACCATCGCAGTTATTCGTGCTTGTTTTAATCCTTTGGTGAAAACCAAAGCTAAAATTGTTAGTACGGGAACAATGATAAAAAGTGATAAAATATCCATATTAATCTATTAGTTTGTCCATAAATAAATAAAAACCAATGCTAAAATTACAACCCCGGCAACAAATGAAAAGGCATAATCTTGTAATCTTCCGGATTGAACTCCTTTGATTTTCCTTGAAATCCATACCGTTTTGTTTCCGATTCCTTCCATTGTACCATCAACATATTTCTTGTCAAACAGAGCAATAGGAGCGGCTACGAGATTGAATATTATTTTTTTGGTGACGAAAATGTATATTTCGTCAAAGTAAAATTTGTTGTAAGTCCATTTGTAAAATACCCCAAAGGCATTGGCAAACTTTTCGGCCAAGTCATTTTCTTTTTTATAGAAAATCCAAGCAAGGATGATTCCTATTAATCCAGTTCCCACAGCAACTGCGGCCATTGTATAATTTAAATGACCTTCAAACCCAACTTTGTCAGCAGTTATGAATTCGCTGAAAGGAATAAGTCCTGCAACAATACTCATTAATGCCAAGAAAAGTAAAGGAAATGTCATTGAAATTGGAGATTCGTGAGGTGGATGATGGTATTTTGTATCCTTACCCCAAAATATTCCAAAGTATAATCTAAACATATAAAATGCGGTAAGCCCGGCTACGAAAAGTCCGATGAAATAAAGCAATTCGTTTTTTTCAAAGGCTGCAACCAAGATTTCGTCTTTACTCCAAAATCCTGCAAAAGGTGGAACTCCAGCTATTGCCAAAGCTGCAATCAAAAAGGTAATATTTGTGATGGGCATATACTTGCGCAAACCTCCCATATCTTTCAAATAATTGCTGTGAACTGCGTGAATAACGGAACCTGCACCCAAGAATAATAAGGCTTTGAACATTGCGTGAGTAAACAAATGGAACATTGACGCCATATAACCAACGCCTTCTTCCCCTTTATAACTAGAAACACCCAATGCCAACATCATATAACCAATTTGTGACATTGTAGAAAAAGCTAAAACTCGCTTGATATCCGTTTGGGTAATTGCGATTACTGCGGCAAATAAGGAAGAGAATGCTCCCACATAAGCTACAATGTTCAATACAAATCCACCTTCAACGAAATAATACATTGGAAATAAACGTGCCACTAAAAATACTCCGGCGACAACCATTGTTGCTGCGTGAATCAATGCAGAAACCGGTGTCGGCCCTTCCATTGCGTCTGGTAACCAAATGTGTAATGGGAACATTGCCGATTTTCCTGCGCCTCCCATAAAAATTAAAATCAACGCCCAAGTAATTACCGACAATCCCATAAAGGAGGTAGATGCCCAGTTTAGAAGTAAACCTTCCCCTTCTGGATTAACAGCATTTAAAGTTTGAAAATCAAAAGTGCCAACATAATACCCTATAATCAAAATTCCAATCAAGAAACCTAAATCGGCAAATCGAGTAACAATAAAGGCTTTTTTTGCAGCTGCCACCGCTGAAGGTTTGGTGTAATAAAAACCAATTAATAAAAAGGAAGAAACACCCACTAATTCCCAGAACATATAAATTTGGAAAAGGTTTGTTGCCAATACCAATCCTAACATTGAAAAAGAAAAAAGCGATAAATAAGCGAAAAACTTGGTGTAAGCATCATCGCCTTTCATATAACCACGGCTATAAATGTGAACCATTAAGGACACAGTTGAAACCACGATGAGCATCATTACAGATATTGGGTCAACCAAAATTCCCAAATCGATGTGCAAAGCATCGGAAAAGTTCATCCACACGGTTTTTTCGACAAAAGTTTGGTAAACTCCATCCACTTTTCCACTGACGAAAAAGTATTGGTAAGCCGCAAAATAGGACAGTGCAGCCGAGATTGACAATCCCAAAACGCCGATGTATCCAGAAACTGCGGGTTTGATTTGTTGATTGAAAATCCCCAAAAGCAAGAAAACTGCTAGTGGAATCAACGGAATAAATAATATATAAGATATGTTCATATTTTCAGAATATTAATACTTCATAATTTCAGTGTCCTTCACTTCCACAGAGCTAATTTGTCGATATAGGTTGATAATAATTGCGACGGCAAGAGCGGTTTCGGCGGCTGCCACGGCAATAATAAATATCGAAAAGAAAATGCCCTGCAACACATCTGGATATAAATATTTGTTGATGACAACAAAGTTTACCGCTGATGCATTCAATATTAATTCAATTGAAATTAAAATTGAAATCAAGTTTTTTCTTGTGATAAACCCATAAATCCCTATAAAAAATAGGATGGAAGTAAGGGTAAAAATTTCATAGATGCTAATTCCGGCTATCATAATGTTTCGTCGTTTTTAGTTAGTTTTTCTCCTTTTCCAATTATTATGGCTCCAACCATTGCGGCTAATAACAGGATACTTATTACTTCGAATGGCAAAATGAATCCGCCTGCATCGTAGCTTAAAAGTCCCATTCCAATATCGGAAACTGATGTTGTTTTGTAATTTTCAACGACCTTGAATTCATTGGAATAAATGGTGGTCAAGAAAACCCCAAGTCCAATCAAACAAGCCAAAGCCGTCAGGATTTGTTTGGATCTTTTTGCCATTTCCAATTCCATTTCAATGTGGTGAACCAAAAGCACCGAGAAAATAATCAGTACTATAATTCCTCCTGCGTAAACGGTAAGTTGAATGGCGGCCAAGAAATTATAATCAATTAGAAAATAAATTCCTGCGATTCCAATAAGTACGAACAATAAATAAACAACCGATCGTAGCATTTTGCGACTCGTTACCGAGGCAATTGCGAAAACAATCATTAGTACTGCCAAGATATAAAATACAATTTTTTCCATAAGATTAATCTTCTACACCAGGCATTAGTTTCGACCCTGGTTTGTTTAAAACTCTTGTTAGATAGGTTCTGTCGTAAACAGAATTTTCAAAATTCTGTGCCCACTTAATGGCATCGGTCGGGCAGGCTTCGATACATAAACTGCACATTGTACACATTCCTAAATGGTAAATATGTTGGTCTATCATCTTTTTCTTTTTGCCAGTTGCAGGATCAATTTGTCTGTCCCAAATAATCTCGATGCTTCCATTTGGGCAAGCCAATTCGCATTTTTGACAACCCGTACAACGGTGTTCGTTGTTTTCATCGTGAGGCATAACCACTTCGCCACGAAAACGTTCAAACATTTTCAAAGTGTCTCTATTGTCAGGATATTGTTGTGTTATGGCACCTTTTCTTGCGTGAAGAAAGTACTTTCCGGTAACACTCATTCCCATAAGGAGTGATTTTATTGCATTATATATATCTGAAAAATAACTCATAATTTCTAAAAATGAATGGTTAATTTAAACAAAACGATTAAAGCCATTAATACTAAGTTGAGCAAGTTTAACGGAAGTAAATATTTCCACTCCAATATTAGAAGTTGGTCGATTCTCAATCTAGGAAACGTCCATCTGAACCACATCATTAGGAAAATAAGTACCAATGTTTTTGCCAAGAACCAAAATACGCCCAACACAGGAATAGATTCTGTTATTCCAAAAGGAGATAAATAGCCTCCAAAAAATATGGTGGTGGCAATTGCTGCGATGATGAACATATTAATGAATTCAGCCAAGAAGAAATAGGCAAACTTCATTCCCGAATATTCCGTGTGGAAACCGGCACCTAATTCTGATTCGGCTTCAACTAAATCAAAAGGAGCTCTGTTCGTTTCGGCAGTTCCGGCAATCATATAAATGCAAAAGGCAATAATTGCAGGAATGTGTCCTTGGACAATAAGCCAGCCGTGTTTTTGGACTTCGACAATTTCTGAAAGTTGTAACGTGCCCGTCATTAAAACCATTGTTAACAATGATAATCCAACGGAAAGTTCATAACTAATCGTTTGTACTCCACTTCGCATCGCGCCAATCATTGCAAATTTGTTATTGCTGCTCCAACCGGCCAATAATATTCCGATAACTCCAATGGAGGAAATCGCAACTAAAAAGAAAATACCGATATTAATGTCAAAAGCTTGAAATTCTTTGGAAAAAGGAAAAAGTGATAATGCCATTAAGGCTGAAATGATAACAAAATAAGGAGCCAAATTGTATAAAAACTTGTCGGCTTTTATTGTTCCTGTCAATTCTTTGGAAACCAATTTTATGGCGTCGGCCATAGTTTGTAATAAACCTTGATAACCAACTCTGTTTGGGCCAAGTCGTAATTGAAACCAAGCAGCGACTCTTCTTTCGAGTAGAACCAAATACAAACCTGCAACTGCAAAAATGGCTAGGTAAACGACAGCGATCAATACCATTTGTACGATACTTGCCGTTGTTTCTGGCATCAGGCTAAAAAGCCATTCGTGAATATTTTTTGTGATGTTCATAAAATTAATTTTATCGGTCAATATCAGGAATTACAAGATCTAGGGTTGCCATCGTTGCCACCAAATCCCCAATTTTTCCACCAACGGCGATATGATTTAATAAAGACAGGTTCGAAAATCCTGGTGAACGGAATTTAAGTCTATACGGATTTTTTGTTCCCGTGCTGATGATATAAACTCCAAGTTCGCCTCTTGCGGTTTCCACTTTTTGGTAAAATTCTCCTTCGGGTAATTTGATTACGGCGTTTGTAGTGGCTTTGAAATCCCCTTCAGGAATGTTATCAATCAATTGTTCTATTATCGACATTGATTCCCACATTTCTAGAATTCTAATTTGGTATCGGGCAAAAGAATCGCCTTCCGTTTTTAAAATTTCGTTGACAGTCACTCTGTCATACGCACTGTAAGGATGGTGTTTTCTCACATCGCAAGAATAACCGGAACCACGACCAACCGGACCAGAAGCGCCAAATGAAATGGCATCTTCTTTTGTCAAAATCCCTACACCTTTCATCCTTTTTTGGAAAATTATATTTCC
Source organism: Flavobacterium sp. UBA5153 (assembly GCA_002413745.1). Lineage (GTDB taxonomy): Bacteria > Bacteroidota > Bacteroidia > Flavobacteriales > Flavobacteriaceae > Flavobacterium. The sequence goes on along the minus strand of DHXP01000063.1, from coordinate 13,191 downwards.
GGTCAAAAGCGTGTCGTATTCAGGAAGTTTTGTTTTGAAATGGGCGATAAATTCTTTCGTTCTTTTTACAAAATTCGGGTGAATGTCAAACATCAATCCGCCGGGAATATTGTAGTTCATTGTCAAACGAGCTCCACAAGTTTCTTCAAAAATATCGTTAATCATTTCACGATCTCTAAAACCGTAAAAATAAGTGGTCAAAGCACCAACGTCCATTCCCATTACGCCCCACCACAATGTATGGGAAGCAATTCTTGTCAATTCATCAATAATGGTTCGAATGACTTTGACACGTTCTGGAACTTCAACTTGAAGTGCATTTTCAACAGTCAGACAAACAGCTTCGTTATTGATATGCGAAGACAAATAATCCATTCTGTCGGTTAAATGGACAATTTGCTGATAGCTGTCTCGTTCGCACATTTTTTCAATGGAGCGATGTATATATCCTAAATCCGGCTCCACTTTTTTGATTATTTCACCGTCAATGGTTAACAACAAACGCAAAACTCCGTGAGTTGCCGGGTGTTGTGGTCCCATATTAATGAAATATTCTTCGGATTTAAAGTTGTTGGTTATGATAGTTGTATCCATTTTTACTTATTTGATAACCATATTAATTTCGTCTACGTAATCTTTTCTCAACGGAAATCCATCCCATTCTTCAGTTAAAAAGAGTCTTTTTAAATTTGGATGGTTATTGAATTTAATTCCGAAGAAATCAAAAACTTCTCGCTCGTGGAATTCAGCAGTATACCAAATATCACAGACTGTATCAAATGTTGGATTTTCTCTATCATCCGTTTTTACTTTTACTACGATAGTGTGTCTGTGAGTGGTAGATTCTAAATGGTAAACTACTCCTAATGCTGCCCCCCAATCCACGCCACTTAAGCAAAACAAATAATCGAAATTCGTTTCTGAATTGCTTTTTAATTGCGTCATTAATTGGTGAAGTTGTTCGGGTTGAACAGTGATATTTAAAAACTGGGATTTTTCTTCGGTAAATTCTAATCCGATAGCTATCGGATCGGGAATCCAAGAGCTTATTAAATTTTGTAATGCTTCGTTAGTCATAAATTTCAGTATTAAAGTCCTTCATCAAACCCGTCAATAGGGAATATTTTATTTTTCATACTTTCTGTTCTTATTTTAGCTTGAAGCATAAGCATTCCTTCCAATAAAGCTTCAGGGCGAGGAGGACAACCGGGAACGTATACATCAACAGGAATAACGTGATCTGCCCCTTTTACAACAGAATAAGAGTTGTAGAAAAATGGGCCTCCAGAAATGGCGCAAGCCCCCATTGCGATTACGTATTTAGGTTCGGCCATTTGGTCATACAAACGGCGTAAAACCGGTGCCATTTTGTTTACGATTGTGCCTGCGATAATAATCAAATCAGCTTGTCTTGGCGAAGGCCTTGCCACTTCGAATCCAAATCTTGAGTAATCGTGTTTAGCAGCTCCAGTTTGCATCATTTCGATAGCGCAACAACTGGTGCCAAAATAAAGTGACCAAAGCGAATTTGATCGACCCCAATTGATGATTTGGTCTAATGACGTAACGATTACGTTCGCTCCATTTCCGGCAGGAATTACTTTTCCTGGGAAATCTGCTGGTATTTCAGGTGTGTTATTTATTCCCATTTTAATGCTTCTTTTTTCCAAGCGTAGGCCAAGCCTAACCCTAATATGACTAGAAATATGATGATTTCGTACAAGGCAACAATTCCAATTTTTTGGAAAACAACAGCCCACGGAATCAAAAATGCCACCTCGACATCAAAAACCAAGAATAAAATGGCGTATAAATAATAGCCAACCTTGAATTGAACCCAAGTTGGGCCAATAGTCGTCATACCGCTTTCATACGGTTCACGCTTTTGTGAATTGTCTGATTTTGGTGAAATTAAATTTGATAGAAAGTTGGCGCCGGCAACCAGAATGATTCCGGCTAACAAGAAAACTATAATTGCTTCTGAACCCATATTTTATACACTTTAATCGTTTATATTATTTAACAGATATATATCCCTTACTTTACTTCGTATGTTTCACCCGAAAAGAATAAATCATCAGTTTTAGTAAAAGGAGAATTTGCTTTTACTTGAGCAGTCAATGCATCTTCCCTTTCTTCTAATGTTAGGTCATTGAAACTTCTGATAATTCCAGTTGCCAATGGCGATTTTAATCTAACCAACATATTGTGAAGTGTTGAATCTTGTTCCTTGGCATTGTGAACCAAAAGATCTTCTTGGGTAATTCCGTTTTCACCAATGGTTACGACTTTCAATTTTAATCCGTCAAGGACTAATCCTTTGTCACTGTTTTTGCCAAATATCATCGGTTTTCCGTGTTCAAGATAAATTTGTTTATCTTCTTTTACTTCTTTATCCGTAATGTGATTAAAGCATCCATCATTAAAAATCACGCAGTTTTGCAAAACTTCAATTAACGAAGTTCCTTTAAATTGGTGTGCATCAATAAATATTTGTGACATTTCCTTTGGACTGTTACCCGCAACTCTGGCAAAAAACCGTGCCTGAGCACCTAATGCTAGTTCTCCTGGTGAAAAAGGAGGTTGGGTATTTCCGTAAGGTGACGATTTTGTTTTTTGGCCAATTAATGAGGTAGGAGAAAATTGACCTTTGGTTAAACCATAGATTTCATTGTTGAAAAGAATGATATTTAAATCAATATTTCTACGTAAAACATGAATGAAGTGGTTACCACCAATAGCCATTGCGTCGCCATCGCCGGTTGCAATCCAAACGCTTAAGTTGGGATTGGCTAATTTTACACCTGAAGCAATTCCGGGAGCCCTACCGTGAATACTGTGCATTCCATAAGTATCCATATAATATGGAAAACGGGAGGAACATCCAATACCAGAGATAAAAACCACGTCTTCCTTTGCAACACCCATTTCTGGAAGTGCTTTTTGCATGGTGCGTAAAATTACGTAATCATCACAGCCAGGACACCATCTAACTTCTTGATCACTTGTAAAATCTTTAAGTGTATATTTTTTTACAGCAGTTGTTTCCATGATTATACTAGTTCTTTAAATTTTTGAATAAGGTCGTTGTTGGCAAATGGCAATCCTTGAACTTTGTTGAATTGTAAAAATTCAAATTGACTATGTTTAATTTTTAAAATACTGGCAAATTGACCAGAGTTTAATTCGCAAACAACAATTTTTTTGAATTTAGATAAAATTGCTGACGTGTTTTTTGGCATTGGATTAATGTAATTGAAATGCGCAAAACCGATATTTTTGTAACCTTCTTCATTTATTTGTTTCACAGCTGAATGCAGAGAACCGTAAGTTCCTCCCCAACCAATGACCAATAAATCTCCTTCACTGGCAAATTCAGTTTCCAAATCAGGAATATTAAATTTAACCCTTTCAATTTTTTCTGCTCTAATGGCAGTCATGGTTTCGTGGTTTAAAGGCTCATAAGAAATATTACCTGTAACGGCATCTTTTTCTAGACCACCAATTCTGTGTTCCAACCCTGGAGTTCCCGGAACGGCCCAGTTTCTGGCAAGCGTATTTTCGTCTCTATCATAAGGATGCCAATTTTCTTTGACTTCCGTGATTTTGTTATTTTTAATTTCCGGCATTTCGGATACCGTTTTAATTTTCCAAGGAGCAGAACCGTTTGCTATGTATCCGTCAGTCAATAAAATAACTGGCGTCATATGTTCCAAGGCAAGTCGAGCGGCTTCATAAGCAAAATTGAAACAGTTGGCTGGCGTACTTGCTGCGATAACAATAACTGGACTTTCGCCATTTCTTCCATACATTGCTTGAAGTAAATCGGATTGTTCCGTTTTTGTAGGTAAACCTGTTGAAGGTCCTCCACGTTGAACGTTTACGATAACCAAAGGCAGTTCAGTCATTATAGCTAAACCAATGGCTTCGCCTTTTAGTGCTAAACCTGGTCCCGAAGTTGTAGTAATGGCCAAGTCACCTGCAAAGGCTGCGCCAATTGCCGAAGTTACACCCGCAATTTCGTCTTCAGCCTGGAAGGCTTTTACACCAAAATGTTTGTGTTTTGCCAATTCATGTAAAATATCAGTAGCTGGAGTTATAGGATAAGATCCCAAGAATAATTCTAAACCTGATTTTTCGGCTGCAGCCAAAAAGCCCCATGCAGTTGCTGTGTTACCCATAATAATTCTATAGGTTCCACCAGGCATTTTTGCTGGAGAAATAGTATAGGAATTTGGAATAAGTTCTAAAGTTTCGGCAAAATAATATCCTGCATTTAACACTTTAGTGTTGGCTTCAACTAAAGAAGGTTTAGATTTGAATTTTTTATTAAAGAAATCAATTGTGTGATCTGTCGAACGATTGTACATCCAATAAATCATCCCCAGTGAAAACATGTTTTTACTTCTGGAAATAGTTTTGTTATCTAATCCTGCAACTTCTTTCAGAGCTTCCTTGGTTAACGAAGTCATGGCAACTTCAATAACTCGGTAGTTGTCAAGACTTCCATCTTCTAATGGATTTGTTGTGTATTCTGCTTTTTCTAAATTCTTTTTTGTAAACGAATCGGTATCAACAATTAAGGTGTGACCTGGTTTTAAAGCATACAAGTTGGTTTTAAGTGCGGCCGGATTCATGGCGACCAATAAATCTACGCTATCACCCGGAGTACTTACCTCGACACTACCTATATGTACTTGAAATCCTGAAACCCCATATAAACTTCCTTGAGGAGCCCTAATTTCAGAAGGGTAGTTAGGAAATGTGGCAATATCGTTGCCAAACATTGCAGAAGTATCAGAAAACTGGGTTCCCGTGAGCTGCATTCCATCACCTGAATCGCCTACAAACCGGATAACGACGGCTTCCAGTACTTCGGGTTGGAGTTTCATTTTATTTGCAATCATAACTTAAATGTATTAAATTTTTCAAAATGGATTAAAAACGAAATAATTGATATGCCAAATGTAATTTCACTTATTTAAACAAAATATGATTATTATCATATAAACGGATTAAAAGCTAAAGATTAATATAATAAATAGGTGAATCAAGGGTTAAAAAAGAAAGAAATGTCTTTAAAATTATTTATTTAAAAATCTGAAAATCAGTATATTTAAAGTGCATTCAACGCACATTTAAGCATATAATTATTCAGACTAAAGCACTAAAATTAGTACAAATTTATTCAACAATCTGTGAAAAATTTAAAAAAGAGTTAAAATGGACTTGTGAGCGATTCAGCAACAATGATAAGTGAGATCTATCAGATGAAGAAATTAGGAGCATTTATTTATTTGTAATAGAAAAGAACAACGGTTTACCGTAAAGAAAATTCACTGATTTGCTAATGAATATTTACGTTCTTGGTTTCCAAAACTCGGTTCCTATTCTGCATTTTCTAATCGATTGTCTGTAGCCTTTAAAGATTTGGTAACAGATTTAATCACAGAACACTGTCCAGAAGATTGTTTTTCTAATCAAAGCCCGTTAGACTCTATGCTCATTATTATTTGTTCTGGAAAACGTTCCGGAAAAAGAGCAGTGACTTAACCATTTTTAAAGAAGTATGGACAATTAAGGACTATTAGCACATCTGTTTGGTGAAATTGCGTACGCCTTTATTTCCTTAATATTTCAACCCTTGATTCATATTAAATATAAAATTTCACCTGTTTGGACAAAATATGATTAATATCATATAAAAGTATTAAAATTCCATTTAATTTTACTCATTATTATTAAACATATAAAATCTTTAAAATATGGCTATTATTATTACAGACGAATGCATTAACTGTGATGCATGTATTTCAGAATGTCCAAACAATGCAATTTATGAACCGGACGACAAATGGTCTTATGCAGATGGATCATCCTTAAAAGGAATGGTGAAAACACCTAAAGGAGTAGAAGTTGATGCAGATGCTGAAAACGAACCTATTTCTGACGAATTTTTCTATATCGTATCTGATAAATGTACAGAGTGTAAAGGTTTTCACGACAAACCACAATGTGCCTCTGTTTGTCCGGTAGATTGTTGTATTCTTGATGTGAATCATGTCGAAACTGAAGAGGAACTTTTGCAGAAGAAAGCTTGGTTACATAAAGAGTAATCATTAAAAAAAAACAGCTAAATACCCGTCTTTTAAATTATATTTAAAAAAGGGTTTTAGCTTTTTTTAATTTTAAAATTAATACTATCGGTGATTTGCGGATGGAATAAATACTAGCATATTCAAGATAGTGACAACAACTTAATAAAATGAATACAAAAAAATTTAAAAAACTAATTTGTGATGGTAACGAGGCGGTTGCCATTATTGCTCACAAAACAAATGAAGTTTGCGCTATTTATCCAATTACGCCATCTTCGCCTATGGGTGAACATGCGGAGCTTTACAGCTCCAAAGGGCAAAAAAACATTTGGAATAACATTCCAAGAATTGTTGAATTGCAAAGTGAAGGAGGAGCAGCAGGAACGGTTCACGGGTCATTACAAGCAGGGGCATTAACTACAACTTTTACAGCCTCACAAGGCTTATTGTTGATGATACCTAATATGTACAAAATTGCTGGTGAATTATTGCCTTGCGTTATTCATGTGGCAGCCAGAACAATTGCTACTCATGCACTGTCTATTTTTGGTGACCATTCTGATGTAATGGCATGCCGACAAACTGGATTTTCTATGTTGTTTGGCGGTTCAGTACAAGAAGCACATGATTTTGCCCTTATTTCTCAAGTGGCAACATTAAAAACACGAGTACCGTTTTTGAATATCTTTGACGGTTTTAGAACTTCTCACGAAATTTCAAAAATAGATTGTATTCCAGATGATATCATCAAAGCAATGATGCCTGAAGATAAAGTCATGGAACATAGAAAAAGATCATTAGATCCTGATCATCCTGTATTAAGAGGAACAACCCAGAATCCTGATGTATTCTTTCAAGCAAGAGAAGCCGCCAATTTATTTCATGATAAAGTTCCTGGGATTGTTCAGGAAACAATGGACGAATTCTACGAGCATACCGGTCGTAAATATAATTTGTTTGATTATATAGGTCACCCGGAAGCTGAGCGAGTAATCATCGTTATGGGTTCAGCCGAAGGTCCGGTAAAAGAAACTCTTGACGTTATGGTAGCGCAAGGCGAAAAAGTAGGAGTTATATTAATTCGTTTATTTAAACCTTTTTCTATTTCAGCTTTTGTTGAAAAATTACCGAAAACAGTTAAAAAAATAGCTGTTTTAGACAGAACGAAAGAACCAGGAAGCGTTGGTGATCCTCTTTATTTAGATATTGTTGCCGCACTTGTTGAAAGCGGAAGAGAAATGCCTGTTGTTGTGGCCGGCCGTTACGGATTGTCTTCAAAAGAGTTTACTCCGGCAATGGTTAAAGGAATTTATGATGAGTTGTTAAATAAGAAACCTAAAAACCACTTCACTATTGGTATCAATGATGATGTAACTTTTACAAGTTTATATTATGATCCAAAATTTGATATTAAAGCGACAACCATTAACTGCATGTTTTATGGTTTAGGATCTGATGGTACTGTAGGAGCGAATAAAAACTCCATCAAAATCATTGGTGAAACTACAGATAATTATGTTCAGGGTTATTTCGTTTATGACTCTAAAAAGGCTGGAGCTCAAACTATTTCGCATTTGCGTTTTGGTCCGGATCCAATTAATTCAACTTATTTAATAGATAAAGCCGATTTCATCGCCAGTCATAAATTTAATTTTATTGAAAAATTCAATATGATTGCCGACTTGAAACACGGCGGAACCTTCTTGTTAAATTCTCCTTATTCAAAAGAGGATATTTGGGAAAAATTACCCATCCAAATTCAACAAGGGATTATTGAAAAAGAAGCCAAGTTTTATGTAATTGATGCCAGTAGAGTAGCCCAGGAAGCTAATCTTGGCAAAAGAGCAAATACCATTTTACAAACCTGCTTCTTTGCAATTTCAGGAATTTTGCCTAAAGACGAAGCGATTGAAAAAATTAAAAATGCCATTGTTAAATCGTATTCTCACAAAGGAGAAAAGGTGGTGAAAATGAATTTTAATGCAGTTGATAAATCACTTGAAAATTTACAACTTGTTGATTATCCAAAAGTAGCCACAAGCGAAACATCAATGTTGTCAGCAATGAGAAATGCTCCTGATGGCTTTGTTACCGAAGTATTGGAAAAAATATTAGCCGGTTTTGGAGACGAACTTCCTGTAAGCGCGTTCACAGTTGATGGAACTTTCCCAACAGGAACTTCCCAATACGAAAAAAACGGAATCGCCGATTTTATTCCAGTTTGGGACGACGAAAATTTATGTACACAATGTAATAAATGTATCGCCATTTGTCCTCACGCAGCCATTCGATCTAAAGTAGTTTCTAACGAAGAATTAGCTAAATTTCCAACGTCATTAAAAAGTGTACCAGCAATAGGAAGACCATTTTCTAAAGAAAATGAATCTTATATTTTGCAGGTTTCACCAGAAGATTGTACAGGTTGTGATCTTTGTGTAGTGGTTTGTCCAGCTATATCAAAAGAGAAAGAAAACTTCAAAGCCATCAATATGCATAAGAAAATTGAGGTTGATGTTGAAGAAAATGTAAATTGGGATCACTTCGTTACCTTGCCTTATTATGACAGAACTGCTTTGCAAACTACTAACATAAAAGGATCTCAATTCTTAGAGCCATTATTTGAATTCTCTGGAGCTTGTTCCGGTTGTGGTGAAACACCTTATATTAAAATGATTACTCAATTGTATGGCGACAGTATTATGATTGCCAATGCAACAGGTTGTTCTTCTATTTATGGTGGAAACTTACCAACAACTCCTTACAAGAAAAATGAATTTGGTAGAGGTCCAGCTTGGGCAAACTCACTTTTTGAAGATAATGCTGAGTTTGGATTGGGAATGAAATTAGGTTTAACCAAAAAACAAGAGATTGCAGTTGATTTATTAAAATCATTGGAATCAGTAATTGGAATCGAAACTGTAGAAGCCATTTTAAACAATACCGAAGAAACAGAAATTCTTAAAAAAGAGAAATTTGCTCAAATTGATGCACTTCAAAAACTTTTAGATGGTCTTCAAGACAATGAAGACGCCAAAAAATTAAGCCAATTAACAGAGTATCTACGTAAGAAAGCGGTTTGGATATTTGGTGGGGATGGTTGGGCTTATGACATTGGTTTCGGAGGTGTTGACCACGTTTTGTCTACAGGAGAAGACATCAATATTTTGGTGATGGATACTGAAGTTTATTCTAATACTGGTGGACAGGCATCTAAATCAACTCCTTTAGGAGCAAGCGCCAAGTTTACTATTGGTGGTAAAAAAACCAGTAAGAAAAGTATGGCTCTACAAGCGATTTCTTATGGAAATGTTTATGTTGCCCAAATTGCAATGGGAGCCAAAGATTTACAATCTTTAAAAGCCATTCAAGAAGCGGCTGCTTATCCTGGACCGTCATTAATTATTGCTTATTCTCATTGTGGTGAACATGGTTATGAATTAAAACACGCTATTTCACAACAAGAGAAAGCTATCGATTCTGGATATTGGCCACTCTTTAGATTTGATCCTTCTCAACCAAAAGGTAAGAAATTCAAATTAGATTCTAAAGCGCCAAGTATTCCATTGAGTGACTTTATGTATAACGAAGCTCGTTTTACCAGGGTGGTTAAAGAAAATGCTCAATTGGGAGCTGAATTGCTGAATCAAGCCCAAGACGAAGTTCATTCTAAATGGGAGAGATTGGAACTTTACAGAGATTTGTAGATTAATAATAATAGTAGTTTATATATTAGATTGATGGTTACTTTTTTAATTGTATTAAAAAAGATGTTAGAATTAGTAATGCAAAAGACCTTATTGGATTTAAAATCCGGTAAGGTCTTTGCTATTTAAGGACTTTGACGCCAATATAAACCCCCAAAACTAAAGTGATGATGCGATCTTTTGTGCAAAAAAATAGAAATTAATTATTTTGTATAAACTGAATTACTCTTTCAATTACGGCATGATTACCAAGGATTTTACGGTGACCTAATCCTTCGGTTAATAAAAGTTCTCCGTTTTTCGGATGTTTGTGAATGTGAATTCGAAAGAGCTCAAGAAGAAGTGGAATCTAAATGGGAAAGATTAGAACTTTACAGAGATATGTAGCTTGCTGCATTGATTTAAAAATTGCATTAAAACTGCAGAGGAATTATTAAATTGAAAGACCTGCTCGGGATTTAAAATCTTGGGTAGGTTTTTTTTTAAAATTAGTTGTTTATGGCTCTTGAAAAATTAACATAGTTTACAGTAAAACTGCATATTTTGTTAAATCTTGGTATTAGAAATTTTATTTAATGTTTCGTACTATTATTTTTGGTCATTTGTAATTATAAGCATTGATTTTTTTGTGACTTTTCTTGATTTTTAAGGTTTATTGTCGAAAAATAGTAGAGAGAGTTTTTTGAATATTTTTTTTAAATTAAACAATATATTTCCTTTCGTGTATTTAATCGATTAAATATGCTTTTAATAGATGTGTTATTTTTTTTGTTAGAAAAATAGTATATAAAAATTGTTTTTTGTAAAAAACCCTGTTAATTTACATAAGATTATAATTTTTGAAAAAAAAATAATTAGACTAATTTCTTATAAATATTTTATAGAAGTATTAAAAATTTCATCAAACAAATGGAACGAATCAAAAAGATACATCTTTTGATTAGTACAGAAAAAACAGGAAGCCCGGATGTTTTTATAAGAAAGTTGCAACTGAATCGCAGACAATATAATGTGTTACCAGAAATCTTTGAGCAACAAAACACTAAAAATTAATAACGTTCGTCATATGAAATTACAAAAAAAATGCTGTTGCAAGACAACAGCCCGCCAAAAATAGAACAGAATAATTATTATTTAACAATTTTTAACCTAATACAATTATGAAAACAATTAAATTATTTTTTATTACAACAATTTTATTTGCTATTTCTGCAAATTCTCAAATCACAAAAGGAAATTGGATGGTTGGAGGCAGTGGTAGTTTTAAATCTACAACTAGCGAAACAATAAAAACAGGGAGTAAAGACAAGTATACATATTTAGAAATATCTCCGAATATCGGGTATTTTTTTATAGATAAAATGGCTGCTGGAATTAAAACAAGTTTTTATTACAACCCTTATGAAGGAGCTTATAACATAGGATTTGGCATAGGGCCTTATCTGAAATATTATTTCTTAAAACCTGAAAAATTAGTTAATGTTTTTATACAAGGAAATTATTTGTATTATGAAAATAATAATAATAGTGACGGAGTAGGATATGATAAATTTTCAAGTTATAGTTATGGTGTAAAAGCAGGACCTGTAATCTATTTTAATGATAGTATAGCACTAGAATTAGCACTAGAATATTTAAGTGATAATAGAAATAAAACACTTATTGATAATACTTTTTTAATGACTATAGGTTTTCAAATTCATTTAATAAAATAATTTAATAAAAACAATATTATGAAAAAATTAATAAAAATAGCTTTAATATTTACACTATTTATTGCGTCTGGTAAAGTAGTTAGCCAAGTAACTGTGACAACTGAAAGTGTATATTTAAATAACCAATCAACAATAATTGGTTGCAATTTACTAGATTTCGGCTCAACAGTTAATAACAGTTTAGTCGTTTATTTTAAACTTTTAAAGCCAGCAGCTCAAGCAATTGGAGACAGTAATGTGAAAGTGATGTTTATGAACTCAAGTTCTTCAAATCCAGTTCAAATAGGAGGAACATTTATTGCACAATCAGGTGCTTGGAGTAGTAATACTACAATTCAAAGTTCAATTATAGTATCTATTCCTGAAAACACCATTCAGGTTACAGGAAGTTTTATTTATGTTGAATGTACTACTGATTCAAATTTAAAAACAAAAAGTTGTGATTCTCCTTTAAAGAAAACTCCACCTCCAAGTTTCACTTTATCTCCAACAAGTACAATTTTTGCTTGTGATGATACAAGTGCAAGAACTTTTACGGTTACACCAGCTAACATTCCAAGTGGTTCAACCTTAACTTATCAATGGAGTTATAGCGGTTGGTCAGGCACAGTGAATTCTTCTATGAATTCGATTAATTTGACACCAAGTTCTGGAACTTCTTTACCTTCAACTGTTTCGGTTACACCATATATTGGTGGTGTTGCTTATCCATCAAAAACTTGTACTGTTTCTCGTTCATCATTTTCAAGTTTAGCAACAATAAATGGCAGTAGTTCTATTTGTAATTTAACAGAAATTTACAGTATTGCTAATCTTGCAACTGGTCAAAATTTAACTTGGAGTTCATCAAACACAGCAATTGCAACGGTAAGTAATACAACAGGAAATACTGTTACAGTTAATAAAGTTGGAACTGGAGACTTTGATCTTATTGCAACTATATCTAATTCTTGTGGGCAAAGTATAACTGTAAAAAACCCAATAATTGCATATGCAGTTACTTCTATTCCGACACCTTCAGGGTATTTTGATGTTGATTTTGTTGATTGTTATTACGATACTGCTTTACCAATAAATTTTTATCCGGACACTCCATTTGGAGGAGTTATAACCCTCACTCCATCAGTTCTCCCTCATCCAATGCAATCACAAACAAAAAATATAACTGTAAAATATACCAATCCTTGCACTGGTGAATATACTTCAAAAGTTATTACGTTTTATTATCAAGCACCTGATTGTAGTAGTGCAAAAATGAGCAATAACATTTCTTTGTATAATATTTACCCTAACCCATCAAATGATATTGTAAATATCGATTTGAAAGACCAAAAGAATCAACCAACAAAAGGAGTAACAATTTTTGGTGAACTTTTTGATATGATGGGGCAATCTAAATCAAAAGTTCAAATTTCAGATAAAAAAGCAACTTTTTCTGTTAGAGGTCTAAAAAAAGGTATTTATGTATTAAAAATTCACATAAATGACCAAGTAGAAAGCCATCAAATAGCAGTCGAATAAAAAAACTAACAAAAAAGAAAAAGCAGTTTTTGGCGAAGCCAAAAACTGCTTTTATTTATATAGGGTCTGCTGAAAAACTCAGAGACACGTTTATTTTTCATTTTTACAAAAGACATAGTTCATAGGTGTGATTTTCGTTTTGTCCAATTTCTT
>DHXP01000055.1:26162-46346 GCA_002413745.1 Flavobacterium sp. UBA5153 | reverse complement strand
AAAATTAATCATAAGAGGAATAGTTGTTTAAATATTTGAAATTCAGAGCTTTAAATATACAACTATTCTTTTTTTTATGCAAATTTGTGACTTATAATATTAATCGAATTCAGGTTATGAAATCAAAAATTATTGTTTTAGTTGTTTTATTTGTTAGTTTTTTGCTTAATGCACAAACTGTAAAAATTAGCGCTTCCGAGACCGATGCAAGTATTGTTATTAATGGACAAAATGTAGGTTCTGGAAATTATAAATTGAAAATGGAAAGTAAAGAATGTTATAAAGTAAAAGTGGCAAAGCCGGGTTTCTTAAATTATGAGGCAACGGTATGCGGAAAAAAAGCAGGTCCTGAAGCGCCAAAAAGCATATATTTTGAAATGAAAAAAGATGATGCCGAAGAGGCTTCAGTAAAAACGGATCAAGCTAATGTTGATTTTGAAATAGAAGTTAACAAAGATTTGAATATGCTGGACGCTTGGAGACTGACCACACAGATAGTGACCGATTATTTTGATGCTATAGAGGTGAGTGACAAAGAGACATCCTATTTAAGAACGGCTTGGAGTGTCCAGTCATTTCAGCAAAATACAATTAGAACAAGATTAATTATTAAACTCGCAAAGTCTGATCCTTTAACTTTTAAGGTAAAACTCAATAGCGAATATTCTGGAGCCAGTGGAACAAGTGTTAAAGCTGACGAGCAGTTTAGAGATTGGGATAGAATTTTAAGAAAATATAAAAATGTGATTTCTGATTTTTCTACTCGTTTGGCGAAGAAATGAGGGAATTTAAATTATAAAAAATGTGCTTCTTCAATGAAGCACATTTTTTTTGAAATATTATAACAATCCCGCTCTCCTCAACAAAGCTTCGGGTTTTGGTTCTTGACCCCTGAATCGTTTGTACAAAATCATCGGGTGTTCGGTTCCGCCTTTTGAAAGCACGTTTTCCTTGAATTTTGCCGCCACTTCCTTGTTGAAAATTCCTTTTTCCTGAAAATATTCAAAAGCATCGGCATCCAAGACTTCCGCCCATTTGTAGCTGTAATATCCAGAAGAATAACCGCCTTGAAAAATATGGGAGAAAGCAGTACTCATTGCGTTTGCTGCCACGTCAGGATACAATTGCGTAGCTGCAAATTGTTCGATTTCAAATGTTTTGATATCCTTGATATTTGACGGATCTTGTGCGTGCCAACCCATATCCAATAATCCAAAACTCAATTGGCGCATCGTTGCCATTCCTTCCTGAAAACTGGCGCTTTCCTTGATTTTGTGAACTAATTCCATCGGAATCATTTCGCCGGTTTCGTAATGATAGGCAAACAATGCCAAGGCTTCCGGTTCGTAACACCAGTTTTCCATAATCTGGCTTGGCAATTCCACAAAATCCCAATAAACTGATGTTCCTGACAAATTTGGATACACCGTGTTGGCTAACATCCCATGCAAAGCGTGACCGAATTCGTGAAACAAGGTCGTCACTTCGTTAAATGTCAAAAGCGAAGGTTTGGTTTCTGTTGGTTTGGTGAAATTGCAAACGTTGGAAATATGCGGTCTTTCGTTAATTCCTTTTTTTACATATTGAGATTTGAAAGACGTCATCCAAGCGCCGTTTCGTTTGCCTTTTCTCGGAAAGAAATCGGCGTAGAAAACCGCAACTAATTGGTCATCTTCGTCTTTCACTTCATAAGTTTTTACGTCTTCGTGGTATTTGTCAATCTCGAAAATCTCTTCGAATGTGATTCCGTATAATTTTTGCGCCACGGCGAAAGCACCGTCCAAAACTTTCTCCAATTGGAAATACGGTTTTAATATTTCGTCATCCAAATTGAATAATTGCTGTTTCAGTTTCTCTGAATAATAAGCGCCGTCCCATTTTTCGAGTTGTTCAATGCCGTGCAAACCTTTGGCGAAAGCTGATAATTGGGCAAATTCGTTGTAGGCTGCCGGTTTGGCTTTGGCCAATAAATCGTTCGAAAAAGAGATTACTTTTTCTGGATTTTCTGCCATTCGTTCTTCGAGAACAAAATGAGAATGGGTTTTATAACCCAAAACTTGCGCTCTGTCAAATCGAAGTTTAGCAATTTTCAGGACGATTTCCTGATTGTCAAATTCATTGTTCTGAAAAGCTCTGGCGCCAAAAGCAATCGCCATTTTTTTGCGCAATTCGCGATTGTCGGCATAGGTCACAAACGGAATATAACTCGGGTGATCCAAGGTAAAAATCCAACCTTTTTTATCTTGGCTTTTAGCCAAAGAACGAGCCGCTTCTCGAGTTCCTTCCGGCAAACCGGACAATTCCTTCTTATCTGTTATATGCAATTCGAAAGCGTGGGTTTCGGCCAAAACATTTTCGCCAAACTGCAAACTCAACTTCGATAATTCTTTGTCGATTTCGCGTAAAATAGTCTTTTTATCATCCGATAAATTAGCTCCGTTTCTAGCAAAACTTTTGTATTTTTTGTCTAAAAGTGTAGTTTGTTCCGGGTTGAGTTTCAAGTTTTCTCTTTGCTCATAAACTGATTTTACTCTTGCAAACAAATCAGCATTGAGGCGAACATCATTCCCGAATTCCGACAATAAAGGGGAAACTTCCTGCGCTATTTTCTGGATTTCGTCACTTGTTTCCGCCGAATTCAAGTTAAAAAAGATGCTTGAAATCCTGTCCAAAATATTGCCACTGAAAGCCAAAGCTTCAATTGTGTTTTCGAAAGTGGGTTTGATTGGGTTACGAACAATTGCATCGATTTCGTTTTTGGCCAATTCGATTCCTCTTTGAAAAGCGGGAAGAAAATCTTCGTTTTTGATTTTCGAAAAAGGGGCGGTATTATATTTGGTATTGAAATGGTGTGTTAAGACGCTCATTGGTGTATGTTTTATAAAAAATAGTTTTCTGTTTATTAATGGCACAAAGGTAAGGATTAAAAAAAAGGCATTTTAAAATGGGGTGTAAATTTTAGTAAAGGGATCAAAGCTAAAAAGTATACGTTGAGGTTTAATGGGATCGAATTGTTAATATTTTAAAACTAATTTGTTCGAAGTTATTTATAATTGGTACTGTAAAAAGACATTGCAAATGCTTTGGGAATATGGAAGTAGAAGAATCTGAATTTTTTTAGGTATTTGGGGCTTTAGAAACGATAGTGGCACAATCGAAATTTTTGTGTATGTCAAAAAAAAGCAGTAACTTAACTGGATATTAAAAATTTGAAAAATGGAAAATAATACTACATCGGAGAAAAAATCTCTTTCTAAAGCTAAGAAAGAAAATAAAGTTAGCTCGTTTCTTTTAAATCATAAAGTTTCGGTTATTCTGGTTTTGGTCATCTTAGGAGTTTTTTCTTGGGGAACTTTTAAAAACTACCAATTGAAAAGACAATTTGCAAAACAGCAAAAGGAACTAATTGACAACTATGAATCAAAAATGGATAGTTTAAAAGTGGCTAATTACAAATTGACTTCAAAAGTTTTTTCTTGGGCGATTCGCAGTGAAATGTTGCGGAATAACAACGAACAAGTTGATCAATTTTTTCTGTCTTTTATTAAAGATCCCAATGTTAAAAAAATACAGCTTATTAATACTGATAATGCCATGGTTGTGCTGTCTACCAATAAAAAGGAGGAGGGGCAAAAAATAGACATACAAAAAATTTATCAAACAGACAGTTTAACTGTTGTTAGAGAAGATGATGTTTTAAAGATTTATAATCCTATTATGGGGCTCAACAAAAAGATAGGATTATTAGTTATTGAAGTAGCTAATCAAAAATCTCAAAAAAATTAATTAATTTTTATTCCCAATCGCTATTGTAGGGAGAGCCAACAGTAAATCAGAGCTTGATTGAATATAAAATCATTGTTGTCCGATTAAATTTTAAAAAAATATACATATCGCCCCGATGGGGCTTTAATCAATGAATAACTATTCATTCTACAAACATTTCGCTCCTAACGGAGCTATTTTAGTCCCATCGGGACGGAATGTTTGTAGAAAAATTGCTACCCAAATAATAAGCCCCAGCGGGGCGATATGTTTTATAAGTCCCATCAATAAAAGCATTATTCGGTTTTAATTTTTTTCATCGGACGACAATGATATAAAATCAATAAAAAAAACTCGGTTATGGAGCTTTTTTTTATTGATTGAGACTTTTTGAGGCAATATTAACCGCTTCTTTCAATCCTGTTTTATACAATATTATTTTATCTAAAACACTTTTGTTCTGGCTTCCAATGATCTGGGCAGCCAAAATTCCGGCATTTTTAGCGCCGTTTAATGCTACTGTCGCCACTGGAACGCCGCCCGGCATTTGCAAAATAGACAAAATGCTATCCCAACCATCTATGGAATTACTTGATTTTATGGGAACACCAATCACGGGCAATGGAGACATGGAAGCAACCATTCCCGGCAAATGTGCCGCTCCGCCAGCACCGGCAATAATTACCGAAATGCCACGGGTGTGGGCGTTTTTGCTGAAATCGAATAATTTTTCGGGCGTTCTGTGTGCCGAAACAATGTCGACTTCTATTTCTATGTCAAAACCTTTTAAGATTTCTATGGCTTCCTGCATGACTGGCATATCGGATATGCTTCCCATTATTACAGCTACTTTCATATTTTATATTTAAAGATTAAAATATTTAAAGATTAAAAAATTTCTACGTATGGATTATTTACGCAATAATTTTTGAATCTTTAAATCATTGAATTTTTTAATTTTAAGAAATTACTCTTATCGTATTCTTCACGTCTTGGGCAATTTTCCTTGCTACTTTGATGTCTTTATTTGTTATTGTAACATGTCCCATTTTTCGAAAAGGGCGTGTCTGCTTTTTTCCGTAGATGTGAGGTGTTACACCATCCCAAGACAATATTTTTTCAATATTTTTATAAATTACGTCGCCCGAAAATCCTTCTTCGCCAACCAAATTCACCATAATTCCGGCAACTTTACTATCCGTATTTCCTAAAGGTAAATCGAGAATCGCTCGCAAATGGTTTTCAAACTGCGAAGTATAACTCGCTTCAATACTGTAATGACCGGAATTATGTGGGCGAGGAGCGACTTCATTTACCAGAATTTCATCTTCTTCAGTTTGGAACATTTCGACTGCCAAAAGCCCAACATGGTTGAATTTTTCGGAAACATTCAGTGCAATTGCTCTTGCTTTATCGGCAACAACATCGTCAATTCTTGCCGGACAAATTACGTATTCCACTTGGTTGGCCTCGGGATGAAATTCCATTTCGACGACTGGATAGGTTTTAATTTCGCCCGATGGATTGCGACAGACGATAACTGCCAATTCATTTTTGAAAGGAACCATTTCTTCAGCAATGCATTCTACGTTAGGTAAATCATCTAAATCTTCAATTTTTCTGATAATTTTCACGCCGGTTCCGTCATAACCAAATTGCGTGCATTTCCATACAAAGGGAAATTTTAAATTGGAGTCGATAATTTGAATCACCAAATTTTTTAAACTATCAAACCTTTTATAATCAGATGTTGGAATGTTATTTTTAGCATAAAAATCTTTTTGAATGCCTTTGTTTTGGATGAGTTTTAAGGTTTTTGGCGAAGGATAAACTTTCAATCCTTCGCTTTCCAATTTTTCCAATGCCTCGAGATTGACGAGTTCGATTTCAAAAGTCAATACATCGACTTGTTTTCCGAAATTATAAACGGTTTCGAAATCCATTAAATCCCCTTTGAAGAATTGGTTACAGGCGATTTTGCAAGGCGCTTCGTCGCTCGGATCGAGAACGTAGGTTTGAATGTCGAATTTTCGGGTGTCAAACAATAGCATTTTGCCAAGTTGTCCGCCGCCGAGAATCCCCAATTTAAAATCGGAAGAAAAATAGTTCATTGTAATGTTGTTTGTGCAAAGATACTTATCAATTAATAATTATCAATTCATAATTTACAAATTATGAATTATTTCATACTCTCCAAATTTCCCTCTAGTTCGGAACTATTCAGAATAAAAGAAGCATTCTGCACTTTATTTATTTGAGGTCTAGTGCTGTTTTTTTCTGAAGTTTAAAATTTATTTTTAAGACAAAATTCATTTTTTTTAAATGTATAGAATTCAGTATCTTTGCTAATTATTTTAATACTGAAAAAAGTGATACAACTCCACGATAAACAATTTGTTCCATTTATTTCTGCTCAAGAAATAGATTTTGCCATTGCAAAAATAGCTGCATTGGTAGAAGATGATTTTGCCGATGAAATCCCCGTGTTTGTGGGTGTTTTGAACGGCGCTTTTATGGTAGTTTCAGATTTTATGAAACATTATAAAAAACCCTGCGAAGTTTGTTTCGTCAAGATGGCTTCCTACGAAGGAACTTCTTCAACAAATGAAGTGAAACAATTAATTGGTTTAGACCAGGATTTGTCGGGTCGCACGGTTGTTGTCATTGAAGATATCGTTGATACCGGAAATACTTTGGTAGCTTTAAAAGAATTGTTCAAGAAACAAAATGTGAAGCATTTCAAGATTGCCACGTTGTTTTTTAAGCCGGAAGCGTATAAAAAAGACATCAAAATAGATTATGTTGGGATTAGAATCCCAAATAAATTTATCGTAGGTTTTGGACTGGACTACGATGGATTGGGTAGAAATTTACCCGAAATATATCAACTAAGCGAATAACACAACTCACACAACTTATACTACAAAAATGATTAACATTGTTTTATTTGGGAAACCAGGCGCAGGAAAAGGAACTCAGGCAGAATTTTTGAAAGGAAAATACAATTTGATTCATCTTTCGACGGGAGATATTTTTAGATTTAATATCAAAAACGAAACTGATTTGGGGAAATTAGCCCAAAGCTATATGGATAAAGGCGACTTAGTTCCTGACGGGGTAACTATCAAAATGTTGCAAGATGCCGTTGAGAAAAACCCTGACACAAAAGGTTTTTTGTTTGATGGTTTTCCTAGAACTTTGGCACAGGCCGAAGCTTTGGATGCGTTTCTGGCAACTAAAAATTGGGAAGTTACAGCAACAATTGCATTGGAAGCAGATGACGAAATTCTGATTCAACGCCTGCTGGAAAGAGGTAAAACCAGCGGAAGAGTGGACGATCAAGACGAAGAAAAAATCAGAAATCGTTACCAGGAATACAATGAAAAAACAGCTCCTTTGATGGAGTATTATAATAAACAAAATAAATTTTATCCTGTAAACGGGATTGGATCAATTGCTGAAATCACGGAAAGATTAAGCACAGTGATTGAAAAACTCTAGTTTATGAGGTTGTGAGTTTAGTTAAATGTAAAATCTAATCTCATAGCCTTATAATCTTCTAAATAAAAAAATGGAAATTCTAATAATATTTTTTTTAATTCTCTTGAATGGTGTTTTTTCTATGTCAGAAATTGCGCTGATTTCGGCACGGAAAAGTAGATTGGAAAGCGCCGCAAAAAAAGGCAACAAAAATGCTCAAACGGCATTGGATTTGGCTAATTCTCCAAATAAATTTTTATCGACTGTTCAAATTGGAATTACACTCATCGGGATACTTACCGGTATTTATAGTGGGGAAAAAATAACATTGAACGTTGAGACTTTTATAGGCGCATTTGAAATTCTAAAGCCATTTGCCCATACAATTGCGGTAGCAATAGTTGTTTTGATTTTGACTTTTTTCTCGATGGTTTTGGGCGAGTTATTGCCCAAAAGAATTGGTTTGAATCATCCGGAGTCCATTGCAAAAGCAGTCGCTGTCCCCATGAAAATGGTTTCAATTATAACAGCACCATTTATTTGGCTGTTGACTATCTCGACTGATTTTTTATTGGATATCTTAAAAATTAAACCCACGGCTGACGGAAAAGTTACTGAGGAAGAAATTAAGGCAATTATCAAGGAAGGAACTGAAGTTGGTGAAGTCCAGGAGATAGAGCAAGATATCGTGGAGCGTGTTTTTCACATTGGAGACCGAAAAATAAATTCTTTGATGACGCATCGAAAATCGGTGATATTATTGCCCTTGCATTCGAATAAGAGTCAAGTCAGGGAATTTATGCTCAAAGAATTGCATTCTATTTATCCTGTTTATGGTGAAAATTATGATGATATTGTTGGGGTTGTCAATCTGAAAAATATTTTTGCCCATTTTGAAAATGACAGTTTCAATTTGGCCGATATTATGACCGAAGCACCCTTTATGATGGAACATACCACTGCTTACAAAGCATTGGAAAAATTTAAGAAATCGGGAATTCATTATGCATTTGTTTCTGATGAATATGGTGTTTTTCAAGGAATTATTACCTTGAATGATATTTTGGAGGCTTTGGTTGGTGATGCTTCTGATTTTTATAAAGAAGATTTTAAATTGGTTGAAAGAGAAGATGGAACATGGTTGGTTGACGGGCATTATTCGTTACATGATTTCTTAACCTATTTTGAATTGGATGAATTAATCAATGATTACGAAGTAACCACTTTGAGTGGGTTAATAATGACAGAACTTTCTCATATTCCAAAACAGGGGGAGAAATTAATCTGGCATAAATTTGAGTTGGAAGTCATCGATATGGATGGTGCGAAAATTGATAAGGTGATGGTGAAAGCATTAAAAAAATAAAATAGACGGCAGTTAGCAGATTGCAGTTGTCGGGTACAGTTTAAACTAAACCAAGTAGTTTTTAATGAAATCTGAAATCTGAAATCTGAAATCTAAAATCTAAAATCTAAAATTAAAATGACTGAAGGGAATTTTGTAGATTACGTAAAAATATATGTTTCTTCCGGAAAAGGGGGAAAAGGGTCAACGCATTTGCATAGAGAGAAGTTTATCGAAAAAGGTGGGCCTGATGGAGGTGATGGAGGTCGTGGAGGACACGTTTATTTGGTTGGAAACAAAGGACTTTGGACCTTATTTCACCTTAAGTTTGCCCGACATATCAAAGCTGGTCACGGTGGAGATGGAGGTGGCGACAGAAGTACTGGAGCCGATGGTGAAGATAAATTCATCGAAGTTCCTCTGGGAACGGTTGTCAAAGACAAAGAGACAGGAGAAACTTTATTTGAAATCACCGAAGATGGAGAGAAACAAATCCTTTCTCGTGGAGGAAAAGGAGGACTTGGAAACTGGCATTTTAGAAGTTCGACCAATCAAACGCCAAGATATTCCCAGCCAGGTTTACCTGGAGTAGAAATGGACGTTATTTTAGAATTAAAAGTTCTGGCTGATGTAGGTTTGGTAGGTTTTCCTAATGCAGGAAAATCAACTTTATTGTCGGTTTTGACTTCTGCTAAACCCAAAATTGCCGATTATCCGTTTACCACTTTAAAGCCCAATCTTGGCATCGTGGCGTATCGTGATTTTCAATCCTTTGTCATCGCCGATATTCCCGGAATTATCGAAGGAGCAGCCGAGGGGAAAGGATTGGGACATTATTTCTTGCGTCACATTGAGCGTAATTCAACATTGTTGTTTTTAGTTCCCGTTGATTCGCCAGACATCAAGGCAGAATACGACATCTTGGTAAACGAGTTGACAAAATACAATCCCGAGATGCTTGACAAAGAGCGTTTATTGGTGATTTCAAAATGCGATATGCTGGACGACGAGCTCAAAGCGGAGTTGAAAGTAGAATTAGACGCAGCATTCAAAGACATTCCGTATCTATTTATTTCTTCGGTTAGCCAACAAGGTCTGACAGAATTGAAAGACAAATTGTGGAAAATGTTGAATGACTAAAAATCAATATTTTTTTATATTAAAAAAGGGTTCTAGCAATAGAAACCCTTTTTTGTTTGTGCTTTATTTTGATTAGTTGCTGTTATAAGTGTCAAACAATAATTCCAAGGTTTCAGGTATATTGTTGGCTTGCATAGTTGGGTTCTGTGTTGCCGTATTGAGCCAGTTTTCTATAATTTCGTCAAAATTGTCGCCAACTTCATAAACAACGGGAACCCCCATTTTTTTTAACGCTGCAGCATTGCATTCCTGTTCATAGTGCTTTCGTATTGGAATGCTGAGTATTTTTTTTTCGAGATACAAAGCTTCTGCCGGTGTTTCAAATCCGCCGCCGGTAATAATCCCGTGGCAGTTGATTAGACTTTCATTGAAATCATTTTGATTTACGGGATAATAGGTAATGTTGCCAATGGTGTGTTTGGATTTTACATCATTCAAAAACCAGTGAAAGTCCTGTTCCGGTAGTTTATTGAATGCCTTTTCTAAACAATCCTTTTGAAAAGAAGGCAGATAAACCGTGATGTGTTTCAAATTTTTTGGTTCGGCCTGAACGATTTCATCTTTGATGATTGGAGGAAGAATAAAGGAATCATATTTTTCAAAGTGCAATCCAATATGCTTTGGGGAAGGTGCATAATGTTTGAGAATCATTTCGCCCATAATGCTCTTTTTTTCTGGTCTTGGAGCAGCATCCGAAACAAAACTGGCTTGATGTCCAAATTGTACCGAATGCACTTTTTGCATTTTGCACGCCAGCGAAGTAATAGAATCAAAATCATTGATAACCACATCATAATTTTTTAAAGGCAATGACTTGGCATCCTTATACATCTGGATGGGTTGAATATTCTTGGCAATATCCCAATAATCCAATCCGCCACATTTGCTATAATGCAAACTGCAACCTTCACTTTTAAATTTTACGGGCAAATCAATATTTAAACTGGCATTGTTTCCGCTCAGGAAAAAATCTACGGAGCCAAATTTTTGTAAATAAGGGTATAATTGCATGGCTCTACTTATGTGACCATTACCTGTAGCTTGTATGGCGTAAAATATTTTCATTTGTTGTTAGTCATTAGTTGGGTTAATCGAAAGCCATTTTGTTGAAATAGCACCCTTTTTCAGAATAAAATTTTTGCGACAATGTCATCAATGATTTTATCTTCTTTGTTTTCGTGGTGTAAATAGTCGGATTTTTTATATTGGTAAATCTTCCATTTTTCTTTTTTATATTCCAAAGCAGTAAGGTTTTCAACCCAGTCTCCACTGTTTAAATACAGAACTTTTCCGTGCTCGTTTTCAACTTCCTTCATCTGGGGTTTGTGAATGTGTCCGCAAACCACGTAACTGTATTTTTTTTGGATGGCAATTTCGGCAGCAGTGGTTTCAAAATTCGAGACAAATGAAACCGCTTTTTTTACGCTGTCTTTAATCATTTTAGAAAAACTTCGTTTCTCTTTTCCTAAAGTCACCAATACCCAATTGGTTAAACTATTCAACAATATCAATAGGTCGTAGCCTTTTCCTCCCAATTTTGCCAGTATTTTTGCGTATCCTTGTGTAGAAGAATCAAACACGTCGCCATGGAAAATCCAGGTTTTTTTGCCATCCAATTCCAAAATTAATTTATCGACTAATTCAAAGTTTCCTAGAATGAAATCGGAATATTTTCTCAAAGCTTCATCATGATTTCCTGTAATATAGATAACGCGAGTTCCCAGATTCGACATTTTTATTATTTGTCTTAAAACATCCATGTGGGCAGCAGGGAAATAACGTTTGCTAAAACTCCACATATCAATAATATCTCCGTTTAAAACCAAAGTTTTAGGTTGAATGGATTTAAGATACTGAAGTAGTTCTTTGGCATGACAACCGTAGGTTCCCAAATGTACATCGCTCAATACAACTAAAGGAATTTTTCGTTTTCTTTTCATAATTAGTTTTAGCAAAACTAACCGCCCAATGTTATTATAATGTCTTTTTTGTGTTATTATATCTTTTATGATTATTTGGGTTGTTTTAAGCTAAAAAAAATGGATCAATTCTTTTAAAAATTCTTTATTTTTGGAAGATGAAACAAATGACATTCCTATTCTTATTATTCCCAATACTAATTTTTTCTCAAGCTGATTTTGATAAAGGGGAGAAATTATTCCGAGAAGGAAAATACGAACAAGCCCAGCCCATTTTTGAAAATTTACTGAGAGAAAGCCCATCCAATCTAAAGACTATTGAATATTTGGGCGACATTGCAGCTCACAATAAATTTTGGGATAGAGCCATTGGCTATTACCAAAAATTAAAACAATTGAAACCATCTGAAGCCAATTATTATTACAAATATGGCGGAGCTATGGGAATGAAAGCCAAGGAAGTCAATAAATTCACGGCATTTGGAATGATTGGTGACATAAAAAAATCATTCGAAAAAGCAATAGCACTCAATCCAAAACATATCGAGGCGCGTTGGGCATTAGTTATGTTCTATATGAAACTTCCCGGAATCGTGGGTGGCAGCGAAACAAAAGCGATAAGATATTCCGATGAATTATTGAAATTATCACCAGTTGACGGCTATTTGTCCAAAGGTCAAATTGATGAATATTTCGAAAGATATGCCTCGGCAGAAGAGCAATATAAAAAAGCAATTGCAGCGGGAAGCACAAAAACGGGTTCTCAAATGCTGGCCAATTTGTACAAAAACAAAATGAATCAGCCTGAAAAAGCGGCAAAAATTAAATTATAAAATATATGAGAACTCATTTTATCGCTATTGGCGGAAGTGCGATGCACAATCTCGCCTTGGCGCTACACAACAAAGGATATCAAGTCACGGGAAGCGACGATGCTATCTTTGAACCATCAAAAACCCGCTTGGAGAAAAAAGGAATTTTGCCGACAGCATTAGGTTGGTTTCCCGAAAAAATCACCTCTGATATCGAAGCGGTAATTCTCGGAATGCACGCCAAAGCCGATAATCCGGAGTTATTAAAAGCACAAGAATTAGGATTGAAAATTTATTCCTATCCAGAATTTCTGTACGAACAATCCAAAAATAAAACCCGCGTGGTCATCGGCGGTTCCCACGGAAAAACCACCATTACTTCGATGATTTTGCACGTGATGCATTATCATAATATCGAAGTCGATTATATGGTGGGAGCACAACTTGAAGGGTTTGAAACGATGGTTCACCTCACCGAAGAAAATGATTTTATTGTTCTTGAAGGCGATGAATATTTGTCTTCGCCAATAGACAGAAGACCAAAATTTCATTTGTATCAGCCCAATATTGCACTGATTTCCGGCATTGCTTGGGATCATATCAATGTTTTTCCAACATACAATTTCTATGTGGAACAGTTCGAAATTTTTATTGGTAAAATCACCAATGGCGGAATCCTGGTTTATAACGAAGAAGACCCAGAAGTACGCCGCATCGCCGAAGCCGCCACAAATCCTATCCGAAAAATACCTTATACAACGCCAAAATACGAAGTGAAAGACGGAGTTACGTTGCTGGAAACTCCGGAAGGCGCAATGCCAATCGAAGTTTTTGGAGCGCATAACTTGAATAATCTGGCTGGAGCCAAATGGATTTGTCAAAGTATGGGTGTCGATGAAGCTGATTTTTATGAAGCCATTGCCAGTTTCAAAGGAGCCTCTAAACGCTTGGAAAAAATTGCCGAAAGCAAAACCAAAGTTGCTTACAAAGATTTCGCCCATTCGCCAAGTAAAGTGGCTGCGACAACAAAAGCCGTGAAAGAGCAATATCCAAATCGGACTTTGGTGGCGTGTTTAGAATTGCATACGTACAGCAGTTTGAATGCCGAATTCCTGAAAGAATACGAAGGAGCACTTGAATACGCCGATGTTGCCGTGGTTTTCTATTCGCCGGATGCAGTAAAAATCAAGCAACTCGAGGAAGTGACGTATGAACAAATCTCCAGCGCCTTCAACCGAAAAGATTTGATTATTTATACGAATCCAAAAGATTTTAAGGATTATCTTTTCAATCTCAATTTCGAAAATTCCGCATTGTTATTGATGAGTTCAGGGAATTACGGTGGATTGAATTTTGATGAGGTTAAGGAGTTGATTAAATAATTTGGAAATGATATGAATGATAAAATAAGAATCACCAAAACCACCAGCGAAAACAAAGATTTCATCAATCTCGTTGCGGCTTTAGACAAGAGTTTGTGGGAACGTTATCCAGAGGAAAAACAAGATTATTGGCAAAATAACATTTTGGAAATTAATCCAAACGTTGTGGTTATTTATCTTGATAATAAAGCAGTTGCGTGTGGATGTTTTAAAAAAAAGGATGCGAATACGATAGAAATAAAGCGTATGTTTGTTTCTCCAGAAGCTCGAGGATTGGGTCTTGCCCAGAAAACATTGCAAGAACTGGAGCTTTGGGCAAGGGAATTCGGATATTCTACGGCTGTTTTGGAAACTTTGCACAAACAAAAAGAAGCCATCGGATTGTATCAAAAAGTGGGCTATTCCATCATTGATAATTACGAACCTTATGTTGGTCTAAAAGGTAGTATTTGTATGAAAAAGAAAATTTAGTTTTATTAATAATTTTAAACTTGGAACAAAATAATTTCCCGATAACGAATTGGTCCGAAGACGACAAACCTCGCGAAAAGCTGATGCTAAAAGGCAAAAGTGTTTTGAGCGATGCCGAATTGATTGCCATTTTGATTGGTTCCGGAAGTCGAAATGAATCAGCGGTGGGATTGAGCAAAAGGATTTTGGCAAGTGTCGACAACAACTTGAATGCTTTGGGAAAATTGTCCATCCAGCAGTTGATGAATTTCAAGGGAATAGGAGAGGCCAAAGCCATTTCGATTATTGCCGCAATGGAATTGGGAAGACGAAGAAGGGTAGAAGATGCGGTCGAATTGAAGAAAATCACTTCCAGCAAAATGATTTTCGAAATTATGCAGCCCATAATTGGTGAGTTGCCACACGAGGAATTTTGGGTTTTGTATTTGAATAATTCAAATAAAGTGCTTTCAAAATCGCAATTGGGCAAAGGCGGAATCACGGGAACTTTGGTCGATGTGCGATTGGTTTTTAAAGCCGCTCTCGAAATGGGAGCAACGGGTTTAATACTTTGCCATAACCATCCTTCGGGCACTTTGATGCCTAGCGAAGCCGACAAACAAATTACAAAAAAACTAAAAGCGGCAGGTCAAAACTTGGACATTAATGTGCTGGACCATATCATTATTGCCGAAAATGGATTTTATAGTTTTAATGATGATGGAATTTTTTAAAATGAAAACAACGAATATAAATATAACTGACGTCTTTTTTGATTTGGATCACACACTTTGGGATTTTGAAAAGAACTCAGCTTTGGCATTTGAAAACGTTTTTAAAATACAGGAGATATCAGTAAATATGACCGACTTCCTTAAGTTTTATGTGCCGATAAACAGAGAATATTGGGAAAGATATCGAAAAGACGAAATCACCCAGAAAGAACTGCGCTTTGGTAGATTAAAAGATACCTTTGACTTGTTGGAATTCGTTATTGACGATCTTACAATTATATTTTTGTCGGAGCAATACCTTTATTATTTACCAAAATACAACCATTTATTTGAAGGAACAATTGAAATTTTGGACTATTTAAAGCCCAAATATAATTTGCATATTATTACCAATGGTTTTGCAGAAATTCAAGAAAACAAATTGAATAATTCCTATATTACGCATTATTTTAAAAGCATAACCAATTCTGAAATGGCGGGAGTAAAAAAACCAAATTCCATTATTTTTGAATATGCTTTAAATTTAGCCAAAGCTAAAAAAGAAAACAGCATTATGATAGGCGACTGCATCGATTCCGATGTTCAAGGGGCGCTAGATGCTGGACTTGACGCCATTTTATTCAATGAAAGTAATGCGCGAGTGGCTGATAATATCAAACAAGTAAACCATTTATTAGAACTTAAAAATTATTTATAAATTATGAAAACACGATTCCTATTCCTGATGCTATTTATTGCGAGCTACTGTTTCTCGCAATCGGTAAATGATTATAAAGCGGTAATTATTCCCGTGAAATATGATTTTCTTAAAACTGAAAATCAATACCGACTACAGACTTTGACTAAATTCAATTTGGAAAAAGCCGGTTTTACAGCTTTTTACAGCAATGAATCAATCCCAAAGGAATTGAGTGATAGATGCAATATGTTATATGTTGATGTACAAAAGGAAAATGCATTTTTGATAACAAAACTTTTTATTACTCTAAAAGATTGCTATGGAACTATTGTTTTTCAATCTGGTTTTGGAAAAAGTAGAGAAAAAGATTTTCAGGTTTCCTATATTGAGGCATTGAATGAAGCTTTTCAATCTGTTTACGCCTTGAACTATAAATACAGCGGAAAGACGAGTACGGATATAAAATCAGTGCCAGTTTTGCAATCGATTACTGTTGCAGCGGTTCCAAGTGTAACGACAAAAAAAGAGGTAAGCGAGTCTAAAATTTCTGAAAACAAAAGTGATGATTTGTTATACGCCCAACCAACAGCGTATGGCTATCAATTGATTGACAGCGAGCCAAAAGTAGTTATGAAAGTGTATAAAACATCTAATCCTGCCAGTTTTATGGCAACAAAAGGGAGTGTTCAAGGTGTTCTAGTTGCTAAAGACAATCAGTGGTTTTTTGAATATTATCAAAACGATCAGTTGATTTCAGAAAAAGTCGAGGTTAAATTTTAGAGTGCAGTTGCCAACTGATGACTGTCCACGAATACTGGACACTAATAGCCGTACTTGCTTTTCCACCGGTTTTTAAGAAATTCCCGTGTGCTATTTTCCCTGGAATTATTTCCGGGATTGTAAAGCAACGTTTCGGAAATAGCATCGGGTAAAAATTCCTGTTCAGCAAAATTATTGGCAAAATCGTGCGAATATTTGTATTCATCGCCATAGCCGAGTTCCTTCATTAATTTTGTTGGAGCATTGCGCAAATGGATGGGAACGGGCAAATCACCGGTTTGTTTCACCAATTGTTGCGCGTTTCCAATGGCCAAATAGGAAGCATTGCTTTTTGGGGAAGTCGCTAGGTAAATCGCACATTGGCTCAAAATAATTCTGCTTTCTGGATAACCAATTGTTGCAACTGCCTGAAAAGTATTATTAGCCATTATAAAAGCGGTCGGATTCGCATTTCCAATATCTTCGCTGGACAAAATTAGCATTCGGCGTGCTATGAATTTAACGTCTTCGCCACCTTCAATCATTCGTGCAAGCCAATAAACCGCGCCATTAGGATCACTACCTCGAATCGATTTTATAAATGCCGAAACAATATCATAATGTTGTTCTCCACTTTTGTCATACAAAACCGTATTTTGCTGCACAAGTTCAAAGACTCTGTCGTTTGTGATTTCAATTTCGTCTTCATCGGAAGCGTTTACGACCAATTCGAAAATATTTAATAGTTTGCGTCCATCGCCACCCGAAAGTCTCAATAAAGCTTCTGTTTCTGTTAGTTTTATGTTTTTAGAGGCTAAAAAAGTGTCGGTTTTCAAAGCACGGTGCAATATTGTTTCTAAATCATCTTTGGTAAAAGCATTCAAAACATATACTTGGCAACGCGACAACAAAGCGGGAATTACTTCGAAACTTGGATTTTCTGTCGTGGCGCCAATCAAGGTTATCCAACCTTTTTCTACAGCCCCTAATAAAGAATCTTGTTGCGATTTGCTGAAACGATGAATCTCGTCTATAAAAAGAATCGGGTTTTTTGTGGTGAAAAGTCCGCCACTTTGTTTGGCTTTTTCAATC
Organism: Flavobacterium sp. UBA5153; assembly: GCA_002413745.1. Taxonomy (GTDB): domain Bacteria; phylum Bacteroidota; class Bacteroidia; order Flavobacteriales; family Flavobacteriaceae; genus Flavobacterium. The sequence continues at coordinate 28,789 of DHXP01000055.1, read as the reverse complement.
ACGTCACGAATGTCTTTTACTCCCGAATTGATGGCGCTCAAAATATAAAAAGGCCTCTTTGATTCTTGGGCAATAATCTGTGCCAATGTCGTTTTTCCCGTTCCTGGCGGTCCCCAAAAAATTAATGATGGAATTATTCCTTTTGCGATTTGTTGCGTCAATGAACCACTTGGCCCGACTAAATGGGATTGACTGATATAATCTTCTAGTTTTTGTGGTCGTATGCGTTCTGCTAAAGGTGCTTCCATTGTTTTTTAAATCTGAAATCTAAATTCGTTAATCTTCAATCAAAAATAACTTTGGTAAAATTACTGCTTTTTTTGAAGCTAGTCCGTCTATTCTCTATCATCTTTTTTCTATTCTCTTTTTCTGAATATGACAAAATAGCATTAACTTGCTTTTGGTTAAATTTTTGATTTGTATTTGCTGACCCAATACCTAAAACCCAAAATGAACGATAATCATTTCAAATACAGCAATTCAGTACTGGCACTTCCACTTTTCTCCGTGTGGTTTCTGTGGTTTGTGTATTGGCTGGAAATTCGGTTTGGTTTTGATTTTGACAAAAACGGGATTTATCCAAGGACGTTTTCAGGTTTACAAGGTATTTTTTTTAGCCCTTTTATCCACGCTGATATTGATCATTTGTATAATAATTCGATTCCCTTATTGATTTTGTTGGCCGCTTTGCGCTATTTTTATTCCAGACAATCTATGGCGGTTATCGGCTATGGAATATTACTTTCTGGATTAATGACTTGGGTAATTGGCCGCGAAAATTATCATATCGGAGCCAGTGGTTTAATCTATGTTTTGGTCAGCTTTATTTTTTTCAAAGGAATTCAAACCAAGTATTACCGTTTGGTTGCCTTGTCGCTGACGGTGGTGGTTGTTTATGGAGGTTTGGTTTGGTATATTTTTCCAAAAGTGGAAGAAAAAATTTCTTGGGAAGGACATTTGGCTGGATTGATTACGGGTTTTGTTCTTTCTTTGATTTATAAAACGCCTGAATATAAGAAAATTATCAAATACGATTGGGAACACCCTGATTTTAATCCACAAGAAGACAAATTTATGCAGCGTTTTGACGAAAATGGGGATTTTGTCAATATTCCAAAAGTAGAACTTGAAGATGAATTTCCTCCCTATTATTCATCTGGATTCCCTGTTAATTATGAGATTGTCGAAAATGAAAAAAATGAATCAACACCGGAGTCTTGATTCATTTTCAAATATCTATTATCTTTTCGTCTATAATATTTTATCTCTTTCCATCTAAACTCCCTTCCCTTCGGGAAGGGCTGGGGATGGGATTCTCTGTCTAACCGCTTCATATAAAAAAGCACCGCAAGCCACGGAAACATTCAGTGAACCTATTGTTCCAAACATAGGAAGTTTTGCTTTTTCATCCACGATTTTAAGAACCGAAGGGTTTATTCCTCTATCCTCAGATCCCATAATGATGGCAACGGGTTCCTTTAAATCAACATCATAAATATTTTGGTCTGTTTTTTCGGTAGCTGCAACGGTTTTTATACCGGAACCTTGAAGGTAGAAAATGGCATCTTTAATATGTTCCACTTTGCAGATGGGCACATTAAATACTGCACCGGCAGAAGTTTTTACCGTATCGCCATTTACGGGAGCCGAACCTGCTTTTTGAACGATAATTCCGTTTACACCCGTGCATTCGGCGGTTCTGATGATGGCACCAAAATTTCGCGCATCCGAGATTTGGTCCAGAATTAAAAACAAAGGTACTTTTCCGGATTCAACGGTTGCATCGACTAAATGCTCTAAGTCAATGAAACCTATTGGCGAAATGGAGGCCACGGCACCTTGGTGGTTGTTTGGCGTTAATCTATTTAGTTTTTCTACTGGAACATAAGAAAAATTCACGTTGGCACGTTTCATCACTTTCATCAAATCTTTCATCAATTCGCTGGATATTTCTTTTTGTATAAAGACTTTATCGACTTCCTTTCCTGCTTGTATTGCCTCTATAATGGCTCGTATTCCGAATATTAGATGTTCTTTTTCCATGGCGCAAAGTTAAAGAAAAAGTTTGTATAAAAAAACCGCTCAAATTTAGAGCGGTTACTTATTATTTGGTGTGATTTTATTTCAGTAATATTGTTGCGTATAATCCTAAAATCATTAAAACTAATGTAACAAAAAAAGCAAAAAACCATTTTATCATATCGGTTTTGGTGTCTTTTATTTCGGCCCTTAATTGCATTTCCATTTTTTGCAAATCGGATTGTAACTCGCTTTTGTATTTAGTGTTAATTCTTGCAGCATTACTTTCTATACTTTCATATAAAATCTCTGTAAAAATTTTCGCTCTATTGTCATCGAGTTTTAAATCTTTTCTAAAAAAATCGTAAAGTTTTATTTCGGTAGTACTCATTTTGTTTTGTCTTAATGAAACAAATTATTTATCAAAGATATAAAACTATGCATTAATTATAGCTTTTTTCGATTTTAAAAAATTATGACAATTATTCCTTTTTATGATTATCATTTTTTTCTTTGCCATAATTTTGCCTGCTTGTATTACTTCAATTATTGCTCTTATTTCGAATATTAGATGTTCTTTTTCCATAAAAAAACTGGACAAATATGGA
>DHXP01000055.1:0-26039 GCA_002413745.1 Flavobacterium sp. UBA5153 | reverse complement strand
TCCATATTTGTCCAGTTTTTTTAGAAAAATTCAATCTTTATTATTACAAAAAATAGCATTAGACTTGATAATTAGCTAATCAATAAATGGTCTCAATAATGGCTCTTATTCCGAATATTAGATGTTCTTTTTCCATAGGGCAAAGATATAAAAAAAAACCATCCCGTTTTATGGGATGGTTTAGTATTTGTTTTGGTGTAAAATTAGAGTTTATCCCAAAAAATGTGTGTTTTTAATTTGTCGCCTCCTATTGCAGAAGAAGCCGCAGTCCAATTATCACCATTCACTGTTTGCTCATTAATTGGATAAGTTAACCTTTTTGGAACTTGACCCTCTGCTTCTGAATAAGCACTTGCAGGAGCAATTAAGACAGGGAAATTTAACCTTCTGTATGCTGTCCACGATTCAAATCCTCTATTATAGAAAGCAATCCATTCTTGTCTTGCGATTTTTTCATTTGAAGTTGAGCCAGGGGCAGTTGAAAATGCAACATCAGGATTTAATAAATAAGCAGTAGCATCAGTACCAATTCCCCAACTTTCAAATGAAGCAGTAATTGCGTTGTTGTAATAATATTCAGCATTATTTCCAACTGAAAAGCCTTTTGCCGCAGCTTCAGCCAAATAAAAATTTATTTCTGTTGCTTCCATTAATTGCGAAGGGAAATCTGCGGCCTTTAACATATCGCTAACATGGGAAAAAGAGGTATATTTATTAGTGTACCCATATCTACCTCCAAGGTAGCTGCCATCAGCTAATGGAGTAAAGTATTTGCCTCTTCTATTGTCATTTAGGGTGTTCATATCGTTTACGATTGTAGCAGCAGGAATAAAATCATTTCTATTTGAAGCTACTAAATTTTCATAAATAGGATTGTAGTTGGGAGCAGCTGTGACATACGCGAAAGAGGCATTGTTGCTATTATCAAGTATTAAACCCGCAGAATAAGCACTTTCAATGGTGCTTTTTGCCAAAGTAGCATCAGTTTCTATTAAATTCACTCCTAATTTTACTTTCAATGAATTTGCAAACAATTTCCAATTTGCAACATCACCATTATAGATGTATTCACCAGATTTAAATGAGTCATTAGAGCTATCTAAAGTTGAAATAGCTGTATTTAATCTAGAAATTAAAGCTGTATAAATAGATTTTCCATCATCATACTTAGGTAATACAAATTTACCAGGCTGCATAGATTCAGTATATGGCACATCTCCAAACATATCTACAAGAATTTGATAAGTATATACTTGAATTATTTCTATTATTGCAAGTTTGTTTTTTTGTTCACTTTGAAATTGTGAATCTGAAACACCTGTGGGTGCAGTTTCTGTATGAATAATACTTTTGGCTGATTCTAAATTACCAATAACATCGGCATATAAAATTCTCCACATTCTATCTGAAATTTTTCTAGATGTAATTCGATATCTAGATTCAGTTGTATAGGTAACTGCTGCCCAATACTGTGGAAAATATTTTCCTAAGGACCATTCGTTAACACTTGGACTTGTCATTATATCAACTAATGCTTTTTCAGAATTCGTCATTAATGCTTCAGCAGGGACTTCGTAAGCTCGATCTTTATTGTTGTTAAAATCAGGAGCGTCATTTACACAACTTGCCATTAATAATGACAATATTGTTATTGAGTATATTATTTTTTTCATTTTTTTAGAATTTTACTTTTAGATTGAAAGAATAAACTTTTACACTCGGCATAACTCCAGACTGAAAACCTTGTATGTTTCCAGATGAGGTTCCTCCTTCAGGATCTGCTTCTGGTAAGTTTTTATGAATTATCCAAAGATTGTTTCCAAGTAAACTAAAAGAAACGTCTTTAATAAAGGTTCTATCAAGGTATTTAGTTGGTAAAGAATATGTCAAACCAATTTCTCTTAATTTAACATAGGAAGCATCATACACATACGCCGCTGCTGGGTTATTTCCTGATATCCCAAAGCCTAATCCACTAGCCTCACTTGAGTCAGATGCATCTACGCGTATTGTATTTTTTACATAATTACCGTTAGAATCGAGCATAACACCAGGATTAATGAATCCACCACCGTCTGCTAAAGTATTTCTTACAGGATTTCCTAGGTCATTTTTGTATGCAGTTAGAACACTTTCTCCAGTGTCTTGACCATATGCTTGATCAAGAGAGAAAACGCTTCCTCCTTGCTTAACATCAATTAAGAAATTGAACGATAAATTTTTATAGGTAAATTTATTGCTCACCCCACCAAGCCAGTCAGCTTGAATGTTACCTATTATTTGGTCATCTACAGGGATATAAAGACCATCTGAATCTACCACTTTATTTCCATTCGGATCTACTTCAAAACCTTGACCTCTAATGGCTCCGTATGGCTGACCAACTGTTGCATTTAAAGAGACTCCTTGGTTCCAACCAGCCAATTGAAGATTTGTTCTTCCTTGGTTTAGAGATTCAACTTTATTTTCGTTTTTAGACCAGTTCACAGTTACTTCCCATTCAAAATCTTGTGTTTTAATAGGTGATCCTGATAAAACAAGTTCGATTCCTTTATTTACGATATTTCCAGCATTAATTTGAGAAAAACTATACCCTGTTGATGGTGACTGCGGAACGTTGAAAATTTGATTTTCTGTGTTTGAATTGTAAACAGATAAATCAAGACCTAATCTGTTTTTAAAGAGTTTGGCTTCTAAACCAAATTCCCAGCTTTTTTGATTTTCTGGTTTTAGGTTTTTGAAATCTACAAATGTTGAGCTATTCTGAAACTGAGGATTTCCAGCTATTAAACCGTTGTTTATTCTGGCGCCTAATGTGCCTGCAGCTGGGTCATTTCCTACTTCAGCATAATTTGCTCTTAATTTTCCGAAAGTCAGCCAATCTGCTTTTATTAATTCTGAGAAGACAAAACTGGTTCCTACAGAATAATAACCATATTTATTATTGTCAACATATAAAGAGGTAGATTGATCAAGACGATAGGATCCTTCTAAATATAAAAATCTCTTGTAGTCAAATGATGCTTGACCATAAAAACCTGACTTTTCATTTTCAATTTGACTTTCTAAAGGGGCTACAAATACAGCTGAATTTGCCAAAGTATATAGTCTTGGTTTTACAAGTCCGCCTGTTGTAGATCCTTCAAATGAATCAGTTGATGATTTAGTTAAAGTTGCTCCGCCTAATATTTTTCCACTTATGTCTGAATTTACTTTAATATCGTAAGAAGCAATAAAATCATAAGTTTGTTGTAAAAATGCTCTTGTATATAAATGGTATCCTGAATTTTCGGATATTTGACTTATGCCAAACTCAGCCGCAACACTGCCTACTGCCAATCTTTCCTCTTGTCTATCATTAGAATTATCAATTGTAGCACGACCTAATATATTTAGATGAGGTGTAATGTCATAACTTAAAGTGGTACCGGCAAGAATTCTGCGTCTTCCATCACTTTCATAGCTTTCATATCTGTCAAAATATGGATTATTCCAATAGGATGGACTGAAATCACCATTTACCGGGTCATTCATATTCCAAGTAACGTTATCGTGGTTTCTGAAATATTCTTGTTTTAATTCTTTAACATCCACATTGGTTTGCCACCATTGTCTAAAACTACCTAAAAAATTATTCCCGTAACCTAGACTATTTCTTCCTACGGTATTTTGATCAGTAAAAGTAAAGAAAGCTATAGCTTTAAATTTGTCGCTTAAATCTTTTGAAAAAGTACCTCCTAAGATATTTCTTTTGAGGCTGCTATTTGGTAAAATACCTTTGTCTGTATTGTTTGAAAAATTCAAATTAAATGTACTCGTTTCATCTCCGCCATTTAAGTTTATACTATTGATAGAACCAAATGATTTTTCAAAGAATGTAGTTGGGTCATTTTTTGCCGCAACCCATGGAGTTGTTTTTCCGAAATTTGCATTTCCAGGAGCAAATGAATTCCATCCATAAACTTGGAGTCTTGGATCAAAAGCATTACCATACGAAATATCATATCCAGTCGGAACAAGTAAATCATCAATTCCATCTCCATTTACATCTGTAACATATAAGTTGTCATGACCTTCGTAACCACCACCTCCATATTGTTTTTGGTATTTGGTAAATGTAGATTTGTCAATTGCTCCTGAAGAAACAGTAGAACTATATGTAACTCCAATTCCTTTGTTTTTAGTGCCTTTTTTTGTTGTAATCATTATGGCTCCATTCGCTGCTTGACTACCATATAATGCTGTCGCTGCCGCTCCTTTAAGAACGTTAACAGACTCTACATTATTTGGGTCAATGTCTGACGCTGAATTTCCATAGTCAAAGCCATCCCTACCTGTCTGTGTATCAGCGGTATTCAAATTTGAATTACTCATTGGTACACCATCAACAACTATCAAAGCTTGATTATTCCCAGTTACACTCTTTATTCCTCTAATAACAACGTTGGTTGATCCACCAAAATTTGAATTAGTTCTAATCTCAAGGCCTGCAATTTTCCCGGATAAGTTGTTAAGAAAATTATTAGTAGGCGCGGTATTAATAGCTGCGGCATCAAGTTTTTGAGATGAGTAGCCTAGAGCCTTTTTCTCTCTTTTAATACCTAAAGCAGTAATAACAACGCCTTCAAGTTCCACTGCGTCACTTGCCATTTTGACATTTAAAGACGACGAAGTCGCTTTAACTTCTTGGGTTTTCATCCCAACATAGCTAAAAATCAAGACTTGGCTTGATGATGCTTTGATGGAATATTTTCCGTCAAAATCAGTTTGCGTCCCAGATTGAGTCCCTTTCACTAATACACTCACACCTGGCAAAGGCAATCCTGCATTATCAGAAACAACACCCGAAACAGCTCTCTCTTGAGCAAAAGTGATTTGCGCCACAAGTACTACCAATAGTACTAAGAATCCATTAAACTTTAGTTTCATTTTTAAATATTTTGAATTAGTTGGACAAAAATCTTAATAATTTGTTAACTTTCCTAAGGTTTGGGGTAATTTTTTATGCACGCATAAGAATTTTAACATTTTAACATATATTAGAAATAGTGTTATAAAATTTGTTTTTTTGATTATTCTCAAAATTTAACATTATAACATATATAAATGATAGTGTTATAAAATTTTATTACTTGATTTTTTGCGCTTCCGTTTGCGATGGCCAATTTCAGCAATCCGTTTTTGGTTTGAAGTCCCATTCCTAGCCCAAATCCCAGTAATTTTTTTTTGGTATTTGAGCTATTATCTTGGTAATAACCATAATCCAAAATGGAATGGAGGTATAAATCAGTGGATGCTATATAGCGATATTCTGTAAGAATGGAGGTCATATAATTGGCTTGAAGGCTATTTTCGGTGAATCCTCGTATGGAATTGTTTCCCCCAAAACGGAATAATTCATTTATAATGTAAATACTGCTTTTTAAATAATAATTTTGATAATTTATGTTAATGCAGTTTTTTTGGTTCAGGTAAAAGTTATGCATTGCATTTATATTGATATAAAACTGCTTGTTTGTGCCTGCTGTTTCGGGCAAGTCATTTGTGGTTCTTTTTCCTATTCCCATTGTAAGCGAAAGACTTGATTTTTTAGGAAAAGTCGAATGGATGTAATCAAATTTTGTGTATTCTAAATTGGAAGTCACATACGAGTTTGTGTAGTCGCTTATTGTTTTGTTATTTGTGTTTTGGATATCGCTGGATTCAGTTGATTGATATCCCAAATAAATACGGGTGTTATAATCCATAAAATAACCCAAATCTATTTCCGTTTTTGTGTTTTGATATGTGCTGTCTTGTTTAAAGATGTGAATTTGGGCCTTTAATCCTATTGGGCTTTTAAATAGATAGGGCAATTCGATGCCGGTTTTGAAAGTTTTCTGGTTATTCCCGTCACTTTTCCAATAAAGTAAAAACTGCTCTCCAACCTGTAAAGTGTTTTTCAATGTTAAATCCAAATAGCCGTTAAAAACCAATTTGTTGTTTTTATTATTGGAAAAACCTATAAAGCCGTCAAAAGTGTTGGATTTCCTTTTTTCGAGATATACATATACTTTGGTGGTGTCTTTTGTGAATAAAATTTCGGGATATTTTATTTGGTTCACAAATCCAAATTTTTCGAAATCATCGTGAATTTGGCGCACGATATCTTGGTTTAAAGTGCTTTTGTGGTATTTGCGGTTGATTTGTGCCAAATGTCCTTCGGGGAAACTATTTTTTTTGTTGCCATCGGCAAATTCCACGACAATTGAATTTAACGTTCTTTGTTGGCCTGATTCGAAAAGTAATTCCGCATAAAGAGAATGGTTTTGCCTACGGATGTTAATCAATTTCAATTTTGCCAATGCAAATCCTTTTTGTTCCAGTTTTTGTAGCGTTTGGTTCAAAAAGGATTCTATTTCGCCGTAAGGCAGAACTATGGTGTCCTTTTTTTTATCCAATGTTGTCAAATCATTAAGAACAGGATTTCTTCCTATATATATATGTATCGATTTGATCCTTTCTCCCAAACTGAATTTTGCTATATAACTGGAGTCGTTTACCTTGGTGTTTTCAAGGATTTGGGTTTCTATAAAACCAATTTTTGATAGTTTTTCGGATACCGCATTGATCTCGTCACTTATGGATTTTGCATTTTCGTGTTTCGAAAGATAATTTAAGGAGTCAAGTACTTTGTTTTCTGAAATCGAATTTCCAATTAGATGCAATTGAAAATTCTGGGCAGCACAATTCAAAGCAAAGTTTAAAAATAAAAAAAAGAGTATGAAAGGTTTCAAATGAATCTAAGTTTTAATAAATGTAATGCAAATATCTAACGTTTGCGATAAAAAGCATAAGGTTAAATAATCTTATTGAAATAGCCATAAATATATTGTTTTATTTTTCAGTAAGATTTTATAATGGCTATTCTGTATTCCATTAAAAAACAAATATTTACTTCTTGTAAAAATTAATTAATTATGATTTGTTTAGTGAAAAATATTTTCTACATTTGCAACCCCGTAAAAAGCGGGAAATTTAATATATAAGAAATTTTTAGTATTAATTATGCCAACAATTCAACAATTAGTAAGAACAGGAAGAACTCAGATAACTAAGAAGAGTAAATCGGTTGCTTTAGATTCTTGTCCTCAAAGAAGAGGGGTTTGTACGCGTGTTTACACTACTACACCAAAAAAACCAAACTCTGCAATGCGTAAAGTAGCGCGTGTACGTTTGACAAATGGTAATGAAGTAAATGCCTATATCCCTGGTGAAGGACACAATCTACAAGAGCACTCGATAGTATTAGTTAGGGGTGGAAGGGTAAAAGATTTACCAGGAGTTAGATATCACATCGTTCGTGGTGCGCTTGATACATCAGGTGTAGCAGGAAGAACGCAAAGAAGATCTAAATACGGTGCTAAACGCCCAAAAGAAGCAAAAAAATAATTTAAAATGTTAGGAGTAGAGACGTAACGTGTTACGCCAGTACATAATTGTGATTTATTGCGATTTGTGCATCTGCAAACAACAAAAATTAAAAAAAAGACATGAGAAAAAGAGCGGCAAAGAAAAGACCACTTTTACCAGATCCAAGGTTTAACGACCAATTGGTGACACGTTTTGTGAACAACTTAATGTGGGATGGTAAAAAATCAACAGCTTTTAAAGTTTTTTATGATGCAATTGACATTATAGAAAGTAAAAAGCAAGATGCAGAAAAACCATCATTAGAAATCTGGAAAGATGCTTTAACAAACGTTATGCCTCACGTAGAAGTACGTAGTCGTAGAGTAGGTGGAGCTACATTCCAAATTCCGATGCAAATCAGACCAGACAGAAAAATTTCTATGGCAATGAAGTGGTTAATACTTTATTCCAGAAGAAGAAATGAGAAATCTATGGCTCAAAGACTGGCGTCAGAATGTTTAGCTGCGGCTAAAGAAGAAGGTGCTGCTGTCAAAAAGAGAATGGATACCCATAAAATGGCTGAAGCAAATAAAGCATTCTCACATTTTAGATTTTAATAATAAGAAATGGCTAGAGATTTAAAATACACAAGAAATATTGGAATTGCTGCTCACATTGATGCTGGTAAAACAACAACAACTGAGCGTATATTATTCTATACTGGAAAGTCACATAAAATTGGTGAAGTACACGATGGTGCTGCAACAATGGACTGGATGGCACAAGAGCAAGAAAGAGGTATCACAATTACTTCTGCAGCTACAACTTGTGAATGGAATTTTCCAACTGAGCAAGGTAAAGTGTTACCTGACACATTACCTTATCACTTTAATATTATCGATACCCCAGGACACGTTGACTTTACAGTTGAAGTAAACCGTTCTTTGCGTGTGCTTGATGGTTTGGTTTTCTTGTTTAGTGCTGTTGATGGTGTTGAGCCACAATCAGAAACTAACTGGAGACTTGCAGATCAGTACCATGTACCACGTATTGGATTCGTTAATAAAATGGACAGACAAGGGTCTAACTTTTTGATGGTATGTCAACAAGTAAGAGATATGTTGAAATCTAATGCGGTTGCAATCACTTTGCCAATTGGCGAAGAAAATGATTTCAAGGGTGTTGTAGATTTAGTTAAAAATCAAGCTATAGTGTGGCATGAAGAAGGTTTAGGAGCTACTTACGATATTGTGCCTATTCCTGAAGATATGCTTGAAGAGGTTAAAGAATACAGATCAATTCTTATTGAAGCAGTAGCTGATTATGATGAGAAATTGCTTGAAAAATTCATGGAAGATGAGAACTCTATTACTGAGGAGGAAATCAACATTGCATTAAGAGCAGCTGTAATGGATATGGCTATCATTCCTATGATTGCTGGTTCTTCTTTCAAAAACAAAGGGGTTCAGTTCATGCTTGATGCAGTATGTAAATACTTGCCATCTCCAATGGATAAAGCTGGTATCGAAGGAATTCATCCTGATGATGCTGATTTATTAGAAGAAGATCAAACTAAAATTTTGCGTAAGCCAGATGTTAAAGAGCCGTTCGCTGCTTTAGCGTTTAAAATTGCTACTGACCCATTCGTAGGTCGTCTAGCTTTCTTCCGTGCTTATTCAGGACGTTTAGATGCAGGTTCTTATGTTTTGAACACTCGTTCAGGAAACAAAGAAAGAATCTCTCGTATATACCAAATGCACGCCAACAAACAAAACCCAATCGATTATATTGAAGCGGGTGATATTGGAGCTGCAGTAGGATTTAAAGATATCAAAACTGGAGATACATTGTGTGACGAAAAACACCCAATTATTCTTGAGTCAATGAAATTCCCTGCGCCGGTAATTGGTATTGCAATTGAGCCTAAAACAAAAGCTGACGTAGACAAAATGGGTATGGCTTTAGCTAAATTGGCTGAAGAAGATCCAACATTTACAGTTAGAACTGATGAAGCTTCAGGGCAAACAATCATCTCAGGAATGGGAGAATTGCACTTGGATATCCTTGTTGATAGAATGCGTCGTGAATTTAAAGTTGAAGTGAACCAAGGGGAGCCTCAAGTTGAATACAAAGAAGCGTTTACTAAAAAAGCACAACACAGAGAAACGTACAAAAAACAATCTGGGGGTCGTGGTAAATTCGGTGATATCGTATTTATATTAGAACCTGCCGATTTAGTTGATGGTAAAGCTCCAGTAGGATTGCAATTTGTGAATGCTGTAAAAGGGGGTAATGTTCCTAAAGAATATATTCCATCTGTAGAAAAAGGTTTCAGAGAAGCTATGAAAACAGGTCCTTTAGCAGGATACCAAGTTGATAGTTTGAAAGTAACTTTATTAGACGGATCTTTTCACCCTGTCGATTCTGATGCTCTTTCATTTGAATTAGCGGCTAGAATGGGGTATAGAGAAGTAGCTAAAGCTGCTGGAGCAATTATTCTTGAGCCTATCATGAAAATGGAAGTTATTACACCTGAAGAAAACATGGGAGATATCGTAGGTGATATCAACCGCCGTAGAGGTCAAGTGAATGACATGGGTGACAGAGCTGGTGCAAAAACCATCAAAGCAGATGTGCCATTATCAGAAATGTTTGGTTATGTAACAACATTAAGAACACTTTCGTCTGGTAGAGCAACATCTACAATGGAATTTTCACACTACGCAGAAACACCTTCCAATATTTCGGAAGCAGTTATCAAAAAAGCAAAAGGAAACGCATAATCTTTAAGAAAATGAGTCAAAAAATCAGAATAAAATTAAAATCTTACGATCACATGTTGGTAGACAAGTCTGCTGAAAAGATTGTAAAAACCGTAAAAAGCACTGGAGCAGTAGTAACAGGACCAATCCCGTTACCAACTCATAAAAAACTTTTTACCGTTCTACGTTCTCCGCACGTTAACAAAAAAGCGAGAGAGCAATTTGAAGTAATGTCATACAAGAGATTGATTGATATTTATTCATCTTCATCTAAAACTATTGATGCTTTAATGAAACTTGAATTGCCAAGTGGAGTTGAAGTTGAAATCAAAGTTTAGGTAGTTTAAGAGTAAACAGGAACGCTGTTTTTAAGTAAAATTTTTTTTTGGTTTGTGTGTAAATAAAGTATACTTTTGCACCACTTTAAAAAATAGGATTTGCTTAAAAGCTGCGTTCTATATTTATATTTAATAATTAATAAATAATAATTATGTCTGGGTTAATTGGTAGAAAAATCGGCATGACTAGCATTTTCGACGAGAACGGGAAGAATATTCCTTGTACCGTAATCGAAGCTGGCCCATGTGTTGTTACCCAAGTCAGAACCAAAGGTGTTGACGGGTACGAAGCGTTGCAACTTGGTTTCGATGACAAAAACGAGAAACATTCCACAAAAGCGGCCGTAGGTCACTTTGCGAAAGCAGGAACTGTAGCTAAGAAAAAAGTCGTTGAATTCCAAAATTTTGCAACAGAACAAAAATTAGGAGACGTTTTAGACGTTTCAATGTTTGTAGAAGGAGAATTTGTAGATGTACAAGGTGTATCTAAAGGTAAAGGTTTTCAAGGGGTTGTTAAACGTCACGGTTTTGGTGGTGTTGGTCAAGCAACTCACGGTCAACACAACCGTTTAAGAGCGCCAGGTTCTGTAGGAGCTTCTTCTTATCCATCTAGAGTATTCAAAGGAATGCGTATGGCTGGACGTATGGGAGGCGAAAATGTAAACGTTCAAAACCTTAGAGTTTTAAAAGTAGTGTCTGAAAAGAACCTACTTGTTATTAAAGGATGTGTTCCTGGATGTAACAACTCTTATGTAATCATTCACAAGTAATGGAAGCAAAAGTATTAGATTTCAACGGAAAAGATACTGGAAGAAAAGTTCAACTTTCTGATTCAGTATTCGCAATTGAACCAAACAATCACGCAGTATACCTTGATGTTAAGCAATATCTTGCTAATCAAAGACAAGGGACGCACAAAGCAAAAGAAAGAGCTGAAGTAGCGGGAAGTACGCGTAAGATTAAAAAACAAAAAGGAACTGGAACTGCTCGTGCGGGTAGTGCAAAGAATCCATTGTTTAAAGGTGGTGGAACAGTTTTCGGACCAAGACCAAGAAGTTATTCATTCAAATTGAATAAAAGCTTAAAACGTCTAGCAAGAAAATCTGCTTTCTCAATTAAAGCAAAAGAGGCAAACATAATTGTTCTTGAAGACTTCAATTTTGAAACACCAAACACTAAGAATTTCATCAATGTATTGAATGCATTAGGGTTGGAGAATAAAAAATCTTTATTTGTGTTGGGCGATTCGAATAAAAATGTATATTTGTCGTCACGCAATTTAAAGGCGTCTAAGGTGATAAGTGGCTTAGAATTAAGCACTTACGATATTTTAAACACTAATACTTTAGTGCTTTTAGAAGGTTCTTTAGAGGTAATTGAAGATAATTTAAGCAAATAATAGGATATGAGCATCATAATTAAACCTATAGTAACAGAAAAAGTAACCAAAGAAAGTGAAGTTTTAAACCGCTTCGGATTCGTTGTTGACAAAAAAGCAAACAAAGTACAAATTAAGAAAGCTGTTGAAGCTGCTTATGGAGTAACTATTTTGAGTGTCAACACGATGAACGTAAGACCGGACAGAACTACAAAATACACTAAAAGTGGACTTATCAGTGGAAAGACAAATGCAATCAAAAAAGCAATTGTACAAGTACAAGAAGGAGAAACAATTGATTTTTACAACAATATCTAAGATAGAAAAATGTCAGTAAGAAAATTAAAACCTATTACCCCAGGTCAGCGATTTAGAGTTGTGAATGGTTATGACGCCATTACAACTGATAAGCCGGAACGCTCTTTGATAGCGCCGATAAAAAACTCTGGAGGTAGAAATAGTCAAGGAAAGATGACCATGCGTTATACGGGTGGTGGTCACAAGCAGAGATATCGTATCATTGATTTCAAACGTACAAAAGAAGGAATTCCGGCGACAGTGAAATCAATCGAATATGATCCAAATCGTACTGCGTTTATCGCATTGTTAGCCTATGCTGATGGTGAGAAAACATACATTATTGCTCAAAACGGATTGAAAGTTGGTCAGAAATTAGTTTCTGGTCCAGAATCTCAACCTGAAATAGGTAATACTTTACCATTAAGCAGAATTCCATTAGGAACTGTAATTTCTTGTATCGAATTGAGACCAGGACAAGGAGCTGTAATCGCTCGTTCTGCTGGAACATTCGCGCAATTAATGGCAAGAGACGGAAAATATGCAACAATCAAAATGCCTTCTGGTGAAACAAGATTAATCTTGTTGACTTGTTCTGCTACAATTGGAGCGGTTTCTAATTCAGACCACCAATTAGTTGTATCTGGTAAAGCAGGTAGGACAAGATGGTTGGGAAGAAGACCTAGAACAAGACCGGTTGCAATGAATCCTGTCGATCACCCAATGGGTGGAGGTGAAGGACGTTCTTCTGGTGGACATCCACGATCTAGAAACGGTATACCTGCTAAAGGTTATAGAACACGTTCTAAGAAAAACCCGAGTAACAAGTATATTGTAGAACGTAGAAAGAAATAATTAAGATATGGCACGTTCATTAAAAAAAGGACCTTTCGTTCATTATAAGTTAGACAAGAAAGTTCAAGAAAACATTGAAAAAGGTAGTAAAGGAGTAGTAAAGACTTGGTCTAGAGCTTCTATGATTACTCCAGACTTTGTTGGACAAACAATCGCAGTTCATAACGGTCGTCAATTTGTACCAGTTTACGTAACAGAAAATATGGTAGGTCACAAATTAGGAGAGTTTTCACCAACTCGATCTTTTAGAGGTCATGCTGGAGCAAAAAATAAAGGTAAAAAATAAGAAGCAATGGGAGTTCGTAAAAGAGAAACAGCAGATGCAAGAAAAGAGGCTAACAAGTCATTGGCTTTTGCAAAATTGAATAACTGCCCTACTTCACCTAGAAAAATGCGCTTAGTAGCAGATCTAGTAAGAGGTCAGAAGGTAGAAAGAGCACTTAACATATTAAGATTCAGTTCTAAAGAAGCTTCAAGAAAATTAGAAAAATTGGTTTTATCCGTGATTGCCAACTGGCAAGCAAAAAACCCTGACGCTAATATGGAAGAAGCTGGTTTATTTGTTAAAGAGATTCGTGTAGATGGTGGTATGATGTTGAAAAGACTTCGTCCAGCTCCACAAGGTCGCGCACACAGAATAAGAAAACGTTCAAACCACGTAACAATCGTGTTGGGAGCTATTAATAATAACACACAAGCAATTTAATAAAGATGGGACAAAAGACAAATCCAATTGGAAATAGACTTGGTATCATCAGAGGATGGGACTCTAACTGGTATGGTGGAAATGATTACGGTGATAAACTTGCCGAAGATTATAAAATCAGAAAGTATATCCATGCTCGTTTATCAAAAGCTAGTGTATCAAAAGTAATCATCGAGAGAACTTTAAAACTTGTAACCGTTACTATCACTACTGCTAGACCTGGTATTATTATCGGAAAAGGTGGCCAAGAGGTAGACAAGTTGAAAGAAGAACTTAAGAAAGTTACTGACAAAGAGGTTCAAATTAACATCTTTGAAATCAAAAGACCTGAATTAGATGCTTATTTAGTTGCTACAAGTATCTGTCGTCAAATCGAAAGCCGTATTTCTTACAGACGTGCAATCAAAATGGCTATTGCTGCCTCTATGCGTATGAACGCTGAGGGTATCAAAGTTTTGATTTCTGGTCGTTTGAATGGTGCAGAAATGGCACGTTCAGAAGGTTTCAAAGAAGGTAGAATTCCTCTATCAACTTTCAGAGCCGACATCGATTATGCTCTTGCTGAAGCGCATACTACTTATGGTAGAATGGGTATCAAAGTATGGATCATGAAAGGTGAAGTTTATGGAAAGAGAGATCTTTCTCCGCTTGCAGGAATGGACAAAAAACAACCTGGTGGTGGTAAAGGTGGCGATTCTCCAAGAGGAGATAGAAAACCTTTTAATAAAGGTGGAAAACCAGACGCTCGTAAGAGAAAGTAAATTTTTAAACTAAAGAAAAATGTTACAGCCTAAAAGAACAAAATACCGTAAGGTACAAAAAGGTAAAATGAAAGGGAACTCTCAAAGAGGACATGAACTTTCTAATGGAATGTTTGGTATTAAATCTGTACATGAAGATGGAATGTTCTTAACCTCTCGTCAAATCGAAGCTGCGCGTATCGCTGCAACTCGTTATATGAAAAGAGAAGGACAATTATGGATCAAAATATTTCCAGACAAACCTATCACAAAGAAACCTCTTGAGGTACGTATGGGTAAAGGTAAAGGTGCAGTCGAATATTGGGCTGCCGTTGTTAGACCCGGAAGAATTATGTTTGAAGTTGGAGGAGTACCTTTGTCAGTTGCAAAAGAGGCGTTACGTCTTGCGGCTCAAAAGCTTCCAGTAAAAACTAAATTCATCGTTGCTAGAGATTTCGAAGCATAATTAATTATATATTATGAAACAATCAGAAATAAAAGATCTTTCTGCAGCTGAGTTGCAAGAAAAACTTAACCAAACTAAGAAGGCATATGCCGACTTAAAAATGGCTCACGCTATTTCTCCAATAGAGAATCCGCTTCAAATTAGAAGCGTAAGAAGAACAGTTGCGAGATTAGCTACAGAACTTACTAAAAGAGAATTACAATAATTCTAAAGATGGAAGAAAAAAGAAATTTAAGAAAAGAAAGAGTTGGTGTTGTAACTTCAGACAAAATGGATAAATCCATCGTTGTTGCCGAAGTTAGAAAAGTAAAACACCCACTATACGGTAAGTTCGTGTTGAAAACTAAAAAGTATCACGCACACGACGAAAAGAACGACTGCAACATTGGAGATACTGTAAGGATTAGCGAAACGCGTCCTTTAAGTAAAACAAAATGTTGGAGGTTAGTTGAAATCATTGAAAGAGCTAAATAATTATGGTACAACAAGAATCAAGACTAAAAGTAGCAGATAATACGGGAGCAAAAGAAGTTTTAACTATCCGTGTTTTAGGAGGTACCAAAAGAAGGTATGCCTCTGTTGGTGACAAGATTGTAGTTTCTATCAAAGATACTGCTCCTAACGGAAGCGTTAAAAAAGGATCAGTTTCAACTGCAGTTGTTGTACGTACCAAAAAAGAAGTGAGAAGAGCCGACGGTTCATACATTAGATTTGACGATAACGCTTGCGTATTGTTGAATGCTGCTGGTGAAATGAGAGGAACTCGCGTTTTTGGTCCAGTAGCAAGAGAGCTTCGTGAAAAACAATTCATGAAAATTGTATCATTGGCACCAGAAGTGCTTTAATTATTTTAAGATGATAAAGCTAAAAATAAAATCAGGTGACATTGTAAGAGTAATTGCTGGTGATCACAAAGGATCAGAAGGTAAAGTACTACGTGTATACCGCGAGAAAAATAAAGCAATTGTTGAAGGCGTAAACATGGTTTCAAAACACACGAAACCAAGTGCGAAAAGCCCTCAAGGCGGTATTGTAAAAAAAGAAGCTTCTATACAAATATCTAACATATCTTTAATTGATCCTAAAACAAAGGAAACAACTAGAGTTGGAATTAGAGTAGAAGGAGATAAGAAAGTAAGATTTTCAAAAAAATCTAATCAAGTACTATAGTAATGGCATATATACCTAGACTAAAAGAAGAGTATAAGAACAGAGTAATCTCTGCTCTTAAAGAGGAATTCGGATACGTAAACGTAATGCAAGTTCCAAAATTGGAAAAAATCGTTTTAAGTAAAGGAGTTGGTGCAGCTGTATCTGATAAAAAACTAATTGACTATGCAGTTGATGAGTTAACAAAGATCACTGGACAGAAAGCAGTATCAACAATCTCAAAGAAAGACGTTGCGTCATTCAAATTGAGAAAAGGGATGCCTATTGGAGCAAAAGTTACCTTGCGAGGAGAAAGAATGTACGAATTTTTAGATAGATTGGTTACTTCTGCTTTGCCACGTGTTAGAGATTTCAGTGGAATTAAAGCTACTGGTTTTGACGGAAGAGGAAACTATAACCTTGGTGTTTTGGAGCAAATCATTTTTCCGGAAATTGATATTGACAAAGTAAACAAAATATCAGGTATGGATATATCTTTTGTAACTTCTGCGAAAACAGATAAGGAAGCAAAGTCACTATTGGCTGAATTGGGATTACCTTTTAAAAAGAATTAAGACATGGCTAAAGAATCAATGAAAGCCCGCGAGGTTAAGAGAGAAAAAACGGTAGCAAAGTATGCTGAGAAAAGAAAAGCTTTGAAAGAAGCTGGAGATTTTGAAGGATTACAAAAATTACCTAAAAATGCTTCACCAGTTCGTTTACACAATCGTTGTAAAATAACAGGTAGACCAAGAGGGTATATACGTCAGTTCGGTGTTTCACGTGTTACATTTCGTGAAATGGCAAATAATGGATTGATACCAGGAGTTAAGAAAGCCAGCTGGTAATAAATAATTATAAATTGGTTTCAGGTTCAATAGAATAGTTTTATTGAAAACCAAAACCGCAAATTGATACATAATGTATACAGATCCTATTGCAGATTATTTAACTAGAATTAGAAACGCTGTGGCTGCAAACCACAAAGTTGTCGAAATTCCAGCATCTAATCTAAAAAAAGAAATAACTAAGATCTTATTTGATCAAGGATATATCTTAAGTTACAAATTTGAAGACAACGCTGTTCAGGGTTCAATCAAAATCGCTTTGAAGTATGATAAAGATACTAAAGAGTCAGTAATTAAAGATATCCAAAGAATTAGTAAACCAGGTTTACGTAAGTATTCAGGTTCTTCTACCATCCCAAGAATCCTTAACGGATTAGGAATTGCAATTGTTTCAACTTCAAAAGGTTTAATGACCGGAAAAAAAGCAAAACAATTGAATGTAGGTGGTGAAGTAATTTGTTACGTATACTAATTAAAAGACTTATAAGAGATGTCAAGAATAGGTAAAAATCCCGTTGTAATCCCTGCCGGAGTAACTGTTGAAGTTGCAAATGGTATCATTACAGTAAAAGGAAAAAATGGTCAACTTACACAGGAGTTTTCGGACGTGACTGTAACAGTTGAAGGAGATCTAGTTCAAGTGGACAGATCATCTGATCACAAAGACCAAAGAGCAAAACACGGTTTGTACAGATCTTTAATCAATAATATGATTATCGGTGTAACAGAAGGTTTTACTAAATCATTAGAATTGGTAGGAGTTGGTTATAGAGCTTCAAATCAAGGACAAAAATTAGATTTAGCTCTTGGATATTCACACAATATTGTTTTAGAAATAGCTCCAGAAGTTGTTTTGGAAACTATATCTGAAAAAGGTAAAAACCCAATTGTGAAGTTAACATCGTTTGACAAACAACTTTTAGGTCAGGTAGCTGCGAAAATCAGAGGTTTCCGCAAACCAGAACCTTACAAAGGAAAAGGTGTTAAATTTGTAGGTGAAGTATTAAGAAGAAAAGCAGGTAAATCAGCTTAAAAAATAAGATTATGTCATTAACGAAACCTCAAAGAAGACAGAGAATTAGATTCAGAATTAGAAAAACAATTAGTGGTACTGCCACTAATCCAAGACTATCTGTATTTAGAAGTAACAAAGAAATTTATGCTCAACTTATTGATGACGTAAACGGAGTTACTTTATTGGCTGCTTCTTCAAGAGAAAAAGAAATAGGGAAAGGTACAAACGTAGAAGTTGCAACAGCAGTTGGAAAACTAGTTGCAGAAAAAGCGTTAAAAGCTGGGATTGAAGTAGTAACATTCGATAGAGGAGGTTATTTATATCACGGTCGTATTAAATCATTAGCGGAAGGCGCGAGAGCGGCTGGACTTAAATTCTAATATAGTATGTCTAATAGTAAATACAAGAATGTAGAGCTAGTAAAACCAAGTGGTCTTGAATTAAAAGACCGTTTGGTAAGTGTAAATCGTGTTACTAAGGTTACAAAGGGTGGTAGAGCTTTCGGGTTTTCTGCAATTGTAGTTGTAGGTGATGAAAATGGTGTGGTTGGTCACGGATTAGGAAAATCTAAAGACGTTTCTGAAGCAATTGCGAAAGCAGTAGAAGATGCAAAGAAAAATCTAGTTAAGATTCCTTTGAATGGTCAATCTGTTCCTCACGAACAAAAAGGAAAATTTGGTGGAGCACGTGTATTTTTAATTCCAGCCTCACATGGTACTGGAGTTATTGCAGGTGGAGCTGTTCGTTCAGTACTTGAGTCAGTTGGAATACATGATGTATTGTCAAAATCTCAAGGATCATCAAATCCTCACAACGTGGTAAAAGCAACTTTTGATGCTTTATTACAAATGAGAAGTGCTTATAGTGTTGCAAAACAAAGAGGTATTTCTTTAGAAAAAGTTTTTAAAGGTTAATTCAAGGAAATTATGGCTAAATTATTAGTAAAACAAGTTAGAAGCAAAATCAATTGTCCTCTTACTCAAAAAAGAGGTTTGGAAGCTTTAGGTCTACGTAAAATGGGTCAAGTTGTAGAACATGATTCAAATCCAACTATCCTTGGAATGATAAATAAAGTTAAACACTTAGTTTCTGTCGAAGAAGCTAAATAACAAATACGTTATGAATTTAAGTAACTTACAACCTGCTGAAGGGTCAACACACAATCAAAATAAAAGATTAGGTAGAGGAGAAGGTTCTGGAAAAGGTGGTACCGCTGCACGTGGACACAAAGGAGCAAAATCTCGTTCTGGTTACTCTAAAAAGATTGGGTTTGAAGGTGGTCAAATGCCACTTCAAAGACGTGTGCCTAAGTTTGGTTTCACAAACATCAATCGTAAAGAATACGAAGGTGTAAATCTTGATACGCTTCAATTATTAGTGGATAATGGTTTGATTACAGATACTGTTGATATGACAGTGTATGTTTCTAATCGTTTGGCTACCAAAAATGAAATCGTTAAGATTTTAGGAAGAGGAGAATTGAAAGCAAAATTAAAAGTAACCGCTCACAAATTTACTGCTACTGCAAAAGCCGCTATTGAAGCTGCTGGAGGAGAAGCTGTAACAATATAATTTTTCAATCAATATGAAGAAATTTATTGAATCGATAAGTAATATTTGGAAAATCGAAGAACTTAAAAATAGAATCCTAGTTACATTAGGAATTCTTATTGTATATCGTTTTGGAGCGCATGTTACGCTGCCTGGAATTGATGCTACACAATTAACAAGTTTGGCGGGACAGACCAAAAACGGACTGGGATCTATCCTGGATATGTTTACCGGAGGTGCTTTTTCTAAAGCTTCAGTTTTTGCTTTAGGTATTATGCCTTATATTTCTGCATCCATTGTTGTTCAGTTAATGGGAATTGCGATTCCATATTTGCAAAAACTTCAAAGCGATGGAGAAAGTGGCACAAAGAAGATTAATCAAATTACCCGTTGGTTAACAATAGGTATTACATTGGTTCAAGGTCCGGGTTATATCTACAATCTTTATAGAACGTTACCTAGTAGCGCATTCTTGTTAGGATTTAATTCTTTCGAATTCTTGTTTTCTTCAGTGGTTATCTTGGTTACGGGTACAATATTTGCCATGTGGTTAGGGGAAAAAATTACTGATAAAGGGATAGGAAATGGTATATCGTTGTTGATTATGATTGGTATTTTGGCTAGATTTCCTCAGGCATTTGTTCAGGAATTCAAATCAACCATTACGAACAATAATGGTGGTCCAATGATATTGGTTATCGAAATCATTATTTGGTTATTGGTAATTATATGTTGTGTATTGCTTGTGATGGCAATTAGAAAAATACCAGTTCAGTATGCACGTCGTACTACTTCAGGTGATTTCGAAAAAGACATGATGGGTGGCAATAGACAATGGATTCCATTAAAACTTAATGCTTCTGGAGTTATGCCTATCATATTTGCCCAGGCAATTATGTTTATACCCGCTGCAGTAGCAGGATTATCAAAATCAGACGCTTCACAATCAATTGTCGGTGCTTTTAGTAATATGTTCGGATTCTGGTATAATTTAGTTTTTGCAACGCTTATAGTTGTATTTACTTTCTTTTATACGGCAATTACCGTTCCTACCAATAAAATGTCCGATGATTTAAAGAGAAGTGGCGGTTTTATTCCCGGAGTTAGACCCGGAGCTGAAACTTCTGATTTTCTTGACAAAGTGATGTCATTGATTACTTTCCCAGGTTCATTATTTCTTGCTTTGATAGCTGTGTTCCCAGCAATTGTTGTAAGTTTTGGTGTTCAACAATCTTGGGCTATGTTTTTTGGAGGGACATCATTAATAATCATGGTTGGGGTTGCAATCGACACGATTCAACAGGTTAATTCATATTTGTTAAACAAACATTATGATGGTTTGATGAAAAGTGGTAAAAACAGAAAAGCAGTAGCTTAATTTTATGGCAAAACAATCAGCAATAGAGCAAGACGGATCAATAATTGAAGCATTATCAAATGCTATGTTCCGTGTTGAGTTAGAAAATGGACATATTGTAATTGCTCATATATCTGGTAAAATGCGTATGCATTACATCAAATTATTACCTGGTGATAAAGTGAAACTGGAAATGAGTCCTTATGATTTGTCAAAAGCAAGAATTACTTATAGATACTAAAGATATTCAAAATGAAAGTAAGAGCATCAGTTAAAAAAAGAAGTCCCGAGTGCAAAATTGTACGAAGAAAAGGCAGATTATACGTAATCAACAAAAAGAATCCTAGATTTAAACAAAGACAAGGATAGTTATGGCAAGAATAGCAGGGGTAGACATCCCAAAAAACAAAAGAGGAGTTATCGCTTTAACCTACATCTTCGGAATAGGTAAAAGTAGAGCAGTTGAGATTTTAGAAAAAGCTCAAGTTAGCCAAGATACAAAAGTGCAAGATTGGAATGATGATGAGATTGGAGCAATCCGTGAGGCTGTATCATTTTTCAAAATTGAAGGTGAACTACGTTCAGAAGTTTCCTTAAACATTAAACGTTTAATGGATATTGGATGTTATAGAGGTATTCGTCATAGATCGGGTCTTCCTTTAAGAGGACAAAGAACTAAAAACAACTCTAGAACAAGAAAAGGTAAAAGAAAAACTGTTGCCAACAAGAAAAAAGCAACTAAATAATAAGTAATATGGCTAAAGCAACTACAAAAAAACGTAAAGTTATCGTTGAATCAACGGGTGAAGCTCATATTAGTGCCACTTTTAACAACATCATTATTTCTTTGACAAACAAGAAAGGTGAAGTTATTTCTTGGTCTTCAGCGGGTAAAATGGGTTTCAGGGGTTCTAAAAAGAACACTCCTTACGCAGCTCAAATGGCAGCAGAAGATTGCAGTAAAGTAGCGTTAGAAGCAGGACTTAAAAAAGTAAAAGTATATGTAAAAGGACCAGGTAACGGACGTGAGTCTGCTATCCGTTCTTTGCATAACGGTGGAATTGAAGTGACTGAGATTATCGATGTTACTCCAATGCCTCACAATGGATGTCGTCCTCCTAAAAGACGTAGAGTTTAATACTCAAATTTTTATAGTATAACCTAGATAGAATAACGATTATCGAAGGATAAGACCTGAATTCATAATCTCTATCTTAAACAATTTAAAATGGCAAGATATACTGGTCCAAGTACAAGAATCGCACGTAAATTCGGCGAAGCAATCTTCGGAGACGACAAAGCCTTCGAAAAAAGAAATTACCCACCTGGACAACACGGGATGGCTAAAAAAAGAGGAAAAAAATCTGAATACGCTGTCCAGTTAATGGAAAAGCAAAAAGCTAAATATTCTTACGGAATTTTAGAAAAACAATTCAGAAATTTATTCGAAAAAGCATCAGCTACTAAAGGGGTTACTGGTGAAGTATTATTACAACTGTGTGAAGCAAGATTAGACAACGTTGTTTTTAGAATGGGTATTGCTCCTTCTAGAAGAGGGGCTCGTCAAATCGTTTCTCACAGACACGTAACCGTAAATGGTGAAAATGTAAATATTCCTTCTTACCACCTTAAACCTGGTGATAAAGTTGCAGTTCGTGAAAAATCTAAATCAATAGAAGCTATCGAACGTTCTTTGTCTAATTCAAGTCATGTTTATGAATGGATTACCTGGAATAACGAACTTAAAGAAGGTACTTTTGTTTCTGTACCGGCTAGACTTCAAATCCCGGAAAACATTAAAGAACAATTAATCGTAGAGTTGTACAACAAATAATAATTGACTTAGTCGAAATTTATGGCAATATTTAATTTTCAGAAACCCGATAAAGTTATCATGATCGATTCAACCGATTTTGAAGGTAAATTTGAATTTAGACCTTTAGAACCTGGTTACGGATTGACAGTTGGTAACGCACTTAGAAGAGTTTTGCTTTCAGCATTAGAAGGTTATGCAATTACATCTGTTCGAATCGACGGTGTAGATCATGAGTTTTCTACTATCTCAGGAGTTGTTGAAGACGTTACCGAAATTATTCTTAATCTTAAACAAGTACGTTTCAAACGTCAAATTGAAGATGTAGATAATGAATCAGTTACTATTTCTGTAACAGGTAAAGATCAATTAACAGCTGGTGATTTTCAGAAATTTATTTCAGGTTTCCAAGTTTTGAATCCAGAACTTGTAATCTGTAATTTAGATCCTAAAATCAAACTGCATTTCGACTTAACGATCGAAAAAGGTAGAGGATATGTTCCTGCTGAGGAAAACAAAAAACAAAATGCTGCAATTGGAACTATTTTTACTGACTCTATTTTTACTCCGGTAAAAAATGTTAAGTATTCAATAGAAAACTTCCGTGTAGAGCAAAAAACAGATTATGAAAAATTAGTTTTCGAAATAAAAACTGATGGTTCAATCAATCCAAAAGATGCACTTACTGAAGCTGCTAAAGTTTTAATTCACCATTTCATGTTGTTTTCTGACGAAAGAATTACACTTGAGGCTGATGAAATCGCACAAACAGAATCGTATGACGAAGAATCATTACACATGAGACAATTGCTTAAAACCAAACTTGTTGATATGGATCTTTCTGTAAGAGCATTAAATTGTTTAAAAGCGGCCGAAGTTGATACACTTGGTGATTTAGTATCATTCAATAAAAATGACCTAATGAAATTCCGCAATTTCGGTAAAAAATCTTTGACTGAACTAGATGAACTAGTTGCAATTAAAAATTTAAACTTCGGAATGGATTTAGCAAAATACAAACTAGATAAAGAATAATCTAAACCATCAAGGTTTAAATTTACATAGCAATGAGACACGGAAAAAAATTCAATCACTTAGGCAGACAGACAGCACATAGAAAATCGATGCTGGCTAATATGGCTTGTTCTCTTATCGAGCACAAACGTATTAACACTACTGTTGCTAAAGCAAAAGCGCTTAAACAATTTGTTGAGCCATTAATAACAAAATCTAAAGATGACACGACTCACAACCGTCGTATCGTTTTTGCTTACTTACGTAGCAAATATGCAGTAACTGACTTGTTCAGAGACGTAGCTGCAAAAGTAGGTGACCGTCCGGGTGGATACACACGTATCATTAAAGTTGGAAATCGTTTAGGAGATAATGCTGATATGGCAATGATCGAACTAGTAGATTTCAATGAACTTTACAATGGTGGTAAAAAAGAAGTTAAAAAAGCAAAAAGCCGTCGTGGTGCTAAAGCTAAGAAAGCAGATGAAGCTGTTGAAGCTCCAGTTGCTGAAACTGAAGCGCCAGTTACAGAAGCTGAAACTACAACAGACGCTGCTGAATAGTTATGAAAATAATCATTCAATAAAAATCAAGGATAAACTTTTATTAGTTTATCCTTTTTTTTTGATTTTTTGGAGTAGAATATTTTTGAGTTTTTAATAATAATCACACCCGCTTCCCGATAGCTATCGGGACGTTGCAATCCACGTCCAAAAACGTGGGATTTCCACTATAATCGGGGCTATTTTACAATTTATTGATTTCTTTTAAAACTTAATTTTTTCAAAACCATATTTTGAATTAAATTTGCAAAATAAAATATTACATATCTTCTCCCTTCTCCTTTGGAAAGGGTTGGGGGGTGAGGAAAAACTACAAACTACAAATGAAATATACAACACGACAAAAAGCGATACTTCTATTAAGTGACGGAACCATTTTCCACGGTAAATCTATTGGAATTAGTGGAACTACATTTGGGGAAGTTTGCTTCAATACCGGAATGACGGGTTACCAAGAAATATTTACTGATCCATCCTATTTTGGACAAATAATGGTGGCCACCAATGCTCATATCGGAAACTATGGAGTAAACGATAAAGAAATTGAGTCTGCGGGTATCAAAATTGCAGGATTGGTTTGTAAAAACTTTAGCTTCAATTATTCTCGTGAGGATGCTTCGGGAAGTTTGGAAGATTATTTCATCAAGCAAAATCTAATCTGTATTTCTGATGTTGACACTCGCGGTTTAGTGAGCTACATTCGCGACAATGGAGCCATGAACTCCGTAATTTGCACTGACGGAACACCAATAGAAGTGTTAAAAGCTGCGTTGTCAAAAGTTCCGGATATGAAAGGATTGGAACTGGCTTCTAAAGTATCTACCAAGGAACCTTACTTTTTTGGAGATGAGAATGCAACTTATAAGATTGCTGCTTTAGATTTAGGAATTAAAACTAATATTCTTCGCAATCTTGTCAAAAGAGATTGCTATATCAAAGTATTCCCATACGATTCAAAATTCTCGGAATTGGCATCATTCAATCCTGATGGTTATTTCTTGTCTAACGGACCTGGAGATCCAGATCCACTTTTCAGTGCCATTCAAGTGGCAAAAGAAATTCTTGAAAACAATAAACCTTTATTTGGTATTTGTTTAGGTCATCAAGTAATTGCTTTGGCAAACGGAATTTCGACTTATAAAATGTTTAACGGACACAGAGGAATAAACCATCCAGTAAAAAACATCATTACCGGAAAAGGAGAAATCACTTCTCAAAATCACGGGTTTGCCGTGAACAAAGAAGAACTGGACAATCATCCTGACTTGGAGATCACGCATCTTCATTTGAATGACGGAACGGTTGCTGGAATGCGAATGAAAAATAAAAATTGCTTCTCGGTTCAATATCATCCAGAGGCAAGTCCAGGACCCCATGATTCGGCTTACTTATTTGACCAATTTATTGAAAACATAAAAAAGTAAACGTCTTTTAAAACGTTTTTATTTACAAAAAAAGCTCCCGTCTTGGCGGGAGCTTTTTGTATTCAGATTCTCATTGTTAAATATTGGGAGACCAAACAGTATAACTATGCGCAGGGCATTGAATTTTTACCCACGTGTCACCTTGTGTTGTTGGATACCAAGTAGAAGCGCCCGTAAAGTCTTTGATTTGGGTGTTTGCCCAATTGGTAGGAATCCATCTTTCTAACAAGGTAGAGGAATTGTTGATATAAACCACTAATCCAGGGTTTCCGTTATAGCCATTTCTTCTCGCAATATACTCATCATTATCAACATATAAAATAGAGGTAGTTCCGGTGGCCTTATTATTAACCTGAATTCGATTAATCAAA
>DHXP01000056.1 GCA_002413745.1 Flavobacterium sp. UBA5153 | reverse complement strand
ATCATCGACCCTTATGTTAGACTTCCCTATCAACTAAGAAACTTCATGGAATTAGCACGTCTGGCTTCCGAGAAAAAAGACCCGGACGTTGAAGTAAAATTGCATCTTGTTACAAGCAATAATGAAGATTACATAGAAGGCGCCAAAGACGCCTTTGAACAAATGACCTATTCATTAGAATCCATCGGAATACTTTTTACCTATGAATTCGACGAGAACATTCATGATCGTTCCGTCGTTTTAGACAATGGTTGGAAAATCCTTTTAGGAAGAGGTCTTGACATCTGGCAAAAAACGGGAGGCTGGTATGATATAAATGAATACATACAGGAACAAAGGCTTTGTAAGGCATGTGAGATTACTTTTTTGAGAAAATAACTTATAATTCTTTAATTAATATTTAGAAATTTTAAAATTAAAAAGATAGCTATGTGGAACGATAATGAAACTCATCAAGATTTAATAGATTTCAAATATTTAACTGATTCTGTGAACATCATTATCAATAATGATAATCTGATACCATCAACAATAGGAATTTATGGGGATTGGGGAAGTGGAAAATCAAGTTTGATGAAAATGATTGAAATTGAAAATACTAAACCGCAAAATTTGATTATTAAATTCAATGGTTGGTTATTTGAAGGTTATGAAGATGCAAAAATAGCTTTACTTACTACGTTAATAGATGAAATTATCAAGAGCAGAACTTGGGATGAAAAAGCAAAAAAATATCTAAGTAGATTAGTCAAAAGGATTAAATGGCTAAAAGTTATAACAAAAGTGGGACATATAGGTGCTAATGCTTATATGGCAAACCAAACTAATTTTGATTTTGCCAAAGCAGCAACTGAAATATCAGCTTTGGAAATTGATGATTATATAAAGGATGTAGAAGATGAAAATCAATCCATAATTGATAAAGGCATTAGAGAATTTCACAAAGATTTTCAAAGTTTATTAAAAGAAACCAAACTTAAAAGAGTCATTGTTTTAATTGATGATTTAGACAGATGTAATCCTGATACAATTATATCAACACTTGAAGCAATCAAATTATTTTTATTTGTAGAAAAAAGTGTTTTTATAATTTCTGCTGACGAACGCTTAATAAATTATGCAGTTAAAAAGAGATTTCCGGAATTACCATCAACAGATTACGATGTAAGCAAAGATTACATTGAAAAGCTAATTCATTTTCCAATTAGAATTCCATCTTTAAGCGAGGCTGAGTATGAAGCATACACTAATTTATTATTTGCCCAATTACATCTAAATCCCGATGAATTTGAACAACTAAGATCTAAAGTATTTACACCAACTTCTAATATAGATTTGTCAATTTGCAAATTAAGTAATGAAAATATTCAAAATTTGTTACCCGACGTTACAGAAGATATGAAAAAAGATTTCATTCTTTCTAAACAAATCAATCCTATATTGGTATCTGTTTTAAGTGGAAATCCAAGACAGTGTAAAAGGTTTTTGAATATGATGATGCTGAGACTGAATATGTCAATTTCAAAAGGTGTTACACTAAAAAAGAATGTTTTAGCCAAATTAATGCTCTTAGAATATTTCAAAACAGAGTCTTTTAATAAGCTGGTTAAAGCGTCTTATGAAGTCGAAGACAACATACTTACACTATTAGAGGATTCGACCAAGCAAACACCGAAATCATTTGAAAATTGGAAAACGGATCCTTGGCTAAAAAAATGGATGGATATTGAACCTAAATTAGGAGAAGAAAATTTAAAATTATATTTCTATTTTACTAAAAGTAAAAACAATGTTGAGTTTTCGACTAATAAAAGACTTTCAGAAGAAGCTAAAACAATTTTAAAAAATCTATTTGAAAGCGAATTAGTTTGTAAGGATGCAATTAGGCAAAGTTCCCAATTAAGTAGTATTGATAAAAATGCTATCTTTTCTGAATTAACTAATAAATTAATTACAGAAGAGGTTTTGACAAGAAGAGGAAACTTAAATAAAATATTGGTTCTTTTTGTAAAACAAAACGATATCCTAATTTCTGAATATTGTGCTTTTATGGAAAATATATCAGAAAGTATATTGATGGCGTCAAATGTTCCTAATTTAATGACATTAACAAAAAATACTGCTCATCAAGCATACGGTGTGACAATTTTAGAAAAATGGTCAAAATCTTCAAATACTACTTTAGCAACTGCGGCAAAAAATAAACTTAAGTAAACATGGGAACTTCAAAAGCAAATATTGGTCCTGTAGGCTATTCAAATCCTATACAAGATTGGAATAAAGATTCAGTTGGGGAATCGAATAGTAATAATATTAATAATGATGAAATCGAATCTGAACAAACTGATTCCGATGGAAATGCAATTGAAGAACAAAATAACACAAAATGGGGTGATGTGAAAAGAAGTTTTTCGGCTTTTACAAAAAATCCTTCTAAAACAAATTATAAAAAATTCACTTCTAATTACAAAAAAGCTTCTGGCGGAAACAAGAAGCTAACGAAGTCTTCAATTGGTGGAAGAAAAGGAGCTATAGTTTTATTAGACTTTTTCACTACCATACTTAATGATGGTTTTGAACAGACTTTAGAAAAATATAATATTGGAAGCCTAACCGATTTAAAGGTTGAAGGAGCAATTAATAAAATTTCTGAACTGTTTTCGAGTATAGATGGAACTGATGAAGGGAGTGCAGCATCTGGAGCAGTAATAGAAACAATCAATAAGCTTTATAATGATTATGCAAGCAATCCGGAGCTCATTAATAATCTTGAAATAGAAACAATATCTGATTATTTAGAATTTTATATCTCAACATATATTTTTGAAAGGATTTCAGTTGAGGTAACTAAAGCTTTAGAAAATGGTAGTTTATCTGTTAAACAAGTTAATGATATTGAAAGTCAGTTAAAATCATTCATTGAAGCTGAAGTCAGTTTGAATTTTACTGAGGTTAATTTCTCAACAATTGATATTAAAGCAAAAAATAAAATAATTAACCAAATATTCGATGAAGCATATTCATTAATTTAATTATGAAAGTAAATGTAATCCTAAAAGAAAACAATAGAGATTTATTTTCATCATCAGAAGAAAATACTTTTTATTTAGACTCGATTTTTACTGATCCTAAAACTTCTAAATTACAAAATTCAATCGTTGAGCATGATATTTATTCCTTTTTGACAGAAAAAAAAGATTTTAAATTATGTCCAAATAATTTAGTAGCTGATTTTTCAAACATAGCTATGGCGGTTTATGCAATAGACCAAACTTGTAATAGAGATAAATTTGGATATTATGGCTGGAGTAGATATATTAATTTATACATACCGGTTTATAATTCCCAAAAATGGAACTCTGTTAAAGAAGAGTTAGAAAACACATTGTCATTTTTAAGTGGTGATAAATGGGTTTTAAATTTCAGAAACTGTTTGGAACCCTTTCCAAATTTTTTAACATCTGCATTTAGCCCCAAAAAAGTATGTCTTTTTTCTGGAGGTATGGATTCCTTTATTGGTATTTCAGACTTGATTAATAAAAATGATAGTTTAGCAACTGTTTCTCATCATAAAGGCGGGAATTCTGGAGAATTATCATTACAAAAAGAGATTACTAATCTTTTTATTGAAAACAATAAAAACAAAAATATTCTCCCATATAATTTCTATGTTCAGGGAAAAAAGAATGAAATTCTTACCGGTGAAAAAACACAAAGAGCAAGATCGATATTGTTTTTATCATTAGCGTCATTAGTAGCAAATACATCAAGTAAAACAGCTTCAATTGTAATACCTGAAAATGGCCTAATCTCATTAAATTTACCTTTAACACCAGCTCGTGGTGGAAGTCATAGCACAAAAACTACGCATCCTAAATTCATATCATCTTTGAATACAATATTCAAAAAAGTTGGAATTCAGAATATGATTGAAAATCCTTATCGGTTTTTGACAAAAGGAGAAATGTTAGCAAAAGTAAATTCTAACAAATTTGTCTTAGAAAACATTACTTCAACATTATCATGTTCTAAACCTGGTTACTATCAGCAATGGACTGGAAAAAGTGACAAAAGTGTTAAAAAACAATGTGGTCATTGTGTCCCTTGTATTATAAGACGAGCTTCTCTTTATTCAAATGGATTGGATAATGCTGATGATTATGTAAAAAATGTGTTCAATTCAAATGAGAAATATGATGATTATAATGCTTTCAATATCGCTATTGGTCGTTATTCAAATTTAGAAAAGATAAAATTAGCCTTTCTAAAATCAGGCTATATGAATATCTCAGAGAATGAAATCAAAAAATATATTAAGATGTATAATAGAGGCTTAAAAGAGGTGCGGAAATTTATTTTACAAAAGTAGACCCCAATTTATTTTATACATTAACTCACTCACTTGTAGAAAAGACCTTAACTTAACCTAAGTCTTTCAACCCCATAAATAATCGGAGAGAATTATAAACAGAAATTAAAATGAATAATTCGTTAGAAAAAGAATATTTAGAACATAAAGTATTTGAACAATTGAAAGAATATTCGATGTTTTATGAATCCTTATCATTTTCAATTATGAACTGGATTACAACCGGAACATCATCATTAATAAATATCGATACTTATATGTATTCTTCAATGAAAGGTACATTAGAATCAATTTCAGATATATTATATAAAGGCAGAATAAACGACTCTTATTCACTTCTTAGAAAATTCTATGATTTAGTAGTAATTAATATTTATACAAATTTGTATTTAGACGAAAATATTGGAATCGATAATTTCATTAACAATAAAATTAATAATTGGGTAAAGGGCAAAGAAAAAATTCCAAATTTTGGTATTATGTCCGAGTACATTATTAAAAATGAAAAAGTAAAAAAAATTACTCGTTTAATTTATGAGGATGGTAATTTTAAAGGAAGTGATTTTGAAGGACTTAGAAAAAGATGCAACGACCATACTCATTATCTTTATTACCATAATATTTTATCAAATGACAATGAAATTCACTCAAATAATAGGATATTAACGTTAGATGAATTTTCAAATGATTTAAAAGACATATTTATACTTCACTTTTCATATTTATTTTACATCAAAGAAAATTATATGATGTCAAGTGATTATCTAGATTATCTAGATTGTGGCTTAGAACCAGAAGATGATTCTCAATACTGGGTTGCTCCATTTATCCAAAATATATTTGATAAAGTAATAAAAACAAATAGACCTGATATTTCAAAAATTATTCTTGAAAACATTTCAATGAAATTAGAATAAAAAAGACCACACCGCTTATTATGAGTTGTGTAAAACCTTAAAAAAAAACTTAACCCATAAGGATAACCAAATGCAATTAAGAAAAGGAAAAACTAAGACATTACTTGAAAGTTCAATAGATTGTGCATTATTATCTGTTGAGTTATATAATAAACCAAGAGCACCATTTAGAGTTGAGAGTTTTATAACTCATATGATAATGGCTTGGACAAGATTACTACAATCTCATTTTAACCTAACAATTGGAGAAACATATTTTCATAAAGAAACAAATGGTCGTTATAAATTAATAGATGGAGAGAAAAAGGCTTGGGAATTAAAAACCTGTATCCAAAAATATGGTTTACTTTCAGACGGTGTTAAATCAAATCTTGAATTTTTTATAAAACTCAGAAATAAAATTGAACATAGAACAATTTCAAAAGATGAAATAGGTTTAATGATTTTCGGGGAGTGTCAATCATTACTTTACAACTACGAAAATGAATTAATTAAACTTTTTGGTGCAGAATATGCGATAAACGAAAGCTTAGCATATTCTCTTCAATTTTCAAGAATTCGTTCTGTGAAACAAATTGAAGCAAACAAGCAATTATTGTCAACCGAAGTTAAAGAAATTAAAGATTTTATTGAAAAATATAGACTTAATATTAAGGATGATATTTTTAATACTCAAGAATTTAGTGTCAAATTAATACAACTACCAAAAATTTCAAACACTACAAGAAACGATTTAGCAATTGAGTTTGTTAATTGGAATTCAATATCTGATGAAGATAAAAAAAGTTATGAAAAAATCACAGCATTAATTAAAGATAAAGTTCAAAAAACAGAAGTAATAAACCCTGCAAAACTTAAACCAGGAGCGATTGTTAATTCTATTAATGCAAATTATGCAGGGAATTTTAATCATTACGACCACAAATGTTTATTATACATTTTCTCTATAAAACCGACAAAAGAAGATGGGCCAAATTGTGATCCATTCGATACAAATACAAAATATTGTCATTATGATGAAGCTCATAAAGATTATTTATTTCAAGATGATTGGTCAAATTTTATTTTAGGAAATATTACAAGCGGAATGCTAACGAGGGAAATATGGAAAACTTCCTTTGATAATAAACAGAAACTTGAAGTTAAAAATTTCGAAATTGCATAAAAAAAGCATAATACAACCTTAGGCATATCCGTAATTTAAGAGAACCGAGAAAAATAAAAGCAAAAATTATAAAAAATAAAAAAATAATTATGAGTATCGACTGGAATTGGTTTTTAAGTTCATTTTGTCCAGATAATTTAAATATGATATTTGCTTAATAATTAGCTAAACTGCTTAGTAAACGCTGCTTTATTGTGTTTTTAAAAGAATCAGGTTCCACCACTTGCAATCCCTCTCCAAAAGATAAAATCAGTTTTTCCAATTTATGATTGGGAATCACTTCAATAGAAAAAGTAAAACCGTTGCTATCATTACTAATTTTTTTCTGGGAACCATGAAGCGGTTTAGTCATGATATAAGGCAAAGCACTTTTTTGGGAATTAATTAATTTTTATTCAAAAATCGAAAGCTTTCTTTTTTTGCCTCTAATTGTAATTCATTTTCTTTTTCAACAAAATTTATTTCAATAATTGCCGTTTTTCTGGGTGCTTCATTTGTAGCATTGTAATGGGTATGAAAAACATACTGCAATTGGTTGTCTTTGTCTAAAAATAAATCACCATGGCCGGTTCCGTTTTCTCCAATTAAATTTCGGGATATAATTGGACTTGTTTTTGATTTTTCCCAAGGACCCATAGGGCTTTTACTTGTAGCATATCCAACGGCATAATCAGGATTTCTAAAATCATTTGCCGAATAGATTAAATAATACAAACCCTCTTTTTTCAATACTGTAGGACCTTCGGCAACTGGCCATTCTACATTTTCGGTGTTTTCCCACTTCAATTTTGCGGAGATACATTCTGTAAGTGTTTCTTGTTTAATACTCAGAAGATTATCGTTTAATTCGGCTACAAAAATTCTGTTTCCATTCGTAAGTCTAACATGATACAAATATTTTTTTCCATCATCATCTATAAAAACAAAGGGGTCAATTTGCTTTACTGAAGCGGCTAATGGCTCTTTAGACGCATTTTTAAATGGACCAAGCGGGCTATCGCTTGTTGCAATAGCGATATTTTCATTAGCTGTATATATCATATAAAACAGGCTGTTGTACTTCAGTATTTGAGGAGCCCAAAATCCTTTTGAACCAAATGAATCTCCTTTTTTTAATGCAAGACCTCCTTGGACACCAACTGGGCCTTTCCATTTTTTTAAATTGGAAGAAGTATAAACCTGAAATCCTTCTCCGTTTAGCGAGCTGTTTCCAGTTGTTGTTCCATAAAGATAATAGATGCCCTCATTATAAAAAATGGTTGGGTCTGCCAGAAAAATATCTTTTAATACAACAGAAGGTAGAGGAGTTGTTTTGGTTTCTTCTTCTTTTTGTTGCGAGCATGAATTTAGACTTAGTCCTGTAAATAGAATTATATAAAAAAAATTCATTTGAGTTGATTTGGAATTTGTTATTATTTACGAGCTGAAAATTGGTAATAAGAAACCGTTTGGTATTTTTTTCCGGGCTTTAATGTAATCGATGGAAAAGCAGGTTGATTAGGTGCATCTGGAAAATGCTGGGTTTCTAAAGCGAAAGCTGTTCTGAAATCATCTTTTACTCCTGATTTAAACGTGTTTTTACCCTGCATAAAATTACCGCTGTAAAACTGAATTCCGGGTTCGGTAGTATAAATATCCATTGAAATCCCAGATTGGTCTCCGGAAATGGTTGCGGCATGGTTCATTCCTTTTTTAATGGTTCCGTTAAGGACATAATTATGGTCGTATCCTTTTCCGAATTTTAATTGTTCGTTAGTCATTTCAATGCGTTCGCCAATACTATGTTTTTCAAGAAAATCGAAAGGAGTTTGAGCAACGTCTTCTAATTTTCCAGTTGGAATTAAACCGGCATCTACTGGAGTATATTTATTGGCAAATAATTGTAATTCATGGTCCAAAATACTTCCGCTGCCTTCTCCGTTTAAATTAAAAAACGCATGATTTGTTAAATTAACAATCGTTGTTTTATCGGTGGTGGCTTCATATTCTATTTTTAAGGCTTTATCAGCTGTAATGGTGTAGGTTACTTTTACTTCTAATTTTCCTGGAAATCCCTGTTCCATATCTGGAGATGTATAAGTAAAAACTAAAGTGTGTTCATCCGTTTTCTCCGCATTCCACACCACATCCTGAAAGCCTTTTTTACCACCATGCAACGAATTCTCTCCGTTATTTAATGGAACATTATATTCCTTTCCTTCCAAGGTAAACTTCCCTTTAGCAATTCGATTTCCAACTCTACCGATAGTGGCTCCAAAATACGGTTCCGTCGATTTTTGAAATCCGGTAACACTGTTCATACCAACCACAACATCCGTGAGTTTTCCATTTTTGTCCGCTAACCACAATCCTACTAATCGTCCTCCGTAATTTGTAAAAGCAGCCTTTAAGCCGTTATTTTCAATCCAATATAATGTTGTTTTTTTGTTATCTATTACGGCTTCGAAATTTTTAGCTTCTAAAAAAAATTGTGCCGAAGCAGTAGTTGTTTCTTGATTCATTTCTTTTTGAGTTAAATGGTTATTTTTATTTTCTTTACATGAAACTTGAAAAACAGCAAGAATAATGGCCGTGTAAATCTGGATTTTTTTCATTTTTTTAAATTTTATATTGCTTATTAGAAAAAACTATTCGGCAGGAATTTCTAATTTTGTTCCTTCACTAACGGGTTCTCCAAATACAGGGAATCCATTCGAATCCCAATTTATTTTTTGCATTCTTGGAGCTCTTTTATTCCCGCAGCCTTCTCCGGGATTAGAGTTTGCGTGATACAAAATCCAGTCTTCTTTCCCGTTCGGGGATTTAAAAAACGAATTATGTCCAGGAGCAAAAACTTTGTTTTTTATGGATTGTTGAAATAATGGTTTCTCCGATTTTATCCAAGAGGAAGCGTCAAGTAAATCTCCTTTTCCTTGAAAATTCAATAAACCCAAAGCATAAAAATCCGTCCAGCAACCACTTGCCGAATAAACAATAAATACCTTGTCATTATATATTAAAAATTGTGGGCCTTCATTGACGTTCACCTGAGGTGGATTATTCGGATCGTTTAAAGCACCATGCGTTTCCCAATCCAGTGTTGGTGATGAAATTAAAACCCGCTCTCCTTCAATCTCATACGGATTTTTCATTTTAGCAATATAAATGTTTTGTTGTCCGTTAGTGTCACCTTCCCAACCGGCCCAGATCATGTAAAGACTGTTTTTGTAGATGAAAACATTTCCGTCGATTGCCCATTTATCTGTTTTTGCGGCTATTTTTCCTTTAAATTCCCATTCTCCCTGAAAAGGATCTTCCGATTTATTTTCTAAAGCATACATTCTATGGGTGTTATTATTTCCATTGTCTGCGGCAAAATACACGTACCACTTGCCATTGATAATATGAAATTCTGGTGCCCAGATATCCCTGGAATAGTCTGTATTTTTTGGTGCTGTCCAAATCGTTTTGCTCTCTGCATTTCTTAAATCAGCTAAACTTTTTGTTTTCCATAAAACCAAACGATTTTGTAATGTATGGGTATAATAATAATATCCTTTGTAATAGGTGCTGTAAGGATCTGCACCAGAAGGTAAAATAGGATTTGTAAATGTTTCTTTTTGCGAATAAGTTACCGAATGGCATCCCGAAGCAATAATGAATACAATCAGTATTAAATGTTTTTTCATTACGATAGCTTTTAGTTCGATTTATGATTTAGAACATCGATAACCTCTTTATTGACGATGCTTACTTTTTCGAAATCCATTTTATCCACTTTTCTGTCATAAGTCATAAACCCATTTACCTCTCCTTCTACATCAGTAGTTTGGGTGTAAACTGCGGCAGAAAATCCAGTTTTGACTAATTTTTTTAATTCATTTGCATACTTGATATACTCATTTGTTACTTCGGTAGCGTTTTTGAATTTAATATAACCCCAATTGTCGTTTGCTCTCCACAAATGACCTTCCAGAGGCAATCCAATTCCGCCATATTCGCCAAGAACGGTAACTCTTCGGGCATCATAAAGATACAATTCCGGACCGGGATAATTGTGTAAATCCAAGATGTCGCCTGTTTGAAAATGATTTCCACCACTGGAAGAATTGACTAATCTGCTTGGATCGTGATTCTTGGTCCACTCCGTAATTTCAACCGTTTTGAATTGTCCCCAAGCCTCATTAAAAGGAACCCAAACTACAATACTTGGATAAGAATACAAATGGTCCATAATCTCTTTCCATTCTTTTTTATAAATTTCTTCAGATTTAGAAGTTCTTTGCAATTCAGTACCTTCAAAATATTTTTTATTTTGCCATAAAGGTTGCTCGTCACCACTTGGCATGTCTTGCCATACCAAAATCCCCAGTTCATCACAATGCGTATACCAACGATCTGATTCTACTTTGACATGCTTACGAATCATATTAAAACCTAATTCTTTTGTCTTAACAATATCATATTTTAAAGCTTCATCTGTAGGAGCGGTATACAATCCGTCTGGCCACCAACCTTGATCCAATGGGCCATACTGGAAATAGTCTTTGTTGTTTAATTGCATTCTAAGGACGCCATTTGCATCTCTTTTTGACCCTATTTTCCGCATGGCAAAATAACTTTTTACTTGATCGATAACTTTCCCATTGTTAATCAATTTCACATTGGTTTTGTATAAAAAAGGAGATTCTGGCGACCATAATTTTGGATTATTTAAAACAATTTCTAAATTTTCTCCAACGGAAGCTTTTCCTGTTGCAATTGTTTTTGAACCATCATAAACCGTTACTTCGATTACATCACCATAACTCGCTTCTGCAACTTCAGGTTTTATGTTAATCACATTCTGATCAATATTTGGCGTGGTTCTAATCGTTGTAATGTTCTTTTTATTTACTGGTTCGATCCAAACTGTCTGCCAAATTCCGGTAACCGGTGTGTACCAAATTCCTTT
Source organism: Flavobacterium sp. UBA5153 (assembly GCA_002413745.1). Lineage (GTDB taxonomy): Bacteria > Bacteroidota > Bacteroidia > Flavobacteriales > Flavobacteriaceae > Flavobacterium. Next base: position 14,027 of record DHXP01000056.1, on the reverse strand, counting down.
CGGATTTTTAACTTGTTTCCCTCTTGGTTGTGGCCCGTCATTTGAAGGATCCCAAACTTTTACGGTTAATTGCTGCGTTTTCCCAGTTATAAAAGGGGTTATGTCAAAAGAAAATGGGGTATATCCTCCAGTGTGTGATCCAATTTTAACGCCATTTAACCAAACTTCGGTTTTCCAGTCGACAGCGCCAAAATGCAGTATAATATTCTGGCTTTTCCAATTGGATTCTATGGTAAAACTCGTGTTATACCAAAGCTCATTTTTAGCACCAACTTCTTTCATCACACCAGATAAACTGGATTCTACTGCAAATGGCACTAAAATTTGACCATCATATTTTGCAGGAGCTGATTTCCCAACTTCTTGAATAGCGTAGTTCCATAATCCGTTAAGATTTTTCCATTCCTTGCGTTCCATTATCGGACGAGGATATTCAGGAAGTACATGATTAGGATCTACTTTATTTGCCCATTCTGTTTTGATTTTTTCTCCTGCAGGTTTCCATTGTGCCGATAGTGAGAATCCTAAGCATAAAAAGAGAATTACTGTTGCATTTTTTTTCATTGGTATCTAATTTATTTTGGCGCACCTCATTAAAATTGATGTGCTATTTTTCTATTTCTGTTACTAAAAAAGTACCAGACTATTTAAAAACAGCCTGGTAATTAAACAAACCTAACTCAACTAACCTGCCTTTCGTGACGTTTTAAAACATTAAAAACGTCCCTGTTTTTTTTACCTGTTTTTATTAATTTACCAATTTTAAAGTGGACCAAGAATACGGTTTGTCACTTATATTGGTTGAAATACTTTCGGTATAATTATTTGTCCCTTTTTCTCTAAGCTCTATGTTGTAGCCTATTCTGGTTTGTTTTGCAGGCATTCCGCCTAATACTGTCCATGGTATTTTAACTTCTATACGATAACCGTTTGAAGTTTTTACCGTCGTTGTTACAATTCCTTGCGGACTTTCTAATTTTTTCCATTTGCTGTTTTCTCCTTCATACATTGAAAAAGTAGTGGACTGTCCTAATTCCAGTTTGAAAATGGAATTTCCCGGGGCAATTAAATTTTTATTTTTAGGGTCTAAATACAAATTCAAACCATCATTTCCGGTTAACGCATCCGTACTTATAATTTGGCTGTCTTTTACTTGGGCAAAAGCATATAAAAATTCGGTATCATACGTAAAATTTGCTTCTAATTGAGTGGTGCTTTTTTGACCAATAAAAACAGGGCTTTCTTTTTGCCAAACGGCTTCAATGCTTTGTCCGTCAATTACGGCTGTTTCTTTTGCTGCATTAATTTCGGGTAAAACATGTCCTTTTATCATCCAGATTTGTGAAGAATTTGAAAATTGGTTAGTGCTGGTTAAAGCAACTACGGTGTCATCATCCAAAACAGTAATACTGTTCCACAAAGCTGATTTTCCGCTGGAAATTAAAAACGGAGTCGATTTTCTATTAAAATTTTTAGCGTCAGTAGTACCAATAACCACTTTCATATCGGCATTATTAATGTCATTTGTTGTCCTGTTTTCGGTGCCTTGATAGGACATCAAAACTTCTCCCGTGCTGATTTGTGACAGATACGGAGCGCCTGCATAAATTCCGTTACTCAACACTTCTTCTAAAGCATAGTTTCTATTATTGCTATTTGCATCGACTGGTTGTTTCCAGTTTTCGGAAATAGAATTTCGAATTGTATACGGTTTAAATTGATTCTCAACGCCATTATCTTCAATAGAAAAAACAATTTCTGTTTGGTTTTTTAATAGAATCGGAGACGGCATTCCATCTCTCTTTCCGGCTCTGAAACTCACAATTTCTGGTGTTGTTGACCATGTTAATCCATTATCCGAAGAACGAATTAGAGAGATATTTTGCTCATTCGAATTGCGATACACATTTTCATTGGAAAAAAACAATTGAATTTCACCACTTGGAATTTGTAGTGCCGAAGGTTCCCAACAGCCATTTTCAAAATCAGAACTGGCTTCATATACGATTAGATTTTCTTTCCAAGTCAAACCTCCATCATAACTTTTAATCGTGTTGATAGAAAATTTTTCGGTGCCGTTCCCTCCTGCAATTGGTCTTGGATTATAACAAATCAAAATAGAATTATCCTTTAATAGTAAAATATCTGGTGTCGTCATATTCACCGAACCATTCCCGGAAATTACTTTAATGGGTTCACTCCAAGTGATGCCAAAATCAGTACTTGTTTTAACTAAAATTGCTCCGTCGGATTCGTAAGTGCAGATTAATTTCTTGTCATTTAATTGTACTAATCTGGCGTATCCATTGTAATCAGTATTGTTTTTATCCGAAACTTGAATTAAAGACGTGTAATCCCAAGCGATTCTGATGCCTTCTACAGGCGGTTTGGATGCAATGTTTTCTATAACTGGTTTTTCATCAATCACATTTGGAGAATCACTACAGGAAAGTAATGGAATGAAAATAAGTCCAAGAAACACATAATTTATTTTTTTCATTTTTCACTTTTTGGAATTCGATTCTGTTTTGGTTATACCAAATTTTTGTACCAAACTGTCATACTCTTTTATGGAAATAGAAATCATGCAACCGTGTCTTGCTTTTTCGGGTAAACTGTATTTGTCCCAATCGCTGTAAAAAGTGTATCCTGATGCCTGAAACCAAGGGCCGTTTAAATTGTCTGAAATGGATAATCCATAAGAAACTCCGGGATATTGCTCGTAATACATATACCAAATTTTATCGTCCGGAGATGGAATCAACATCGGTGCTTCTCTAAAATTCGGACTAATCGATTCCTGAGGCAAGGAGTAAGGTCCTAATAACGATTTTGATTTAGCAATTCGGATGGTTTTCCCTGTTGTCCAATATAAAGAGGGATAGGTTTCATCTTTTAAAATGGCGTAATAGGAATCTCCCACTTTTCTGATGAATACATCAATCGTTCCCATGTCCCAATCAAACAATCGATTTGGAGTGCCTTCAAATGTTTTTAAATCTTTTGATAACACATAAAGTGTTCTTTGGCTTGCCCAATAGGCTTCCGGATCTTCTTTAGAGCCTTGTTTGTGAGGCGTATGCCATGTTAGCATAAACTTTGCTGAGTCTTTGTCGTAATACAATTTTGGAGCGCCTATTCTTTGCAATGCATTTGAATAATCGGGAGTGCTTTTTAGGTTTGGCGTATAAATAGCATGTTTTTTCCAGATTATTAAATCATCAGAAACCCATATATTAATTTCTGGTGATTCATCGCTTGTGTTTCCTGCTATATAATATTTGCCGTCTGGGCCTTTGCAAATGTCTGGGTGTCCCTGATATTCCGGGAAAACTCTTTTTCCGTTGTTTAAATTAGTCCAATGCAAGCCATCAAGGCTTACGGAATAATACAGTCTTCCGTAATCCGTATGCGTCATGTGTGCAAACAAATAGGCTTCGTTCTTCGCTTTTGAACCGTTTTGTGCTTGTCCTGGCGGATTGGGTTGCTGCGCAAATAATGAGGTTTCTAACAATAAAACTGCAATTATTAAAACCGTATTTAGGATTCTGTTTTTCATTCTTTTTTGTATTATAACCCTATTTTAAGGAATCAAAATAGGGTTAGTTTTTAACTTGTTTTATTTTTTATTAGCCTCAGAAGTCATTTTTTTAATTAAATCGGTTTCTGATTTTTTATAAGGTGTACCATCGGTATGAAATACTTCGTGAAACCATAATTCTGGTTCCGAATCGTATTTTTTAGTCCAACTGTCCCAAGAGTATTTTGTTTGACTTTTGCCATCAACAAGACCCCAATTAATCATTCCTATATTATACTTTCTTGCAACTGGTAAAAACCCTTCAAAAGTGCTTCCGTTTGGACGAGCCATATATTCTGTGCATAAGAGTGGTTTTCCGTAGCGTTGCAATTGTTTGATTACTTTTTCAAAATCTTGCGGCGTATTATAATTGTGAAAAGAAATAATATCCGATTGTTCTAATTGCAGTTTATGCATAGGCTGCATTTTAGCTTCATCGCTCCAATCGCCAACCCAAACACCCGAAGTCAAAGGTTGCGATGGGTTAGTTGATCTTGCCCATTGAAACACTTTTTCTAAAAGAGGCAACACCAATGCCACTTTATTCTTGATTTCCACAGCTTCATACGATGGACCAGTCATGTTGTCTGGTTCATTCCAAACATCCCAAGCCAGCACGCGATTGTCATCTTTAAATTTGGCTACAGTTTCTTTTACATATTTTTCTAAACGAGGATATTGTGTTGCATCCTGTAATACTTTTTGACCTGGACTTTGTACCCAACCTGAGTTGTGAACATGCGGTTTTGGGTCTCGTTGTTTACCGGATTTCGGAAACGGATCCCAACAAGAATCAAACAAAACAAATACGATTTTGATATGATGTTTATCAGCAATTTCCAAAAAGGTGTTCATTCGTTTGTAAAAACCTTCAGCATCATCTTTGTGTAATAAATCATGCAGATAAACACGCATTGTATTCATTCCAATTTGTTCTGCCCAACCTAGTTCTTCGTCAATTCTTTTAGCATCAAAAGTTTCCTTTTGCCACATTTCCAGTTGATTTATTGCAGTACTTGGGTTATAATTTGCACCTACAAGCCAAGGTTGTTTTGTATACCATGAATTTGCCTGTTCTTTTGTCCAAATTTCTCTTTTATCTACAGATTGTTCTGCTTGATTTTTTTTATTATTCTCTTCTGAATTGGTTTTGGTTTTGTTACAACTAAGTAATATCATCCCTACCAACATAAATGCCATATACAGTTTCGTTTTTTTCATTATAAATTTTCTTAATTTGAACAATTCTACGTTAATTTTTAGGGAATGATTCTGGAACCATCCCCTAAAAACTATAGTTTAATATCCAGGATTTTGACTTAAATTCGGGTTGTTACTAACCTCTACTTGAGGAATTGGCAATCTTTTATGTTTGCCAACAACGAAGTTTTTAAAATCAGGATCACGAAGTGCAATTTTATCCACAGAAACTTGAGTATCTAAATCTCCCCAACGTTTTAAATCTTCCCAACGAACACTTTCGCCAGCCAATTCTAAAACTCTTTCCATTTTTAATTGTTCTAAGAATTTAGTTTTATCATTCCCAATTTCAGGATGTGCAGCAGCTAAAGTTCCTATGTTTACACGAGCTCTTACCATGTCTACATATTGGTAGGCACCAGCAGTATTTCCTGTTTCATTCAAGACTTCGGCGTAACGCAATAAAATATCTGCATAGCGAATTAATCGATAATTTACTTGACTGTAATAGTCTTCATTGTCTCTGTAATAATCTCTACTGCCTTTTCTAAACCAAGCTTCAGTTCCCCATTGCCAAGTTTTATTGTATGTTTTGTCTCCAAAATCGGCCAATAAATCAGGATAAAACAAGGTGTATCTTAATCGGATATCTAAACCACCGTTTTTGTCTTTTTCTTTTTTGAAAGCGTCAACTAACCAAAATCTGGCTTGTCCGTCTGACCATCCGATACTTCTTGGGGCAAAAAATTGGGCACGGTTACTGGAAACTGCAGCACTTGGATCTTCGCCAGTTCCGCCTTTTCTTTGGTCTCCAAACTGAATTTCAAAAACAGATTCGCTGTTGTTTTCATTCACAGCGGTGAAATTATCTCTGTAATTAGCTACCAAACTGTATTTTGCTCCTGCGCCAGAGATTAAATACTCTAAAGCCGTTTTTGCTTCAGGCCATTTGTGTTGTTGCATATACACTTTTGCAAGCATTCCTTTTGCAGCACCTTTATCGGGTCTTCCTGTTTGATTTCCAGCCCATTTAGTAGGTAAATCAACATAAGCATCATTTAAATCGGCTTCTATTTGAGCCCAAACTTCTGTGATGTTTTTTTGTTCTGGAAGATCACTTGGAGATGATGGTTCTAAAACAATTGGAATATTTTCCCAAAGAATTGCAGCATAATAGTAATGTAGTGCTCTTAAAAATTTTGCTTCTGCTAAAATTTTCTTTTTGTCATCTTCATTTTTGAACACTATTTTTGGAACATTGGCAATAACTTGATTGCATCTAAAAATAGCCTTATAAGTATCCCTCCAGGTTACGTTGTTTCCTTCCCAGAAATTATAATTGATATAATTAAATCGAGTCCAGTCTGCTAATTCTACCCATGGACTTTGACTATAGCCTTCATCAGATGTTAAATCTAGTCGAAAATACATCCATCTGGCCCATAAACCATCTTTATAAAACATGGCATAAACAGAATTTATACCTGCTTGTGCATCACTTTCCGTAGCCCAATATTGATCTGTTGTTAATGTGTTTGGGTTGTTAAGTTTCAACTCATTATCACATGAAGACAAGGATATGAGGTTGAGAAAAACTACTGTTATTAAAAATATTTTTTTCATTATGCTATTTTTTTAAATTAAAAACTAAATTCCACACCGAATGAATAGGTTTTTAGGTTTGGAAAAGAACCTACATCTACACCCCTTTGAAAAATATCACTATTACTGAACTCAGGATCTAATCCTAGATATTTTGTAATTGTAATCACGTTCTGTGCAGATAAAGAAAATCTAGCACTTGTTAAACCCACTTTTTGCAAAATGTTTTTAGGCAAGTTGTAACCAAATCCAATGTATTTAAGTCGGATAAAATCGCCACTTTCTAAAAATCTATCGCTATCACCTCTTGAATTCAAAGTAGTTCCTTTAACAATTCTAGGAAAATCAGTATTTGGATTTTCAGGTGTCCAAGGATGAATTCCTGATCTATAGTTACTATCATCATCAAAACGATCCACTGTACTCCTAAATCCGTTATAAACAGTTGCTCCGTGAGAACCAATCCAGTTCATAGAAAAATCAAAACCTTTGTAAGAAGCGCCGGCATTGAATCCCATTTCAAATTCTGGCCATGGACTACCAACAATGCCTTTATCTTGATTAGTAATTTGGCCATCGTCATTGATGTCTTTAAATTTAATATCTCCAGGTTTTGCATTTGGCATAATTACTTTGCCGCTTGAATTTACATAATTTTGAATTTCACTTTGATTTTGAAATAATCCATCAGTTTGCAATACATACCACATTCCTACAGCATTTCCTGCTCTTGTTATCGTGTTGCCTTGAATACTTTCATTTTGTCCGTTACCAAGAGAAACCAATTTATTGTTTAGTTTAGTAAAGTTTACAGACGCATTAAATGAGAAATCATTGATTTTTTTGCTGTAACTTAAATCCAATTCAAATCCTTTGTTTTCTACTGTAGCAGCATTCGAAATAGGATTTCCTCCGTCATTACCGGTTGTCATTAATATTGGGAATCCAAATAAAACATCTTCAGTACGAGCAATAAAATAATCAGCAGTTAAACGCAATGAGTTATCAAGCATTCCTAAATCCATCCCGATATTGGTTTGTTTTAGTTTTTCCCAACGCAATTCAGAGTTTGCTAATCTAACTTGAGTGGCTGATGGATATAAAGTTTGACCATCACCAAGAACAATAGCCCCAAAAGTGTTTATAAAACCTTGGTATTCGTAGCTTCCAATATTCCCACTTCCTAATTCACCATAACTGGCTCTTAATTTCAAATCATTAATGAATTTAGATTTAAAAAAGGATTCGTTACTCACTCTCCATCCTAATGAAGCCGATGGGAAATTTCCCCATTTATTAGCATCACTAAATTTTGAAGAACCGTCACGTCTGAAAACAGCATTAAATAAATAGCGGTCATCATAGTTGTATTCAAGCCTTCCCAAATAAGAGGCTAATGCAGCTTCATTTCTAAAACCACCAACTTCCGCTTGGTCTCCTAAATTTAAAACATCAAAATATTGACCTGTACTTGGATTAACTAAAAGATTTCTTTTTGTGCCATAAATTTGTTCGTAGTTGTCTTTTTGAAAGGTTTGACCTGCTAAAACGGTAATATTATGTTTGCCAAATTCTTTTTTGAAAGTCAATGTGTTTTCAAATAATTTAGTTTCTGAACGGCCTTTGTTTTGGTTTATGAAAGATTGCTCATAGGGTTGATTCAAAGTCCAATTTCCTAATTTTCTAATAAAGTTGTAACTGTCAAAACTGGTTTCATATCCAAAATTAAAGCGATACTTTAAAAATGAAGCCAGTTTTAATTCTGACCATAAATTTCCTCTGATTCTGAAATTTTCATTTTTAGTGTCTAATAAATTGGCAAGTGCGATTGGATTTGTTCCAAAAGTATTCGCTACGCCTTGTTTTCCATAACCGTAACCACCGGGATTGTCTACATCATAAACTGGAATCGTTGGTAATAATCGGTAAGAATCTATGATCGGATTACCGGACATTTCATCAGTTCTTGAATTACTGATAGCCAAGTTCTCACCAATGCTGAAAATTCCTTTTGTACCGCTTGAATTCACTCTAAAAGAAACACGATTAAAATCAGTTGAGATTACAGTTCCTTCATTTCCAAAATAGTTTGCTGACATGAAAAAAGTTGAATTGTCTCCACCGCCCGAAAAACTGGCGTTATAATCCTGAAGCAATCCTTGTTTGAAAATCTCTTTTTGCCAATCAGTGTTAACGCCAAGATTCAAGTTTTGTCTCGGAATACCGGCATTATCATAGGCTTGGAAATTGAATTTCGAAAATTCTTCCGTTCCCATCAAATCATATTTTGGCATAGTTGAAAAACTCGTTTTAGAGGAAACTTCGATTTTCAAAGGACCTTTTTTACCTTTTTTAGTAGTAATAATGATTACACCGTTTGCAGCTCTAGAACCGTAAATTGCAGCTGCAGATGCATCTTTTAAAATCTGAATGGTTTCAATATCGTTTGGATTAAAATCTCTGTTAGCTGTAGTAATTAAACCATCCACAACATAAAGAGGATTCGTATTTTGAAGATTTTTAAGTCCACGAATTTCAATACTGGCTTCTTGTCCGGGTCTTCCTCCTCCTCGAACTTTAACGCCTGTTACTAAACCTTGAAGACCTTCGGCCATTGTAGTAACTTGTCTTTTCTGAATTTCGTCCGCTTTGATTACCGAAATAGCGCCGGTAAGATCTTTCTTTTGTTGCGATCCATATCCTACGATTACAATCTCATTCAAAGCAAGAACATCTTCGGCTAAAGAAATATTGATTACAGTTTCCTTATTTACGGGAATCTCTTTCGTTTTGTAACCTTGATACGTAACGACAAGCACTTGGCCTGGTTTAGCCGTAATAGAAAAGTTTCCGTCAAAATCTGTTGCGGTACCATTTGGAGTGTTCTTCACAAGAATATTTGCAAACGGAATAGCATCTCCGTTAACAGCGGATGTTATTTTTCCCGTAATTTTAATTTGTGCCTGAGCATAACTTTGTTGTAGTAAAAAAACTAAAAAAAGCAAGAGGTAATATCTCTTCTTTAAAATTTGGTTAAATTTTGTTTTCATTGATTTTTCATTTTAAATAGTTTTAATTTGTTTTTGTTTTTGAAATGATTATAAATTTTTAATCGTCTCTGATTCGAGCAAAAAAATAAGTAATATTGATCTCTAATAGAATTTGGTTCATTTTTTTAAAATTAATAATGATTGTGTATTTTTCTAAACTTTTTTTTATTGATATGGTATTTTTTTTTCAAATAAAATATCAATATCTTTTTATTTAGAAATTCAAATTTGGTCATTTTTATTCAAAAAAAATCTATTCATTTGTGTCAATATTTATCATAAATGATGCAAATTTCGTTTTTAGAACCGAAAAATTAAGTTATTGCAACATTTGGAATATAATTGAGACGATTCGTCGAAGGCGGTACTGAACATCAAAATCACAAACATGCGTAAATTCTTATTATTTGTATTTTTTTTAATTATAACTATACATTCTCTTCGGGCGCAAGATTACTATTTTAAACATTATCAAGTAGAAAATGGCTTGTCTAATAATACCGTTTTGACATCATTACAAGATGAAGATGGCTTCATGTGGTTTGGTACAAAAGATGGTTTGAACCGGTTTGACGGTTATCGTTTTAAGACCTATCGCGGTAATTCTGACCCGATTCATAGTTTAGGAAGCAATTATATTCAATCCTTACATGAATATAAAGGGATTATTTGGGTGGGAACGGATAAAGGATTGTATAAATATGACAAAAAATCAGATCGTTTTAGTATTCTAAATGAAGCTATAAATGATAGAATAGCAGCAATTGAACATGACGAACACGGGAATATTTGGTTCATTTCCGGTAATATTCTTTATAAATATTCAACTGTAAAAAATGAAACTACTACATTCAATCCCAACAATTATTTCATAGCTACTTCTATTGCAAGAGATGCAAAAGGAGAAATATGGATTTCATCATTAAACAAATTATATCATTATTCAGAAGAAAGTTTATCATTCGAGACCATTTCATTGAATTATGATAATACAAGCAAAACAGCCTATAGGATTACGGTAATTTATGCTTTAGATAAAAACAATATATTAATAGGAACACAAGAACACGGTGTGCTTTCCTATAATCGCATAGATAAAAGCACATCTGTCCTGCCATTTGCTACAAAAGAGTCTTTATTTGTTCGACAATTCAAAAAAAATGGTGCAAATGAAATTTGGATAGCAAGCGAATCGGGTGTTTTTATTTACAACATCAAAACCAAAAAATGCACCAATCTTAAAAAAGATTTTAATGACCCTTTTAGTATTTCAGATAATGCAGCCTATTCTATTACTATTGATAAGGAAAATGGGGTTTGGATTGGGACTTATTTTGGAGGTATTAATTACCATCAAAAACAATACAATCAGTTTAAAAAGTTTTTCCCTAAGAACAATCAAAACTCGATTAACGGTAGCGCTGTCAGAGAAATTCACAAAGATGACAATGGCGATTTTTGGATAGGTACAGAAGACGCCGGTTTGAATAAATTTAATCCTAAAACGGAAGTTTTTACGTCTTATAAACCAAATGCAGGTAAAGGTTCCGTGTCCTATTATAATATCCATGCTTTGTTAGCTCGAAAAGATAACATTTGGATAGGAACTTTTGAACATGGTTTAGACGTTTTGAATAGGAAATCAGGAAAAGTAATTAAACATTACAGTGCTAATAATGAAGTTGGTGGTCTTAGAAGTAATTTTATATTTAGTTTCTATGAAACTAAAAACAAAGATCTTTTGGTGCAAACGTCAGTTGGAATGTACAAATACAATCCGATAAATGATAATTTTGATGTGCTGAAATTTTTTCCGGAAAGCATGCACTATACTTCATTTATAGAAGATAATACGGGGAACTATTGGGCAGGAACCTACAGAGACGGATTGTTGTTTTACAATCCTAAAAGCAAGAAAAAAGAAATTTTCAGATACAATTATAAAGATACAAAAGGAATCAGCAATAATTCTATCAACTCTATTTTTCAGGATAGTAAAAAGAATTTATGGATTGCAACAGAAAACGGATTAAATCTGTTTGATAAAACAACAAGAACTTTTACTAAATATAATACCAAAAATGGATTTCCGAGCAATGTTTTCTGTTCTATTTTAGAAGACGACCAGGGAAATTTATGGATAACAACTTCAAAAGGATTAGTAAAATTTGGACCAAAACAGAATAGTATTAAAATTTATACCACCGCAAATGGTTTATTAAGCGACCAGTTTAATTACAATTCCGCTTTTAAAGATGCTAATGGAGATATGTATTTTGGTAATTTAAACGGGATGATCAGTTTTAATCCTAAAAATTTTACTAAAAATAAATATGCTCCAAAAACCTTTATAACGGGTTTACAAATAAACAATCAAGAAGTTCAGACAAACGATAAAAATTCACCTATAAAAAAATCAATTTCGTACTTAGATGAGTTAGAATTGGAATACGATCAATCTTCTTTTAATATCGAATTTGCTGCCTTAAATTATACAGGTGCAGAGCTGACAGAATATTGGTACAAACTGGAAGATGTGAATAAAGATTGGGTTTATTTAGAACGAAACAACAAAGTTTTCTTTACCGAACTGCCTCCTGGATCTTATGTTTTTAAAGTGAAATCGATGAACAGTTTTGGGGTTTGGAGTAAAGAAATTGCTATTAAAATAAAAATTATTCCTCCTTTTTGGGCCAGTATGTATGCGTATTTATTGTACTTTATATTGATATGTTATGGTTTGTTTATGATTATTCGCTACTCCAATCATTTGAGTCAAGTAAAAAATAATCGAAAAATAAAACATCTGAATGATGAAAAGGAAAAGGAAATTTATCAAGCCAAAATTGAGTTTTTTACCAATGTTGCCCACGAAATAAAAACGCCGTTAACTCTTATCAAAAGTCCTTTGGAAAAACTGTTGAAGTTTGAATATGAAACGCCTGAGATTCCGCAAAATCTCTCAATAATGAAAAAAAACACCTCCCGATTATTAAAATTGGTAAATGAACTTTTAGATTTTCGAAAAACAGAAATTGGTGGTTTAAAACTCACTTTTGTGGAAGCAAATATTTCATCAATGGTGAGAAATATGCATCTGAGATTTAGTCAGCTTATTGAAGAAAAGAATATTGATTTCGAATTAGAATTAAGTGATAAAGATATTTACGCTTTTGTAGACAAAGAAGCCTTGAAAAAAATATTGAGTAATTTATTCAATAATGCCATCAAATATTCTGAAAATAAAGTCATTGTGAGTTTAATTAGGGATGAGAAAAAACTAAAGTTAATAGTTAAAAACGATGGAAATATGATTCCAAGTTATTTGAAAGACAAGATTTTCGAACCCTTTTTCAGAGTAGAGAACATTGATAATAATTCTGGAACTGGAATCGGATTGTCCTTAGCACAGTCGTTAACACAGCTTCATAATGGTAGTTTGCAGTTGGTTTTTTCTGAGCTAGAAATGAACGTCTTTGAGCTCATTATGCCTTTGCATCAGGAAGAAGAATTTATGCTATACGACGAACTTGTCAAAGACACCGATAGCAATGAAAATGAAATAATAGAATCTGAAATTAAAAGTAAAAAAACGACCATATTGGTTGTAGAAGATAATGAAGATTTATTAAATTTTATAACCAAAGAATTGCAGTCGTTTTATGTTGTTTTTAAAGCCAAGAATGGAGAATCGGCACTTAAAACAATTCATAATGAAAATATTGCATTAGTAATAAGTGATATCGAAATGCCCATTATGGATGGAATTACACTCTGTAAAAAAATCAAAACCAATCTTGAAACCAGTCATATTCCGGTTATATTATTAACTGCAAAAAACTCACTAAAATCCCAAATTAACGGACTGGAAGTTGGAGCGGATTCCTATATTGCCAAACCTTTTTCTATGGAATACTTAAAAGTTCAGTCTTCAAATCTAATCGAAAACAGGAGGCAAATAATGAAATATTATGCTAGTTCACCTCTTTCTCACATAAAGAGTATGGCGCACAATAAAACGGATGAAACCTTTTTGAAAAAATTAGATGAAGAAATTATAAAAAACATTACAGATCAAAATTTAAGTGTTGAATCGCTTTCTGAAATAATGAATATGAGTAGGTCTACGTTATATAGAAAAATTAAAGATATTTCAAATATGAGTCCGAATGAATTAATCAACCTAGTCAGGCTAAAAAAGGCTGCAGAATTGTTGTTGAATAACGATTATAAAATATATGAAATTACTGCCATTGTGGGTTATAAATCGCAAACTAGTTTTGGAAGGAATTTTCAAAAACACTTCAAAATGTCTCCTTCAGATTATATTTCTAAAAATATCTAGACAATTGAAATTAAGTAGCCATTAATGTCCGATAAAAAATAAAAATGAATATTTTTATTTTTTATCTAATTAGGGTCTGCTGAGAAACGCATATTAATTTGTAATTCAAATAGATATGGTTATATTTGAGAAACTAAGTGCAAGGTATTATGCGAAACAGTCCAAAAAAGTGTGCACCAACACCTGATTTTGTCAGTCAAAATCAGTTGGTTTTTGAAGGATTTGAATCTCCTTTTGAAAAGAAATTGAA
>DHXP01000053.1 GCA_002413745.1 Flavobacterium sp. UBA5153 | reverse complement strand
ATGGCGAAATCTAATAGTTCTTTCACTTCTTCCTCCGTCATTACTGAATGTGGAAAGATTATTTTTGCTAAACCACCAAATGTTTTTATAATGGCAGTTTTGTCCCTTGTGGTTATGGTGTCTGATAATTCAAAGAATTTTTCAAACTCATGGGTTCTATCTTCTTTGCGAAGTTCTTTTAATATTTCTGCCAAGTAATCTACAATAAAACCATAATCAGAAGTGAACATGTCGTTTCTTAACTTCTGAACTTCCCATCCCGGTAGATAAGCATGAATCCTGTCCAGAAATGCAGTGTCATAATAATCTTTTGGTAGTGCATCAAAAAGATCACTGTGTTTTAGCATATACGGAACGGTGTGGTCTGTATTACCCACAAATGCCATAGAAGCGGAAGCTCCATAAACCTGTGTCCCTCTGGAAAAAGATTTGTTGGCCATATAGTTTTTCAAGATGTCAACCAAACCACGATCCGTGTTTTTGGTTTTACCTGCAAATTCATCATAGGCTACTACGTCCCAATATCCGACTAATCCAATTTCACCGGAACTATTGTTTACAAATAGTTTTGCTTTTGAAACTTCTCCACCCGAAATCAGCATTGCGTGTGGTGACAACTCAGAAAAAATATGCGATTTTCCTGTTCCTTTGGGACCCAATTCAATTAAATTGTAGTTGTTCTCAACAAATGGAACTAATCTCGTTAATTGTAATAATTTGGAACGAAAAGTAAATTCCTCTGGATTTAATCCCATGGTTTGCAATAGCACATCCATCCATTCTTCCTTGGTAAATGCTTTTCTGCCTTCCTTGTATTCATCAAGGTCGCTAACGGAAATCTGTATGGGTTTTATGGATTCGATAATCCAAGGGGAACTGTTTTTTTCATCGTTGGAGTGATAAGCCAAAGTAAGAATACACCAAACTCCGCTTGACAATAACTTTTGATGTTCCCTTATATTTTCATCGCTGATCGGAATATGATTTAACCCCAGATTTGCGAAAGAAGCCTCATATTGGTCTCGTTTGTCATTTAGTTTTACTGAAATTTTATCAATAATTCTATGGGATCCTTTTTCACGAACAGTTGATTTAATGATCTGCGCCTCATCACGATGGACAAAGTGCTGCGCTATTACTTTTTTAACGGTTTCTACGCCTTGAATGATTGTTTCTTCATCATTTGTTGCACAGTATTGACCAAGCAAATATTCCAATACATAAATGGGAACAATCGCATTTCCCTTTACCAATTTGGTAAGGTCTTTACGTACTACTTTACCACCGAAATGCTCGTTCAATTTTATGTCTAATGCCTTCATATATTAAAAATCATCAAAATCGTTTGTAAATTCCTCACCCCAGCCCTCTCCAAAGGAGAGGGAGCCAGAAATGTAGTACTATTATTTATTATTAAAAATCATCAAAATCGTTTGTAAATGAAATATTTAGTGTGTAGTAATAGTCTTGATAGTGTTTCCATTTGGTTGTTCCATCAACCGGTTCTTCCAAGATCAGTTTGACACGTTGATTTTTGTATTTACCACTGGCTTTTGAACTTAATTGGAATCTGTGTTTTACTTCTCTTTGTCTTTCACTTCCTTCTTCAATGTCAAAGATGTATTTGAATTGGTCACTCAAATCTTCGCCATCTTCTGCTCGAATAACTGCTCGAATAGTTCTTGGCAGTACTTGTTCGCTTGCTGAATTTGTTTGTATGAATGAAACCGCTAAAATATTTGTTGTGATTCTATCGGTAGATTTAATAATATCAATATCTACTTGTGATGTTGTATTTTGTCTTGTTTTACTAATTTTTATTAATGGAATAACAATTTCCTGGAGCGAAGCTCCACCATGTATAAATCGGGAACCAGCACCTTTTACGCGAAGTCTGTTGATGGATTTTGGAATTAAAACATCAATATTGGATTGTATTCCCAAATCTTCCCCTTTAAAAGCTTTGGTTGCCTTGTCATTTGTGATATCTGTACCAATAACAAATCTTCGGTTTTCTTTCCAGATAGTTCCAGTATGGTTGGATACACTAAAATCACTATCTTCTAGTTCGTTGTGTTGGTAAATAAATCCGTGGTCGGCAGTAACAAACATATTATTTCCATTCATAGCTGCAATTTTTTTAATCATTTCCATCAAAAATTGTAACTCGTCATCAACTGCTTCAAACACTTTTTCCTCAGTGGTTTTGTCATCACCCGTTTTATCAATCCTGTTATGATAAATGTAGATGAGGTCATATAGTTTTACGAAATCTCTACCTTCTTTTGCTGAATTCATTTTCATGAAATCCTCGGCTTTGATTGCTATGGCTCTCACTCCAGAATTTGTTTCCAATATTTTTGTTCTTCCTTGAGTTCCACTACTGGACATTCCGTCAGCAAATACAATATCTGAATTTTCTTGAATGCTTAGTACTTTATGAGGAAGTAAAGAAGCCATTCCGAGTTGTGTGTAGGAAGGCAAACTGCTAATCATGTGATTCATTGTTGCTTCATAACGATTTTCCGATTGCAGTCGTTTCGTTAGTTCTGCTCCACATTCGTATCGCAAAGCATCAGAAATGATTACGAATAAACGTTGTTTTTTATCTAATACTGGCTTAACATGTGTGTCGAAAAAACTCCTCTGACTTGTTCGGATGTCTTTTGGCCAAGATTTTAGTTTATCGATTGTGCTTTGCCAATTGTTATTGTATATCAGTAACCAGTCATTAGAATATACCTTTTCCACTTTAACAGCGAGATCGGCTAATATTTTGTTCTGGGATGTTTTTCTGTAATTCCAAATGAATTTTCGATACATTAAATCTACTTCATACAAGGAAGCGGCATAATGGTCTGTACCTTCTTCAAATGTGGCATATTTGGTTTGGGCTTGTTTGCGAATTAATGCAATTAAATCGGATGCAAACAGTAAACTTTGATAAAAAGATTCCACTTCTCCAAACCAAAATTTGTTCTCCCTTTGTTTTATATATTGAATTACTTTTTCATTTGATATGCTTTCTGAAGTAATCAACTGAACCAATTCATGTATTACTTTAACATCGCTTAGTTTAAATAAATCATCACCAATTATATCATCAATTGAAGCTTGGTCTAATTTACTTTCCACCCCGATATCCGATGCGATTTTATCCGAAACTTTGGCGAAATAGTCTCTGAATTGAATGGTATCTTTCCATAAGGAAAGTAATAATCTTGTTTCTTTTGCCAGTCCGGATTTTTTACCCAGTATGAAATTGGTATTGAATACTTCTAAAAGAAAATCATAAATGGATGGACTTTCGTTTTGATAGTTGTATTTTCTTTTAATTTCTCCCCAATA
>DHXP01000021.1:44623-44856 GCA_002413745.1 Flavobacterium sp. UBA5153 | reverse complement strand
TATGCGTTTCTCAGCAGACCCTACTTAAAGAAATTCTAATCGATTTGATGCAGGAAGAAATTTTCTCGTCGTTTCGACTCGTTGGAGGAACGGCTTTGAGTTTGCAAATTGGTCATCGAATGTCCGTTGATATTGATTTGTTTACCGATGCGGATTATGGATCTATTGATTTCGATCGTATCAAAAATTTCCTGAAAAATAAGTATGCTTTTTATAGTTCAAGTCCCATAGAT
>DHXP01000021.1:43970-44381 GCA_002413745.1 Flavobacterium sp. UBA5153 | reverse complement strand
ATATTATACCGATGATTACGTTTTTGAGGAAATTACTGTTGATACTGTTCGAATGGCCTCTATTGAAGAAATTATCGCAATGAAATTGGATGTTGTTCTACGTGGGGGAAGAAAAAAAGACTTTTGGGATTTGCATTATTTCTTGAACACAATACCCCCTTGGAGATATGATTTCGTACTTTCAAAAACGCTATCCTTATAATGATGATTTCATTAAAATCAAACAAATGCTAATCGATTTTACTGCTGCGGATTTAGATTTTGAGCCCAATTGTTTGCTTTCTAAAAACTGGGAACTCATTAAATTAGATTTTATGGAAAAGATTTCCCAGAACCCGAAAGCCCTGTAATCACGATCCCTTTCTCCCGAGGAATACGGACGACTCTATTTTTTAGATTGTGTACTCGCGC
>DHXP01000021.1:31109-43751 GCA_002413745.1 Flavobacterium sp. UBA5153 | reverse complement strand
ATTTGAAATAACTAGCGGTATTGTTATCGTTTTCTAGCATAAATTTTGGCAAAACGCAAAGTTACGATTTTGGTTTGTTCTCTCCTATTGATAGAGATTCTTTTGGTGGATTTGTACTGTTTTTTTGCTATATTAGCGGGGGAATAAAAGAGCCATTTTATGATTGGAATGTATAGACTTAGCATTAATAGTCTGAAGAACAAAAAAAATTAACACAACTAATTAAATATTTTAGGAATTATGTCGGAAGTAATTGAAGCTGAAGTTTTACGAAAAGAAGCCAAAAAATCAAATAAATTTTTAAACTTTATTGAGAATGCAATAGCAATTATCTTTTGGCTTTATTTAATTGTAAAATTATTTATTTATGATATAGATTCTTATTTAATAAAGAACTTTTTTCCAAAAGGTGAATGGATAGTTGAATACAAATTTTTTATATTATTATCCATTTTAACTATGTTATTTTTTTTCGGAAAAAAAAACTACGCTGTATTATTGACATTATTCATTATTTTTTATCCTTTCGTTTTGCTCTTTTTTAAAATTCCATTTTTAATATATAAAACAAAAAGTTGGACAATTGCAATTGCTTTCATTAATACAATTATTTCCTTTTTTAATGGTTTTATATATAATTTTTTTGTTTTTTCAATTACTACCATATCATTTTTCTTTCTACTCAAATTTGATAACCCTATTATTTTATACTCAACAATTGTCGTTTTAATAATAACAATTATTGTTATTTATTTTAATAGATTCTTTACAATATTTACACCTTCTTCAATGCATAAAATTCATTTGAAAGGGGTTAATTTTATTATAAAACATACGGAGTTAATGACAACTATTGATGACGAAGTCAAAAACCTTCAAGTAACCGAAATGAATTCAACACAATTACAGAAATGGTCAAATAATTTACAACTGACAGTTATTTTAAATAGGGGTTGTTATTACCTTTCATCAAGATTACAGGAATATCAAAAAAGTAACCTTAATATAATTTTTTACCTTCTCAATTTATTTGCATTATTATTTCTAACAATTTTCTTTTTTAGCGGAATGAATTATGCTTTATATAAAATAGATTACTTATCATTTTCAGGAAGTCAAACAGGAAGTTTTTTTAGTTTTGTTTATTATAGTTTTAACACGATTTTCTTCAGTTCTATACCTGAAATTATTCCGACTACTAATTATGCTCATATTTTAAAAATGCTTGAAATTATTTTTTCCTTTCTTCTAATATCAATTTTCACAGTACTTCTTTTTAATATTAAAGATAAAAAGCATACTGAGGAGTTAGAGAAAATAATACAAGAACTAACAAAACAAGGTCAGCAAGTCGAATCAAGAATAAAGTCTGAATATAGATTGTCAATTAATGATGCGATTGTTGAAGTCGAACGTTTAAAAGGCGGTTTAATAAAATTTATATATTTCTTATCCGAAAATTTAAATCAGAAATAGATGTATTATTAGTAAGATTGATATGGCACAAGAAAGATATTTGAACCAGCCACAAAACATCATATTTTTGTCTTCAATAAAATAAACGATTATGTCTAAAGAACTCACGCCACAATCAAACGAACTCATTTTTTATTCCTCAGCTGATGGAGACGTGAGAATGGAGGTTTTTTTTCAAGAAGAGACTTTTTGGCTCAGCCAAAAGAAAATAGGAGAGCTTTTTGGTAAATCAAAAGCCACTATCAGCGAACATCTGAAAAATGTTTTTGAAACAGGAGAATTAGACGAAAAATCAGTTGTTCGGAAATTCCGAACAACTGCCGAAGACGGTAAATTATACGATACAAATTTCTATAATCTTGACGCTATTATTGCCGTTGGCTACCGTGTAAACAGTTTTCAGGCTACACAATTCCGTATTTGGGCAACTAAAACCTTGAGGGAATTTATAATTAAAGGCTTTGTTTTAGACGACGAACGCTTGAAGCAAGGCAAACGTTTTGGCAAAGATTATTTTGACGAATTATTGGAACGCATTCGAGAAATCCGAGCGAGTGAAAGACGTTTTTATCTAAAAATCTCCGCTATTGTAATACACTGTGTAAGTGTTTATCTGTCATTTCGACCAACGGGAGAAATCACATAACGAGAGCAACAAATGAGATTTCTCCTTCGTCGAAATGACAGAATACGACGAGATTCTTTCTGATAACTTCTCCCTCAAATACTTCCCACTAACCGATTTTTTATACTACCCTAAAAAGGATAACCGATGGCAATATTGAGAATTAGATTTTCTTTTCTCCAAGAGCCACTTCCAAAATCAATAGCATTAATCACCCATCTTTGTCCTTCAGGCAAATAAGGCTTTCTGAGCGGAAATGCCAAATCGGTTCGTAAGATTAAAAAGGAAAAGTCGAAACGCAATCCTGCGCCAGCACCCACTGCAATCTGTTTCATGAAATCTTTCGAGATTTCGGCTCCGGGTTTGTTTGGATCTGCATTCAATAGCCAAATATTTCCAGCATCTACAAATAGGGCACCTTTCATTAAACCGTAAATTCGTGCCCTGTATTCCGTATTAAATTCTAATTTTAAATCAGCAGACTGATCCGGCAAAAAGGAGTTGGAAGTAAGAGGAGCTTGGTAACTTCCAGGTCCAAGCGATCTCGCTCTAAAGGCGCGAATACTATTGGTTCCTCCCACGACAAATTGCTTGGTTGTAGGCAATGTACTTGAATTTCCATACGCAAATCCAGCACCCAGAATAATTCTGCTTGCCAATTTGCTTTCTTTTCCCAGTTTTAAATAATGCCTAAAATCAGCTTTTACTTTAACGTATTGGCTAAACGGAACATCAAATATTTTTATCGTGTCGCCCTGTTTAATATTCGCTCCAGTTAGCAAACCCGTAACATTTCCAGCCAAATCCACTTCTCCATTAAAATAGAAGGTATTTTTTTTACGTTTTAGCATTGTATTCGTGAATGTATACGAATACGTTGGTCCAAAAATTAATTGTTTTTCGATTACTTTTCCCAAAGAGGGATCTGCCAAAATACTTTCCCGATATGCCGCCGTAACATTATTCGGACTTACATAGGTAATATCAACAACATTCAACTGATGTTCTTTTCGGATGTTTTCTTTCCAGATATATCCAAAAGAGGTTTTAAAGGAATTTAAAGCGTAAAGCTGCGTCCTGTTTTGATATTCATATCGCACTGTTGCTTTGGTTCTGGGAACGAATTCGCTGGAACCTTCAATCTTGAATGGCGTAATAAATCTTGGCCAGGTTAAACTGGTTTCTCCTCCCAGTTTAAATATATTATGTCCTTTATTTTGTCCTGAAAGCTGAAACTCGGCTCCGCCAAATACGGATATCGTCAGTAATTCGGCACCTCGAAATACGTTTCGGTTATTCCAGTTTACATTTATTTCTGTACCAGTATAACTGGCTGAATTTGTTTTGCCCAAAACTTCGACTCGGATAAACTTTTTAGGCAAAAGCGTCAGATAATAATAGGCATCCAAAGTGTTTTTTATACTGTCTGAAACTTTGAATTCATTTTTTACAAAGCTAAATGTTCCCAGATTTACAAAACGGTTTAAGGAGAGATTGTGATTTTTTCGATTATAAAGATCTCCTTTTTTAAAATATAATGTTCTGTCAAATATTCTTGGTTTAAAAGTATGCGCCGAATCAATGATTGTGAAGTCTTTATATTGCACAATATCCTCGTTTTTATAAGTAATACTGTCTTTTAAAATCGAAAAATTGGGATACACTACAATCTTGTTTATTTTATAGGCAATTGCGGCTTTATCAGGTGTTTCGTCTTTTATTTTTAATTTAATATTGACCTCATGATCTCCTTTTGTACTATCCACCTGGGCCAAAATAAAATCTGGATTAAAATAATAATATCCCTTTTCCTTAAGCCTGGCATCAATGCGTTCTCTCTCGAGTTTTATAATTTCCAAATCATATGGATTTCCTTCCTTAAGTAAAGTTCTGCGACTCGTTCTGGCAATTGATTTTCCTAAAGCCGAAGAATCTTCCGGAAATTGGACGTTTTTTATTTTGTATTGTCTTTTGGGCCATACGGTATATTCTGCAGTTGCCCTTTTGTTTTTGGCAGTCGAATCAGCGCTAACCCTAGTTTTAAAATAACCCCTGTTTTCTGAAAAATTCCTCAAGACCGCCACGTTATAATCTAAATCGACCTGGCTAAAAAGTACTGGGGCTTCACCGACTTTATTTCTTAACCAATATCTGATTCCTTTAGCTTTTTTAGGTTTTCCAGTCCTATTGTAAACCCACAGTTTAAATCGCAATCCTAGTATTTTTTTATTGGGTTTTGGGCGCAGTATCGCTTCTAATTCTTTCTCCAATGCTTTTCTGTCTTTCTTTTTGATAACTGAATCTTTCACTGTTACAGAACTTCCGGTATACAATAATTCTCCCTCGGCTAAATATTTAGTGTTGCTACATCCAAAAGCAAAAAACAAGGATAGCACTATAAAATATTTTATATATCTAGTTTCCATATTTCTAAGTTTTTTGCTCATTTTCCTCAATTAGTTCTTTCTCTAGATTTTTTTGTTTTTCTTTTTTCGCTTTGAGTTTTCTTTTTTCCTTATTAATCTTTTGTTTCTTGATTATTTCTTTTTCTTGCTCACTGCGATGAAAAAGCTCTCGGAATTTATTATAACTCATCGTAACAATAAAGGCAACTCCTGTCTCTACAACCTGTCCTGCAATAGCAACCTGATATTCATTTTTTCGATAGACTCGAACCATATATCGTCCGTCTCTTGTAAGTTGATAATCTAGTGCAACGTCTCCAGCAATATTGGTAACATCTTCGTTGGCACGTTCCTGGCCTTCCACTCCAAAACTACTTCCTACCGTTACTTTTATTCTGTCATTAAATAGTTTTTTAGAAACACCAACATTCAAATCGGTTC
The DNA here is from genome assembly GCA_002413745.1 of Flavobacterium sp. UBA5153. GTDB lineage: Bacteria > Bacteroidota > Bacteroidia > Flavobacteriales > Flavobacteriaceae > Flavobacterium. The sequence continues at coordinate 38,804 of DHXP01000021.1, read as the reverse complement.
TATTTTCCAAAACTCCGGAAGTATAATTATCGGTCGATTGCAAATCAAATTCCAACTGTACTCCAGAAATTAAATCTGCTGCGAGATCATTTAATTGTTGCGAAAGTATTTTACTTACACTTTGTCTGGCCAATGATTCTGCACTAGTTCCTCCGCTTTCACTTGCAAAAGGATTTTCGCCAATAAAACGGTTTAACAATAAAAGGGCAAAAACCTGTTTGTTTAATTCTGCAGGCTCTTGTCGTAACTGTTCCAGTTTTGCTTGGGAAGCTGTTACAATATCTGATGAAACACCATAATTTCCATCTGGAAGAATAATGTCAAATGTTATTTCAGGTTTCAACAATTCGCCATTCATCTTCAAAACAGTCTGAAACGGAATTTTCTGTTTGTAGGTGTTTCTAACTGTTGGACTTACTGCTCCCAATTGATTTCCAAGTAAATTTATCGGTGCTGTTTCCACTTTATAAATCGCCGTAATTCTCAAAGTTGCCATAGTTGGCTCACCATTCCATGTAATAGAACTTCCTTTTTGAATTTCAAATTTTCGTCGTATCATGTTAAAATTCATCTCATAAGCACCTGAGGAAAACTCATATTTACCTGTTAAAGTAGTTTTTCCTGAAAGATCGATTCCTCCAGTAAGTTCGGCTTCGCCTTTAAGATTAAGATAATCTCCATTCCCTTTGTCAATGACCAAAGTAAGTTCTGCTTCTTTCTCGATCGAAATGTCAACACTAACATCCATGCCAATTAAAGCGGACTGGTTGAGTTTTTTCTTTAGGGCGTCAGTTTGTTTCAGATACAAGTTATCTTCGTCCACAAACTCTACAATTCCTTCCCTGTCGGCAATTGAAGGGTCGGACTGGGGCAAAACAACAGAAAATTTGGTACCTTCAATTATTTTGATGTTTCCGTCAACAATCGGGTTTTCGAACGTTCCATTTATGTTCAATTTTGTATCTAAAAATAAATCCCCATAAAACAAATCATTGTCGGCCTCTTTAGAATGAATCGCTCTAAAATTATTTGCGACAACTCTTAAACCAAAATCAAAATTTCTGAAATTGGTAGAATGAATCGTACCGTTTACCGACAGTTCATTGTCATTTTCATCGTGTAAAGTAAAATTATCAAATGCAATCATTTCATTCTGAAGCCTGATTTTTTCATCAGTGACTTTAAAATAAGAGTTGAATTTTGTGATTCTGAAACCTGTATCATTAAATTTTAATTCACCATCTAATTTTGGTGCAGCGGTATTTCCCGTGATTTTAAAATTTCCGGATAAGTAACCTGCTCCATCAGCAATTTGCCCCAAGCTAAATCCTTGTATGCTTTTGACATTTAACTTGTTCATATTTAAAACTAGGTCAAAACTGCTGTCGTTAATTTTATAAGTTCCTACAAGGGTAACGTCATTGCCTTCGCCGCTGAGCGTAACATTTGTTGCCAGCAAATTATTTGTTTTATTGTCTATTTTTATGGCAATATCACCAACGGGCTCCCCTTTAAAAGCAAATTTGTCAATTTTCAAATCAGAGGTAAAAGTTGGTTTTGCCATCACGTTCTCCACCAAAGCGGAACCATTGATCGAACCTTGCATCAACAATTTGTCTTTTTTGATTATATTCAGAATGGTCTCAATTTTGAAATTCACGAAATCAACCTTCAGTGGCGCATTATTGGGATTCCCTTGTGACTGAATTTTAAGTTCGTTTCCGGAATTCTCCAAATAAAACTTATTGATATAAAGTCGTTTATCTCCAAATTCAATGGCATTTTCGGCATTGATATTCCACTTGTCATAATTGAGTACAAAATTTTTGGCGTCAATTTTTAGTATATTTTTAGCATTGTCACGCCGCCATTCACCGGCAATAAAATACTGTTGTTTCTTACTCGCATCTTTTACTTCCAATGCATACGACAGCACATTGTTTTCCACTTTTCCGGATAAACTGGTAAAGGGAACTTTAATTTGCCCGCTTTCGATAGTGGCCACAGAAAACTGATATTCCAAAGCATTTCCTTTGGCTTCAATATTTATTTTTCCGTCGGAAATCGTGTTATTATTATATACAATTCTCGGAATCGTTCCTTTCACCTCCAATGAATCGGCGACATTATTGTATTTTCCGGAGATGTTTATTGGCTCCAAACTTGTTAATTTCGGAATCAGTTTAAAAAGAATCGGATCGTTATCAACAGACAGTTTAAAAGTGAATCGTTGTTCATCTGATGCAGCATTGGATTTTGGATTACCTAAATCTATATATTTTGACAGTGATTTTTTCACGGCTGCTGCCAAAGTCGTTAGCGTGTATTTTCCGTCAACTTCGGCTTTCAGAAATTGTGATTTAATTTTGATGTTATTTTTTTTATTGTCTGCGAAAGCCACAATTTTAATCGAATCCAGCACAACAACTTCGGCTTCCTGTAAAATCTGAATGTTGGAAAGGAAAATTTTTCCGTTTAAAAAATCAGGATTAGTGTTGGCAATATCAGCATCAATGTTTCCACGCAATTTCATCGGACCAGCGTGAAGATTCAGTTTTTGGAGATCAGCAATATCCAAGTTTAATTTTAATTGTATCGAAGGATATTTGTCTTTTGCATTTCCGTTGGCAACCAAATCAAAATGTAAATTAGGGTCTTTCATTCCAGATTTTACCGCAAAAGATCCGTTTTCGATATGTCCTTTCAAGGTTAAATTTCGATACGTATATTTATTAAAAACTGCTTTTTGGACAATTCCGTCCAGCTCTGCCTGAGCTGTTTTTGGGTTTAATCCTTTCCCTTTTACTTTCGCATTAAGCGTAATTTTCCCTAAAGAATCATTTTTTATCAAGCTGCCTAAATCAAAATCGAGCAAGTACGCCGTCGCATCGTATTTCTCTTGATTTTTAATGCGCTGATCAAACAAGGCTTCTACTTTGGCATTTCCAAAGCTGCTGTTTACCGCTAAATTTGTTTTGAAGTTCTGAATCGAACCTTTAAATTTCCCCGTTAAATTGAACTGTGAAGGAAGCTGGATGTTTTCAGGAACCGTTCCCGCAGGCACCAAAGAAAGAACATCTTTGGACGTGCTTGATAATTTCTTTATATCCAAATCATAATGCGCTTTTTGTGCATCGGGCAAGCCAGTAATTTTACCAGAAACGGAAACTCTCGTGTTTCCAATACCGCTCATTTCAAACAGCGGAATATTAAGGTCTTTTATTTTTCCATTCAAACGGGCATTCAAATACAAAACCGCATTTGGATTGTTTTTAAACAGGTCTTCTTTTGTTAAATAGGGAGCAAACAGTAAAATGTCTTTAAATCCTAGTTTTGATTGACTCAAATTCGCGTCCAAAGTTAGGTCTGCAATATTCTTTTTTAAGTTTGCAATCGATGGATAACCTACTTTGATTCTGTTTTGCAGAAGCGTTTGTGGTGTCTTCAAATACAAATTGTTCAAATACGCATTTTTTGGACCATAGAAGAATGCTGTTTTTAAGGCCTGAATTTCCAAGCCGCTTTTTTCATTTACTGTAAGTGATTTTATATTTCCAGAAATAGTATCATTCGCATAATACAATTTCTCTGCTTTAAAATAGAATTTATCCAAATCAAGATGACTGTAATCAATTCCTTTTGGGATTTGTTTGAAATGCATATCGTCATATTTGAAAGCTATATTTTGCAAATCGACAGCATTTAGTTTTACTTTCCATCCTGTTTGAAGTATTGAAGTAGAATCTAAATTTGGGGTAATAAGTTGTTTGTCATTTACGCCTAATCGCAAATTTCCTTTCCCGTTTTTTAATTCGAAAGTGTCGAAATCCAGCAGCTGCTTATTTAAATCAATTTTGTTAACTGATAATTTTAAATTGCCTAAAATCAAACCCGAACCCAGTTTGGAATCTTTATTGTCGTATGAAATATCAATGTTCGAAAAGCTGATTTTGTCTAGTTTTAAATTGAAATCTTTTCTTTTCGAAATTGTATCCAGCGTATTTACGGATATTTCGGCAATTTTTTCGACTACATCCTGATTCAAAACTAATTTCAAACCATTTAAATCGATATTCGGAATGTCAAAATCCATTTTATCCAAATCAAACTTCTTGAATTTAGTATCAAAGTGGGCGAGTTTTACACGAATATCATTTCTAGAAAAATCATCTTTAAAATTAAAAGTGGCATTTTCGAGATTTACTTTTACAACCGAAATCTTAAATGGTTTACTATTCGGATCGGCGGGTACTTTTGATTCAAAGGCCTTGATAATATAGTCGAAATTAAAAACGCCATCCTTATTTCTGGAAATATTGGCTGTGGCATTTTGTAGGGAAACCGAATTAATCTCCAATTGGCTGCTAAGAAGTTTAAATAAATCGATGTCAGCTTCTAGGCGTTTGCCAATTAATAAAGTATCTTTTTTTTGGTCTTCAAAATAAAATCCTTCCAAAACAATTTCTTTTGGAAAATTAACGGCAATTCGGTCTAAAGAAACTTTGGTTTTAATTTTATTCTGCAAATAGGTTATTGCTTTATCTTTTGCATAATTTTGAATGGAGGGAACCTGAATTAAAATGGTGAAAAGTAGTAAAAACGCAATTATCGAAACAACGCACCAAAGCAGCACTCGTAGTGTTTTTTTTAGAAAATGGATTTGTTTTGTATGCATACGTAAATAAAACTCTTTTAGACTAAATCAGTGTTAATAGAATCAGTATTCTTACTAATTTACAAAATTGTAAAAAATACAACATAATATTTTACATAATTTCGCTTATTTATTGTAAAATTTTGTGTTGTTGAGGTATTTTTCTTACTTATAATAGATTATAAAAAAGGGGAATTCGAATTATATCAACTTCTCCTTCAAGTACTTTGCAGTAATCGATTTTTTTATTTTAATAATTTCTTCGTGAGTTCCTTCGGCGAGTAATTGTCCGCCATTTTCCTAGTTGCGAGATTGGGAGACCGTTGCAGAGCAGTTCGTAATATGCGAGAATATTTCGAATTTTGGTTAGTGAGAAAAAAAAATATCACTCCCGTCAGGACCAGAGTATTAAAAAAAAATATTTTCAAATGTAACAAAATTGAATTATTTTAGACAAATTATAAAAACTGTACTTTCATTAATCCAAACTATTTCAATCCATGAAATTAAAAGTTACACTATTATTTCTAGGTCTAAGTTTATTCGCTTCTGCGCAAGAAAACCTTAGCTATCAAAAACCGTCCAAAACCATTTTAGACTTGGCTGATTACCAAAGAGCACCTTCGGTTTCAATGGATACCAAAAAAGAATATATGCTGTTGTCCTACAGAAATACCTATAAGACATTAGACGATTTAAACCAAGAAGAATTGCGATTGGGTGGCTTAAGAATCAATCCCATAACCAATATTTCAAGTACGGTTACCTATACAACCAACCTCAAATTACGAAAAATACAAGATAAAAACGAAGTTCAGGTTACTGGTTTACCAACAAATCCTCGCATCAGTAATGTAATGTGGTCACCTAATGACAAGAAGATTTTATTTTCGAATACAATTAACACGGGTGTAGAACTTTGGGTTCTGGATGTGGCTTCCGCAAAAGCTACCAAACTAACCGAAGCAACCGTAAATGCAAATCTTGGCAATCCATTCAGTTGGTTCAATGATAACGAAACTATTTTGGTAAAAATGTTGCCAAAAAACAGGGCCGCATTATTGGATGTTAAAAAAGATTTGCCAACTGGGCCAATTATCTCCAATGCAGACGGTGCAAAATCGCAAAACAGAACTTATCCAGATATGTTGAAAAACAAAAATGATGAAATCAATTTTGAAAACATCATTACTTCTGAATTGTATAAAGTAAACCTAAACGGAACAGCAACTTTATTCAAAAATGCCGATATGTATGCTGGAGAAAGAATTTCACCAGACGGTAATTATTTGATGTTAACCACCATTCAAAAACCATTTTCATACATCGTTCCATTGAGTCGTTTCCCGATGAAATCAATTGTTTATGACAAAAATGGTGTTGAAATAAAAACGGTAAATGAAGTGCCTTTGAACGAAATTATGCCAAAAGGTTTTATGGCTGTTCGCAAAGGAAAACGAGAAATGGCTTGGAGAAATGACAAACCAGCTACGTTGTCGTATGTTGTGGCATTGGATGAAGGAGATCAAGCCAATAAAGTAGAGTTTAGAGATGAAGTATTTCTTTGGGAAGCCCCTTTTAGCGCCCAACCGACTTCATTGGTAAAAACACCTCAACGCTATAGTGACATAATCTGGGGAAATGACAACGTTGCCATCGTTTCTGACGAATGGTACGACACCCGAAACACCAAAACCTATTTAATAAATCCATCTGATTTGACTCAAAAACCAAAAGTGATTTCGGATAGAAATTCACAAGATATTTATTCGGATCCAGGTAATTTTGAAACCAAGAAAAACCAATACAATAAATATGTTTTGGCCATCGAAAATGACAATGCGTTCCGTGTAGGAAAAGGTTTTACTAAAGACGGACAATTTCCTTTCATTAATGAATTCAATTTGAAAACACTAGAATCAAACCGACTTTACACTTCACTTTACAAAGACAAAAAAGAAGATTTATTGGAGATTGAAGATTTCAAAAAAGGAACTGTTTTAGTTCAGATTCAGTCTAAAAGTGAATATCCAAATTACTATTTTAGAAACATCAAACAAAAAAATAAGCTTACACCAATCACTGCATTCAAAAATCCATTTGAAAGTATCAAAAATGTGAGCAAAGAAGTCATCAAATACAAACGAAAAGACGGCGTGGAATTATCAGGAACCTTGTATTTGCCAGAAGGATATGACAAGGTCAAAAAAGAAAAATTGCCGTTGTTGATTTGGGCTTATCCATCCGAATTCAAAGATAAAAGCAGTGCGGGTCAAAGTAATCAAAACCCAAATGAATTTACGTTTCCATATTATGGTTCGTTCGTTTATTGGGTAACCAAAGGATATGTGGTTCTTGATGATGCTTCGTTTCCAATTATTGGCGAAGGAACAACAGAGCCTAACGACAATTTCATCAAACAATTAGTTGACAATGCCGAAGCAGCGATAAATGCCGTGGACGCTTTGGGTTACATCAACAAGAAAAAAGTGGCTATTGGAGGCCATTCTTATGGTGCTTTTATGGTAGCAAATTTATTGACCCATTCCAATCTTTTTGCTTGCGGAATCGCCCGAAGCGGAGCTTACAACAGAACTTTGACTCCTTTTGGTTTTCAATCTGAACAACGCAATTATTGGGAAGTTCCTGAAGTTTACAACACGATGTCTCCTTTTATGAATGCCGACAAAATGAAAACACCATTACTATTAGTACACGGTGAAGCCGATAACAATCCGGGAACTTTTACTTTGCAAACAGAACGTTATTTCCAAGCTTTAAAAGGATTAGGAGCTCCAGCCAGAATGGTAATATTACCAAAAGAAGCACACAGTTATGTTGCAAAAGAGAATATTTTGCATTTGCTTTGGGAACAAGATCAATTCTTGGAGAAATATTTAAAAAATTAATTCAAAGAATATTGAATAGGAAAAGCCTTGAAATTAATATGATTTCTGGGCTTTTTATGTTTTTATACCATTACTCATTATATTTTAGTCCAATCGTTCTGGTGTAATGCCGCTGTATATTTCATTTAGTTC
>DHXP01000021.1:0-31026 GCA_002413745.1 Flavobacterium sp. UBA5153 | reverse complement strand
GTATATTTCATTTAGTTCAATTTTTTATTGGACTAATTTGAAATAACTAGCGGTATTAGGACAACATTAATGCGCTCTTAGAAATGCTGAATTATAACTTCTCCTTCAAATACTTCCCAGTGATCGATTTTTTCATTTTCACGATTTCTTCGGGAGTTCCTTCGGCGAGTAATTGTCCACCATTTTCGCCACCTTCGGGACCCAAATCAATGATCCAGTCGGCACATTTTATCAAATCCAAATTGTGTTCAATCACCAATACCGAATGTCCTTTGTCTATTAAGGCATCAAACGAAGCCAAGAGTTTCTTGATGTCGTGAAAATGCAATCCCGTTGTGGGTTCGTCAAATACAAAAAGCGCTTTTTCCTTGGTAGCACCTTTGACCAGGAAGGAAGCCAGTTTGATGCGCTGTGCTTCACCACCCGAAAGCGTAGAGGAGGATTGTCCTAATTGCACATAACCTAAACCAACATCTTGCAACGGTTGCAATTTCTGGGTGATTTTAGTTTGTTTATTGGCTGCAAAAAAAGCAATCGCATCATCGATTGTCATTGTCAGGATATCGTGAATGTTTTTTCCGTCGAAAGTGACTTCCAAAACTTCTTTCTTAAATCGTTTGCCGTTGCAGGTTTCACAATGCAATTGCACATCGGCCATAAAAACCATTTCGACATTGATTGTACCTTCACCTTTACAGGTTTCGCATCTTCCGCCATCGACGTTGAATGAAAAATGCTTGGCTTGATAACCTCTAATTTTCGACAGTTTTTCTTTGGCAAACAATTCCCGAATATCGTCATACGCTTTGATATACGTCACGGGATTCGAACGAGAACTTCGCCCAATCGGGTTTTGATCCACGTATTCGATGTGTTGGATTTTGTGATAATAACCACGCATTTCGGTGAATTGTCCGGCTTTTTCGCCAATACCATCCAGCTTTTTTTGCATTGCCGGAAACAGGATTTTTTTGACCAAGGTGCTTTTTCCACTTCCGGAAACGCCTGTAATCACGGTCAGGCATTCCAGAGGAAATTTGACGTCTATATTTTGTAAATTGTTTTCTCTTGCGCCAAGAATTTCAATGTAGTTGTTCCATTTTCTGCGAATGCGAGGTGTTTTTATTTCTAGTTCACCATTCAAATATTTCGCTGTCAATGAAGTCGATTTCAAGATTTCGTCGAAAGTTCCTTGGGCGACTAATTCGCCGCCAAAAGTTCCTGCTTCGGGGCCAATATCGATAATCATATCGGCAGCTTTCATAATGTCTTCATCGTGTTCGACCACGATAACAGTGTTGCCTAAATCACGCAAAGACTGCAATACTTTGATCAAGCGTTCGGTGTCTTTTGGATGCAAACCAATGCTTGGTTCGTCCAAAATATACATCGAACCCACCAAACTACTTCCCAGCGAAGTTGCCAAATTGATGCGTTGCGATTCGCCACCGGAAAGTGTAGCCGAATTTCTATTTAAAGTTAAATAATCTAAACCAACTTCGGTCAAAAACGACAATCGGTTGTTGATTTCTAATAATAATCGTTTGGCAATTTGTTTTTCATAGACATCCAAATCGATGTTTTTGAAAAAAGTGACCAAATGTTTGATAGGTAAATCGACCAAATCAGAAACCGTTTTGGAATTGATTTTCACGTAAGAAGCTTCGATTCGCAAGCGTTTTCCTTTGCAGGAATGACATTTGGTTTTTCCACGATAACGGGAAAGCATCACCCGATTTTGGATTTTATAATTTTTTTCTTCCAATTCCTTGAAGAAACGATTCAAACCTTGAAAATAGCTGTTTCCTTTCCAAACCAACTCTTTTTGTTCATCGGAAAGTTCAAAAAACGGTTTGTGAATAGGAAAATCAAACTTGTAAGCATTGTTTACCAATTCGTCCCGAAACCAGCCCATACTTTCGCCACGCCAAGGGAAAATGGCATTTTCATACACGGACAAAGAAGTGTTGGGAATCACCAATTCTTCGTCAATCCCGATGATATTTCCATAGCCTTCGCAAATAGGACAAGCGCCATACGGATTGTTGAAACTGAATAAATGGACGTTTGGCTCCAAGAAGGTGATGCCGTCCAGTTCAAAATTATTGCTGTATGAATAGCGTTTGTGGGTATTTAATTCCTGCAAATGGCAAATTCCTTTTCCTTCGTAAAAGGCGGTTTGCACGGCATCCGAAAGGCGATTGTAAAATTCCTCTTCGTCCTTGACTACAATTCGGTCAATAATGAGAAGAATGTCTTTGTTGTCTAAAGTATGTCCTTCCGTCACTTCGAGCGGAGACGAGAAGTCGTCCAAACGAACGGTTTCGTTATTGACCAATATTCTGGAAAATCCTTGGTTGAGCAAGGCTTTTAATTTATCTTCCAAAGCTCTTCCGTTTTCGAGATGAATAGGGGCGAGGAGCAACCATTTGCTGTCAATTCCAAATTTTTTCACATCAGTAATAACATCCGAAACCGTATTTTTTTTGACTTCTTTTCCGGAAATAGGCGAAAAAGTTCTCCCGACTCTGGCAAACAATAATTTGATATAATCGTAAATCTCGGTCGAAGTTCCCACGGTGGAACGCGCATTGGTCGTGTTTACTTTTTGTTCAATGGCAATGGCAGGTGCAATTCCCTTGATGTATTCCACTTTTGGTTTGTCTAGTCTTCCAAGGAATTGTCGGGCGTAGGAAGATAAACTTTCCACATAACGGCGTTGTCCTTCGGCATACAAAGTGTCAAAAGCTAAGCTCGATTTTCCGGAACCCGAAAGTCCGGTAATCACCACTAATTTATTTCTGGGAATCGCGACATCCACATTTTTTAGATTGTGTACTTGCGCTCCTTTGATGATTATGTTCTTCTTTGGATCTAGTGTAGAAAGGTCAATTTGCATGTGAAAACCGAATTTTTACAAAAGTAATCAATTTTAAAATGAGAATTACCAATGGACGAATCACAAATTTCTATTGCTTAAGTTGTTTTGCAATTTTTATAATTGAAAAAAATTCGTGTTTTTGGGTTTATAAAAACGGCTTTATTGGTAAAAAAGTATTCGGTTTCCTTGAAGATATTTCCTTTTTAACTTAATTTTAATGTTTTTGCTTGTTTCTTGGGATAAAAATTTGTTAAATTTGACAAAGAATTAACTACAAAAACTATTAGCCTATTTTATAAAACTACTTTTTAGAGAAATTGCTCCAAATTTTTATTAAAAACTAAAAAGTATTACTATGGCTAATATACAACTCCCAGACGCTTTACTGGTGCAAAATTATGTCGAAGGCGACGAAAACGCATTGACAATATTGATCAACAGGCATCAATCAAAAATCTTCGGTTTTATATATTCAAAAATCTCCGATAGAGATATTTCGAATGATATTTTTCAAGATACTTTTATTAAAGTCATCAAAACTTTAAAATCAAGGGCTTATAATGAAGAAGGAAAATTCTTGCCTTGGGTAATGCGTATTGCCCATAATTTGATTATTGATCATTATCGAAAAAATAAAAAAATGCCAATGTTTAGGGAAACAGAGGAATTTTCGATTTTTTCAATTATGTCCGATGATTCTCTTACGATAGAAAATCAAATTATTCAGGATCAAGTTGAGATAGATTTAAAAAAATTAATTGAGGAACTTCCAGCCGATCAAAAAGAAGTATTGGTAATGCGGATGTATCAAGACATGAGCTTCAAGGAAATATCCGAAATAACAGGAGTCAGCATTAATACTGCATTGGGAAGAATGCGTTATGCTTTAATGAATATGAGAAAAATAATCGATAAACATCAAATTGTTTTAACGAATTGACAATATATTGAAAATTACTGCGTTGTAATAAAAAAAAACAAAAACTTTATTACAATATGGCAAAAATTTACTCTAAAAAAACATTAGTTACTAATACAATGAAACCCAAAAAAGAAACCGTTTCTTTTTTATTGAATTACTCAAAAGCGTTAAGCATAATAAAAGTTAACAAAATGAGTTTCGAAATTATGGCTAATTAGGAAAACATCCCGATAATTATCGGGATGTTTTTTTATGGGAATCTTCCAAAATAGTTTTTCTTCCAACTGTTTTAGTAATAATGTCTTTCTCTAAATTCCAACCTCTCGCTGGAGAATATTCACGTCCGTACCAAATCATCTGAAGGTGTAAATCGTTCCAGATTTCCATCGGAAAAATGCGTTTGGCATCTTTTTCGGTTTGAACCACATTTTTCCCGTTGGACAAATTCCATCGATACATCAACCTGTGAATGTGTGTGTCAACGGGAAAAGCGGGTACACCAAAAGCTTGCGACATCACGACACTTGCTGTTTTATGACCCACGGCCGGTAGTTCTTCCAGACTTTCAAAGCTTTGAGGCACTTTTCCACCGTGTTTGTCAATTAAAATATGTGACAAACCGTAAATTCCTTTCGATTTCATTGGCGATAAGCCGCAAGGACGAATGATCTCTTTTATCTCTTCTACAGACATTTTTATCATATCATACGGATTGTCAGCTTTGGCAAAAAGCAAGGGTGTTATTTGATTGACGCGAACATCAGTACATTGTGCCGAGAGCAAAACGGCAATCAACAAGGTATAAGGATCTTTGTGATTTAAAGGGATCGGAATTTCAGGATACAATTCTTTTAACGTATTTATAACGAATGTTACACGTTCAGGTTTGGTCATTTTAGTTTAATTTTGGGTACAATTTAATAACTAAACTTCTAAACTCCTAAACTTCTAAACTCAAAAAATGAAAACATTAAAAAAAGGCGATAAAGCACCCAGTTTTTCAGGAATTGATCAAGACGGGAATTCGCATAAATTAGCTGATTATAAAGGGAAAAAGTTGGTGGTTTTCTTTTATCCAAAAGCAAATACTCCGGGTTGCACCGCAGAAGCTTGTGATTTAAGAGATAATTTCGAACGTTTTCAAGCCAATAATTACGAACTTTTGGGTGTGAGTGCCGATGCCGCAAAAGCCCAAGCCAAATTCAAGGAAAAATACAATTTTCCGTTTCCATTATTGGCCGATGAAGATAAATCCGTGATTCAAGCTTTTGGAGTTTGGGGGCCAAAAAAGTTTATGGGAAGAGAATATGACGGCATCCACAGAACCACGTTTGTTATCGATGAAACCGGAATCATCGATGAAGTGATTTCCGATGTAAAAACCAAAGCTCACTCCGCACAGATACTGAAATAAGGGTTCATTCACGATAATCATCCTATAGTGTAGCACCGGTTTAAAATAAAAGAGCCAGGAAAAAATATTTTTTTCTTGGCTCTTTTGTCTTATATCTGAAGTCTTTTATCTATAAACTAATTAGTTTTCTCCAGCACTTTGCTTGGAGTATATCCAAAAAGCCGGTGTCTCTTGATGATTTCGGCGACACCGAGTGGTAACATGGATTCCCAACCCGATTTATTGTCACTAATCATTTTTAATACTTCACGCGAGAATACTTCCAAGTTTTCAGGGTTATAGTTTTTAATGTCAACAACTTTCCCGTTGAATTTGAAAAATTTATATAATTCCTTCATTCGTGGATGAACTCTTAATGTCTCGGAGTTCATAATCTCACCGTTTTCGTCTATCATTGGATACAAGTACACTTTCATGTCACGGTAGAATAATTTTCCGAAAGCTTCCAGAATTCCTCCGCTTAAATGGCGATAGTATTTTTCGTCAAAAATGTCGACCAAATTGTTTACCCCCATTGCCAATCCCATTCTGGCCTTGGTATATTTGGCAAAATATTCGACAACTCTATAATATTCCTGGAAATTGGAAATCATTACTGTTTGCCCGAGTGAACAAAGCAATTCTGCTCGATCCATAAAATCTCTTTCGTCAATTTCGCCATCGGAACGTAAGTTGGATAATGTAATTTCAAAGATAACCAAGGTGTTTTCGGGATCCACTTTATGCTCTTCTAAAAACATTTTTAATGATTCCTCATACATATCCATGTTAACCTTTGTCACAGGGCGAAAACTTCCTCTTAAAGTAAGAATGTTTTTTTTGTATAATATGGCTGCCGGGAGTATGTTTTTGCCTTCGGGATCAAATATTACGGCATCGGTCATTCCATTTTTTACCAATTGTAAACTCATTAAACGATTGTCAACATCAGCGAAACGGGGTCCCGAGAAATTGATGGTGTCTATTTCTAGTTGATCTTTATCTAAATGGTCATATAAATAACGCAACAATCTTTTGGGATCATTATATTTATAATAAGCGCCATAAATCAAATTTACTCCAAGGATGCCAAGTGTTTCTTGTTGTAATCGAACATCGGTTTCTTTAAAACGAATGTGGATTATGATTTCATTGTAGTCCTCGTCAGGTTCAATTTGATATCGGATACCAACCCAGCCATGTCCTTTAAATTGTTTGGCAAAGTCAATGGTGGCTACGGTATTGGCATAAGTAAAGAAAATTTTATTGGGATGTTTCTTTCTGCTTAATCGTTTTTCTATTAATCCTTCTTCATGGGAAAGCATTTTTTTAAGTCTACTTTCGGTTACATACCGACCGTCTTCTTCAACGCCATAAACGGCATCGCTAAAATCTTTGTCATAGGCAGACATTGCTTTTGCAATTGTCCCGGAAGAACCTCCAGCTCTAAAAAAATGTCTAACTGTTTCCTGTCCTGCACCGATTTCAGCAAAAGTTCCATAAATATTTTCGTTCAAATTGATACGAAGTGCTTTGTCTTTTATTGAAGGAATTTGTTCGATGACTTTGTCACCTTTCAGTTTTATTTCGGTATCCATATTATTTTAGATAGGGCTAATTTGTTACAAAGTTAATTAAATAGGTTTCTAGTGAAAGATAATTAATCCTATTTTTGTAAAATAATTAACAAAAATCGTGCTAGATGAATGTATATTTTTTAGGAACCGGCACTTCACAAGGAATACCTGTAATAGGTAGCAATCATTCCGTGTGCCAAAGTGCTGATTTAAAGGACAAAAGGCTTCGGGTTTCGGTTTGGATTTCTTGGGAAAATCATTCTTACTTAATCGATTGCGGCCCTGACTTTAGACAGCAAATGCTGGTGTCAAATTGTCAAAAAGTGGATGGTATTTTATATACCCACGAACATTCGGATCATACTGCGGGATTGGATGATATTCGTCCGTTTAATTTCAAGCAAGGTGAAATTCCAATTTATGCGCATCAACGGGTAATCGAGAATCTAAAAAAACGATTTGATTACATTTTTGAAATCGAAAATAGATATCCTGGCGCGCCTTCGGTAAAAACGATTGAAGTGGTCAACAATCATCCTTTTTTTATCGGAAATAAAATGGTAATTCCAGTGAACGTGATGCATGGAAATCTTCAGGTTTTTGGATACAGAATTGATGATTTTGCTTATTTGACCGACGTGAAAACTGTAGAGAAAAGCGAAATTAAAAAATTGAAAAACTTAAAAGTATTGGTCGTTAACGCTTTGCGGGAAGAGCCTCATGCCACACATTTCAGTTTACAAGAAGCACTGGACTTTATAGCTTTGATAAAACCTCAAAAAGCATATATTACACACATTAGCCATATTCTGGGTTTTCATGAAGAAGTACAACAAAAACTTCCGAAGAACGTTTATTTGGCGTATGACAACTTGGAAATCACTATTTAATATCACTTAGAAATGAAAAAATCATTATTGCTTTATCTTTTTATTCTTGTCCTACTTTTGAATGTTTTTACCTATATGTATTTCAGCAAGGAACTAACTTTTGAGCAAAACAGATATGTGAAAACGGAGACAAAATTGAAAGACAGCTTGAATTCTATCACTGATAAACTGGCTGATGCCAATTATTTTTCTCTGGCAAAAAACGAAAATGCCCAAAATTATTTCAATCCTGATAATGCAACAAAAACGATTCAAATCGGAAAGTTAATCCCTTTTGTGACAGAAAAATTAATGGATTTGAATGCTAATCCCAAGGGAAATCCATACATAGGACAAGATCAAATTGGTGCCAATAAATTCATCATCAATAAAGTGAGAATATTAAACCACCGCTGGATTATTGCCGATTTTAGCGACGGAGAATATTGGGGAGAAGTTTTGTTGAAGTATTTCATCAATGATGATGAAACGGTTTCATTCGAGACAATCCAATCTTTGATATACCAGAAATAAGTGTTCAGTATTCAGTCGCAGTTTGCAGTATTTTTGTGACTGAAAACTGCGACTAAAGACCACTTCTGCATAAGCCAATTTTTGAAATCATAAAAGTTTTGCGGTGAAACTCCGTGTCCAATTGGATATTCTTTATAAATCGTGTTGATACCTAAATTTTCCAAAAAAGGTTTTGCTTTTCGTCCCCATTCCACGGGAATTACTTGGTCGACAGTTCCGTGTGAAGCAAATATTTTTAGATTTGCAAACGAATTTTTTAAATAATTTTCTTCAAGAATTTCCTGATTAACATATCCACTCATAGCCACCACTCTTTGCACTTTTTCTGGATGCGAAAGCGCCACGGCATAACTTAAAATCGTGCCTTGGCTAAAACCGATTAATGTCACATTTGTGGCGTCAATAGGATAATTATTAATCAATTCGTCAATAAAATGGGCTATCAAATCTCTTGAAATTCTTGCTTGTTCATTGTCCGAAAATTTATTTTGATCGGCATCAAAGTTGATGGCATACCAAGCATAACTTCCGTATTGCATATTGTAGGGAGCACGGGCGGAAACAATATAATATTCATCGGGAAGTTCGCTGGCAAAAGAAAATAAATCTTCCTCGTTGCTGCCATAACCGTGAAGTAAAAGCAAAAGTGGGTTTGTGTCCAACTTTATTTTGGGTTCTCTAATGAGATATTCGAGTGATAATTTCATTTGCCTACGTTATATTTACAAACCATTTTTGGAAATAATTCCCCAATAAAGGAATCGGTTTTGTTTCCCCATTGATGGCACTAAAAATTCCGTAAGTCCACAGAACAGAGAGGAAAACCCACATTGAAATGGAAATCATTGGGTTGTCAAAATTGCTGATGATTAATCCCAAAGAAATAAAAGTGATGGATAAACCGAGTGCTTGACGAATATGAAAGGAAGCAAATGAATTCTTGTTTTCAGAATTCATCGACATTGCAATGAAGACACCAATGATTAAAATATAGCTTGTTATGGCGGCTGTTTTTCCTTTTTCGATGCTGTTGTTCTCCATATTTTTCGATTTAAACCTCAAAGGTTTTGAAAACCTTTGAGGTTTTACGCTTTTTTAATTACAAAACTAATTTTCCCTGATTATAAATTCCATATACTTTTCCTTTCATCTCTACTCCAAGAAATGCTGAATTTTTGGATTTTGACAAGATATTTTCTTTTGTAAAAATGCTTTTTCCTTCGGGATTGAATAAGGTGATATTTGCCTTTTCACCTTCTTTTATCGTTTGCGTTCCGATTCCAAAAGTGGTTTTTCCCAAAGTCAGTTTTTCAATCACTTTTTCCAAAGGCAACATGGTCAACAATGCTCCAAAAGCATTTTCCAAACCAATCGTTCCGTCTTTGGCTAAATCAAATTCCATCTTTTTGTGCTCAATATCAATAGGATTATGGTCAGACGTAATCATGTCGATTGTATTGTCCAGAATTCCTGCAATCAATGCTTTTCTGTCAGTTTCTGTTCTGAGAGGAGGCGAAACCTTGTATCTCGTGTCGAAACCTGCTATTTTTTCATCGGTTAAAACCAAATGATGCACGGCAACGCTGCAAGTTACGTTCAAACCTTTTGCTTTGGCTTCTTTAATTAGTTGAACTGATTTTGCTGTTGAAATCGTTGGAATGTGCAATTTTCCACCAGTATATTCCAGTAGAAATAAGTTTCTGGCGATTTGTAATTCTTCGGCCAGATTTGGAATTCCTTTCATTCCTAATTTTGTTGAAACAACACTTTCATTGGCAACTCCGCTTCCTTTTATGTTGGAATCTTGGGCAAAAGCAATAATCAATCCGTCAAAATCCTGAACATATTGCAAGGCTATTTTTAGTAAATTGGCGTTATCTAAACTCTTGTTGTAATCTCCAAAAGCAACAGCGCCCGCATTTTTCATATCAAATAATTCGGTCATATCCTTGCCTTCACTTCCTTTTGTCAAAGCGCCAATCGGGAAAAGCTGCGTGGCAAATCCGTTGGCTTTGTTTTTTACAAAATTAATTTGGGATTGATTGTCGATAATCGGGAAGGAGTTGGGTTGCAAAGCAATGGCGGTAAAGCCGTTTTTTGCCGCGACAGTCAATCCGTTTGTGATGGTTTCGCGGTCTTCAAAACCGGGTTCGCCAAGGGAAACGCTGCTGTCAAACCAACCTTGGGAAAGATGCAGGTTGTCGAGTTTTATTTCGTCTGAGTTTTCTGAATTGGGAAGTGATGTTCCTATTTTTTTGATAATCCCATCAACAATTAAAATATCAACTGTTTTGTTGTGAAAAGGACTTTCTGAATCGATGATTTTTGCTTCCCGGATGATTATTTTCATTTGTAGCTTTTTATTGTTTTTTAATGGTCAAATGGAATTCGCATGATAAATTTTCGTTGTTGGGTCGAATTTTCGTTTTGCTCATTTCATAGTACTTGTTTAATTATTTGAATCTCGTTTTTACTTCACGAAACGTATAATTGCCATTTCGGTTGCCAGAAAAAGCAATGCAAAGATAACAAACCATTTCCAAATTTGATTGTCATTTCTGCTGGTTTGTAAGGTGTCGAAAACGGTGGTAATGGAATCAATTTTTTTATGGTCGGAAAGTAGATTTTCATTGGCTTTAGCCAAATTACTTTCGGTTCTATTATAATTGAAACTGATGTTTTGCAACCACTCTTTTTGTTTGTAAATTCCAAAATTCCCGGCTTGTTCCGGAAAATCATTGAAAGTCAATTTTACCTTATTATTCAGAATTTGTTGAATTGGGATAAAGGTTTCATTATCATTTTTAACATTCAAAATTTCGTCTTTTGACAAAGTCACGTCGACTAAAAACGGATAGTTATTTCCGATTGTCAGCGCATTTACACCCTTGTTTTGATTGTTCAATGCCATTTTATAAAAGGTGGGCACAATCAGGGGTGATTGCTGAAAATTTGAATTCTCCAAATTTATTGGCGCTGCAAAAACATAGACTGACGTGATTGGATTGTTTATCGAGGTCAAAAAGGCGGTTCGGCCTTCATAATACAACACCGCTGGGTTGGAGCTGGATATTTCAAAGGAAGTTTTTGTTTTTGGATACTGGAAATTATCAATCTTGTTTTCGAAAACGCCACTAAATAAAGGATGATTGAAGTTGATTTTGGTCACCAATTTTTCTTTGTTTTCCAAAGATTTGAATTGGATGGAACCAAAAATCATCAGAAACTGATTCAGGTTTGCTGTCGAATTTGTAGCCGAAGGAATGACAACGAGATTGCCGCCTTTCTTCGAAAATGATTTCAAGGTGGTTTGAAGTGCTTGCGGAATTTCGTCCAGTTCATTCAACACGATGGCATCTTGTTTTTCGAGCGAATTGTAATCCAAAGAACCAATCGCGAAATTACTGTAATTGAATTCGTCGTTGGTGTAAATTCGGGAAAGGAAGTTGCTTTTTTCTGGTGTGCCAATGCTGATTACGTTGATTTTTTCGGGTTTAGAAATGCTGAAAAATAAGGTATTGTCATATTCCAATCCGTTATCGGTGATGGAAGCATAACCGAGGAAATCTTTTTTCGGAATAGTGAAATAGATTATTTTTTGCTTGCCTCCAAACTTGGTCAAGGTCTTTGCAACCAGTTTGTGTTGGTCATATAAAGCCACCGGGATGTCCTTTGTTTCTTCACCATAAGCCGATAATTTCAGCCCAATTTCATAGAAATCATCCAAAGTTTGATGGATGAAAACACTGTCGACGGAGACGTTATTTTTATGCTCCGCTTTCGGAATAATGAAATAGGTGTTGAAATCTTTGTCGATACTTTTCAATTGTTTTGGTTCCAAACCAATAGCATCAGTAATAACGACAATATCTTTGTTGAAAACTGATTTTCTGGATTTTATTTTCACCATTGCGCTTTCCAGTTGGAACGGAAAGGGGCTGTATTTCAGGTTTTGCAGTTCTTTTTGGATTGATTTTATATCCGTGTTCCAGAAAGTTTGGGAATTGGTAATCAGCGAAAAAGTTTGGTTTTCAGGCATGTTTTCGAGCAATTCTTGTACGGCTCTTTTCAGGAGTTCCCCTTTTTTTCCTTTGGCCTGCATCGAAAAGGAATTGTCCAAAACGATATACATTTCGTTGGAGCTGTTTTTGGTGTCTTTGGCTTTGAAAAAAGGTTGTGCAAACGCGATAATAATGCAGGTTAACAACAATAAACGAGTGGCTAAAAGCAGCCATTTCTTGATTTTGGAACTCTTTCTGGTTTGGATGGAAAGCTCCTTCAAGAAACGAACATTCGTGAAATATTCTTTTTTGAAACGCCGCAATTGAAACAAATGAACCAGAACCGGAATCACCAGCAAGAATAGAAAATATAGGATTTCTGGGTGTTTGAATTGCATTTTTCAAAGATAGTATTTTGATTTTAGTCCCGAAAGCTTTCGGGATTAGAAATTGGATTTCAGATTTTGTTGGAATTTAGATTATATTTGAGGAATGAAATTGGCAAAAGCTTATTTTTTTATCAATTAAATGATATTTAGAAGAGGTTTGTGTTTAATGTTTAACAATATTTAAATTTAATATTTTGAAAAAAGTTGCTATTATATTCTTGATAATACTTTCTTTTAAATCGTATTCACAAAGTGAAAAAGTAATCGGTAAATGGATAAATTGTGTTTCTTCCTGTGATGGAATACAAATAAATAAAAATGTTTGTACTAATGTTGAATTCAAATCTGATCAAACTTTACTTATTACTTATCCAGGACGAAAAGAAAATCTGATTTGGAAAATTGAAAATCAGAATTTATCTTTTTTAAATTCTAATAAAGAAGAAGAAAGCAGTTTGTTTTTAATTTCTGAATTATACGTTTTTAAATTTAATGACAATTTTGATGAATTAATTATAAGTGAAAAAGCTAATGAGAATTGTTTTATAATACTTGGAAAATCAGACAGTGCAGAATAAATTCATTAGTGTTTGATTTACAGAGTATTGATTTTAAGTAACAGATTGAACTATAGTATAATAATATTATATATAATGGAATAATTATGACACAAGAAACTGCGTTACAACTTTTTGAACAAAAGCAAGTTCGTTCTTTATGGAATGAGGAGGGAGAAAAATGGTATTTTTCCATTGTTGATGTTGTAGCAGTATTGACAGATTCTATAAATCCAACGGATTATTTAAAGAAAATTAGAAAAAGGGATGTAGAGTTAGGAAGCTACATAGGGACAAATTGTCCCCAGGTAACCATGCTGACCAATGGCAAAAAACGAAAAACATTAGCAGGAGATACCAAAGATATTTTTAGAATCATTCAATCCATTCCGTCACCAAAAGCGGAACCTTTCAAGCTTTGGTTAGCCCAAGTGGGTAGCGAACGACTAGACGAAATGCAGGATCCAGAAATTGGAATTGACAGGGCTTTGCAGCATTATTTGCAATTGGGTTATTCTGAAAATTGGATTAATCAGCGTTTAAAAAGCATTGAAATCAGAAAAGAACTTACCGATGAATGGAAAAGCAAAGGATTAAAAGAAGGTGCACAATTTGCCATATTAACCGATATTATTACCAAGGCTTGGTCTGAAAAAACAACCAAAGAATATAAAATTTTGAAAGGGTTGAAAAAAGAAAACCTTCGGGATAATATGAGCAATACCGAATTAATCTTGAATATGTTAGCCGAAGCTTCGACCAAAGATATTTCACAAGCGGTAAACCCAAAGAATTTTAAAGCAAGTCAAAAAGTGGCCCAACAAGGCGGCAATGTTGCCAAAGTAGCCTTGAAAGAACTGGAAGCCAAAACGGGTAAAAAAGTGGTTACGAGTATTTCTGCGAAAACACTTTTGGAAAACAAAAATAAGAATGAATAAAATTACTTACTTTAGCTCTTCAAAAAAAAAATAATATGAAAAACGCGTATGTCATTCTTCTTTCCATTTTCGCTTTAAGCGCTATGCAGGCACAAGAAAACAAATTTAATTTGATTGTTGGAACTTATACCAATACTTGTGACAGCAAAGGAATTTATGTTTATGATTTTAATTCGAACACTGCTCAATCGCATTTAAAAAACACTTCTGAAAAAATTGTAAATCCTAGTTATTTGACAGTTTCAGGAGATGGCAAATTTATCTATTCTGCAAATGAGGATGGTCAGAAAAGTACGGTGAGTTCTTTTAAATTTAACCATACAACGGGAAAATTAGACTTTATTAATTCTCAAAATTCAAAAGGAGCCGATCCTTGTTATATCATCAATGATGACAAAAACGTTATTGTAGCCAATTATTCCGGCGGGAATATTTCGGTTTTTGGTAAAAATAGTGACGGAAGCATAACCGAAGCTAAACAAGTGGTACAACATTTTGGAAAAGGAATTAACGCCAAAAGACAAGAGAGTCCGCACGTGCACATGGTTTATTTTTCACCGGATAAAAAATATATTTTGTCCAATGATTTAGGAAAAGACTATGTGTATTTATATCAATACAATCCAAATTCGGCTAGTGAAGTATTAAAAATCAAGGATAGTGTTGCCGTTAAAGCAGGGAGTGGACCACGACATTTAACCTTCAGTAAAGACGGGAAATTTGTTTATGTATTAGAGGAATTAGATGGCACTTTGACAACATTTAGTTATGCTAACGGAATGTTGAAAAAATTGGACGAAACTTCGATTATAGCAAAAGATTTCAAAGGGGATATTGGTTCGGCAGCTATCCGTATTTCGCCAGACGGAAAATTTCTATATGCCACAAATCGAGGAACGGCAAATGATATTTCGATTTTCAAAATTCTAAAAAACGGGAAATTAGAATCAAAAGGACGAACCACTACCTTGGGGAAAGGTCCTCGTGATTTCGCCATTGATCCAACAGGAAATTTTCTTTTGGTTGCGCATCAATATACAAATGATGTAGTGATTTTTAAAAGAGATAAAATCACGGGAAGCCTTACAGATACGGGAAAGAGGATTACTTTGTGTTCGCCGGTTTGTCTGGTTTTTACGAAGATTTGATTTGATAACCGCAGATTCGCAGATTTTAAATTAGTGTAAAAATCTGCGAATCTGCAACTATCTTTTTTATTTTTTATCCTTGCGTTTCTTGGCTTGGTTTTTCAACATATTTCTATTGACAGAACCGTGTGTTTTCTTTTTGGTTACTCCAGGACCTCCTAAATTGACTTTTTTATTCTTTTTACTTTTCTCTTGAAATGCTCCATCACCATCCAGTTTTGCTTTCTTCATCAAAAACTTAATTGGCTGTCTGTCTTTTTCGGGTTCGATTAGTTTTGATGAAATTTCGACTTCCACAGGAAAATCTTGGATTTCTAATTCCATATTCATCAACAATTCCACACCAATTTTGAAATCTTCTTCACGAGGCGTGATAAAACTTATGGCGGTTCCGGTGGCATCGGCACGACCGGTTCGACCAATACGGTGCATATATAATTCTGGAAATTCGGGAACTTCAAAGTTGATAACGTGCGTAATATTGGAAATATCCAAACCTCTCGCCATAATATCCGTGGTGATTAGACCACGAAGATTCCCTTCTTGGAAAGAAGCCATCGTGCTCAAACGATAATTCTGGGATTTATTCGAGTGGATTACTCCAAATTGACCGTCGAAATCTTCTTCGATTCGTTCGTGAAGCATATCCGAAATCCTTTTGTTGTTCACGAAAACCAAGACACGACTCATACTCTCGTCATTTTGCAACAAATGCTTCAACAAATTGACTTTTGTGTTGAAATTGGGAACGTTATAGGTAATTTGGGTGATATTTTCCAATGGTGTGCCCGAAGCGGAAAGTGTGACTTCTTCCGGATAATCGAAAAAGTCATTCAACACAGCATCCACTTCATCCGTCATTGTTGCTGAAAAAAGGATGTTTTGACGCTTGGTTTTCATCATTGCCAACAAGGAAGTCAACTGGGTGCGAAATCCTAAATTGAGCATTTCATCGAATTCGTCAATGACTAATTTTTGGGTTTCATCAAATCGAATGTAATTGTCCAATGCCAAATCCATTGTTCTTCCAGGGGTTCCTACAAGAATGTCGATTCCTTCAAAAACGGCTTTTTTTTGTGTATTGATGTTCACGCCACCAAAAACACCGAGAGTACGAACCGACATATATTTGGTCAGTTTTTCGACTTCCTCGACTACTTGAACTACTAATTCACGAGTGGGAACCAAAATAACAATTTTTGGAGTATGCGTAGGCGTGAACTTGTATAATTTCAATAAAGGTAATAGGTAAGCAAATGTTTTACCTGTTCCAGTTTGTGCAATTCCCATCATGTCACGGCCAGACATAATCACCGAAAAAGATTTTTCCTGAATGGGAGTTGGCGTTACAAATCCTAATTCGTCGATTGCTTTTTGTACTGATTTTGGAAGATTGAATTGTTCGAAAGTGGTCATAAAACGTAAATTTTGTGCAAAGGTACGGTTTTTTTAAGGATAGTGGTGTTTGCAATTATAGTGTCCTCATTTTTAGCTGATAAAGCAAGAAAGAGTATTTTCTATGCAAAACGTTTAGCCTTAAAACCAACTTGGGAATGACCAGAAATTTTCATTTTATTTATTTGACCAGTCTAATTTTTTTATTTAAATTTTATGTCCCATAATAAAGAAAGCGAATAAATCCAGAAGTAATTACCTTGATCAAAGCTTATTTCTTGGTGGGTAACTCCAAATTGTGTTCCCCAAGCGTTTCGCTTATTGGAGGAAGTGAAATAATAGGAAAGATTGACTTTCTGTGATTTTAGGTCGACAATTGTTGCTTCATTTCCACTAAAATCAAACTGGTTAATTTCGGGCGAAAATCCCATACCATAAGAAATTCCCACATAATTTTCTGCATCACTTTGGTATTTTCGGTATGTTAAAGTGCCTGATTTACTGATTCCAGAGTCTCCCGGAGTTAAATAAGTGCGAAATGACCAATAACTATTTCCATTATACCAGCCTATAGAACCGGTATAGATATTCGTTGTAGTAGTGTATTTTAAAGTTCGGAATCCAAGAGAAGCTTCAAAACTTTTTGGCAACGACTTGTACAATTCCGCACCATATTTTATGTCTGGAAACAGAAAAGAATTTGATAAACCAATATTAAGATAGGCGTAGAATCCTTTTGAAATTTTAGGGTACAAATCAACTTCAAATTGCTTTCCATTTTCATTGAATCGTCTGTTAAAATTCACACTCCCAATGATGCTTCCATATTTTGTTTGTCGGCTGTATTTTAGGGTATAATATTGCATTGGATCAAAGACTTTCGAATACAAATCCACGGCTGTTTTAATTCCAATGGAATTTTGTCTAAGTGCTTTGTTTAAACTGACTTTATAGTCTTTGGCATTTTGATCGTCTGGGTTTTTATCCAATACGGATTGAATCGTACTTAATGCTTCCAGCGGATTATTTGTTTTTTCTTGCGCACTTGCCTTCAAGTAGACTATTTCGGCATCAGCGGGGAAAATTTTTAAGGCTTCAGTCGTCATTTCCAAAGCGATAAATGGCATATCTCCCCATAATTCATTTTTAATTGCTGCAATCCAGGTGTCTTTTATTTTGGAATCTTTCTCTAAAATATAGGCAAACTCCTTTCTTGCTTTTTTATAATCTCCATCCCAAGAATAGGTGGTTGCCAAAAAAGAACGAATATCGTGATAGTCAGGATATTTTGTCAAAATAAACAGCAAAGTGTCTTGTGCCTGTTTGCGGTGCTGGTTGAAAGCTAAATTACGCGCAGTTTCGAAAGAAGTGTCCGGATTTCCATTGTAAATCTTTTCTTGGCTAAACATTTGAGAGACACATAAAAATGCCAATATAAAAGAAAACTTAATAATTATTTTTGAAATCATGCTTTTAAGGATTTTTTAAAAGTTAAATAGATTTTATTCTCAGGATATAATTTCAAAAGAGTACCTATGATTTTATTTGCATTGTCAAGATCATTCATTCTTTTGTAGGTCTCCGCCAGTTTATAATTAATCTCAGGGTTTTTAATTCCATTATCGATTGCTTTTTGGGCTATTGCGATTTCCTTTCCATTCTGGTTTGACCACCAATAAACATCCATTAGGGCTAAATAACCATCATTTTCGAAAGGAGTTCTTTTGATCGCATTTAACAATTCGGATTCGGCACCCTTATAATTTCTTCCCCAAGCCAGTATTCTCCCTTTTAGAGTTCGTACTTCGGAATAATTAGGTTGCTCATTTAAAATAAAATCACACAATAATCTTGCTTTTTTGTAGTCTTTCTTAATCGCTAAATCCCTGGCTACAATAAAAGTTTGGTCAAAATTTAATCCTTTGGATAATTCATTTATTATTGCCAGCTCTTCTTTTGAAAATTGAACAGCTGGTTTAGTATAGATATTCAAAGAATTGGGGATGATTTTGTTCTTTTTGGTTAAATAGACATTTAATTTTTTAAAATTGTTCAAGGAGTCTGAGATGGTTTTTAACATAGCATCATCATTAACTTTATTAATTTCAAAATCCGGATTTATTTTAAATAACTCGCCGTCAGAATACAAATAGTTTTTATAAATATAATCGTTAATGCTCCCTTTGCTTCGCATCAATGGGATACTGTGAATATTTCTAAATTGTCTCGCCGTATCTAGTCCCTGGGCTAGCCAAGGTGTTTTTTCCGGTTTGTTGAATTTGTAGTTGTTCATCAAAAAAGAAACTAAACTGGGTGTCACATCAGAATGTGAAGAGATGGATTTGAATTTTGCGGGTTTCTTCAACATGGGGCTAAAAATATACAATGGCACATGAAAGCGGCATAATTTATCCTTCTGCGCTACCGGTATCAGCCTGTGATCTCCCGTAATGATAAAAATGGTGTTGTTATATTCCGGCCTTTTGGCGTAAGCCTCCATAAAGTCTTTAATGGAATTATCGGCATAATGAATGGCAGCAAAAATATCTTTGTAGGTGTTTATTTCATTTTTTTCAACGCCTAAAGATTGATTTGAATTTAAAATACTGTCCACCTTTTTTAAATACTCTTTTTTTGATGGAAAATCAAAGGGTTCATGAGTCGAAAGAGTCATTATGATATCCAATCGGGGCTTTTTTTTGCCATCTAAATCGGACAATGTCTTTTTGAAGATTTCAGCATCGGGATATCCCCAGGAAAAGCCTCCGGAATTTTCCTTTGTTTTAACATAGCCTGGTCCAAATTTATTTACGTCTATGACATTATCAATCCCATTGTATTCCAAAAAATTAATTTTCCTGTCAAAACTTGAATCATCCCCGCAATAATAGGAAGTGGTGTATTCATTTGCTTTCAAAACACTGATAAGGGAAATATGAGATGGCAAAGGATTTAATTCCAGGAAACCCTTTTCTCCAAAGGGTAACGATCCCAACAATGATGGTGCTACGCCAAAGGTTCTTCCTGCATTACTCACGAAATTTTCCCAATACAGTGATTTTGGGATCAAGGAATCAAGGTAAGGCGTAAATCCTCTATAAGCGTTTTCTCCAATAAATTCACTGCCTAATCCTTCTACAATGATGAATACGATATTTGGCTTTTCGTCGTGAATTTCAAAAAAAGGAGCTAATACGTCTTTTGTATCCTTAAAAGGTTTCAACAAAGGATATTCCTTTTTATAGACGATATTGTCAATATTGGTTAGATTTTTATCATTTTGAATTCGTATGATGTCGCTAGTCAAAAAATACATCTTGTTTTGATATATAGCATCAGACACATCAGGAAGAATAAGCTTTAAACCACCAAGAAGAATTACTGAAAAGCCTG
This sequence comes from Flavobacterium sp. UBA5153, assembly GCA_002413745.1. Classification (GTDB taxonomy): domain Bacteria; phylum Bacteroidota; class Bacteroidia; order Flavobacteriales; family Flavobacteriaceae; genus Flavobacterium. The sequence continues at coordinate 11,029 of DHXP01000021.1, read as the reverse complement.
AAATAATATAAATTTGTCGCTTATTTGTGTACCTATTAAAAATGGTATTGATGCCCAGGTAAAGCATTGGGAACATAATGAAAGGTAAAAAATATAAATACGAAAATGATACGGAAGCAGTGACTGTAGTATACATATCACTTGTAGAATATCCCATGATATCTGCTCCCAGATTTATGAGAGTGGTAAGGCTATATTTTACTAAGGCAAATTGTCCTATTACGATTAAAGAAAACAGCACTTTAATTACAAGTTTATCCCAAGGTTTTTTAATAAAAACACTTGCCAGATATAAAGGCAAAAACAATAAGCCAATAACTAATCCAGTCCAAAAATCATTGAGTAATTTATATGCCAAAGTGGTTCCAATGTGCTGCATTTCCAACCCATTTGATGCCGTGGCGTAAATTTCAAAAAAGCTTATCAACCAAAATGTAGCTACCAACGAAAAAGTTAAATAGATGTATATATAACCGTTATTGAAAAAAGACCCTGTTTTCATTTTTTTCATACTTAAATTTCTTAGGCTTTAGACATACCTTTTCTGGTCATCTCTCCCCATTTCTTTTTTTTGTTAAAATAGTAATCTATATTTCCTCTAATTGCCGCATATAAAATAAATGGGTGATTAACAAAAGGTTCCAAAAGAGCGGTAATAATTAATTTAAAACCCGTACCCTTCTTTTTATATTGATGATAAGTGAGTTCTTCTGAAATAATGGCCACTATCGAAAACAGGATTATAAACAAATAAGCTAAAATAATAAAGGAGAGTGCATAATCCCATCTCACTTCCTTAAACGCTATAAGAATTCCAAAATATAGTATCCCAACAACTTCTATAACTGGTGCCATTCTTTCGAAAAAAAACCAATAAGGATAACTTAAAAGTCCCAAGAATTTGTATTTTGGATTAAATCCGATTTTTCGATGTTTTCTCAGCGTTTCGATAGTACCACGAGTCCATCTGTTTCTTTGGGAAATAAATGTTTTATAATTGTCAGGAGCTTCTGTCCAACAAAGGGGGTCGGGAATATAGGCCACCTTATATTTTTGTTTTTGCTCTTCCATATATCCTCTCATTCTCACAACAAGCTCCATATCCTCTCCTACGGTATTTATGTCGTAGCCACCTACTTCAATTGCAATTTTTTTATCAAACAAACCAAAAGCACCCGAAATCACCAACAAACCATTGAGCCTGCTCCAGGCCATTCTCCCCAATAAAAAAGCTCTTATGTATTCTAGAATTTGTCCTTTTTCAAGCATTTTTCCAGGTAAGTTCACATCGAGTAACTTTCCATCTTTAATACTACATGAATTCGCGATTCGTATAACCCCTCCGGCAGCTATTACCTTGGTATCTGTTGTCTCTAAAAAAGGTTTTATCATTTTTTGAAGTGCATCTTCCAACAATAAACAATCTACATCTATGCAAGCAACATATTTGTTGTTACTTATATTCAGTCCCATATTCAAAGCATCTGCTTTTCCTCCATTTTCTTTATCAACCACAATCAGTTTTTCAAATGCAGGATTGGTTGATTTATAAACACCTTTTCTCAGTGGTTTTGTTTGAATTTGTTCATTGATAAGGTAATCTGCCTGAATGAGTTCATAGGCTTTGATAAGCTTATCCAGACTATCATCTTTACTCCCGTCATTTATAATAATCACATCATAATTCGCGTAATGGTTCGATAATAAGGATCGTACATTTTCTATGATATTTAAGCTTTCATTATAGGCTGGGGCAATAATTGAAATGGAAGGAGAAATAGTTGAAGATAATATTTCATTGTAATTAACAAAGCTATTTTTTTTCATATAATCAACCGTTTCAATAACAGAAATCACGGCTAATATGATATAGGATACTATTATGGCTAAAGTATATATAAAAAATAAATAACGAATTATAAGTATTATAATTTGTATTGTATTCATAATTAATTATTTTCTATGAATTTAACAATTTTTATGAATTCAGGCTCTGATGACATATTCTTGGTAATATTGAATGTATCAATATTAAGAACTTTCAAAATTTTCAGTGCCAAGAGTTTAATTTCAAAATTTTCGTGGTGGATATGTTCCAGTAAAAAAGGTTCATCACTGCTCTCATATATGTTTTCCATTATTTTAAAAAAGGCAATTTGTTCCTCTTTACTGCGTTCATTAAAATTACTTTTTAAAACCTTCTTGGCTTCTGTGACATTCAAATGACCTAACACATAAATTACATCAACTCTGATCTCCTCGTTCTTATGGTCCAGCAGGTCAATAAGCTCATCCTTTGCCTCAAACTGATTGTAAATTTCAGCAAGTTTTAAAGCAAAAATAACTACAGAATCATTTGAAGACTTCAACCATGGTTTGATATCAGGAATTTGCTGATCATCAAATTTTTGAAGCACTTCCAATAATTGAATCTGGTCCCACTCTGATAAGGGGGTTTGTAAAACATCCAAAAATTCAAGTCCCTTGAAATAAAACAAATTAACCAAGTACAATTGCATTTCTTTACGAACTTCTCTTTTAGGATGGTTTATATTAGTCATAACTACATTATGAACTTTCTTTACATGAAATTGCGTAAGTTCTCTGATTCCTTTAGCAACAACATCCCATTTTTTACTTCTCAGTTTAGATAATGCATAAGTTATAAGTCCGGTTTGAAAATAGAGTTTTTCAATAGATTCAGCCATTTCTCCGGATATTTCATTTCTTAATTTCAACAATGTTGAAATTACAATCTTTCTTTTATATGGGTCAGCTATATAATTTTTTAATTCGTTGATGATTAATTGTTGTTCTGAACTGATTTCTTCCCCTTCATTTCCAGCATACAAATAGGTTATAAGATAGGATTCATATTTCTTTTGATATATTGCCTCGACTCTTTCATTATATCTCAAATGGCTTCTTAAATATTTCAGGTAAATTATTAAAAGGGAAATAAATACAAGGAAAACACCACTTATGATCCATGCCAATTGGATAATGGGTGGTGTTTGTTTGAAATATTCAATAAAATATTGATTTTTGTTCATATTACTTACCTCGAGGAATTTATTTAAAATATTAAAGCAACAATCTTTTTACCCTAATTACCAATTCATTGGGACTAAAAGGTTTGCTCATAAAATCAGTAGCTCCCAAATTAAAGGCTTTAAGTACTATTTCCTCCTGTCCGGCTGCTGAAAAAACAATAATGGGAGTTTGCCTATTTAATTTGTTTCTTACATGACTAATTACTTCTAATCCGCTGATAAAAGGCATCATAATGTCAGTCAAAATCAAATCGGGATTGTGTTTTTCTATTAATTCAATTGCTTCCTTTCCGTCTAAAGCAATTAGGAGTTTATATCCTTCTTTTTCCAGTCTGAACTTCAGTAATAATGAAAGAATTGAATTATCTTCTGCTAGAACAATTTTTTTTGCATCACTCATTGTTTGATGATTTTAGTTCTGGTAATAATTAAATACTCAATTTATGTTCATCCAGTATTCTTATTTTGAACAACTGTAGTATTGGAGATTTATGTATCAAATATAATATAAAATATTTTACAAACAATCGATGAAATACAAAAAAACTGACAAAATGCATAATTTATTTTATAAATAAATAAATAAATAAATAAATAAATAAATAAATAAATAAATACTTATTATTTATAAGTATTAAAAAATAATTTTAGTCCAAGACTTTACTAGTTTTAAAAAGGAAGAAATAAGTGTTTTAGGTTGATAAAAAAATTAGAATTTCTCAAAAACTCCTAAACCAAATAGTGCAAAGTCGTATTTTACCGGGTCATTAGAATCTAGAAGCCTTAATTGAGAATCTAATTCCAGTAAAGCTTTTCCGTCGTTTTGTTTTCGGGTGAGCAAACCCAATTTCCTAGCCACATTTCCCGAATGAACATCGAGCGGGCAAGATAGGAGTGAAGGCGAAATGCTTTTCCAAATTCCTAAATCGACGCCTTTGCTGTCTTGGCGACAAAACCACCGCAGCATCATGTTAATTCTTTTTGCCGCCGAACCTTTTAAAGGGTCAGAAATGTGTTTCTCGGTTCGATATTGATGTGGAATTTCGAAGAATAGTTGTTTGAATTCGGAGATGTTTTTTTGTAAACTGTTTTCTTCTTGGTATTTTGAAAACACAGCCTCAAGTCCGTCGTGGTTTATGTAAATGTTTTGCAAACCTTTTATAAAACTGGAGAAATCCTGTCCGTTGAACGTGCGGTGGACAAAGGATTCCAGTCGTTCCAAATCGTCTTCGGTATGCGACATCACAAAGTCGTAAGGTGCATTTCCCATGAAATCCATCATTTGGTGTGAATTTTTCACAATCATTTTTCGGTTGCCCCAAGCTATTGTTGCGCTCAAAAAACCAGCAATTTCGATATCCTCTTTTTGCGAAAACAAATGCGGAATTTGGATGGGGTCACTTTCGATGAAATTGGGATTGTTGTACAATTCAACCTTATCGTCGAGGAAGGATTTGAGTTCGGATAAATTCATAATTGGTACACGGATGTTATGGATTTGCTTCTCTCGACTGCGCTCGAGATGACAAAAAAACACTGATTTAAACGGATTTTATTTCTGATTACTGGTAACCGAACACTGCTTACAGGCCACTAATTTGCCCGTCCACCATCACTAATTTTCTGTCGGCCATATTGGCCAATTCCTCGTTATGAGTCACTATTACAAAGGTTTGTCCAAATTCGTCCCGTAATTTAAAAAATAATTGGTGCAGGTTTTCGGCTGAATGGGTGTCGAGATTTCCTGAAGGTTCATCGGCAAAAATGACGGATGGTTTGTTGATTAAAGCTCTAGCAACTGCTACACGTTGTTGTTCTCCGCCAGAAAGTTCGTTGGGTTTGTGGTTTATTCTATGCGAAAGTCCGAGATAATCCAAAAGTTTTTTTGCTTCGATTTCAGTTTCGTGTCGGGATTTATTGGCAATGAAAGCAGGAATGCAAACATTTTCCAATGCCGTGAATTCAGGTAATAATTGGTGGAATTGGAAGATAAAACCTAAATTCAAGTTTCTGAATTTGGATAAGGTTTTGTCATTCATGGTCAAAATATCCTGATTGTTGATGCGTAATTCTACTCCGTTTTCTGTGTTTACTCCCCCTTCGGGGATTGGGGGGCTTGGTTTGTCCAATGTTCCGAGAATTTGCAAAAGTGTTGTTTTTCCGGCACCTGAAGCACCCACGATGGAAACGATTTCTCCTTTTTGGATGTGTAAATCAACTCCTTTTAGCACATGAAGTTGGTCGTAATATTTATGGATGTTTTTTGCGTGAATCATTATTGGAACAGTTTCCACAAAGAAACAAAGATTTTAGGTATTTTTTCGAAAAAATATTTGATGTGTTTTATTTATTCAAGCTTTAATCTTTTTTATTCTTGGAACAAAAATCCCAATCCCATACTTTTTAACATTTTTTTTGAAAACGGGAAGAAGAATTTTGATTGACCAAAAAGATAGCCAAAGAACATTAATAAGAAAGGATATAAGGGTAAAACCAAAAGTATTAAAACTAGATAATAAAGAATCCAATGGGTGTTTTCATTGTTTATGCCAAAATAACTCATCGCAAAACCAGAAATTTTTGCAGATAAAGAACCATTTATGGCAAAAACCACAAAAATAATAACAAATTGAAAATTGGAAGTAATTCCCCAACGTTTTTTTAAATTCCCCATCTTGCTTTGAAATGACTACAAAGGTAGTAACATTATCTCATTGGAACATAGCCATCGAGATTTTGTTTGTAGGTGTTTTGGAAATAAATCATATAATTATATATCAAATAATTCACTTCATAACCATAGTCAACATTAGGATCATAATTGATGGTCATTTCATATAAATTGGGACTATATCGATGAGGTTGCATAACACGATTATTCCATTCGCTGACATAAATTCTGTTTTTGCTTTCTAAATAGGATTGTGAATGATAACTTCGAGGATATGCTCTTGTGGCGAGCCAAGTGCTAAAACCTGGATCAATAATAATGACTTCATATTGCAGTTCGTCATTGGCAATTCGAACGGTATCTTTCTGGGTGGACAATGGTTTGTCTGTGCTTGTTATGGTTGACTTTGAAGTTGTGCAACCAATAATAGCAAAGAAAACAAAAGCTATTATGTAAGCAGTATTTTTCATGGTAAAAATATGAATTATAAAGTTACGAAAATAAAGAATTGATTATTACGTTTTTAACATAAAAAAAGAGGCTGTCTTTTGGGGGCAACCTCTTACTTGTTATTGTTCAATTCAGAATGTCTAACCTAACAAACTGATTATTTGTTGTGCTAATTCTGTTCCAATTCTATCTTGAGCTTCTCCGGTTGCAGCTCCAATGTGTGGTGTCATAGAAATTTTTGGATGCATCAAAATCGCCATTTCTGGAGTTGGTTCGTTTTCAAAAACGTCCAATCCGGCAAATAAAACTTTTCCGCTATCCAATGCTTTTACCAATGCCACTTCATCAATAACGCCGCCACGAGCACAGTTTACAATGCCCACGCCGTCTTTCATAATTGCTAATTCCTTCTCACTTATGATATAACCATCTTGGGCAGGAACGTGCAACGTGATAAAATCGGCTTCTTTGAATAATGATTCCAATGGTTGTGAAACGATTGTAGTTGTGATGGATTGTCCGTCAAAAAATTCCACTTTTACGTCTACTTTTGGGATAAACATATCAGCAGCAATTACTTTCATTCCCAAACCAAGGGCCATTTTTGCCGTAGCTTGACCAATACGTCCTATTCCAACAATTCCAAGGGTTTTTCCTCTTAATTCGATTCCGTTTGCATACGCTTTTTTCAAGCCGTCAAAATTGGTATCGCCTTCAAGAGGCATATTTCTGTTAGAATCATGCAAGAAACGAACCCCTGAAAACAAATGGGCAAAAACTAATTCTGCCACAGATTCTGATGAGGAAGCCGGTGTGTTGATTACGTGAATCCCTTTGCTTTTCGCATAATCAACATCGATATTGTCCATTCCAACACCACCACGACCGATAATTTTTAGTCCCGGACAGGCATCTATAATATCTTTACGAACTTTGGTTGCACTTCGCACCAATACTACGCTTACGTTGTTTTCGTTTACGAAATTAGCCACTTGTTCTTGCGCCACTTTTGTTGTTATAACTTCAAATCCATCTTTTTCTAAAGCTAGAATTCCACTTTTTGAAATCCCGTCATTGGCCAATACTTTCATTTTTTTTTTAAATTTAAAGATTGAATAATTTAAAAATTTAAAGATTCAATCTGGATTATTTTAATGTAGAAGTTGAGTGATAAAATTGATTTTTTTCAAATCTTTTAATCATTCAATCTTTGAATCTTTAAATTATTTTTTCTAGTTCTTTCATCACGTCCACCAAAACTTGCACACTTTCCAATGGCAAGGCATTGTACATTGACGCTCTGAAACCACCTACTGAACGGTGTCCAGGCAATCCAATGATTCCGGCTTCTTTCAACATTGCGTTGAAAGTATCGGCGTGTAATGGATCATTCAACAAGAAAGTCGCATTCATATTCGAACGGTCTTCAACAACTGCAGCTCCTTTGAATAATGGATTTCTATCAATTTCTGCATAAAGCAAAGCTGCTTTTGCATTGTTTATTTTTTCAATTGCGGCAATTCCACCTAGGTTTTTCAACCATTTTAATGTCAATAAAGAAGCATAAACTGAAAAAACAGGAGGTGTATTGTACATACTTTCTGCTTTAATATGTTTTGCATAATCCAACATACTTGGAATGTTACGACCGTTTTTGCCAAGAATTTCTTCTTTAATTACTACTAAAGTTGTTCCTGCTGGACCCATATTTTTTTGTGCGCCGGCATAAATAATGTCAAATTTGGAAAAATCCAAGACTCTTGAAAAGATGTCAGAACTCATATCGCAAACCATTGGCATATCCAAATTTGGAAATTCCTTCATTTGAGTTCCAAAAATAGTGTTGTTGCTCGTGCAGTGAAAATAATCTGCATCTGCCGGAACAGTGTAGCCTTTAGGCACATAATTGTAATTTTCGTCTTTAGAAGAAGCAACAATAACCGTTTCTCCAAAAAATTTGGCTTCTTTAATTGCTGCACTTGCCCAAGTTCCCGAGTCAAGATAAGCCGCTTTTCCGTTTTCCTTCATTAAATTATAAGGAGCCATCAAGAATTCTAAACTAGCTCCGCCAGCAAGAAAAAGAGCTTGATAACCTTTGCCTTCCAGTCCTAAAAGTTCAATTGCCAATGCACGTGCTTCGTCCATAACAGCAACGAAGTCTTTACTTCGGTGCGAAATTTCTAAAATAGACAAGCCAGAATTATTAAAATTTAATATCGCTTGAGCCGATTTTTCAAAAACTTCTTGTGGTAAAATACAAGGTCCTGCGCTGTAGTTGTGTTTTTTCATGGTGTAGTTTATATCCAAAAAATTAAGTTGCAAATTTCGGAAATCAGAGTTGAATAAGCGTTAAATAATTCGGAATAATTTCCCAATTTTATTCTATATTGTTAACAAAAACGATATAGTATCTACATTATCTGCATAATCCCATAAATTTGGTTTTTGTGTTTCTCCAAAATCAATACTGTTTTCTATGAGATTATTGCTTACGATGCATTGAATTTGCTCGCTTTCTGATTGCAACCGAATTTGCAAATCTTCGATTGAATCATAAAATTCGTAAAAAACACTTGAAATTGGAGAGGCATAACTCATGTCCTCTTTTAATGTCAAAAAACCATTGTCCAATAATTTGTAATTGCTCATCAAGAAAACTGCCTTGTTGTAATCATAATTATTAGCATATTTTTCATAATGAATGACATCTTGGTACTCAAAAATAGCTTCAAAAAAAGCATTAAACGAATAGCCTTTTGGAACAAAAAGTTTGGAAACATTGCGGCATCCCAATCCAAAATACCTGAAAATATCTTCGCCCAAAGCGATTAATTGTTCCTTGGTTTCTTTTCCGTTTAAGATAGCAACCGAATTTCTGTTTTTTCGGATGATACTCGGCTTGTCCTTGAAATAATATTCAAAATAACGCGCCGTATTGTTGCTTCCAGTTGCGATAACGGCATCGAAATTTTCTAATTTTCCTTCGACAAAAGTGATTTTATTGGAAAATTCAGGTTCAACTGCGATTAAATATTTCGCCAAGAAAGGCAACAAAAACTGGTCGTTTGATGATGTTTTTATTAAGACGTTGTGACCAGAAATTAAAACCGACAAGAAATCATGAAATCCAACTAGCGGAATGTTTCCGGCAAGAATGAGACCTGCATTTTTACAATTTGTTGCTTTGTCACCCTGAGCGCAGTCGAAGGGAAGATTATATGCAGAAAGCCATTTATCCAAGTTTTCTTCAGTCAAGGCTGTTGCCCAAGATTGAATGGAAAAATGGACATTTTCCGGAGTGTACCAACCGTTGTGTGATTGCGAGAGTTGGATTAAATTAACAAAATCATCAAAAAACAAATCGTTGTACAAAACAGCGGGATTTTTGACATTTTCTTCTTCAGAAAACTGGCTTAAAAATTTCTCTAATTCAATAAAATATCTTTTTTTGTTGTTTTCGAACATAAGTAATTTGTATATGAAAAGTTTTGATTGTAATATTGTGCAAAAATAAGCTATAATAAGTTATAGACAATAGATATTAAAAAATAGACTTTAGACAAAAGATTTTAGTTACATTTATATCTAGTAAAAAAATTATAAATCTAATCCCGATAGCTATCGGGACATAAATCCTTAATTAAAATGGCAATTATAATAACAGACGAATGTATTAATTGTGGTGCTTGTGAACCAGAATGTCCAAACACTGCAATATACGAAGGAGCAGACGATTGGAGATATAAGGACGGGACAAGACTAAAAGGAAAAGTAATTTTACCTTCTGGTGAAGAAGTGGATGCAGATGCAGCCCAAACGCCAATTTCAGACGATATTTATTACATTGTTCCTGGAAAGTGTACCGAGTGTAAAGGTTTTCACGACGAGCCACAATGTGCCGCCGTTTGTCCGGTGGATTGCTGTATTCCAGATGAAAATCACGTAGAGACCGAAGAGACGTTATTGAACAGAAAAGCTTTTATGCATAATGAATAAATTCATAAAAATTCGCATAAAAAAATCCTGAGTGAATAGCTCAGGATTTTTTGCTTTATATGACTTCTTACTGTTTGATAATAGTATAAGTTGTAACAGTTACTTTATCGGTTTTGTCATCGTATGTTTCTAAAACCAGATTTCCATTGGCATCAAAATAGCCAAACGAGGTATTGTTTTTTGTTTTATAAATATAATTATTATTTGATGTTTTTCTTAAAATTGCCGCTTTTTTACCTTCAGGAAAAAACATGGTATAACCCCCTTGATCAGCGGTAACCTGATATTTTTTTCCATTTAAATTATAATAGGCAGATCTGTCTACATCAATTACTCTTGTAATACCGTTTGCAGTAATTTCGGTGGTTTTAGTTACTTGAACAGGAGTTTCTTTCATTTCTTTATTCAAAACATTAGAATCGGCATCTTTTAATTCGATATGTTGAACCTCTTGAACTTCTTGGGTTTTTATTGTTTTTTTTTCTCCTTCAGAATCTTTCACTGTTGTAACAGTGGTTTTGACTTCTGATTTCACATTCTTATTTTGTGCTTGAATATTTAATGAAAATAAAAAAGCAGCCATTCCTAAAATTATAGTTTTCATAATATTTAATTTAAAAATTAACATACTACAAATTTAGGCTTTAAAAGTTGTACAATTATTTTAAATCGTTACATAATTCACATGTTATAAAATTGATTTGCAAGTAATTATATAAAAAAATTACAATCTGAAAAAAAAATTAAATTTCATCTGTATTATGGACATAAATGGAAGTAATAATTGATTTGATCTGAAAAAGCCATTCAGTTTATTATCAAAAGTGTATTAAACTACATAGCTGTCCGAACAAATAAG
>DHXP01000060.1:87376-88577 GCA_002413745.1 Flavobacterium sp. UBA5153 | reverse complement strand
AATCAACACAGAATCTATCGGGATTATTGGACTAATTTGAAATAACTAGCGGTATGAATTGACTTTTTTGAATTATTGTGTATTGTAAATTGGAATGGGCACGGAAAACAGTTCCGCGTTAGCATATCCGGGGTCAGGTTTTTTTGTTTATTGCGAAGTTGAGAGACTTCGTAATCGGGAGGATTTTTTTTGTTTGTTGTAGGTAACGAATTTATAAAAAAACGATCCGATAAAATGGAGCGTCTCTTTACTTTTTTAACACTAAAAATATTGTTTTACGATTTTGAGTAGGGTGGATTTTGATATTGTACTTTCTTCAGATTTATCATAGATTGTAAGTAAATTTATCTCGTAGTTGTCTTTAGTTTCCTCTACTAGATAAGTTATTATTCTAAAACCGCCACTTTTACCTCTTTGATTATCCTTGTTTGGAACTCGAATTTTGTAAATATTTGTCGTTAAAAGAATCCCCATTTTTGGATTTTCTAATAATAGTTCTTGTAATGTTGTTAGTTCTTCTTCGAGAGTTGGAAATTTTTTGACGAAACGTTTGTACCTACTATCAAATAATGGGACAGTAAATATTTTATTTTTCATTCAACAATTCTGTCAGGGTTTTTCTTTTGCCTTTTATATTCTTAATATCTTTTACTTCTTGCAATCCTATTTCAATTTGTTCTGATAAAGTAGGTTTTTTAGAATTAGGTTTTGAAGCTTTATCAAGACTTTCTATAATTTCGATTCCCTTGGCATCTTTAAAAAAAGTTTCCGCCATTGTCAAGAATGCTTTACCCGCTTTGGTGCGTTCATTTATTTTGATAGTTAGCGTTGTCATAATTGAAAGTTTTAAAATGCAAATATACAAAAATCGTGCAACAATATGGTAACTGGATTTTGCGACTGAATTTATGCCGGTTTGCTATCTGACTTGTAAGTGTCTAATCACCAAGTTTAGTTGTTTTCTGTGAAGCCCGCTCCTCAAAGCCGGAGACTTTGCGGAGCGGGGGGTGACTTAGGAGTTTTTTTGTTTGTTGCAAAGTTGAGGGATTTTGCAGAGCGGGGGCAAAATGTAAAATTGCTCCCGTTCAAGGGTGATTTTTAAAAAGCGAATTCCAGTACTCCAGTGTAAGGTGATACCATTACTCATTATATTTTACTCCAATCGTTCTGGTGTAATGCCGCTGTATATTTCATTTAGTTC
>DHXP01000060.1:77180-87296 GCA_002413745.1 Flavobacterium sp. UBA5153 | reverse complement strand
CAATCGTTCTGGTATAATGCCGCTGTATATTTCATTTAGTTCTCCCGATAGCTATCGGGATTATTGGACTAATTTGAAATAACTAGCGGTATGAATTGACTTTTTTGAATTATTGTGTGTTGTGAATTGGAATGGGCACTACAACTATTTCCGCGCTGGCATATCCGAACGGTCGGATTATTGTGTGTTGTAAATTGGAATGGGCACTACAACTATTTCCGCGCTAGCATATCCGTGCGTGCGGGTAGATTGGCGAAGGTTTGTTTCTCTTTATTTTCTTTCAAATATAATTATTTTCTTGCAGATTTTTCATTAAAATTGAGAATGATCTTCGTGTTTCGGTTTGCGTGAAGGATGGAAGCGGCATCCCACGCTTTTTAGCGTGGATAGAGCGCACAGCCTGACCCTTGTGGTCACGCCCAAATTTAAAAGGTATGATCTTCTTACAACCATTTCCCTATTTCCAAAAAAAGTATATCTTTATCCAAACCAAAAACCAACCAAAATGCAAGACGACAACCAAGAACATTTTAAAAGAGAACTCGGATTACTGGACGGAACGATGCTCGTCGTGGGCTCGATGATAGGTTCTGGGATATTTATCGTAAGCTCGGATATGGTGCGCCAACTGGGTTCTGCCGGCTGGCTCATTGCGATGTGGGTGCTTACGGGATTTATTACCGTGATTGCCGCCGTGAGTTATGGCGAGTTAAGCTCGATGTTTCCCAAAGCTGGTGGGCAATATGTATATATCAAGGAAGCCTACGGAAAATTGATTGGGTTTTTATACGGCTGGAGTTTCTTTGCCGTGATACAAACCGGTACCATCGCCGCCGTGGGCGTGGCTTTCTCCAAGTTTGCGGCTTATTTGTATCCGCCGTTGAGCGATAAAAACATTCTATATGAATTGGGCGATTTCAAACTCAATGCAGCCCAAATTATTTCGATAATTACCATTATTTTATTGAGTTATATCAATAGTCGTGGGGTGAAGAACGGTAAAATTTTGCAAACTGTTCTAACGGTTATCAAAATCCTGTCGCTTTTCGGTTTGATTATTTTTGGTTTCGCGGCTGCCAAAGCCGAGGTTTGGGATGCCAATTGGACGAATGCCTGGACTTCCCAATCAATGGACGTGGCAAGCGGATCTTGGTTGCCTATTAGTGGAACCGCATTAATATCGGGAATATCGGCGGCTTTAGTGGGGTCGTTGTTTTCGAGTGTGGCATGGGAAGGGGTGACTTTTATAGCTGGCGAAATCAAAAATCCAAAACGTAATGTAGGATTAAGTTTGTTTTTAGGAACTTTGATTGTAAGTTGTATTTATATTTTGGCAAATGTGATGTACTTGGCAGTAGTGCCTTTGCAAGATATTGCAACAGCAGAATCAGATCGAGTTGCCGTTGTGGCTTCACAAAATATTTTTGGGGCTATCGGGACTTTAATCATTGCCTTGATGATCATGATTTCGACTTTTGCCTGCAACAACGGATTGATTATGGCGGGTGCAAGAGTATATTATACGATGGCAAAAGATGGATTGTTTTTCAAAAAAGCAGCCAATTTGAATAGCGCAAGCGTTCCTGCTTGGGCCTTGTGGGCACAGTGTTTTTGGGCTTCAGCTTTGTGCTTGACAGGGAAATACGGGGATTTATTGGACTTTGTCGTGATTATAGTTTTGATATTTTACATCCTTACCATTTACGGAATCTTTATTCTTCGCAAGAAAATGCCCGATGCCGAAAGACCCTATAAAGCTTTTGGATATCCATTTTTACCGGCACTCTATCTTGTGATTGCAAGCGCCATTTGCATCGCCTTGTTTTTCACTAAAACCAGTACTTGTGGCTGGGGAGTTTTGATAATGTTAATAGGAATTCCAATTTATTATTTGACAAAACAGAAAGAGTAGGTAGTGTTCATTCACGGTCATCATTGACGAAGATAGAAACTTAATTCAATAGCCCTGACAGAAGTGGAAATCTGGCGTTTTTTGGTCATAAATCCCTTGATTTTCTTCCCAAGAATGAATGGGGAAGTAAAATTTTGAATCCAGTGGAACTATTTTTACTTTTCTGATTTTTATATTTATGAATTTGAAAAACACACTCCCTTCCGATAGCTATCGGAACCCTCTCAAGAGGGGAGTTAGGAGTGGGATTTCGTAGATAAAAAAATATTTTTTAGTTATTAGAACCTGTTTTGGAAACAAAAAGGAAAATAATGGCAGGGTAGGGTCCCCTCTTGAAACCCTTTTGGGTTCAACGACTCCAAAATTAAATATAGGATGGAGTTATAGGGGCTAGGGGAGTGTACTTATCTATAAATCACAAACATATTTTTTGCATCTTTGTTCAATTATTCTAAAATTTTTATGTTTTGATTTAGGGTAATTGGCATAACACTGGTTTGAATTGCTGAATGGCATAAAAAAGCTCAATGGCAGGGCTTTAAAAATAGTTTTTTGTCGCATTGAACTCTTCAACTTCGTCCAAGACAAACTAAAGTCGGGATCAAATAATGGTTCTCGACTGCTCTACCATTGACGAAAAATTAGCGGCAAAAACTAATTGCACCCAATGCATTCGTATTAGTGTAAATTAGTGTTGTAATCCCGAGCTTGTTGAAGGATGTGTCGAATTCTTTTTTTTAGGGGTCTCCTTAAAATAAACATTGAGCAAAGACAACGAATAGACAAAAGCCGGTGCGGCAGTTCGCATGGCAGCATGATTTATGGTTAAAAACCAGAAGGCAACAAAACACAATAAAAACATATTGAACTTATTTTCCAAATATAAAAAAAGAGGCGTAAAAAACAGAATCAACAATCCTATAATCCCTAGCGAGCCGTGTTCGGCAAGCATTCTGGTAATTTCGTCATGCGATAAAGTGCCATTTCCCGTTTCTGCTTCTCGAACTTCGACCCCTTTGCCCACACCCACCCCAAAAATGGGATTCTTCAAAAAAGTATTGATTTCGTTTTGTGCCACATCTTCCCTTCCCGTAAATTTACTTTCCTTTACCCGTCCTGCGGCATCCTGGTTGGCGTAGCGTTTGTCGATAAGCCCTCCCGTTTGAAACGAGGTGTAGCCCCAGACAATAATCATTGTAAAAGCCATCAATAGAATCAAATAATTCAGTTTTACCCTTCCATTAAAATTGGATTTGGAATACAAAAACAACAACAATAAAACAATCATTAAAAAACCGGTTATCATGCCCCCGCGCGAAAAAGTAACCATCCCTCTATAGCTTATATTAATGGCAATGACCAGATTGATGATGACCATAAATGTGGTTCTGGATTCCAGTATTATCCTGGAAAAAAAGATAAACATTCCCAAGCCTAAAAAAGTTGCCACCTGATTAGGACCGAAACCACCGGAAGTCTCAAAACTGGATTGTGTACTTGTAATCACATCTCGAATATTTGGAGTATAAAAGGTTAAATACACCATACAAGTCACAATGGGCAAACCCATGCTGAGCAAGATGCTATTCACCTCTCCCAGAGAAATCCTTCGTCTAAAAGTATACAGGGAAGCCACCCCCAAACAGACCGGTCCCGAAATATTGAAGGCTATGGCATTTTTGATGTTGGTATCAAAATCAAGCACAAAAGTAGACAGTACCACGCTGGGAACCAATAACAGCAAGAACAGCCAATAGGGTACGGCCCCTTTGGAAAATCCGCTGAAATACATTCCGATAAAAATAAAAAATATTACTCCATATTTGGAAATTTCATACAAGGGGTTACCACCCGTCATCCTCAGGAAAACTTCGCTCCCCACCACATAAGCGGCAACCATGAGTGCTTCATTATTCTTGTTTTGCTTTTTTATGACATAGTAAATTCCGAATATAAAGATGGCATAGCCGTAAATTTTCGAAATAAACGGGAATAGATACACCAAAAACCCGATACCAGCATGGAACAGGATTAAATTGAGATATAAAATTTCCTCTTTTTTCATTTTAAACTATTTTCTAACCAATATAAATATTCCTTTATTACGGATTCTTTCGAGTAATGTTCCATAATGGTTTGATAGAGTGCATTGCCAAAATTAGTTTGTAGCGAATCACTTTCCATCAATTGGACCACGGCATCATAAAATAATGCTGGCTCTTGAGCAGCAACCATAAATCCATTTACCCCATTTTGAATCAACAATGGAATCTCGCCAACACCCGTTACCACAACGGGTTTACTATTCCATCCATATTCCAATAGTGCCACTGGCAAGCCTTCGGATTGTGAAGTTAGAATCGCTAGGGTCGATTGATCCATAATGTTATTTATATCTTGTTTCGAGCCATAAAGAAAAACAGTGTTTTCCAGTTTAAACTCCAAAATCAGATTCTTGATTTGTTGGGAATATTCGTCTCCAAAATCTTTTCCCACTAAATGAAAAGTCCATTCCGGATGGGATACTTTTACCCTCTTGGCAACCTCCAGCAATAAAAAATGATTTTTCTGTGCCCTCAAATTGGCTAAAGAAAGGATTCTTTTTCCATCCATTCCTTTCAAGACAGTGTATCCTGAAACTTCCTTTTCCTTGGAAGGGAAATTAGGCAAATAAACGACGTTTTCAAAATGTAATTTTTGTTCCGCCCAAACTTTAAGGTTTTTATTTACGGCTATAATTCCGTTAAAGAAAGGAATGGTTGTTTTTAATCCCAACGAAGGTCGTTTGGAAAGAAACTCGCTATCTCCGTAATGGTCGTGCCAAACCAATTTTATGGAAGGACAGGTTAATTTCAACAGGAAAGCAAGAAAAACAGAAGTGCTATGGGCATGTACCACTTCCACTTTATTTTGCATCACGAATTTTCTCAATTTAAAAAGGGCGGTTAAGTCAATGGTGCTTTTTTTGTTCAAATAAAGATAGGATACCTTTTGGTTTACTTGATTTAAAAGGAGACCTTCTTTTCTGGTTACCACCAATCCCGAAAAATCAATTTCATCGGCAAGCGCATTGGCATAATTCACCGCCATTCGTTCAGCACCGCCAGCCTCGAGGGAATCTATGATTTGAATGATGCGCATTTTGGTGTTTTATTTGTTGTTGTTGTTTCTTCTATTTGTTGTCCTATGAGCACGTTCATTCTTTTACTACTGTCATTGCTTCGCCAGTTCAGGCAAAGCCCTTGTGTCCGACAAAGGAGGAAGCTGTGCATCGTTTATTATTACTCCTATTTGTTGTTGTTTCATCAGTTTTAACTTGCTTAACACTATTGACATTGCAGAACCATTACCTACTTTGTGGAGATTCCTCCTTTGTCGGAATGACAGTAGAAACAGGAATGACAAGTGTAACCGAATGACAAGTGTAACCGAATGACAGTAGCAACAGGAATGACAGTAGAAGCCGAATGATAAGGTGAACAAGGTGGATAAAGAGCAATCTTTGCTTCGCTAGTCATTTCCTCCCTATATTTCTACTCAAACAAGTAATTCAAGAATTTCAATTCCGGATTACCACTCTTTATTAAGTCCAATTTTTTTTCTCTACGCCAGCCTTTTATTTCTTTTTCTCTTGCAATTGCTTCCTGGATCCAAGTGAATTTTTCATAATACAGTAAATAATGAGCATTGTATTTTGATGCAAATGTTTTGTTGTTTATAAGTATATTCTCATTATGTTGCCCCAAACGAATTCGTAAATGATTTGTAACACCGGTATATAAAACCGTTTTTGTTTTATTGGTTATAATGTAAATATAATACGTATGGTATCCTTCTTGAAATTGCATAACGCTAAAGTATTATTTTTTTTGTTGCTACCACATTGTTGGGCTCTTAATTTTGTAATTCAACCATGTTGTTATTTGATTTTTATGTCATTCTGACGAAGGAAGAATCTATGTTTAATTTATCATTTATTCTATTTGTTGTTTATCCACACAGACAACAGTTAATCGTAATATAAATTGCTGAGATTCCTCTTCCGAATGCTTTCGGGTATCAGAATTCACTAGGTAAACGGAATCGGAATGACAAGTGTAACCGAATTGACAGTGTAAACGGAATCGGAATGACAAGTGTAACCGAATGACAATAGCAACAGGAATGACAGTAGGAACAAAATGACAAGTGAGACGAAATGACAAAGTAGATGAGAGAGCAATCTCTGCAAATTTTAGCCTTTAGGAACCAGCAACTTCTTCACTTCCTCCTCAAAAACATCCATTGTGTATTGCCTAGACCAATCGCTTGCGTTTTTGCTTTTGTTTTGATACGCCGTTTCGTTCTGTAAAATAGCCTCTATTTGCATTATGTCTTTTTCCAAATCCATTTCCAATAAAACCCCTCGATTTCCATAATCCAACATAAAAGGAACACAAGACACTGATGTCGCTAAGGGAACACAACCCCAAAACATCCCTTCGGCAATGGCTTTTGGCCATCCTTCACTCTCCGAGGGCAAAATCACGAAATGACTGTATTCATAGGCGTTTTTGATAATTTCCTGAGACTGATTTCCTTTTAACTCCACTATTTTCTCCAAATTTTTTTGTGCAATATACTGTTCCAAAGCATTTCTTTCCGTTCCTTCTCCGTAGAAACTTAAGGTAACATCGTGTCCTTTTTTATATAAGGCTTCTACTAATTGTATGACATAGAATGGATTTTTGCCTTGAACCAAAGTGCCCACAAAAACAAAATGAATTTGCCTATTTGGGTTTTTATTGATAATCGGCAACTTATCGGCTTCACTATAGGTTGCAGTAAAAAAAGGCTTGATGTTTTTAGAATTCCCTTCCCACTGGCCATAGACCAAAACCTGCATGTTCCGGGTCAAAAAAGGGTTCCCTAGAATCCATTTTTGCAATTTATAAGTCCAAGGTTGCTTCGATTTGGGATCCCAATTACCGGCATATTTGGCTGTTTTGGTTTTGTTTGGAAACAATATCTGGACAAAACAGCCCAATAAACCTACGTTTCCGGGACAGCGCAGATGGATATGGTCGGCCTTTTGCATGGAGGTAAAAATGCGTCCACTTATTGCGGGTATTTTATAGATCGATCGTGATATTGCTTTCAGGCTTAAAACATCAAACGCTTTAATGTCCAGGAATTCAATATTTTCGTGCTCATAACGGATTTCGATAGGAGTTTTAGGGGACTTGGAAAGGGGGGCCACAATAATCAGCTTGTCTGTTTGTTGGATCCAAATATTCATTTCACGGACATAGGGAGCGTAAGCAAAATATTGATTTTGTTCCAGAATATGGGGCACATGGGTTATTATAAGGAAAGTCATTCGGAATTATTAATCTTATTGGTAAATGTATTGCTAAATATAATGATTATCAAGAGGAGCAATTAATTTTAAAATGGATTGATGTGCTTCAGTGCTTTGAGAATGGGACGCGGATGAGACGGATTGGGGCGGGTTTTTTTGTGAGGACAACAGATTGCCACGCTCCACTGCGTTGCGCTCGCAATGACATGGCACACGGATGATACGGATTTAAACGGATTTTGGCGGATTTTTTTATGGGTTGGTGGAGGAATTTCACAAAAGGTTGCCGTGCTTCAGAGCGTTGCGCACGCAATGACGGGGACGCGGATCCCAATAGCTACCGGAAAAGCAATCTCGCTTTTGGGTTTGTGATCGTATCGTGAACAGAAAAATTATTGTTAAAATGGTTCTCGCTACATCCCGCTAAAAAGCATGGCACTCGAACTGACGGGTTTGTTAATATCTCTGCTAAGATGCTTTTTGAAGCTCGTATTTGGACAAGACTCCCAGGACTTCTTCCAGATTAAAACCATAATAGCGGCAATATTCCTTTATGGTCACTTTTTGATGTGGTTCCTTGTTGAGGGCTTTTTTCAAGTTTTGAATTTCCTTACGGGCATAGCTCTCACTTTTATCGGTGAGAATGATGATGTCGCTTGGATAAATTACAATTCTTGTCATATTGAATGTCTTACACGCTATTTTGTTTTCTTAGATTATAAAATTAAGGAAGCTTGGGATAAAAATAAGATTTACTTATTAACAAAACTTGCCGTACTATTTTCCTCCTATCCCAAACAATGCTAAACAAACCCAAACGGTGTCCATTCAAATTTTGCCAATACCCAAAACTATCTCAAACAAACCCAAACGATGCAAAACCTTATTAATAGAATTGTTAATAAGTTATTTGGTCCTTCGGCAAGCTCAGGATGACAATCGGGTGTTGGGTTTAGGTGTTGGGTTTAGGGTGAAGACAACAGATTGCCACGCTCCACTTTGTTGCGCTCGCAATGACGACAGATTGCCGCACTCCACTTTGTTGCGCTCGCAATGACGACAGATTGCCGCGCTTCACTGCATTGCGCCCGCAATGACGGTGACGCGAATGAAACAGATTTAATCGGATTTGGGCCTATTTTTTTGCAGCTTCTTTATACCTCTTCATTTTGTTGCGGTTTGTTGCCAGTATCTTGCGGGATGGTTGCGGGTATCTATGGAGTAACTTACACTGACATCCATCAAAAAATAAAGTAAACTTAAAAAAAATCAAAACTATTTACATAACTATCATGTAACCCAAGGGATAATTCAGAAAATAAGACCCACTAATGTGATTCCTCCTTTGTCGGAATGACAAATAAACCCAATTATTTTGTTATGTAGTTGACCCAAGGGAGAATTCGCATAAAATGACTCACCAATGCTATTGCTCCTTTGTAGGAATGACCAGGAAACAAATTTTATTTTAAGTAAACGAAATTGAAGACGAAAGGGTATGTGGTAAAAAGTGATGAAAACGGTAAAAAAACATCCTATCCTTTTTTTATACAAAACCAGGCATTTATATGTAAAAATCGTCGAATGTTTCCGATGCCTTTAGAACGATACCCAATCTTTGCGTCACTTGAAAAAGCAGTCTACTTTTGGTTCATTATAAATTCCTAAAAACAAAAAAAATGGGAAAATTAAAAGGTATTATCAAGTTAGAAGGAACGTTAGACGGCTTAACGTTTTACAAAAGTCCCGATGGTTATATGGTTAGAACCAAAGGTGGAGTGAGCAAAAACAAGATTATGAATGATCCGGCTTTTGCGAGAACCCGGGAGAATCTGAGCGAATTTGGATTGAACGCGAAATCCGGCAAGGCGTTGCGAAATTCAATTGGTCCTTTGCTAAACCGAGCCAAGGATCCCAAACTTTCGAGCAGGATGTTGAAGATGATGAGTGACATCAAAAATTATGACAGCAGTTCGGTTCGTGGACAGCGCTCGGTTTATTTAGGCATTGACACTGTCGAAGGGAAACAACTTTTAAAGGGTTTCGATTTCAATGTCAGGGCTGCTTTGCAATCTATTTTGCGGATCCCTTATGCGTTAGACACTGCAACAGGCACTATTAGCATTGTCGATTTTGTCAGTCAAGAACAATTGGGTTACCCCGAAAGTGCCACCCACGTCAGCTTTCGTTCGGCTTTTGTGAATCTGGATTTTGAAACGGGGATTTTTGACAGCAGTTACAGTCCCGTGAGCAACTTGCCCATAGACAACAGTGTGTCAGTAGTTACTTTGATCCCTGCGCAGGTACCGGCGGGAACAGGAACACAGTTGTATTTATTACTGATTGAATTTTTTCAGGAAGTCAATGGAGTTCAGTATCCCTTGAGAAGTGGGGCATTTAATGTGTTGAATTTGGTGGAGGTGGTTTAGATTGCAGATTTACGATTTAGGATTTGGGATTTTTTGTAAAGGATTGAGGAACCTCGCTGGAATGGCGGGGTTTTGTTCTTGCTGAAAAAACAGAAAATTTTATACCCTCTAATTATTTATTATGACTATCCGTTACTAATACCAATTAATTATTTCAGCCACGAATTACACGAATTGCCACGAATTGCGGTTTTAATTTTTAAAAAATTTGTGAAAATTGCTTCGCCTGTTCACTGTCGTTCGGGTCGTGTAATTCGTGGCAAAATTTTTATAAAGCGTTTGAGTCCTCAAAATTTAGTCCGCTTAGCGGACAGTCATATTATTTATTAACCACACAAGAAATATAAGGTTTAATACCGCTAGTTATTTCAAATTAGTCCAATAATCCCGATAGGAGCTATCGGGAGAACTAAATGAAATATACAGCGGCATTA
>DHXP01000060.1:8239-77024 GCA_002413745.1 Flavobacterium sp. UBA5153 | reverse complement strand
ATTATACCAGAACGATTGGACTAAAACATATTAACGAATGGTATAAGATTGCAGACGGCTGATTGCATTGACAGAGAGACTTCGTTGAGCAGACTTAAGCGCAGCAATAAACCTAAAAACAATTTCACTCCCAATATTAAAAAAACAGGTTTAAAGAAATGTAAGCATGCTGCAGAAATCTTCAAAAATAGTATTGCACAAGTATGGTACAATTTTTGTATATTTGAGATTCAAAATCTATAGCCATGGTAACTATAAAAATAAAAGAAAACAGCAAACAGGCAAAAATGTTTATAGAGTATGCGAAGACTTTACCTTATGTAGAGTTTCTAGAAACTCCAATCCGTATAGGCAAACCTGCATTAAGCTTAAAAGAAGAAACCTATTTAAACAGATTAAAAAAAACAGCTCTTGAAATGAAAGAATTGTCTTCAGGAAAAAAGAGAGGGCAAACACTACAATCTTTTTTAGATGAGATATAATGTAATTTTGCACGATAATTTTAAGAGAGAAGCAAAGCCACTCTTAAAAAAATATCCTTCTTTAAAAGCAGATTTACAAAAATTACTAGATAACATTGACAAAGAATTAATGCTGGCAACAGATTTGGGCGACGGCTTTAAAAAAATAAAAATAGCCATAAAATCTAAAGGAAAAGGCTCCAGCGGCGGCGGGCGGATAATTACACACGAAACCATAATTTCAATTAATGACACTAATTTGGTTTTCGGTTCTATCTACAACAAAAGTGAATACAACACAATCGACACCGCTATTTTAAAGAAGATATTAGGAATGTAATCCTTTCGGGTTGCAGATTTACGATTTAGGATTTAGGATTTTTTGTAAAGGATTGAGGAACCTCGCTGGAATGGCGGGGTTTTGTTTTGTTGGATGCACAACAAATTAAAAAACTAATTTTAATTAATCCAATAAGGAATATAAGGACATTTAAGAGGACAGATTTCAGGTAGCAGGAGCTAGTGGCAGAGAGTAGATTGCTTGGGAATTACAATTCCATTCCTTTATTGATAAATTTGCATTGCCTATTCAAAAAAATTCTTTTTTAAGAAACTTCTTTAAGAGGCGACTTCTTATCAAAATAATAATTCACATAATAAGCAAATAAAAAAATCAAGGCGGGTCTAACCGGGAACATATACCGCTGCTCTGAATGAAAAATAAAAACATAAAGCAAACTCCAGCCCCATAACAATAACAACGGAAACACAATAATGTATTCTTTTTTTCTCAACACAATAATTATTGCCATTATTGAAAAGAAAATCAACATATAATTGATGCCGTTAATATAAATATGGATTCCATATTTAACCCAATTGCTTTTATTGGATTTCATCAATGGCGAAATGATAAAACTTTGGGATTGAAAGAATTTTAAAGTGTATTGGCGTACCGTTAATACAGGATTATGAATGATGTCATTCTTTACCCAATTGATGTAATAAACTGTTTTATCCAGTTTATTGGCATCGCAGATAGAATCCAGCTCCTTTCTCTTTGCCAAATTATGGAGGTAATCCGAAGACTCAAATCCGTCATGACCATGCTGTGGCAACCAGTTGAAGGGTTCGTCCCGCAATTCAAATCTGGACCAAAGCAGTTGTTTCCTAAATTCATTTTTTTTAAACTCCCCATCATTATTACTCAAACCCTTCTCTGTAAACATTAGAAATAACATCAATACACCTAACGAACCTGCAAAAATGAGTTTATGTTGTAAGTCCGTTTTTAGTGCCAAGAAATAAATTAAAAAAAGGAACGCGAATGGCAATAAATTGGGTCGAAAGCCAACAAGCATAACAACAGCAAATGCCAAGAGCATAAAATCAGTTTTGGAACGCGATTTTAAAGTGACTATTTTTATCCATACATAAACAATTAGGCAAACGGACAAAAAGGAACCTGCTTCGGCTAAAATCCCCATACAATAATACACATGAATGGGAAATAAAGTCAAGATTATTATAGACCAAAACTTTGATTTTTTAGAAAAGCCCATCAAGTCAAAAGAAGCAAATAAATATTTGATTGCTAAGCAGGTCATTATCGAATTAAAAACAATTCCGAAAAGATAATAGACGGCAGCATTATGAAAAACATAGGCAAACGAATAGGGGACAAAATAATAAAACAAGGTAAACAACCCTTTGTCAACCCTAACATCTCCCTGAAAACCATTCAATACAAATTGAATCAATTGAATGGTTCCTTCGTGGTATTCGCCATCTCCGAAAGGTTTCGGCTTGAAGGGAAGAAAATAAAATATGAAACATACTAAAGCCGTAATAATAACAGGATGTTTGGCAACAAAATCAATTATTCTCTTCATATTTTATTTAAACTATTTATTTTTGGCTTATTCAACAGTAAACTCAACCAACCCACGGTTCGCCCCATAGCTTCCGTAAAAGCTTGTTTTCTGTTGGTTGTGGTAAATGTATTGGAAAATCGTATCAAAGTCAAGAGTATCGTGATGGAATGCCATTTTAGTTTCGACTTTAATACAGGTTTTGGATTCTTGATTCTCCATACGTACCAACCATTCCGTACCACCATTACGCCGTATTGGTATTGGTTGGGTCTTCCGGAAGGATTATGAAAATGACCTAACTTGGCCGCCGTATTCACATATAATTTTCCTGTTTTGGCCAGTCTCAAGGTAAAATCGGCATCTTCATACAGACCGTAGCCTTCAAAATAAGTCGAAAATTGCAAGGTATTGAAAACTGATTTTTTGAAAGAGGAAACCCCTCCCATCAATTGTTCCACTTCGTAAGTTTTTCCGCTTGGCGGCAAGAAGCCAACGCTTCTTCCGTGTGAAAAAGTTGGCGAAAAACCTGGCGGACAATCACTGTCTAGACCCAATCTTTTTCGGAGTAGGAAGCGACTGCCCTCCTTTCGTTTCCAACCGTCATAATAATATTCGTCTATTTTGGCTTGGTAATCATATCCCACAAATTCGCATTGGGACTCGTTCACAATATAACCGCCAACCCCCAAGGCTTCAGGATGGATTTCGTAGGTTTTTAGTAATTGCTCGAAATAATCAACTTCCAGAACCGTATCATCATCAAGGAAACAAACAATCTCCATTTCATTCCCCACTCGTTCAATTCCGTAATTTCTTTGTCTGGTCAAACCCCGATGCTCGGGCGGCACCAAAAAATAGTGCAAGTTCTCGAAATGATTCTCTTTTAAAATCATTTCCGTTTCCTTGTTGGTCGAGCCATCAATAATAAGGATTTCATCAGGACAGACCGTTTGACCCAGAACCGTCCCGAAAGCTTTCGGGAGCAACAATTCCAGCAAGGGCTTAGGACGCATATAGGTACAAATGATGAGGGAGAATTTCATACTAGATGGTATTGAATAGTAAATATAGAAATTAGCAAATAAAAAGAAGTGAAGAAATGATGATACTATTAAAAAAGTAGGTTCTCGATACTTTTTTGTTCCTCCCGGTAACTATCGGGCTTACTCCACAAAAAAAAATAAACTGACTGGTTTAAAGTATTCATGCGAATTAAAAATACTTAAATGTTTTTTCTCATTTCCCATATTTTAGGGTTTCTACTTGTGTGCAAAATAGCGAAAATTGAAACTATCAAAGCTTCGTCATCTATTGTGTAATGTACTAGAAAGGGAAATTTTTTTATACCTACACAATGTACCTCTGTATATCGAACAGCATAATTGTGAGGATTCGTTTTAAGTGAATTTATGGTGAATTTGGCTTGTTTTTGAAAGCGAGATCCTAAATTTTGTAATTGAATAGTATACCAATCTGTAATTCCTTGAATATCCTGTAAAGCGTTTTGCTCAATTTTAAGTTTAAACTTCACTTTTTAAGAAGTAAGTGTTTTCGAAGCTTCATCCCAATCCAACATACTTTCCGGGTTCACTTTACTATTTTGCATTCTGTCAAAAACCAACTTTTGATGTTCCATAGGAATATCCATGGTATCGTTCCAAATAAAATCATTGAGCTTTAATTTTTCGGATGGAGACAATTGTTTTACAATATCAAGTAATTGTTGAAAATCAAGATTAATATTTAAGTGTAAACTATTCATAAAATTAATTATTTGTTAGGTTAACTATCTTAATGACAAGAAATAGAACTACAAATTTACAAAAATACTTTCACGGATATAGACCGTTTTAAAAATAAAAAAACTAGTTTCTTTGTTTGGTCAGGCCACGATGCTCGGGTGGAACAGCAAAATAATGCAAGTTTCGGAATTGATTTTATTTTAGAACCAATTCTGTTTCCGTATTCGTTGAACCGTCAATGATCAGAATTTCATAGGGATAGAGCGTTTGTCCCTGAACCGTCCCGAAAGCTTTCGGGAGCAACAATTGGAGCAAGGGTTGGGGACGCATATAAGTGCAAATGATTAGACTAAACTTCATTTTGTTTCTTTAATGTATTGGCCCAGAAAACACTTCTTTCCCATTGATTTCTATAATTTATAAAATACCTGATTGGATTTCGTGTCTTTTGGTATTTATAATACTTGAAAAACAAGATGATTTTATAGCCCCAAATTTGTTCTTGTGTCTGATGTGAAATTTGGTACAGCATTATCGTCGGCGACGGTTTAGGCTGGATGCCGTCGTTTTGCCATTGCAACACGGGTTTTGTCCTGAAACCACCCATAGGCGCTTTCAAATGGAGTATTTCGGGTTCTGGCAAATACAAGACATCGCAACCTTGATTGCGCAATTGCATTCCAAAATCACCGTCTTCCCCAAAGCCAAATTCATAACCCATCTTGAATTTACACTTCTTCAAGTTGTCAGCGAACACAAAACTACAACCCGAACCGAAACTTGGCCATTGAAAAATAGTTTTATAAACTGGTTTTTCATTTTTTTGCAAACAACTCATTGAAACAGCTTTTACTCCTAATTTATCGATGCTTTCTACTATTTTTAGTAAAAAATCATTCTCGATTCGAATATCATCATCGGCAAAGAAAATCCATTCGCTGTTTATTTGTTCCAACGCAACATTTCTTGCATTGCAGGCACCTGCCTGATGGGTAAAGGTATGTTTTATCGTGAATGGCCAAATTTCATTGGTTAAATAATCCAATTCCGATTCGCTTCCTTCGTCAGGATTCTGCTCCACTATAATCACATTTTTGGACAAATGAGTTTGATTGCGTAAATCGCATAACACATCATACAGATAACTTTTTCTCCCAATGGTCGGGATAATGACATCCACGGTGGCTTTATCAATAGTTTTCCTTGATGATTGCACCTTGATAGTATCCAGGTTAATATTTGCCTTACTTCTATTCTTATAAAAAAGCGAAAAAATAAAAGGGGCTACTGGCAATTTCCTTTCGTACAACATCAAGTTCAACAACAACAAAAACACCCATCGCGTTTTATAATGCTGTTTCACGAAACGAAAAAGAGTAAACTTGCTTGTTTTTGTTGAAGAAATATCCAGATTCTGTTTTAAAAGTCGTGGTTCTGAATAACATAACAATCCCTTTCGCATCCCCAACTTTGCCAAGGAGCATAAAAAATAATCAAAATCTTTCTCGAAAGCAATTTCATCTTTTAAAGCCAATACAACCGCAGAGTGAATCCCTCCGACCCCACTGCTCATTTGCCAAGTGGGATAGGGTACTTTTTTATTTATTTTGATAAAGGGAGATTCCTCAACATAGCCAATTGCTTTATCTATAAAAGGGGTATTGGAAGGGTTGTAAGAAACCAATAGTTTTTTATGATGGAACAATTTATCCATTTCCGAAACATTCAACTGCTCTTTTAAATTGACATGACACCAAACTATTTTTTTATCCGGAAATGCTAGGGCTAGTTTTTGCAAACCTAAAGCAATAGGATCATTAACTTCAAATTTAATTTTTTGATTTAGGTTTAAAATTACTTCTGTAATTCTGTTCTTAAAATGGTATACTACTATCAAAACTTATCTACTAAAGATTCATAAAACAACAAGCTTAGCTTCGCCACAACTTCCGTACTAAATTTCTCTTCTATTTTTTTTCTGGCCGCTATTCCAAATCGTTTTTGCAATTCGGTATTCTCCAATAACTGAACAATACTATTTGCATACTCTTTATGATGTGTTGGATGCACCAAAAATCCATCTTTACCCTCCTCAATCATTTCGGTAGCCCAACCAATGTTGGATGCCACGATGGGTTTTTGCATCGCCATTGCTTCGAGCCAAGAAACGGGCAGTGCTTCAGCAAAAGAGGGAAAAACGCAAATTGAAGCTTGTTCAATTTGCTTTCGTATTTCGGCATAAGGGACGCTTCCCAAATAACTTACATTCTGCAACGCTTCATTGGTAAACAAAGATTGCATCATTTGCCAAGTCGAAGTATTTCCAGAAACGATATCAGGTACATCCTTGCCCACCAAAACGAGTTTAGCCTCGGGCATTGTTTTGATCAGCTCATTAAAAATAAGCGGCAATTCGAGTAATCCTTTTTTACGGATTAGAGTCCCAAAATACAAAAGCCCCCTAGCCCCCGAAGGGGGAATTACTTTGCCAATAGTAAAAGAAGAGCTGTCTATTGAATTTGGAATGATAGTGAATTCTTTATTCAATCCAAAAACTTCGTTGGTCCTATCGGCCGTAAACTGGCTTACCGAAAGCAGTGCATCTGCCTTTTGCAATGCCCTTTTTTCGTGGAATTTATTGATCCATTTTACGGGGCGACGATCCAAATGACAAAAATAAGTGTCGGAACCGTTAAGCCGTATTATGATTGGGCATTTTTGGGGCTGAATAAAAGACGTTATTCCTGTCCAATCAGGCGCTTCGACCAAATCGATTTCCTTATTTTCATACAATTGATTGATGATTTTTTCTATTTTTTTTCGAGTCAAAAACCAGGACAATCCCTTGAATTTTACATTTCGTATTTGCTGAACGGTTATACCATCATCCTCAAAAACGGCGTCTTCTTTTTGTCCATACACCAAAACCCGAATCGAGTGACCTTGTTGCAAAAGTCCAATTGCCAAGTTCTTGATGCTCGTGCCAATGCCTCCAGAACTTCCGGTTTTTGGGTGTGGGTATTCAGGAGTTAAAAAGGCAATTTTCATTATTTTTATATATTACTGTATTTTTTATATGTTTTTTACACACCCCTTCCGATAGCTATCGGAAGGGGGTGTGTTTTGAATTTGTTTTCAATTTAATAACTGTATATGTTCATCAACCATTTTTTCTAAATTAAAATCGGCATCAATTTGTACGCTGACATCTTTGTCAATTTTAAGTTTACCTAAAACGATATTTTTTATAATTGCCGCAAGCTGATTATAGTTTCCAGCATTAAAAAGAAATCCATTTTTATTTTCTTCAATCACGGAAAGAACATTTCCAGCTTCGTGCGTGGTAATTACAGGAACGTTACATACTAAACTTTCAACAATAGAATAACAAAATGTTTCGCCATAAGAAGGCTGAATCAAATAAGAATATGAGGCATAAAGTTCATTTAGTTTAGAAGAACTCCCTTTAAAATTAACAATCGTGACAAGATTAAATTCATTGGCTAATCTTCTTAACTCAATTTCATATGGACCTTCCCCATAAACGTCAATTTGTATTTGATTTTTTATGTCATTTTCTAAAATTGAAACTGCTTTTATCAAATCCTGAATTCCTTTAGAATGGCGCAAGTGGGAGGTAACGATGAATTTGTTTTCCTCACCCCCCCCGATAGCTATCGGGATCTCTCCAAAAGATTGCTTCGTCCTGAAAGCTTTCGGGACTCGCAATGACTGGGGGTCGAAACTTGAAATAGTAACATTTTTACGTTTTACGAAAACCGAGGTAGCAATCCCATTATAAATAATGTTGGTTTTCTTGGCAAGAAAAGAACCGTAATCCTTGAGAATGTGATTTCGGGTGTATTCGGAGACCCCGACAAACTGGTCGATATAGCGGGAATACAAAACGCCCTTGATTTTATTTTTTATGATTTTTGAAATCGGAAAGCCTTCCAGCGGTCTTGGATTATGATCCACCGCAATGATATGTCGAATGCCGGAAGCTTTAGCCTTTTTGAAAAAACCGGTACACAAAGCCACAAAATGCGTGACTAAAATATCGTATTTTATGTTTTCCTGATTCACTTTTTCCAAGAAAAATTGCTCCACATTTTGATTATTAGCGCTAAAAATAGTCAGTCCCGAGAAGAAATCAAACGGTTGGTAATCCACAAAATACCAATCCACTTCGTAGCCCAAATCTTTAGCTTTCGTGTCATACGCCACCCAAAAACGATCCATACCGCCAATGCGGTTGGGATGGAGCGCATAACTGCATACGATGGCTATTTTCTTTTGTTTAGTCATTAAAATGGGATAATGTAGTGGCAATTCTTTTGCTTGTGCCTAATAATGGTTCGCTTATCTGTAAATCAATCATCGCTTTTCTTTGTTTGGTTCTCTCCTTCGGATTGCTCAAAGCGGCATCAATTTGAACCATTAATTCTTCCTTATTTTTCGCAATGGTCACGGATTGGCTATCGACCACTTTTTTAAAATGATCATACATTAAAAACCGTTGATCATTGTACAAACCATTTTCCGGATTACCAAAAACGGTATTGATTACAGGGGTGTCAAACAACATAAAATCTAAACTCATCGTCGAACACATATTGATATTCAAATCGACATTTTCCAACAGCGACCGTAAATTCGTAATATCTTCTTCGCTAGGAATACGTTGCGACCAGTTTTCGGCGTGATTTTCTCGAGTCAAAATCCATTTTGGAACATTCCAAATTATCTCTAGAAATTCTTCTTTAACGGCTTTGAACCTAGAATCATCTTCGGCGGGAGACGTTCTCACAATCAATTGCACTTCAGTTGTAATGCTTTTATTTCTGATGGCATTGGCAATTGCCTTGATGACGACGGGGTCATTTTGACCAATCGAAACATCGGCACAGCTGTAACAAATAGTTTTCACATTGTCATCCAGATGGAATTTCTTGTAAAAGTCTTCGGCCGTAGTTTCATATTTTGGCATTACATACGGTTCAAACTGAGGTGTTCCCACCACTTTTACCTTTTCGGTTGGAACATTTGGGTAAAAATACAACAATTCGACTTTCATCAAATGACTCCAAACCAAGAAATAATCAAATGCACCTAACATCCTTCCTTTTGAAGCCAGATTGTCCCAACTAAAAATAAAGGTGCTCACCGGTATTTTCATTTTTTGGGCAGCATACAAAAATGGTGCGACATAAGGTGGTCGTTGATGCGTAAAAAAAACATGGGTTGGCTTGTCCTCTTGGAGCAATTGAATATAGGATTTGGTAATTTTATTATTGGAAACCGATAAAAACTGTAATTTTTCAGCAAACAAAATACTGGTATCTGAATGAATAAAATGGGTGAAAAAATAAATACTTTTGACTAATAACGATCTAACCGAATTAGTTGTGGGATAACCTGAAACCAAATTATCTTTCATTCCATAAAAAGACTGGTGTTTTTGCAAATGTGCCACTTCCTTCCACTTTCTGAAAAACCACGTCAATTTTCCTTCCACAAAAACATCCAATTCTTTAATAACTATATGGGATTGTGGAACCGTATGAAATGCAGATAGAGGCAGACCTGAATAGATTGTAATCGCATCAAACTGCTTTGTGGCTTCCCTTATGAAATCACTCATTATGAAATTTCTGAAACCAACGCCGTCCGTTATTACTATTCCTAGTTTTTTCATTTATACAAAATACTCTTTTTTTGTTTATTCAACTATTGAAATTCAAAAAATTATTTCCTTATTCATTTAATTCATCAATAATTCCTCCGTAAGGATTTCCGTAAATCTTTTTGCCCCGCTATCATTCAAATGATTACAATTCATAAACATCGTATCGTCATTGAGTGCACGCGAAAAATCTTTGAATCCGGGAATTTTTTTCTTCAATTTTGACATAAAATTCTGGTTCTTGTTATTATTGCAAAACGGTGCACAATAAAACACAACATTCATATTGTTATGCTTTGAAAAAGACTGGATGCTATCTAAAATTGAATTTTTATCTAGAATTTTATTAGGCAATGACCCCTCTGATTTTATGGAGTTTCCTTGCAAAGCAACATATCCTTTATTTGTAATTATTTTATTTTTTTTATGAATTATATTGGTAAAAACCTCCCTGAATCCCAGTTTCAAATCATTGTTACAGTACCTGTAAAAGGGGATGTAATAATTAGCGACAGGATTTTCAGCAAATCTATTCAAATATTTTCTAGTAATGTTATTCTCTCTAACAAATGGAATCATTTCATATTCAAAAATATTGGAGTGTCCATCCTCAATGTTGTAAATATAATCCACTTGAATTAATATGGTTTCATAATGAATGTTGTATTCCTTGATTAATTGCAAAACGGTATAAATATCCCCTAATTTAGCTGCTTGAAAACCTAGATTAATAGCTACTTTATCTGTCTTATCATGTATTACTGAAGGCACAATTCCATTTTCTACTCGTGATGAACCCAAAAAAATATAATCCACTTCCTTGTCTTTTAAACTTCTCAAATACTGAAATTTAGTTCTGGGATAAGAAGTCTCGTATATTTTGGTATACACCACATCCAATACCGACATCACCATTAGAATCACCATTATGCCACCAACTATATAACTGGTAAATTTCTTCATCTAAAATTGGAAATAAATAAAATCACTTGGACTGGAAAAAGCGCCTAAAATCAAGATTGCTGTAAGTATCAGTATTGCCTTAACTGTTACCCATTTTCCTGAAATGAAATGTTCTCTTTCTCTTGAATTCCATTCCAAAACTACAAATAACCCCAACAATAAAAGTAATTCAATGGAATACCGTTCAAAATCTAAAAACTGAATTTTTCCATTAAAATTAAAACTGAACATATTCTTTATATATGAACAAGCTTCCGAGACCGTTTTAGCTCTAAAAAATATCCATGCAAAAGTCGTTAAACTAAAAGTGAATACCATACTCGCCAATTCTTTAAATGTAGGCAAGGATTTCCCTCTTGCAACACTATCCAAATTATTTCTGTTGTTTTGGGTTATCAAAAGCGGTAGAAAATACGCCGCATGCAATGCGCCCCAGACAATAAAGGTCCAGTTGGCTCCATGCCAAAACCCGCTTACCAAGAAAATAATAAAGGTATTTCGAATTTTCATCCAC
This sequence comes from Flavobacterium sp. UBA5153, assembly GCA_002413745.1. GTDB lineage: Bacteria > Bacteroidota > Bacteroidia > Flavobacteriales > Flavobacteriaceae > Flavobacterium. The sequence goes on along the minus strand of DHXP01000060.1, from coordinate 65,784 downwards.
ATTCCACCTTTACTTCCTCCCAACGGAATGTATAAATAATCCCGAAACCATGATGACAACGAAATGTGCCAACGTCTCCAAAACTCGGCTATATCCCTCGAAAAACAAGGATAGTTAAAATTCCGCAACAAATCAATTCCAAATAATTTTGAAGTTCCTACGGCGATATCCGAGTAACCACTAAAATCTCCGTAAATCTGGAAGGAAAAATAGATAGCTCCCAAAAACAGGGACAATGAATTCATGGACTGATAATTATCAAATATGTCATTGACATATAAGGCACAATTATCGGCAATGACCACTTTTTTAAACAACCCCCAAATAATTTGATGCACACCATCAATTGCCGTATTATAATCAAAAAACCGTCTCTTCCTTATTTGCGGCAATAAATGGGTGGCTCTTTCGATAGGTCCTGCTACCAATAATGGAAAATAGGCCACAAAAAGGGAGTAGGTAATTATATTTTTTTCGGGTTGTATTCTCCCTTTATAAATATCAATGACATAGGATAATCCATGAAACGTGTAAAAAGAAATTCCTACTGGCAATATCACTTTCAATGTCCAAAAATTGGTCTGAATTCCTAGTCCAGACAGTGCTTCCGCAAAAGAATCGGCAAAGAAATTATAATATTTAAGCACCCCCAGAAAACCCAAATTCACTATAATACTCAACCAAAACCAAAAAATTTTATTGCCCTTATTTTTAGCTTCCACCATTTTTATTGCCGTAAAATAATCCAAGGCTGTAGAAAACAACAAGAGGAAGAGAAAACGCCAATCCCAACACCCATAAAAGAAATAACTCGCCACAAGCAACAAAAGGTTTTGGAGCTGCAAACTTTTTTTGTTCACCCACCAATAAACCATAAAAACAATCGGTAAAAACAAAAGGAATTGAAGGGCGTTAAATAACATTATCTGTCTCTAAATTGTTTCTGGTGATTGATGGTCCAAATATCTTGATTTCCTATCGATTCCAAAAACAATTGGGCACTGTTTCCCTGACCAAAATCAGGATTCGTTTTTTTGACTTGATGACTATCTATATTTTTTAAAGCCACATTGATACTTTCAATAGTATAATCCACATTGATACAATCTGCATCAATTGCCCTGTTTTGTTGCCGCGTCCCAATATTAATAATTGGAATTCCATAATAAGGCGCCTCCCGAATTCCGGCACTACTATTCCCAATAATAAACTGGCTATTTTTCAACAAAGTCAGGAAATATTCGAAGCGCAGTGACGGAAAAACCCTGAATCGAGGATTGTCTTTTAATTTTTTATAACCATCAATGATACATTGACTCCCCAAATCATTGTTGGGATAAATAACAACATAATTATGCGAGTCATTCAATAAAGCCTCCATAAAATTATCGGCATACTGCTGCATCTCTTTTGCCTCGGTGGTTACCGGATGAAACATGACAATGGCATAGCTATCGAAAGGAATCTGGTAATAGTCCTTGACTTTCTCCAAACCGGGCAATTCCTCCGAGAACATAATGTCGATATCGGGAGAACCAATGGTAAAAATGGAGGATTTTATTTCTCCCATTTGTTTCAATCGCTTGGCCGCCTGATCATTGGAAACAAAATGAATGTGGCTTAATTTACTCACACTGTGCCGAATCAATTCATCGACAGTACCCGAAATTTCTCCTCCTTCGATGTGAGCTACTAAAATATTATTCAACGACCCCACGATGGCACCCGCCAATGTTTCCACTCTGTCCCCATGAACGACTATCATGTCTGGACTTATCGTCTTTACGTAAGCTGAAAGTCCTTCGATGGTTTTGGCCAAAGTCAAATCCATGGTGGTTTCGTGGGTGTGATTTTCAAAAGTGTGCACGTTTTTAAAATTACATCTTTCGATTTCAATAAGGGTGTAACCGTATTCTTCCTGCAAGTGCATACCCGTCACGAACACAAAAACTTCAAATCCTGTTTGCTTTTCAAGAATTTGAATCAATGATTTTATTTTGCCGAAATCGGCGCGTGTTCCGGTTAGGAATAGTATTTTTTTCATTTAAGTATAAAACTAATTTTTTCTTATTGTCATGTCGAGCGCAGTCGAGACACTTTTTATATATTAATCCCTCTCGACTTTAGCCTGTCTTGAGCGAAGTCGAAAGGCTCAAGATGAAAAACTTGAGGCGACAACTGAATATTACGTCATGTCGAGTTCTTCGTCTGGTTAAACTCAAAATGTTTTGTTTTTTTAGTGACATCTCGACTATAGCCTGTCCTGAGCCTGACGAAGGGCTCGATGTGACAGTACGATCCTCTTTGTCAAGTCGAGCGCAGTCGAGACTCTTCTTCAAGAAACTCTCTATAAATCAATCTCATTATCTGGATTGTATTTATGATGTGTCGCATTTCTACATTCGGATAAGTCTTGCAATTTATCGAAATTTTCGTCTATTAAGCACTGTTTTTTCTCCCTGCTCCATTTTTTTATTTTCTTTTCAAACTCAATTGCCTGATTAGGCTCCGTAAAATCTTGATAAAAAGCTAATGTCACAGGTCTTCGAGAATGGGTATAAGCTTCTGGATATTTGCCTGCATTGTGTTCTATCAAACGTCTATCAATATCCGATGTAATTCCGACATATAGCGAATTATCATTGCATTTGAGAATATAAACATAATAGAATTTCATAAAACATTTATTTGAATCTTGACTTTACTTTCTCTCGACTGTACTTCGACTTCGCTCAGTATAAACTGTTCGAGGTGACAATGCGTGCATCTCATCACGTTTAGTGCAGTCGAGATATGTTATATTAGTCATCATAAATCTCAAATTTTAGCCTGTCCTGAGCCTGACGAAGAGCTCGATGTGTCAACTGTGTTTTTTGTCACGTCGAGCGCAGTCGAGACGCTTTAATATTGAAATTTGAATACAAAAATCAACTTTTAGCTTGTCCTAGGCTTGACGAAGGGCTCGAGGTGACAACTGTGATTTTTGTCACGTCAAGCAAGGTCTAAACAATTATTTCTTTTATAATGAATCTCGACTGTACTTCGACTTCGCTCAGTATAAACTTCTCAATTTGACAACCTTGCTACTTATCTAATACTATTTGTCAGGTCGAGCGCAGTCGAGACCATTTCTTTTACATCATCAAAAATCTCGACTGTACTTCGACTTCGCTCAGTATAAACTTCTCGATTTGACAAATTATTTATCTTAAGACATCTATAGGTTTGTCACGTCGAGCCTTTCGACTTCACTCAAGACAGGCTAAAGTCGAGACGCTTCTATCAGAGATACTTTATTTTTCAATATCCTCCCACCTTAATTGCTCATCATTTTCAACATTTCGACTAGCTTTCTTCCCTATCAATTCACTAAAATGCTCCGCCAGAATTTCCCCTGTTCCGGGGCGTTTCACCCAGATATTGTCTTTTGTAAATGTTTCCCCTTGTTTGATAGCGGCAATAGTACAGACCGTGGCAAAAGCAAAATCGATGGTAACTTGCTCTTCTTTGGCAGGTTCTTTTGTTCCGCCACGCATTTGCCAAATCTCATTGGAGTTTATAATTAATTCTTTTGCGGCATGCTCATCCATACTGCACACAATATCGGGTCCTGTTCGCAGCATAGTGTCCGTGAAATGTCTTTCCAGAATACTGGCACCCAAAGCCACCGCACCCAAACAGGCATTGTTATTCATGGTATGATCCGACAAACCAAAAACTTTATCTGGGAAGTCATCGTGCATTTCCATCATTGCGCCAAAACGCACTAGAGGAATGGGGGTTGGATATAAATTAGTGGTATGCAACAGTGCCACAGGAACGTTATGTTTATCAAAAATGGCCACGGCTTTGCGAATGCTTTCAATGGTGTTCATTCCCGTACTCAAAATAACGGGTTTACCAAAGGAAGCAATGTGTTCCAGCAAGGGATAATTATTGCATTCGCCAGAACCAATCTTGTAAGCCGGAACATCAAATTTTTGCAATCGTTCTGCGGCAGCACGAGAAAAAGGGGTAGAAATGAAAATCATCCCTTTGCTCTCCACATATTTTTTGAGTTCCAGTTCATCGGTTTCATTAAGTGCACAACGTTCCATTATTTCATAGATGGAAACATCGGAGTTGCCGGGAATTACTTTTTTGGCGGCACCACTCATTTCGTCTTCCACGATATGGGTTTGGTGTTTCACGACCTCAACTCCTGCCCGATGGGCAGCGTCTACCATTTCTTTGGCTACAGCCAAAGAGCCTTCGTGATTAATGCCGATTTCGGCAATGACCAAGGGAGGGAAATCGGGGCCAACAAAACGATTTCCTATTTTTATAAAAGGGTTATTCATGTTATTTTTTCTTAATTCGATTTAAAAGGACACACCCCTAGCCCCTATAACTCCATCCTATATTTAATTTTGGAGTCGTTGAACCCAAAAGGGTTTCAAGAGGGGAATATGACCCTGCTACTATTATCCTTTTAGGATTAACTTGTATAATCCAGCTATAGACGTATAATTATTTGCATTTCTAACTCCCCTCTTGATTGCTTCATTCTTCGCAATGACAGGGGAATCTACCCTGCAAATCATTTATATTTTGTTTCGAAAACGGGTTAAAAAACTAAAAAAATCTTAAATCTACGAAATTCCACTTCTCAACTCCCTTCTTGAGAGGGGTTAGGGGTGTGTTTTTCATATTCATAAACATAAAATTCAATAGCTCGCAACACATTCTCCATATCTTTCAAAACTTGTTCATCACTAAATCGTAAAACGGTAATCCCTAATTCATTCATTCGCTTTTCTTTCACTCCATCTTTATTATACACTTCTAAAAACTGATGCGAATAACCATCCACTTCTATCCCTAACATCAATTCATAACAGAAGAAATCTAAAATATAGTTATCAATAGGTTTTTGACGGTGAAAATCATAACCATACATTTGTTTGCCTTTTAACTTTAACCAAAGGAAAATCTCGGTTCTTGTAGAATCATTGCGAAGTTGTCTCGCAAATTCTTTAAGCTTGGGATTGTAGGGAATGATTTTTCTTCTAGCCATGATTTAAATTGTCTATTTTAAACTTAAATAACATACCCCTAGCCCCTAATAACTCCATCCTATATTTAATTTTGGAGTCGTTGAACCCAAAAGGGTTTCAAGAGAGGAATTAGACCCTACTATCCGATTAATTTTGGTTTTTACAGCCCATTGCGTCACCTTTCATAATGACGGAAAAGAACTGTGCTTACCGATTAAATACTCCGCATAATCTAAATCTTCTTGGGTATCGATGTCTACATTGGTAAAAACAGAATCTACTTCATAAGGATAGGCATTTTCCGAAATAATTTTACTGTCACCTCGAGCCCTTCGGCTTCGCTCAGGACAGGCTAAGTCGAGAGGCAGAATCAATTTTGCTTTGCTAATATACAATAATCCATTCTCAAAATACAACGGGTGTAAATCTTGGCTGCGTTGCCCAATTTCGTAATTAAAAGGGATAAATTTATTATGTTCTATTTTCCCCAATTTTTGATGATTTTTTGAAACGGTAAACAAGCTATCGTAATTTCCTTTTTGATAAATTTCAAATGCTTCTTTCAATAAATTTTGGGGTCGAAGCGGATTGGTGGGTTGCAATAAAATTACATTTACAACCTCAAAATCCAATGATTCCACAACATGTTGGAGTGCCGAAACAGTGGGTTCAAAATCACCGGACAAACTTTCGGGTCTGTCAACCACTTTGGCTCCATATTGCAGGGCAATATTTTTGATAGCTTCATCATCGGTCGAAACATAGATTTCATCAATAATGGCACTGTTTTTCTTCGCATATAAAATACTATGGGCAATCAAGGGAATCCCCCCCAACAAAAGAATGTTCTTGTTGGGCAACCGTTTTGAACCTCCGCGAGCGGGAATGATGGCTATTGTTTTCATCCTTATAATTATACAAAAGGTAAAAATACTTATTTTTCTATATTCCAACGTACTTTTATAAAATTAAGAATACAAGGCATACTCTAATTAACTAATTGGGCATAAATAATAATAAATTTACAATTATTCAATTTGAACATAAAAACAACTTGCAATTACTTATACTCATAACTATCAAAACTGCGATTAATGAATAATGCATCCGTTTTTGAAGCCAAACCTTCATCCGTATAAAGAACATCATAAAACCGAACTAATTCAAATCTGTTTTCCAACAGGAAATTATAGATATCCCCAAAGGAGGATTGCCCAACATAATTTTCATTAAAAAATATTTCAACATATACAAACTGTATTCTATTTTGTTCCATCATCGAAGAAGCTCCTTTCAAGACGTTAAGTTCATAGCCCTCAGTATCCGTTTTCAATAAATTGATATATGAAATAGCGTTATTTTTACAAAATACATCAATTGTTAAAACTTCAACTAAATAGGTTTCCAGAATTTTTGCACTACCATAAACTCTCTTCAAAAAAGAATTTAACGCACTCCAAGAATATTCATTAAATTCAAAATCCCCACAATTTGAACCCATAGCCAAATTATGAAGACTGACATTAGTAGTTTCAAAATTCGTTCTTAAAGATTCAAAACATTTTTTGCTTGGCTCAAAAGCATAAATTTTTGCATCAGAATAATTATTACACATCTTTTTAATAGTTTGACCCAAATTTGCGCCTACGTCAAAAAAAACAATATCATTCTCCACTAATTTATTTTTGATTGCAAGAAATGGATCTTCATCAAGCAACAAAATTTTACTTTTTTTCGCAATTTTATACCCAATAGATTCAAACATTTTTTTTAAAAAATTTTTCATTTGTTTATTGCTTTGACATAATTATTAATGTTTAAGGGCAGAAGAATTTCTATAATTTTTCGTTTCATGTTTTAACTATTTTTTGGCTGCCAATAGATCCTTGTGGCTTCTAATTTTTGATAGACATCGTATTCCTTGCGTGACAATCGATTACTGTTTTTTATTGTTTTGGAAAAAGCAAAAACTAAATCTAACAGCGCTAATACAGTTGCGTACAACGCCTTGAAATCTCCCTTAAAAACCTTTAATTTGAATTGTATCCAAATAGAATAGGCCATTTTTCTTGGAATGGTACGAATGGGATAAAACAAGAAAAACAAATACCAACCCGCACGCAAGGATCTGCGCAATCGAATGACATAATCGGCATTATTTTTTCTCGATTTAACATCTACCCTATGATGAACCAAGACTTCGGGTAAGTAATGAACTTCCCAGTTCTTTTTGAACAATTGACAGGAAGCAAAATCTTCCTCACCATAAAAAACAAACCATTCTGGATAATTGGGGATGTCTTGCCAGGCCCTCATTCTCCATGCGTGAGCACAACCCACAAATCCTTGTACCCGATGCGATTTTTCGATAGAAACTATTGAACTTGGTTCTTGTAATCCCCAAAAAATGCGCAAGGCAATCAAACCGCAATTGGTGTTTTCCTCGAAATATTTTCTTATGGATTCCAATGGATTCTCGGTAACAAAATGAGCATCGTCATCTAGGGAAATAGCATAAGTTGCTTTGGTTTCATTAAGCATTTTGTTCCTGCAAAATAGATAACCTTTTGAAAATGAGTTTCTTTGAAGTTTTATATTTGGGAAGTTTTGCTTTACATACTCAAAAGTACCATCTGTAGAACCGTCATCAAAAACCACGCATTCTACATTATTATCTTTTAAGAGATAATTGATTTTATTCAAGGTAAAAGCCAAATCATTTTTACGATTTTTGGTGGTGATGAGGATGGAAAAAGAGGCTTCAGTCATGGCTAATTAATTCTTGACCATAAAAAAAGAAAACATTTTCTTTAAGATCATTTTCTTTAAACCATACCATTTATCCTTTATTTTTGAATTAAATAAATCCGGAGATGGGTACACTATTTCACCAAAATTCTCCTTGTTGTCCATAGTTTTAATATTAATTTCTTGTGCCTCCACCATCCAACTTTCCAGTTTATTCCCCATATGAAAAGCATAATTATTGTAAGTGGACAATCTCAGTTTCCCTGCTTTATCAATAGGTACATCAACATAATTATGCTCTGAAAGATTTCCAACCAATGTAAATGAAGGGTTTGAAGGTGTCGTTTTAAACAAAATGTCCCTATCAATAGTCAGTACTTGGTGTCCACTGCCAATCACCGCCCTAATCCCGTTTTTTTCAACAACAGACCATTCATTATTATCCTTGTCTTCAAAACCCCAATTGATACTTTCTAAATATCTATTGTACCCCACGAAGTTTTCTGGGATGGGAATAAACATGCACTTGATTTTACCAAGTAATATATGCTTCAATACAGAGCTTGTTCCTGCATACAACCCTCTGCGAACCGGGATGGGTGATACGGAACCCACGTTAGGAAAAACAGCAAAAACTTCTTCTACTTTTTCCTGCCAACCCTTGACAAAAAGAATATCCGAGTCCGCAAGCGTGATGTATTTTTCTCTTGCCCCCCTTGCTGCACCAATTAAGGCATCAATTTTCCCAATGTTAGTATTATGCGAAACTAAGGTGTCTATTTTCTTTTCTTCTAGATATAAATTTAAAAAATCAGACACCTTTTTATAGGAACCATTATTAACAATAGTCAAAGCCGCTTTAGAATTTAGTGTTGACACCAATGAGTCGATACACATTTTAAAAACATCGATAGAGTCTTTGTAAAATCCTTCCTCATTAGGTATATAAACTACAACCACTACTCGGTGATGTGTAGTAATTGTTATTTTTTTTTCCTGCTTTTCTGGGTTGGAACCTAGTCTCATTTGCGATTAATTATTTTTGATTATCAATTAAGAATAGATTACCCAGATCACCATTTATTATGGATTTAGCAATTAATCTATAATCAACTGATTTTAAATATTGCACAATTTCAGAATTTATATCATTTTGAATCGATAAGTCAGTTTCAATTAGTATAACTTTCGGCCTGTATTTGTTCCATTCATTTGACTTTAAGACTTCTAAATCAAAACCTTCAACATCAATATCAAAAAAATCTAACCTTTCTCCTTCTAAAATAGTCTTATCTAAAATATCTTTTAAATTATATATGGGAACATTTATAGTACTCTTAATTTGATTTTCTAAATTATGTTTTTTTATAAAATCATAATTCAAGGTATTCATGGTGCTATAATTATCATTCAATTGATAATACGTTAAATTTTTATTTTCTGGACCAATCGCACAATTGATAAAATTATCTTTTGGCCTATATTTATCATATAATGATTTTAATTCTGGGTTGGGGTCGATACAAATTCCTTTCCATCCTCTTAAATAAAAATAATAAGTATTGGAAGCCTTAACAGGATGCCAACATCCAATATCTACGTAAACCCCTTGGTTTTCAGCTTTAATAAGTTTATTGAGTTGAATATCATCCCCACCTCCTTGAGAGAAACTAATATTGTACCTTTTATAAATAAATTCTCTAATTCTATTTTTCGCTTTATCTATTGTATATTTCATCCTATATGACGATTGTAGTTTCATCTAATATATTATTATCTGATTCAAACAAAACTTTATCCAACATAGCTTTAAATTTTTCATCACCAAAATAATCCCCAAATGGATAGACCACTTCGTCGGAATTCATCCTGTTGACAATCAGGTTTTCCAGTTTTTGTTTGATTTCCTCTTTGTCTAAGCAGCTGGCAATGTATTGAGGATCTGTTATTATCTTTCGCATTTCACTTCGTTCAGGTGAAATGGAAAGTATCGGTTTTCGTATTGCTGCTAGAAATGGTGCTTTACCCACCAGAATATTACAATAAAGCGGTCCATTTTCCAAGATGATATTAATGTCGGCTTCATTCATTTGTTCGTTACAGGAATTGGAAAAGCTTGAAGTATTCAAGATTATAATATTTGGAGTTTTTGAATATCTCTCTGCCAAATTCTTTAAATTGATTCCTTTTAATCGTAAAACAAACTCTGTATTTTCTTTATATACTATATTATTTTCTACCAATTCTTGATACCCATCTAAAACTATTTCTACATTTCTGCCAAACATAATCGCACCATGATAGGAAATCATTATTTTTTTATTCTTTTTTAAAACAGTACTAACGTCCGTCAAATCAAAAACACTTTCGACATATTGATGAGGCAAGTTATAGAATTTTTTCCGGCAACCGTATAAGGATTGCATATCTTCTGACATTAAGCTAGCAGAGCTCATACAAGTTTTAGCCTGAGACACTACTTGGTACATTTCCTTTAATTTAAAAAGCTCTAAATTAGTCAATGCTGTTGTTGAACCCGCATACCAAAATAAAGGATAGGGATCATGAAAATTAACGATGGCTTTTTTGAGAATGGGTAAATCCTTGGTTCCCAGTATCGTTTCGTGATCGATTCCCGCGCTTCGAATAAAAACATGATCATATTTGTTGTAGTCAACCTTTGCTATATAAGTCCCATATACTTTATGAATATGGCGTTTAGTCAATGAAATATGGAACAATCTCCAATACAATTTATTGATATATTTGGTAAAAAAAGGAATTTTTAAATCGAGGATGTATTCTTTTATGGAATCAACAGGGAGTAAATCCAATCTATCTTCACTGGCGGTTTGCTTAAAATACACTACATCAATAATGGAATGGGGATAGGCTATTCTTAATTTCGCTAAAAAAGAGCGTGAAATAATCCCTTGACTGGTTCCTGACATTCTTAGATCTTGTTCTATGACTAAAAACTTCATTAATTTTTATTCTATTATATTAGTAAAATTGCAACTTTTCAATGATTATTCTAAAATTCACTATTGACTCCTCTTTTTTATCCCTTTCTTCACTCGATATATTTTCAATCGTAAAGGCAGTATGACATAGAAAATTTGCCATTGTGTTTTTTCAAAAGTAGGCAATTCTAAAATATTTAATATCCTTTTGAATAAATTATATTCCTCGAAGTCTAAGGCTGTGGCTATGAAATAACGTTTTAAAGAATAGGTAAGCAACTGTTTTTCTTTCAGGTTTTGTACCACCAACAATATTGCTTCGGCATAGGATGCTCTCCTCATTGCATTCTTTCTATCATATTCTCCTGTATTCGAGTTAGGGTGTTTTCGTCCATAAAACAAACATTTTTCTATTGAAACCCCTCTATAACCTGAAGATACTATTCTGGAGTACAATTCCCAATCCTCCGCATACATCAAGTTTTCAGCAAATCGATTATTTTCAAAACATGCTGCCTTCCACATTATGGAACAAGAATTAAACTGAAGCACATTTTTCAACATTCTTTCTATATCGTTTTTATCAATATAAAAAGAAGTATGTTTTTTTGAATAATCGAAGGCATAATCAAAATCCTCTGAGAAAACACTTCGAATGTACCTACAAAAAGAGATTTCATTGTCAATTAATTCTAACACACACAACTCCAGGTTTTGCGGATGTGCTATATCATCATCGTCAAAGAAAATAATATAATCCCCTTTTGCCAAATCCAATCCGTAATTCCTGCAACCCGGCAATCCTTTTATATAGCTATCAGGACGTTTGCTATATTGAAATCTATTATCTTGTTCTAGAATTGAATTGATAGTATCTCTAGTGCTGTCAGTCCCGCCATCATCGACAATCAAACATTCCCAATCTACAAAGGTTTGATTTTGAATAGACAGGAGTGTCTCTACTATAAAATGCGCTCTATTATAGGTCGCCATAATGATACTTACTTTTGGCTTCATTTTTTTTAATTAATAATTCTATATGGTTTTAATAAAATGACAGAATATTCACAATAGTCTGGAAATTGAGTCAATTATCAAATTAAAAATATTTTTTCAGAAATCCCTTAATTACCGGAATATTTATGTTCGATACATAATTCTTGATTAAAAATCCCCAATCCTTATTATCTAGTGACTTACTATTTTTTAATTCATAGTGGTATTTCCTGATTATCTTTATCCTTTCGTATTTATTGAAATATTTAATTTTTTGTTGAATCAAATATTTATAAAAGGCTACCGAAGAGGCATTTTTTAATTCAAAATTATCCTTCTTTCCAGTAATATTAAGATTTGACAGTCTAACGCAAACTAAACCCTCATTTATGGAATAAATAGGTTTGTCTTCTGAAAAGTCTAACCAAGCTCTGTCGTCACTATTCCATGCCAAGGGATAATCATAAAAGCCATGTTTTTTATAAACGCCTTTTAAAAATACATATTCGGAAAGAGAACTCCTGGTTATCATTTTAAATTTTCTATAAAAAGAATCCGTGGCACTTTCCCAAACCGGATTTTCACAAATACGGGCTTTAAATTTTTCCGGTTCAACTATTGTTCGTGATGCAAAACGCACCACATTGGTCTTAGAGAGGAACTCTGGTAAATGGATGTAAAATTGTTCCACCACAGTATCACTCAAATAATCATCGTCTCCCAAAATCATAATCCATTCTTCGTTAGCTGAAAGCGAAATACAACGCTCCCATTGTTGAGTTAATGAAATCCCTCCCAAATTACTATCAAATCGATGGTACACAAAATCAAATTTTCCTCGATATTTTTCCAATAAATCCGTTGGGTCTTCAGGACTGGCATCATCGCCTATATAGACTTTGAATCTCTTATCCGTTTGATTGGATAACGACAACAAGGTTTCTTCAAAGAAAGTGTGTTTGTAGTATGGGATTACTATCGCTAGCATATTATCTTTTGATTGGGTTTAAAAGTATTTAGAGACACCATTCGATTTTAACATTTTTTTTAATACCCATTTAGATGGTTTTAAAATTCCCAGTTTTCTTAGAAATTTCTTTATAAAATTTCCAACTTTATGGGTGTTGGACAGTTTAACATCACTCATTTTTGTTTTGAAATAAATTGTAGCCCCATAATATCTTGAAATTAAAACTAGTGATAGTTTATTAAACTCCTCATCAGAAAGTATCCGTTTAAAATACTCATAGGCTCTTATAAAATCAGAAAGCATGTCTTTTGTCGCTGTTATACTATCCGGATTTCTTCTATAAAGAGCCAAAGGTTCATCTATAAAAATCGCTTTGCAATCCTTCTGAAATATACTTACCCACATAACCCAATCTTCCTTGGCTTTTAAGTTTTCAGGGAATCTAAAACTCTCAAATAATGATGATGCAAAAAGACCACAATGAATTGGGATGGTAAACGTTTCTTCCCATTGATAAAGTAAACTCTCAAAATTAAACCATTGATTGCTCAAATTACAGTAAGGAACGGATGTGTTAGCAGGATCATTAATAAACATCCTAAAATTAGAAATGGCAACTTTTACACCTTTGTTTTTAGCCGAAATCAATTGCTGCAATGACAGTTCTAATTTCCTTTTATCTATGAAATCATCTGAATCCAAAAACTGGATATAACCTCCCTTTGCCTTTTCCAATCCCAGATTTCTCGCACTGCTCAATCCTCTGTTTTCCTGAAATAAATAGATAAACCGGCTGTCTTTTTCTATCCAAGTATTTGCAATTTCGGCAGTATTATCAGGAGAACCGTCATTCACTATAATACATTCCCAATTTGTATGAATTTGATCCAATACCGATTGTAATGCTTCATCCAAGTATTGGGCTTGATTGTAGCAGGGAACTATTATGGAGACTAAACTTTTCAACCTTTTTTAATTAATGATTCTTTAACGCAAGATGCTATTTTCCTTAAATATGAAATATCTATTTTTTTTTGTGTCAAAATATTTTTTAAAGTTATCTTTAAACCTAACACATATTGACCATTTCTTAAATAATGAAATTCACTATATTCAATCCACGAACTATTCCATAAGTGAACAGCAAAACTATCAATAGTTATATATTTTTTATAATTGTTTACATCTTCTTTGTTCCCATAGGGTAATGGATAGAAATAACTAAATGGATAAATTACAATTCTATCCTGTTCTATTTTTTTGTCAAAAGGCATTAAGAAATTATAGTTTTTCCTGAAAGTATCTGTAATAATTCTAGGGATTGTTATTTGACCCCAGTTTATTTCATTGTATACATTTATTGTCTCATATTTTGATAGACATTCCTTTATAAATACATCATTTTTTTTTGACCCAATTATTCCACAACTTATAAATTCCCTGTCTTCTGCTCCAAAAAAGCATTCATTACTCAACAACTCATCAAATGATTTTACTACCATCATATCTGTATCAAGATATATTCCTCCATTTTCATACAACACTTTCAGCCTAATAAAATCTGCAACAAAAGCCCATTTTTTTAATTTATAAGCTTCTTTTACAAATGACGGAGTTAAATCCGAATTTTTTTCATTCCACTCTATAATTTCATACTCTGGCAAATGAAATTCCCAAGATTTAATACAATCCCTAGTCAGTTTTGGTTTTTTTTTGCCACCATACCAACAATAATGAATGACTTTTGGAATCATTAATATAATTTTATTTTTTTTAAATCAACACCAACACCATCTCCCGATTCTTTAAAGATAAAATAACTTTGTTTTTTTAATAACAATTCCAAGGCATTTTGATCCTCATCACTCAAATTAACAGATTCATATTTTATAACGTTAGGTCTAATAATATTAAAATCAATCATTTTTATAACTTCGTAATCAAATCCCTCCGAATCAACCTGAAAATAATCTAGCTTCTTATTTAATAAATTTTGATTAATAATATTTGTAAGAGTATCAGCCGTCACTTCCTCTTTAATAATATCGCTACTATCAATACCTGTTTTTTTATGATGTTCAGCATCTAATGAGGCGATACCTTTTACCCAATCGGGATATTTTTTAACTGCATTTGGAGAAATCCTACTAATTACAACACTCTTTTGTGAAGAATGTACCGCTTTATTTATCTTAATAATTTTAGGAAAATCTTTATAGTTTTGCGTCAATTCATCAAAATATTCTTTGACGGGTTCTAAAACAATTCCCTCTGAATTTCTTTGAATTATAAAATCATACAAAAAATCAAAACTAATTCCATCATTAGCCCCAACTTGAATAAAATTAAAACTTTTCATTTTTGGAAAATTTTTTTCTAAAACACTTTGACTTGAAAAAATCCTCTTTTTTAGAAAAAATCCTCTACCAAATTTATTTGAAATTTTTATTAAAATTAATAACGACCAGTTTTTTAAATAGATCATATTGTTTCTATAGTTATTTTTTTATGAACGATTTTATTCCAAGCAATGTCTAATTTTCTACCTGAACCAAAAACATCTTCGCCAATTATTTTAAATTTAATAACATTTTCTAATGATTCATAATTAGGCCCTTGGTCACCAAAATAAAGGTTTATCCAATAATCCCCTAATGCAAATAAAGGAAAATCATCAATGACAATTTCCGCTTTTCCTTTTCCTTCTTTCACAACAATACTATTGCCAATATGTTTATTATTAATTCCAATGTAAGATATTTGATCTGAATCTTTGATTACTATTCCAATTTCTCCTTCAAAAAAATCTCTAGATGATTCAAAATATAATTTTAATACAAATTTAGAACCCGTATAAATGGTATCGCTCAATTTCCCATCACAAAACAATTCCGCTTTGAGTAAGCCATATCTAGACTTTTTATCTCTATGATTTTGCAATTCATAAACCCCAAGAATCCCATTATCAAAACTATCATAGCTCGACATATAATATCTTGAAATATTCTCATCAATTCCTCCTACAAAAGCCACTTTCCCGTTTTCCAGCAAAATCCCTCTTGTACACAATTGCTTCACCGCCGCCATATTATGGCTCACAAACAAAACCGTTTTTCCTCCTTGACGCGAAATATCCTGCATCTTGCCAATGGCTTTTTTCTGAAACTCGGCATCACCCACGGCCAGCACCTCGTCAATTACCAAGATTTCCGGTTCGAGGAAGGCTGCCACGGCAAAGGCAAGTCGCACCGTCATTCCGCTGCTGTAGCGTTTTACTGGCGTGTCTATATAGCGCACACAGCCTGAGAAATCAATGATTTCGTCAATCTTGCTAGTTATTTCTTTTTTTGTCATTCCCAGGATGGCGCCGTTCAGGTAAATATTTTCCTTGCCGGTCAACTCGGGGTTGAATCCCGTACCCACTTCAAGCAAGGAAGCGATGCGCCCTCGAGATTTTATACTCCCAGTTGTTGGTGCGGTAACCTTGGAAAGTATCTTCAATAAAGTAGATTTTCCTGCTCCGTTTTTGCCTATAATACCTAAAACTTCGCCACGTTCTACCTCAAAATTAATGTCCTGCAATGCCCAAACATAATCGCTTTCGCCTTTTGTAGCACGGTCATTGGTATCGCCTATTTTCAAGTAAGGGTTTTCCTTACCTCGCACTTGATGCCACCAGCGATTCAAGTCGTGTTGCAACGTACCAGTACCTACCTGCCCGAGGCGGTATTGCTTGGAGATGTTTTCGGCTTTGAGGATGATGTCTTTCAATTGGAGTGTTTTTTTTGCCGCGAAGACGTGGAGGCACAAAGTTATTTTATTTTTTTCTTATATGAACTTATATATCTTATATGGTAACCTTTATCTTCTACTTTTTTAAACCATATAAGGCATTATAAGGTTTGGTAATGGATTATAAGGTTATTGGCTTTTTAAATTGTCATTGACATTGATAGCTGGTTTTCTTTATTATTTAAAAAGTTTTAAAAAAAACCATTTTATGCTCCTTAAGGGTTTTAATAGTGCTGCGCCTAATTTATAGTCAATCGTGTTTTTAAATTTATTGATCTCTTTTTTCTCTAAATCAGAAGCCGTTAAGAACTGGTCTATCAACTCTTCATAATGGGCACAATAAATTTCCTTGTTCTTGATGTAAATATATTTTTGTGTCTCATTATGTTTCAGATTCATCCCCGCGCTTCTGGAACCGATGTTTTGTCTGTATAAAAACAATACTTCTTCGATTATATATACTTTCCATCCTAATGCACATACTCGCAAATAAAACTCCCAATCTTCATAACCATTGGCTGGATTTTCATCATATCCGCCCACTTGCTGCCAACATTCTTTCCGGAACAATGATGTTCCAATTGCTGCATTATAAAACAAAAAATCAGCAACTGATTTACCTATAGATTTATATATTTGCAATTGTTTGTCGTTAGTAAAATACCTACCCCAACTACTCACGATACCCACTTTGTCATTATTGAGTAGCACTGTTAATGCCTTTTCAATAAAAGTGGCTTCGTATTGGTCATCTGCATCCAAGGTTAGGATGAATTCTCCTTTAGCTTTTTCTATCCCCAAATTTCTGGCACTGCTGACTCCTCCATTTTCCTTGTAAATATAGATAAAACGAGGGTCTTTAGCCTCCCATTTTCGTGCAATTTCTTCGGTATGATCGGGACTGCCGTCATTGACAACGAAACATTCCCAATCAGTATACGTTTGGTCGTATAGCGATTGCAAGGCTTCGTCCAAGTATTGGGCTTGGTTGTAGCAGGGAACGATGATGGAGACTTTAGGTATTTGCATAAGCGAAAAACTTATCTTTTTTATTTTTTAAACGCATAAATCATCCCCGTGATTGGAGTCAAATGCCTCGAGATTATTCTGAAATTATTGGCTGTCAATATCCCTTCCAGTATTGCGGCTCCTTTATCATGCCATTCGATTAACAATGCATCGATGTCAACCAATAAATTAGCATCATTTAATTTTTGGATGATCTCATATTCTGCCCCTTCACAATCTATTTTTAAGACCTTTTTTTGGCCAGAATGTTTGGCCAGCAAATCAGGAAGCACTTCGCTCACATTTTTTATGTTTATTTCAATTTCTTCTGCATTATATCTATCTATAACCAGACTTAAATCCAGCCTTATACCACAATTGCCTTTTGCTTGTGAATTGTAAAGTACTTTCTCTATTCGGGTGAAACCGCCCAACCCGAAATTGAAGGCTTCAATTTTATTAGAATAGGTTTTATTTAATTCCAAATTATAAAGCGCCTGATTATATGTTGGCAACACAGGTTCAAAAGAATATATTTTTTCTACATTTTTTTTTAATCCAAAAAACAAGGAACTAATGCCAATGTTCATCCCTATATCAAAAACAACGAAGCTTTCATTAGACAATAAATTATAATCCTTTTCAATAAATACTTCCTTAAGTATGAAAAATTCTTCTGAAGTTTCTACATATAATTGTAATCCGTTAAAACTGGCCAAAACACCTTCTTTATGACTTTCCAGAACTAATTCCGGGAAATGTTTCTTGATTTCAAATAAGTAAGCAGCTGAACTAATAACTAAATTATGCGTGTCGTTTGTAACCGCAAAACTTCGCACTAGATCTTTAATGGATTTCTCCTTTTTGGATATATTTGAAATTTTGTAACCCAGTTTTTTTAATACTTTATGGATTTGATTTTTCATTGAATTTATTATTAAACCTTTCCCTTATTAATTAATATTACATTTTAAACTTTACTTTTAGTGTCTGGATACTTTCCACCTCAAAATTAATGTCTTGGAGTACCCAAACGTAATCGCTCGTGCCTTTAGTGCTTCGGTCATTGGTATGCTTCGCCAGTTCGCAAGCTCGGGTCGCCTATTTTGAGATAGGGGTTTTCCTTACCCCGCACTTGATGCCACCAGCGGTTCAGGTCGTGTTGCAACGTACCCGTGCCTACCTGCCCGAGGCGGTATTGCTTGGAGATGTTTTCGGCTTTAAGGATGATGTCTTTACTCATTATTAGTCATTGCGAGCGCAACGCAGTGAAGCGCGGCAATCTGTTGTAGATTATTGAGTTGTTAACTTTTGATTAGGAAATGTCATTCGGGGTTTAATAAAACAATATCATCTAGCAAATTAGTTTTGCTTAGTGATAAGTAATGTGTCTTTTTTTTTACCATTTCAAGATAGGAAAATTAAATTTTCCCGTTGTATAAATCGGCTATTGGAAAAATCATATCATAATCATTCCAGTTTAGATTGCCATCTATAATTTTAAACGAACCAAAAAGTGTTTCGTCTAAATATTTTTTTATAGATTGATGTTGTGATTTTGATAAAAAATCGGAAAAATCAACAAATTTTTCTACACCATCATTAAATTCAATTAAAATGTGATAATTGCCAAGTTTTTTAGCACTAATTATTGTTAATGGTTTATCTAAATAAGTGTCTGTATTAATAACTGTAATTTTCATCTGATTATAGTTTTTTCGTTATTTTTTCAAATTCAATTTCCTTATGATATACAAAATAGGCAATCCATTTTTCGACTATTTTTTCTGAATAGACTTCTAAAAATGCTTCAAAGTCTTTTTATTCTTTGTTTACTAATGGTTTTCTACCTTTAACGTTTACTATTTTGATTTCTGTTATTACTCCATTTTCTATACAAAATGTTGCTTTACTTTCAAATTCTCCTTTTTTAGCGTGAACGTGAATAGGTTCGTGTTCGTTGGAATAAAAAAACAAAATTATTCCTAAATATTCGTATAGTTTTGGCATATCTAAGTAATTGAAACGATTTGTTGTCGTATTATTAAAACAACTTAATTGTTTGTTTTTCAAATAATTATCGAAATTTATTTAAAAGTAAAACACGACATTATATCGTTTTTACTACTTAAATAATTTATCAAACAAAGATAATCACTATTATTTTAATTCTTTGCTGTAAGTAATACCAATAGTTAATATATTTTAGTCCAATAGTTCTAGTATAATGCCGCTGTATATTTCATTTAGTTCAATTTTTATTGGACTAATTTGAAATAACTAGCGGTATAATGTGTTTTTTTGATGCCCAAGACTTCGCCACGCTCCACTTCAAAATTAATTCCGATAGCTATCGGAACTTGGAGTACCCAAACATAGTCGCTCGTGCCTTTGGTGCTTCGGTCGTTCGTGTCGCCTATTTTTAGATAGGGGTTTTCCTTGCCCCGCACTTGGTGCTCCCGATCCCGATCCCGATAGCTATCGGGACTATCGGGACTATCGGGACTATCAGGACAGAACGGTTGAGGTCGTGGCTGAGCCTTTCGACTTCGCTCAAGACAGGCTACCGTTCCTACCTGTCCGAGGCAGTATGGCACCGGAGATGTTTTCGGCTTTGAGGATGATGTCTTTCAAATTGGTTTTTGAGTGTTAAGTGTTTTTAATTTTTTTTAAACACATAGAATCATAGTTTTTGTTTTTTTCTTCAAGACGCTTTGCTTTTATATAGATTACATTAGCTTAGCAGCTTCGAGTTATGTTGCCCCTGATTAAACTGATTTTTAAAGATTCATTGTTTTCGGCTTTAAGGATGATGTCTTTATTCATAGTGGTCATTGCGAGGGACGAAGCAATCTGTTGTTCTTTATGAGTTATGAGTTATGGGTTATGAGTTATGAGTTATGGGTTATAGGTTTTGAAATTGCCATTGAATTTGTCATTGCTATTGAAATTGACCTATAAACCACACATTTAATGGATTAAACAGATATTAAGGTTTTATTCTAACTATTTTATTGTCTTTTAGAATCACTAATTCGCTATTCATTTTCTTTTTGAATTCGATCAGCTTTTCATAAACTTTATCCATTCCTTCAATTATTTTAGTTTGATTGGGTGTTCTTTTATACGTTTTCATTATACTTTTTTTATACAAATTATAACGACCTTTAGTTTTAACAAAACTCAAGATTTTCCTTTATTTTATTCAATTGAAAATGCTATTTTTTTCCCCAGACCAATTTCTAAAAGACGGTATAAAGTGGAGAGTTGAATATCACTATGTCCGTTTTCTATTCTGGAAATAAAACTTTTTTTGGTGCCTGTTTTTTCAGCAAGTTGTTCTTGTGTTAAATGCGCTAAAAGTCTTTCCTCTTTTATTATTTCACCAATTGCAAAAGCTTTTGCTTTAATTTCAAATTCAGCACGTTGAATGGAACCCACTTCGCCATAGCGTTTGTCAAGATGTTGTTCAAAAGTGGTTGTTTTTTTATTATCTGTTTTCATTTTCATTTTTTTTGATTAAAATATTCCGCTTTTAATTTTTCTGCTTTTTCAAGTTCCGCTTTTGGCGTCTTTTGAGTTTTTTTCTGAAATCCATTGAATAACACTATCAAACGCCCTTCATCAAAACAGCAAAAAACACGAAAAATATTACTGCCAAGAGCTACTCTAACTTCATATAATCCTTCACTTCCTTCCAGATGCTGCAAGAATTTTTTTGGAACTCTTTCAATTATTGTTATTAGAAAAAGAACTTCATCAATTTTACTTTTCACTTTCTCGGTTTGTTCATTAAAGAAATTTTCAAAGTGGTTTTCGTAAAAAATGATTTCTCTTATTTTTTTCATAAAGCAAAGTTAACTAATAATGGAACAAGATGGAAATTTATTTTGAATTATTTGACGAAAATAAAAACCGTATTGACGAAGTTTATGAGGGGACCATAACCCAACGTTCCCGCCCACTTGCCTGAGGGGGTATGGCTCTGGAAATGTTTTCGGCTTTGAGGATGATGTCTTTCAAGGGAGGTTATGAGTTATGGGTTATGGGTTATGAGTTATGGGTTATGAAATTGTTATTGAAATTGCCATTGTTATTGTTTGTTCGTTGTACAACATTTAAATAATTTGTTGTCGGTTTTTGGTTATCGGTTTTTTTAAACACATAGAATCATAGTTTTTGTTTTTTTCTTAAAGACGCTTTGCTTTTATATAGATTACATTAGTTTAGCAGCTTCGAGTTATGTTGATAGCCCCTGATTAAACTGATTTTTAAAAATTTATTGTTTTCGGCTTTGAGGATAATGTCTTTGTTCATGGCTGTCATTGCGAGCGCAACGCAGTGAAGCGCGGCAATCTGTTGTAGATTATGGGTTATCTGTTATCTGTTAGGCGTTTGAAATCTGAACACTGTTATTTAGCCGTGTTTTTCTGTTTCGTTTTTCGCACCACTTTTTTTATTTCTGGATTAGACAAAATCAATTTTCGTTGTTTAAAAAAGGCACTTAAGGCTTTCTCTTCTTCTATTGTCAATGAAACTTCTCCTCCGATGAAATCTACTTCTAATTCTATTTTTTTTATCTTACGCATCATTTCTATTTTTAAATTGACAATTATTATGTGGTTGGCAATCCCTCTTATTGATTTTTAAAATACTTATTAATTAGTTTCAGTGCTGATTGGGTTTCAATAATCATAATACGTCCCCCAAAATGAAATGCTCCAAGTGTTTTTTCGTAATGTTCGACGAGTTGGGTTTTTGATATAAAAGATACATTTCCTTCGTGTCCACGTTGAAAGGAAAGTTTATAAGCATAAGCCACTAAATTTCCAGGAACTCCAGAATAAACTTTCTCATTTCCTTTATTAAACGGCGAACTTTCTACCAAATGCATATAAACGTGGTCTATTTTCACTTCTAAACTTACCAATCCTTGAATAATTGTAGCATTATTTACAATCGTAAGTTTATAAACATCTCTTTCAGGTCTTGCAAATTCTGCTTTCCAGTCAAAAAGCCATTTATTCCTTTTGGTAATTGCTTTTAAATCGTTAAAGATCAATAGAGAAATATCAGTTGCAAAACTGTCTCCAGTAACCACATTTTCAATTGAATTGGTTAGTTTATCAATAACAAAATCAAGCCCTTTATCTAAAGTGTCTTTCATAATACAAATTTACAAAAAAAGGTTTTAATTAATTCAGATATATCAATTTGTCACAAACTTCGAGCAAGGAAGCAATGCGTCCTCGTGATTTTATGCTGCCCGTGGTGGGTGCGGTCACCTTGGATACTATTTTTAAGAACGTCGATTTTCCTGCACCATTTTTGCCAATAATGCCCAAAACTTCGCCACGCTCCACTTCAAAATTAATTCCGATAGATATCGGGATTATTGGACTAATTTGAAATAACTAGCGGTATAATTATAGAAAATGTCTACGTGCAAAGTAATAACATTGGCTGGATCCTTCAAATAATATGGTTTGGACTGTACGTATAGCAGGATTAGCTCCAAATAAAAAAATCCGTCTCGATTTATCGGGACGGATTTTCTGTTATAAATTAAAATAATTCTTTCTTCTAGTTAACTAGCTCTTGCAACACGGTTTCTACCTCATTGAAAGGCAATCCCCAGGCATCAGCAACTCCTTTATAGACAATTTTGCCATTGGCAATATTCAATCCTTTTTTCAAGTCTTCATTTTCATTACACGCTTTTTTCCATCCTTTGTTGGCCAATTGCAGGGCATAAGGCAAAGTAGCATTGGTCAAGGCAAGTGTAGAAGTATAAGGAACGGCACCGGGCATATTGGCTACGCAATAATGTACAATATCATCAATAATAAAGGTTGGGTTTTCGTGGGTTGTAGGGGTACAAGTTTCGATGCAACCTCCTTGGTCAACCGCCACATCCACAACAACAGTTCCCGGACCCATCAATTTCAACATATCACGTGTGATTAAGTGTGGCGCTTTGGCACCAGGAATCAAAACAGCTCCAATAACCAAATCAGCTTGAGCAATTGCTTCGCGAACATTATAATGGTTAGACATAAGAGTAGTTACATTTGCTGGCATCATATCTGACAAATAACGCAAACGAGGCAAACTTACATCCATAATTGTTACTTGAGCACCAAAACCAGCGGCCATTTTTGCGGCTTGGGTTCCTACGATTCCACCACCTAAAACGACTACTTTTGCTGGAGGAACTCCCGGAACACCTCCCAAAAGAATACCTTTTCCTTTTAGCGGTTTCTCTAAATACTTTGCGCCTTCCTGAATCGCCATACGACCAGCCACTTCTGACATTGGTACTAATAATGGCAAACTGCGGTCTGATTTCTCAACGGTTTCATACGCCAAACAAACGGCTTCACGTTCCATCATGGCGTGAGTCAATTCTTCCCCAGAAGCAAAGTGGAAATAAGTAAATAATAATTGGTCTTTTTTGATAAGCGGATATTCTGAAGCGATAGGCTCTTTTACCTTGATAATCATTTCGGCAATTTCATAAACTGCTTCAATTGTTGGCAATAGTTCGGCTCCGGCTTCTTTGTAAGCTTCATCACTGAAACCACTATTTTCTCCAGCGCTTTTTTGCACATATACGATATGTCCATGCTTTTTGAATTCGGCTACACCGGCAGGCGTAAGCGCTACACGATTTTCGTTATTTTTGATTTCTTTAGGAACTCCAATTATCATAATAGTAAGTTTAATTGTTAGTGGGTAAATTACACACAAATGTAATACATAAAGAAATTATTGTGTTGTATGGTATTAAACTAAGAAAATATTCATTTTATTTGGTATTTTTACATAAAATTTTTCCAAAAAGAATCTTTTTTTTAATTCTAAAACGAAAAAAAATCTGATTTTTAATCTTGGAAAATACTCATTTAATCCTATTTGAACCATGATTTTAGACGAAACCGACAAAAAAATTCTGCGTCTTCTTCAAGTAGATGCTCACATGACATTGAAGAATATTGCCGATAAAATAAACCTTTCGCTTACGCCGGTGCATGACCGCGTGAAACGTTTGGAAAAAGAGGGCATTATCGAGAAATATGTTTCGATTTTGAATAAAAAGAAATTAGGCAAGAACCTTATGGTTTATTGCCAAGTTACGCTTGTTAAACAAACCTATGAAGTTTCGGAAGGATTCAATCAATCGATTTTGAATATGCCGGAAGTGGTCGAATGTAATTTTATTTCGGGAAGTTTTGATTATATGCTCAAAATCGTGTTGCCCGATATGGAAAGTTACCATCATTTTCACCAAAAAAAATTATCAGTTTTACCCGGAGTTTCTTTAATCAGTAGCTTTTTTATCATTTCTGAAGTAAAAAGCACCACTGTTTTGCCTATTTAAACAGAATAAATATTTACCGCAAATTCGCAAATTATTGTTGCAGATTTGATGCATTTAATTTGCGAATTTGCGGTTAGTTTTTTTATTTTAAATTATTATTTGAATGATTTGCCCTTTTTTGTTGATCATTTCCATTCGAATGCTTTGATTTTCCTCTTTATTATTGAAGATTTTAGAAACCGTATCAAGATCTTTCGCTTTCATGTTATCGATACTTACGATAATATTTCCCATAAGTTCTTTCTGATATTGCTTCAGATTTTCATTGGTAATAGATTTGATTTTCACGCCATAATCCAGGCGAAATTTCTTCTTGTCGGCAGCATCGATATTCTCCAATTCCAGTCCTTTAAATTCAGTGCTGAAGAACTCGTTTTTGCTCAAAATTACGGGAACAACCTCGTTTTTTCCGTCTCTAATAAAGGTGACTTGCACCTTATCCTTAGGTCTCTTGGTGTTGATATAACCGGAAAGATCAGCAAAAGTGGCAATGTTTTGGTCGTCCAGTTTGGTAATGATATCTCCCTTTTCTAAGCCTGATTTTTCGGCTCCAGAATTTTTAGACACTTTTTGAATATAAAAACCTTCCGTTTCAGGAACACCCAATTCTTTTGAAGCTGAATCATTCAATTCACCTCCCTCAACACCTAAAACTCCTCTTTGTACATTCCCGAATTCCATTAAATCCTCAATTATTTTGCGGGCAATGTTCGAAGGAACCGCGAAAGAATAGCCCACATAAGAACCCGTCATTGACGAAATCATGGTGTTGATTCCAATTAATTCGCCACGGGTGTTTACCAATGCACCACCGCTATTTCCGGGATTCACGGCGGCGTCGGTTTGTATGAAGGATTGAATTCCGCTGGTGTCCAGGTTTCTGGCTTTCGCCGAAATTATTCCCGCTGTCACGGTCGACGTTAGGTTGTATGGATTTCCAACCGCCAGCACCCATTCGCCAATTTTCACCGAATCAGAATTGGCAAAAGCCGTATAAGGCAATTTTTCATCCGCATCAATTTTTAACAAGGCAATGTCCATTTTTGAATCGGTTCCAATGAGTTTTGCCGTATAGGATTTTTTGTTGTTTAATGTGATTTCGATTTCCGAAGCGTCTTTTATCACGTGATTATTGGTTACGATATAACCATCTTCAGAAATGATAACACCTGAACCGGTTCCGATTTGTTCTTGTTGTTGTTCTCCTTTATAGCCATAAAAATATTCCAAAATTGGATTTGAAATGGTTTTGCGGGAAACATTTTTTACGTGAACCACCGTATGGATTGTTTTTTCGGCGGCTTCGGTAAAATCGACGGGCGCCGCAGATAATCCCACTTGCCTTCCATACGAATTGGAAGCTACAGTTACGACTGGGTTTTTGTTGTTTGAAAAATAGCCGTTATTGTCAAATAATAACTTGTAGGCGCCAAGTGTAATGACACCGCTTAACAATGACACCAAAAAAAGGTTTGAAAATCGTTTCATACGTATATAATATTTGTTTTTTAATGGAATATGGAATTGCTTCGCCTGTTCGTCCCGATAATTATCGGGACTCGGGTCGCATATTGGCTTGGGTGTTGGGACAACATTTCCGTTATGCTCATTTCATAATTGTTTCGTTATTTAAGAAGTTACAACGTAAAGTTATTAATTTTGATATTTCAAAGAAGGAGTTTAACGCTCGTTTAACAATCTTTAACGTATCATTAATATTTGGTGATTCAGGTGATTTACCCCTAAAAAACAAATGAAATTGCCACGAAGTCACAAAGTCGCAAAGAAAAAACAAATTACAAAAGAGACAAAGTAATCATTCTGATAAATTTGTGACTAAATAGAAGGCTCTTTTAATTAGAACTTTGCGCCTTTGCGCCTTTGTGGCAAAAATTAATTGAATGTTTATGGAGTCGAGTAGTTGCAATATTTGTATTTTTGTAACTCTTAATACGATACTATAATGCAATTAGAATTCTATAAATACCAAGGAACAGGAAACGATTTTGTAATGATTGACAATCGTTCGGCTTTTTTTCCAAAGGAAAATGTTCAACTCATAGCGCATTTATGCGACAGACGTTTCGGAATAGGTGGAGACGGACTTATTTTATTGGAAAATGATGAGGTTGCTTCGTCCCGAATGCTTTCGGGACTCGCAATGACAACCGATTTTAAAATGGTCTATTATAATTCCGATGGAAACCAAAGCTCTATGTGTGGCAATGGCGGCAGGTGTTTAGTGGCTTTCGCCAAAAAGCTGAACGTCATCAACAACAGCTGTACTTTTATCGCCACAGATGGTTTACATCACGCCACAATTGACGAAAACGGATTGGTTTCCTTGCAAATGATTGATGTTTCCACGGTAAAAACCAATCCTGATTATGTGTTTCTAAACACGGGTTCGCCACATCATGTGCAATTGGTAGAAGACTTGGAAAATTATAATATAAAAGAAAACGGAGCTAAAATCAGATACGGCCAATTATACGGAAAAGAAGGAAGCAATATCAATTTTGTGAAACAAATTGACGCGGATACTTTTTCCCTTCGCACCTATGAACGAGGCGTGGAAGACGAAACGCTTTCCTGCGGAACCGGCGCAACTGCCGTTGCCATTGCGATGAATGCAACCGGAAAAACCAATGCCGTCTCAATCCATTTGAACGTGGAAGGCGGAAAATTAGAAGTTTCTTTTGACAAAAAGGAAGGGAAGTTTACCAATGTTTTCTTGAAAGGTCCAGCAGAGTTTGTGTTTAAAGGAGAAATTCAAATTTAATTGCGAATTATGAAAATATTTTTAAAAAAATACTGGCCTTTAATTTTTTTCGTATTAGTTGTTTTATATTCATTTGGAAATCTTTTTTTTAAATCAAGAGAAGAAAGTGTGATTTCTTATAATTTTGTTATTTCTAAAATAAATGTAAGTCCAACAAAATCATTGATATTATATAAGAATGAAAATGAAGTTGATATTTGGAATTATGATATAAGGGAGAATGAAGGTGTTGAGGCTGGAGATTCAATTGCTAAGAAAAAATGTGCTAAATATTTGTATGTCTATAAAAAAGATAAGCATACTAATAAATACAAACTATTTCTTAAAGTTGAACCTACAGGCATATTTCCTTGTGAATGGTTTTGTAATTAAAAAATAGAACTTTGCAACTTGAGGAGCCAATTTGGCACCTCAAATCTAAATCAACAAATGATAACACTAAAAGGCGACAATATCTACCTCCGAGCATTAGAACCCAATGATTTGGAGTTATAGATTTAAAAAATTAAGTCAATACAATTAATTGTAAAGAAATAATTATAGATTTGGTTAAATGGTCTTGAAAAAGCAATAATTATGGAAACTTGGAAAGAAAAGGCTTTAAAAATATTGAAAGATAGTTTGTTTCCAGTTCCAATTGAATTAAATGAACTGGACTGGAAAAGTGGATTGTCTTCAAAAACCGATAGATTAGCACAACACATTTGTGCCTTTGCCAATTTACAAGGAGGAGGGCTTTTGGTTTATGGTGTGAATAATGATGGAAGTTTATTTTCAATTTCACAAGAAGAAGCTGATAAAACTGTTACTTTATTAGGTAATATTGCAAAAAATAATTTAAGCACAGCTATTGTCTTAGAACATAGTATAATGGAGTTTAGTGGATTTCATTTGCTTTTTATACATATACCAGAACAGTTTGAGAAACCTGCTCATTTGCGTGGAAATGATTTGTATAATTGTTATACACGTTCTGCAGGTCAAACAGTAAAAATGACAAAAAAGCAAGTTCAAATTTTAATCTCACAATCAAGAGGCATACCATTTGAAGAAATAAGTGCACTCGAAAATTTATCTGAATCAGAAGTTTTAAAAAAATTAAATTTTCAAAAGCTTTTTGAGCTTTTAGATAAAAATACTCCCAAAAATACAGATGCAATATTGAATACTCTTGTTGAATATAAATTTATAAATAAAAAAAATGTTTCTTGGAGCATAACAAATTTAGGGGCCATCTTATTTGCTAATGACATCAATGATTATCCAGAATTAACTGGAAGAAATGTAATTGTTCGTCATTATGTAGGTAGCAATAACAGAGAATTAGAGAATGAGAAAAATGGAGTTTTTGGATATGCTGCAGGTTTTGAAGGATTGATAAATTATATTTTAAAGCAATTACCAAAAACTGAAATTATAGAAGGAATTAGAAAAGATGTACCTATTTATCCCAAAGTTGCTATTAGAGAGTTTATTGCAAACGCGTTAATACATCAAGATTTTGCTATTGACGGGATGCCAATAACAATCGAGATTTTTTCGAACAGATTTGTTATTACAAATCCTGGAGCACCATTAAATGATGTAAATCGATTATTGGATATGCCACCAAGATCCAGAAATGAAATTCTTGCTCAAACAATGCTTTTGTTGGGAATATGTGAAAGAAGGGGAAGCGGAATTGACAGAGCAATTGAAGCAATTGAGGAAAGAAAATTGCCAGCAGTTAAATTCGAAAAAAGTGAATCACACACAAAGGTAATTTTGTTTCCACCCAAAGAATTAAAAGAAATGTCAAAAACTGAAAAAATAAGTGCTTGTTATCAACACGCTTGTTTGGTTTTTGAAGACAGAAAAGAATTAAACAATCAATCTGTTCGAGAACGGTTTGGTATTGATAAGAATAGTTCATCTGTTGCTTCAAGAATTATATCTGATACTTTTGAAGCAGGATTGATTAAACTTTCAGACCCTGAAATAACATCAAGGAAATACGCAACATATATTCCATATTATGCATAAATATTTTGATTTCTTATTTGCAAAGTAAATCCAAAAGCAGTGTAAGTTATTGATTTTCAATGTTTTTTTATTTGCAAAGTAAATCCAAAACAAGTTTAAGTATAGATTTCAAATTCGTAATTAAATAAAATGATAACACTAAAAGGCGAAAATATTTACCTCCGAGCACTCGAACCCAATGATTTGGAGTTTGTTTATGCTATGGAAAACGACCAAAGCATTTGGGAAGTCAGCAATACGCAAACGCCTTACAGTCGTTTTTTGGTAAAGCAATATCTCGAAAATGCCCATCAGGATATTTATGAAGCCAAGCAATTGCGATTGGCGATTTGCCAAGACCGGGATTTTCCGGCAATAGGATTAATCGACTTGTTTGATTTTGATCCAAAGAATAATAGGGCAGGAGTCGGTATTGTGATTCAAGGAAACGAAAATAGAAACCAGAATATTGGTTCCGAAGCTTTGCAGCTTTTGATTCAGTATGCTTTTCATCATTTAAATTTGCATCAATTGTATGCAAATATTGGAACGGAAAATGTGGCAAGTAAAGTTCTTTTTACTAAATTTGGATTTCAAATTATTGGAACAAAAAAGGACTGGAATCTGGTGAACGGAGTTTATAAAGACGAAGCCATTTTTCAATTAATTATCAATCACACGAGCGTCAGCGAACTGGCGTAGCAATTTTAAAAATTCATATTTTGAACTTAAAAAAAATCATAACAATAGCATCTGTCGTTTTAATATCTGGTTTAATCATTTACGGATTTATTTTGGCACGACAAATTTTTGCTGATAACACAAAATTCGAGCAAAATGAAGTCTTTGTTTACGTTCCAACAGGAACTAATTATGAAGAAGTCAAAAAAATCATTGAGCCTTTTGTTAAAAATAGGGATCGTTTTGAAATGGTCGCCAACAAAAGAAGTTATCCTGAAAACGTAAAACCAGGACGGTTTTTATTCACCAAAGGGATGAACAGTTACGATTTGGTAAAAGCCTTAAGAATGAATATTCCCGTGAATTTGGCCTTCAACAATCAAGAGCGGTTAGAAAATTTTGCTGGGCGAGTTGGATCTCAAATTGAAGCGGATAGCCTATCATTATTGGCATCTTTCAAAGACTCTATTTTCCTGAAAGAAAACGGTTTTACCGAAGAAAATGTCTTGGTGATGTTTATTCCCAATACCTATGAAATTTATTGGAATACTTCGGCCGAAAAATTTCGGGATAAAATGATTAAGGAATATCGCAATTTTTGGAACAAAGAACGTACCGAAAAAGCAGCAGAACAAGGATTGACACCAATCGAGGCTACCATTTTGGCTTCGATAGTGCACAAAGAATCGGTAAAAAAAGACGAACGTCCTCGCATAGCAGGAGCGTATTTAAACCGTTTAAGATTGCAAATGCCTCTCCAGGCAGATCCAACGGTGATTTATGCGATTAAAAAGAATTCAAATGATTTTGACCAGGTAATCAAAAGGGTTTTTTATAAAGATTTGCTCATAAAATCGCCTTATAATACGTATGTTAATTTGGGTCTTCCGCCAGGTCCAATAGCCATGCCCGACATTACGGCACTTGATGCCGTACTGAATCCTGAAAAAAATAATTTTATCTATTTTTGTGCAAGTGTAGATCGTTTTGGCTATCATGAGTTTGCCGCTACTTTGGCAGAGCATAATAAAAATGCCAAGAAATATTCCGATTGGATAAACAGTCAAGGCGTAAAAAGATAACTTTGAAATATAAAAAGCTAATCTATTTTTTATTTCTGGTAGTTTTCCATTCTGTTTTTGCTCAAAACCCAATTGATAATTTCTTAAAACCTTCGGATTCCTTAAATAAAAAAAGACAAAATACAGTAATCATTTCCGAAACTATATTGGTTTCGGGAACGTTGATAGGCTTAAACCAACTTTGGTATGCCGATTATCCCAGATCCAGTTTTCATTTTATAAATGACAATTCCGAATGGTTGCAAATGGATAAAGCGGGACATCTTTTTTCGTCCTATCATATCGGCAGAGCCGGAAGCGAAATGTTGCGATGGAGTGGAGCCAGTAAGCAAAAACAGTTAATTTATGGTGCTGGTTTAGGATTTGCATTTCTAACTGCCGTGGAAGTTTTGGATGGATTTTCTTCACAATGGGGAGCGTCAATGGGGGACGTGGTTGCCAATGCTTCAGGGACGGCTTTGTATGTTTCGCAGGAATTAATTTGGAACGAACAACGCATCACGCCTAAATTCTCTTTTCATACGACGCAATATGCAAGCTACAGACCGGATGTATTAGGAAATACAATAACCGAACAGATCCTAAAAGATTATAATGGACAAACCTATTGGTTATCTGTTAATTTATATTCTTTTTCAAAAGGTTCAAAAATTCCAAAATGGTTGAATCTCGCATTGGGTTATGGCGCCGAAGGAATGATTACCGGAAATAAGCAAAATGAGACTCTATTTTTGACTCCAAATACACAAAGATTCAGACAATTCTACTTAAGTTTTGATATCGATTTGACAAAAATTAAGACTAAATCCCATTTATTGAAAACCATATTTTCTGTTTTGAATACGGTAAAAATTCCAGCGCCAACGGTTGAATACTCGCCTCACAGCGGATTTCAATTTTACGCATTGTATTTTTAGTAAAGTTTAACTGCTTGATTTTCAGCGCTATTATTTTTATTGTATATTTGCACGTAGAAATTTCTTAACGGGACAGCGTTTTGAAGAAAAACAATTTATGATAAAGAAATGGTCTTTTTATTCAAGTTTGACTATTATTATAGCTTTTTTAAGCTCGGGTTTTAAACCCTCCAATTTAGATTCCAACCAATGGTTTCTTACCAATGAAACCGATGGAACAGACTACTTATTTCCATCTCAAAAACAAAATGATTATATAGATTTAAATGTTCCTTTTACGGGGAAGTTCTTTGTTGGTTACAAAGAAGCAATTGCCTTGATGGAATCTGAAGGGGAATACAAAAAAATCAATTCGCTGGGTTATATGGGTAAATACCAGTTTGGTATGGAGACACTGAAATCTGTTGGCGTTCACGATAGTACCTTGTTTTTGAATAGTCCTAAAATACAAGAAAAAGCATTTATTGCACTTTTGGCAAAAAATAAATGGGAGCTAAAAGAGGTGATCGAGAAATATGATGGCACCATAATGAACGGCATCAAGGTTACTGAATCTGGTATCTTGGCCGCTGCACATTTGGGGGGAGTAGGTTCAGTAAAAAGATATTTTAAAAGTAACGGAAAAAGATATTTCAGAGATGCTTATGGGACTTCAATAAGGAGTTATATGAAGTCATTTGGAGGTTTCGACACTTCGTTTATAGTTGCTGATATTAACGCAAATGTGCATTAGGAATTTATTTCTAATGGCATCAAATAAAAAGGCTGCCTAAAAAGTGATTTTAGACAGCCTTTTTAATTAAATTAGCTCGTTGGGTTGCAAATTATCATCAAAAACTAATTACACCCAAGGGTTCAATTAAAGTCCTTTCACTATTTCGCCATCCGGATGAACCACTAATTTACGAACTTCTTTGCCTTTTTTGATTTTAATATTATATTGTTTTTTAACAATATCACCTTCTTCTTGAGAGTAAAGGAATTTATCGTTTACGATCGTCCATTCCGGAAATGATTTATAAACAGAAAAAATCACTCTGCCGGGGAGTATTACATTTTTGTAATTTTCGACAACACGAATTAATTTTCCTTTTTCATCATAAGTTGCTGCCAGAGTTCCTTTTTTTACTTGCATGGTCAACAAATAGGTTTCGGATCCTTCGTAATCTTTTCCTAGGTCATAAGCAATAAATTTTTCCTCAATTCTTCTTACACTTTTGTCGGGGTTTTGGTCTGGTATATAAACAGAAAAATCTGCTCCGGCTTTCTTAATTACAATTTCGGGTAAATTGATCATTTCCATATTTCCCTCCTCTTTCTCTTTCTGGGTTTTCTTTTGAGAATAAGACGAAGAGACAAAACCTAAAAATAACAAAACAATAATAAATGATTTCATAGTATTTGATTTTTAAATTAATATTGAGTACGAGTAATTTCAATTAACAAATATATCCGGGGCCTACTGTTTTTTGCGTTTTATTTTTAATGTATTATATGTCAATGTGTTAAATGGCAAACTATTTGTACTGACGTTGAAAAATTTGATTTATCTTTCGTAAAGTTAGGTTATTTATTTAGCCTTTTCAGTTAAATTTTATCTAAATTATGTTAAAAACACTGGTTTTCTAAACTTTTTTTTAACAGGAATTGCCGGCCTGTTTTTGATAAAAAAACCGTTACAATAGATAACTCGAGCCTATTGGTTGATGGAGGTTTTAAAATGGGTCGCCAAATATATTGATAGGATTTTTTGGTAAAAAAAATAAAGTTAAGAAAGGTGTAGAATGGTTTTTGGACAACTATAAGTGGATGATTTTATCGATATATAATCAACTTTTACATTTTATGGATAATAAAAATAGTGGGACGGTTGTGTAAATCGACCTTTGTTTTTTTCCAATCAGAAGCCCTCATCGTTTTGATGTATTCTGTTGGCAATGTAATGTCCGTGGCAACACAAAGATAGGTGGCGGGGTTTAAAGCCTGTAAAATATCTTCCAGCATTTTGTTGTTTCTGAAAGGAGTTTCAATGAAAATTTGGGATTGGTTCTTGTCTTGGGATAATTTCTCCAAATTTTTTATGGCCGTTCTTTTTTCAGATTTTTCGATGGGAATATATCCGTTAAAGGCAAAACTTTGTCCGTTCATTCCAGAGGCCATAATAGCCAATAAAATAGAAGATGGGCCAACTAACGGCACCACTTGAATCCCTTTTTCGTGGGCTAATTTAACAATCACGGCGCCAGGATCGGCCACTCCGGGGCAACCTGCTTCGCTCATTAGTCCAATATTTTTTCCTTCTAGACAAGGTTTTATCATTTTGGCATATTCAGAAACTTCGGTGTATTTATTTAAGGCACTTAATCGCAGTGTGGCTTGAATCTTCTCAGGATGAATGCTTTTTATGAATTTTCGCGCCGTTTTTTCATTCTCCACAATATAATCATCAATGAAGTCAACAGCTCTTTTTACGGTTTGAGGCAAAACATCCATAGGATGATCGCCTTCTCCCAAAGTTGTTGGAATTAAATACAGTTTTCCCAGAAAAGAGGTTGGTTTCATTAGTGCTTTTTTTATTCTTAATAAGTCAAATGGGATACCTTTAAAAATTGATGTGATTTGAATGTTGAAAAACAAATAATTTAAGGGTGCTTTTCAATTAGTTTTTTGGCGATAATATCACAAGCTTCATCGAGCATTTTATAAACGGAAGCAAATCCGTTAGGCAAGCCAAAATAAGGGTCGGGAACATCCACATTTTCATTTGGAAATAGTTCATTCAAAATGAGTTGTACTTTTTCCGTTTGTTCCTGATTTTCGGCAAGCTGTCTAACATCATCATAATTAGAATTATCCATGACATAGATGTAATCAAAAGTTTCAAAATCACTTGCTGTGAATTGTCTTCCTTTTTGTTGCGAAATATCCAGTTTGTTTTTTTTTGCAGTGGCAATGGAGCGCACGTCAGGTGGATGGCCGATGTGCCAAGAGCCCGTTCCGGCAGAATCTACCGTAAACTTATCTTTTGGGAGTTTTGAGGCCAATATTCCTTCGGCTAGTGGTGACCGACAAATATTGCCTAAACAAACCATTAAAATCTTTATGGGCATAATGCGTTTACAGCGTTAATTTTTTATTGATGTCTTCAACAAATTTTTTGAATTGTTTGTCGGTAGCAACTAGGTTGTCAACGGTTTTACAAGCATGTAATACGGTAGCGTGATCACGGTCACCTATTTGGGAACCAATATTTGCCAAGGAAGCTTTGGTAAATTTCTTGGCAAAAAACATAGCCAATTGTCGTGCTTGCACTATATGTCTTTTTCTGGTTTTTGATTGAAGCGTTTCTAGGTCCAGTTGAAAATAATCGGAAACGATTTTTTGGATGTAATCGATGGAAATTTCTCGTTTCACATTTTTCACAAATTTTTCAACAACACTTTTGGCAAGCTCCAAGGTAACTTCTTTTTTATTGAAAGAAGATTGTGCAATCAAGGAAATGATGGCGCCTTCGAGTTCTCGGACATTCGATTTGATATTCCGGGCCACATATTCTATTATTTCTTCAGGAATCTCTACGCCATCGCGATACAATATGTTTTTCAGGATAGAAATTCTGGTTTCATAATCAGGTTGATGTAATTCTGCCGACAATCCCCATTTGAAACGCGACAATAACCTTTGTTCTATATCTTGCATATCAACCGGTGCCTTGTCTGATGTCAAGATTACCTGTTTGCCGTTTTGGTGTAAATAATTGAAAATATGGAAAAATACGTCTTGAGTTCCTGATTTTCCTGAAAGGAATTGGACATCGTCAATGATTAATACATCGATAAGTTGGTAAAAATGGATAAAATCATTTCGATTATTTTTCTTTACCGAATCGATATATTGTTGTGTGAAAATTTCTGCCGAAATATATAAAACGGTTTTTTCTGGATATTTGTCTTTAATTTCAACTCCAATTGCGTGAGCCAAATGTGTTTTACCCAGACCAACACCTCCAAAAATTAATAATGGATTAAACGAAGTGCCACCTGGCTTATTGGCCACGGCCATACCTGCCGAACGGGCTAATCTATTTGAGTCACCTTCCAGAAAATTGTCAAAGCTATAATTTGCATTAAGTTGTGACTCAATTTTTAAATTTCGAATCCCTGGAATTACAAATGGATTTCTTAATTCCGGATTAAGGTTTTTAAACGGGGCATCAACATCTTGTGGTTTCATGGGGACACGATTTGCACTTGGTAATTGTTCCATAAAGGGTTGTTTATTACCATAAGTGTTTTCCATTTTGATTTTATAGAGTAACTTTGCGTTTTTTCCGAGTTCTTTGGTTAGCGCCACTTTTAATAATTTCACATAATGTTCCTCTAGCCATTCGTAGAAAAATTTGCTGGGAACTTGAATATATAATGCGTTATCGGTAAGCTCAACTGATTTGATCGGTTCAAACCAAGTTTTGTAGGCTTGATCTTGAATGTTGTCTTTAATAAAAGACAAGCAGTTTTCCCATACTGATTGAGCAGTTTTGTTCATAAATTTGGTTAAATTATTTTATTCGGTAAATGTTATCTTATAAAAAACGATTGGATTTTCGTTGTTTTTTCGGGATAACAAATATGTGAATAAAATTGTCTAAAAAAAAATATTTTGCATTTAATTTTTATAAAATATTATTGTATGGAGCTTTTTATAATTTTAATTTTTCAATAAATAATTTAATGGAATATCATCAAATTCAAATCCGTGTACGTTATTCAGAAACGGACCAAATGCGAGTCGTTTATCACGGTAATTATGCCCAATATTTTGAAGTGGGAAGGGTTGAATGGCTTAGAAACAAAGGAATTTCTTATAAATGGATGGAAGAAAACGGAATTATGCTTCCCGTAGTTTCGTTATCCATTAACTACAAGAAACCGGCTCATTATGATGAGCTTCTAACCTTAAAAACTATTCTGAAAAACAAGACGTCAGTCAAGATAGAATTTGACTATGAACTCTATAGTGAAGAGGGTGAGTTATTAACAACGGGCAATTCCATTTTGGTATTTGTGGACATGAAAACGGGAAGGCCTGTTGCTCCGCCACAATATATTTTAGATGTTTTGGATAAAGTGGAATAATGACATTATTTTTTTGTCAAAAGGAAAATTAGGAGTGCTTTTTTTGATTTTATTCAAGTAGCTTTATTTCTATTTCAAACATCGAATTAAAGATGTCGAAAATCATTTCGGCATTTTTTTTTCGGGTAACAATTTCGATTTCGCAACTCATTTCCATTTTCTGGGCAATAATTTCCACATTTTTTTCCTTGATGGCGCGCATCACTTTATTGATGTTCTTATAATCGAATGAAACAAGATAATGAATGTCTATTGTTTTTTCGATTATTTCGGAGGCTTCGAGTGTTAATTGAGCGGCAGTTTTGTAAGCCGAAATCAATCCGCCAACGCCCAATTTTGTGCCGCCAAAAATTCTAACGACTACGATCAATACATTGGTAACGGCAAAAGACTGGATTTGGCCATAAATAGGCATTCCGGCACTGTTGCTTGGTTCGCCATCATCATTGGCCCTGTAAATTAGTCTATCAGTACCCATTTGATAGGCATAACAATAATGCCCTGCGTTGGGATGTTGTTTTCGCAAACTATCGATTATGGGTTTTACCTCTACTTCTGATTGAATGGGAAATGCATAGCCAAAGAATTTGCTGTTTTTTTCCTTAAAAAGAATTTCTGATGAAGGAAAAGAAATGGTTTTGTAAGTGTCTTTCAAATTTATTTTTAGATTTTATTAAAATTTGAAATTGCTATTGAAATTTTCATAGCTGTAAATCTTTTCTGGAAAATAAATCAATCATATCTTCCTCGCCAACCTGTAAATTCCATACCTGTAATCCGAGCGAAAGTGCCGCATCGGTATTTTCTTTTTTATCATCAACGAATAAAGTTCGTTTTTCTGACAAATCGTATTTTTTTATTAGATAATTAAAAATTTCGGCATCGGGTTTTCTCATTCCCATTTCAAATGAAAAATAGACTTTTTCGAAACATTGGTAAAAATCACTGTAAAATGAAATTCCATTTTCCTGTTCGAAAGTTTCTATATGAATGGAATCCGTATTACTCAATAAAAACAAGCGGTATTTTTTAGATAGTTTTTGTAAAAATTCCAATCGATACAAAGGAAAATCCAGAAGAATGGCATTCCAAGCGTTTAAAATTTCCTCGATGGAAGCATTCGGGACGTGTTTTTGAATGCCAAGCAGAAAATTTTCGCGTGAGATTTGTCCTTTTTCAAAATGTAAATTCAATTGGTGTAGGTCTTCGTTCCATTGTGATAATCCTAATTTTTTCAAGGAATTAATGGAGGCTTGTTTATCTAAATTGATAAAAATATCTCCAAAATCGAAAATGATGGTATTAATCATGGTTTCTGGATATTAAAAGCACATCGTTGCCAATAGAATGTTTTTCAATGTTTTTTAAAGCTATTATTGGTGCTTTGGTTCCTTTTTCGAGGCAGCTGTTTCCAATAAATATTCGTGCTTCATCCCAAAGGTTTTCGTCAATAAAGGTCTGCAAAGTTTGTCTGCCGCCTTCAATAATCACTGATTGAATTTGGTGTTTGTATAATCCTTTCAGGATTTGTCGTGCTGGATTTTGTTCAAAATCTATTCCTTCAAAGATAGTGTTTTCTTCATTAGTTGCAGTAATTGATTTGCAAATAATGATGGTTTTTCCTTGATTGTCAAATATATGACTGTCTTTTGGAATGCGGTTGTTCTGGTCTAAAACTATTCTGACGGGGTTGTTTCCCGTCCAATCTCTGACGTCTAATCTTGGATTATCGTCAATGACAGTGTTGGTTCCCACAAGAATAGCCTGTTCTTCGCTTCGCCATTTATGCACTAATTGACGCGAAAATTCATTAGTTATCCAAATGGGTTCTCTTTTCTTTATGTCATCCTCTGCTTGTTGAAGGATTGGCGCAATAAATCCATCTTGACTTTCGGCCCATTTCAAAATAATGTAAGGTCTTTTCTTTTCGTGGAAAGTAAAAAAGCGTTTGTTCAACTCTTTGCATTCGGCTTCAAGAATGCTAACAGTGACGTTTTTACCGGCTTCAATTAATTTATTGATGCCGTTTCCGGCCACTTTTATGTTGGGGTCAATAGTTCCAATAACCACATTTGGGATCTCATTTTCGATAATCAAATCGCAACATGGAGGTGTTTTTCCATAATGGCTGCAAGGTTCCAAACTTACATAAATGGTGGATTTCTTCAACAGTGATTTGTCTTTTACCGAATTGACTGCGTTG
Organism: Flavobacterium sp. UBA5153; assembly: GCA_002413745.1. Taxonomy (GTDB): domain Bacteria; phylum Bacteroidota; class Bacteroidia; order Flavobacteriales; family Flavobacteriaceae; genus Flavobacterium. The sequence goes on along the minus strand of DHXP01000060.1, from coordinate 26,089 downwards.
ACTTCGGCATGTGGCCCACCCGATTTTTTATGCCAGCCTTCACCGATAATTTTGCCATCATAGACAATTACGCTGCCAACTAACGGATTGGGATACGTTGTTCCCAAACCATTTTTTGCCAATTCGATGCAACGGCGTATATATTTTTCATGTATTTTCACAATTACAAAAGTAGTAATTTTTGAGTTTAGGATTTAGTTTTGATTCTTTTGAAAATTGCACTAAACAATTTCTATTTTTGCATAATAAATTAGTATTTCAAAAAAATGGAAAATAGGGTCATTAGAAAAATTGAAAAGAAAGATAATCAATCGGTTGCGCAATTAATAAGGGCAGTTTTTGACGAATTGAATATTCCGAAAGTAGGTACAGCCTATGAAGATCCGTATTTGGATTTAATGTTTGAGGAATACAATAAACCAAAATCGGCTTATTTTGTGGTTGAAAAAGACGGCAAAATCATTGGAGGAGCAGGAGTGGCACCACTCGAAAACGAAGCCGAAACTATTTGTGAATTGCAAAAAATGTATTTTCTGCCCGAAACCCGTGGTTTGGGAATTGGAAGTCAAATGATGGAAACGTGTTTGCAAAGCGCGAGAGATTTTGGTTTCGAAAAATGTTATCTCGAAACGATGCCTTTCATGCATGATGCCCAGAAACTCTATAAAAAAGCGGGTTTCGAATATATTTGTTCGCCAATGGGAAGTACGGGTCACGTTTCTTGTCCGGTTTGGATGTTGAATGATTTAGCTCACCCAGCCCCCCCAAAGGGAGGGCTTTAAGAAAGGGAATAAAAAAAATCGGTTTTACTGGCTATTTTGTGAACATACTGTTTTTATGGTTTAAGAAAAAGAACGCCGATGAAACGGATTTACCAAGGGAAAGCGCTGAAAAAACACAGATTAAAAAAATCCTTTTAAATCTGTGTTTTCGCAAAGCGAATCGGTTTTATCTGTGTGCTAAAAAGAACATTTTAATGGTTTTATTTTCCACACAAAAACCAGTAGAATCAAAGAATCAAATAAGCATGAAAATAAAGGATTATAGAACTCATTTCATTCAAGAACTTTCGCCAATTTATGATTCTGCCGAAGCGGAGAGTTTTTTCTATTTGATTTTGGAAGAGAAACATCAATTGAAAAGGATTGATTTGGCTTTGGATCCCGATTTAACTTTTTCTATGGATGAAATTCAAAATTGGGATTCTATTGTAGAACAGTTAAAAAAAGAAATTCCCATACAATACTTATTGGGGAAAACCAGTTTTTATGGCTTGGATTTCGAGGTAAATGCTGATGTTTTGATTCCAAGACCGGAAACCGAAGAATTGGTGGAATGGATTATTGGAGATTGCTTCGTCCCGATGGCTATCGGGACTCGCAATGACAAGAAATTAAAGATTCTGGACATAGGAACAGGAAGCGGTTGCATCGCGATTGCATTGGCAAAAAACATTTCGAATGCACAAGTTTTTGCGATTGACATTTCTGAAAAGGCTTTGGCCACAGCCCAAAAAAATGCAGAAATCAACGGTGTGAATGTTACTTTTATTCAAAAAAATATTCTCGAAGTTGTCTCCCTGAGCGCAGTCGAAGGGTTAAATCATAAATTTGACATTATTGTCTCCAATCCGCCTTACGTTCGGGAGTTGGAAAAACAGGAAATCAAGAAAAATGTTTTGGACAATGAACCTCATTTGGCTCTTTTTGTCGAAGACAGTGATGCCCTTATTTTTTATAGAAAAATCGCCCAATTGGCACAGAAAAACCTATTTCAAAATGGGCAATTATTCTTCGAAATCAATCAATATTTAGGAAAAGAAACCGTTGATTTACTCGAAAAAATGAATTTCAAAAACATTGAACTTCGTAAAGATATTTACGGGAATGACAGGATGATGAAGGCAGAAGGCAGATAGCAGAAGGCAGATTTCAGTTATCAGAATGAGATAGTAGAAAACAGAATTCAGTTTTCAGATGACAGAATGTATGTAACAAATTTTTAGAAGGCTTAGGTTTAAAAAGTTTAAGTAAACTTATCGGGATTAGTCATCATATAATTCAATAATTTTCCAACTTCTAGACTTTTTGAGGTTAAACTATCAAAAGTTTCTTGATTTATATATTCACACGCAAGTGCATATTCCAGCCAAGATTGGGTTTCAGAGTTTTCGGCATCACTATCTGTAAGTTTGGAAATAAAATGATTAACATATCTTCTTTTTCTCGTAGCTTCGGCAATGTTTACTGAAACACTTCTTGAAGAACGCCTAATTTGATCAGTTAATGAATATTTTTCTTCGATTGGAAAAGTTTTTGAAATACGAAAAATAGACATTGCCAATTCAAATGATTTTTTATACGCTAATAAATCTTGAAATCTCATCTTTGTATTTGAAAAGTTAAGTTATTTTAGTTATTCTGCCTTCTGCCTTCTGCCTTCTGCCTTCTGCAATCTGAAACCTGCTACCTGACTACTCGTAACGAAGCGCTTCAATAGGATCAAGCAATGCCGCTTTTATGGCAGGATATAGACCAGAAACGATTGCAACGATAAAACTTGTGATGAAGGCAGCCATAATTGCCCCCCATGGAATTACAAACACAAAACTCATGGCTGATGCTATGGCAAAGCCGATTCCAATTCCAAAAATAATTCCCACAAAACCTCCTAATTGCCCAATAAGCAAAGTCTCTATAAAAAATTGAAAAGCAATAGTGGTTCTTTTGGCTCCCAATGCTTTTCGAACGCCAATTTCGCGCGTGCGTTCTGTAACCGAAACAATCATAATGTTCATCAAAGCAATAGAAGATCCAAGAACCGTGATGATGCCTATGAGCCAGGAAGCGAATCCAAGATATTTTGTAATACTGAGTATTCTGTTGATGAGGTCGTCGCTTCGGACCACGGCAAAATTATTGTCTTTTACGGGACTCAATTTCCGTATTCTACGCATGGTGCTATTGGCATTGTCAATGGCCTGATCCATCATTTCTTTTTGGGCGACCATAACGCTTATGGTATAATTTATTTTGGGTGCGGTAAACAAGGAGCGAGCCACTTGAATAGGGATTAAAATCCTTAAATCCTGGCTGTTGCCAAAGGTGGATCCCTTTTCTTTTAGAACACCAATAACCTTAAATTTAGCTCCCCGAATGGAGATTATTTTGTCGATTGGGTTTACATCTTTGAGTAGTCCTTTTTCAAAATCCGAGCCTACAATACAATTATAGGTATTGTTTTGAATGTCAAAAGGGGTAAAATTTCGTCCCGAACTTGTTTCCAAACCCGAGTTGGTGATAAATGGCTCATCGACACCTAGTATGGTAATTTCAGGGTCAGTTTTGGTGGCTTCATATTTTACTTCGGCTATAGAAGTTGCCGTAAAGGAAAGTGATGTTTCGGTAAGCGGATATTTATATTTGTTTTTGAATGCCACGGCTTCAGGATAGGAAATGATGGGATTTATGATTTCTCTTTCTTCGCCTCCGTGTCTTCGAATGGTGTTTCCATATTGATTGACGTTGAAAGTATTGGCTCCCATTGATGCAAATTTTGTTGAAATGGTGTTTTCCAAGGCTGAAACGACTGTCAGAATCCCGACCAATGCCGTAATTCCAATGGCGATAATCAACACGGTAAGGATAGTGCGCAACAATTGCGTCCTAATAGAACCCAGTGCAATTCGGACGTTTTCTCGGAATAATTTAAACATAGTGGCTATTTGACACGAAATTACAATTTTTGTTACAAGTTTGTTTTAGAAGAGTGGATATTTATTTTAAAAACAAGATATTTGCAAGAGGAAATTTGAGATTTAAGTCCCGATATCGGGATAGAATTTATATTTCCTGAACGAAATAAGATTTTGGATATACAAATCTAAAATCTGCACCCGAGCCAAAAGGGCGAACGGGCGAAGCAATCTAAAATCTGCAATTAATAATGGCTCAAAAACCAAGCATTCCAAAAGGAACAAGAGATTTTTCACCGGCTGAGGTGGCAAAACGTCAATATATTATATCGATTATCAAAAGTAATTTTGAGAAATTTGGTTTCCAACCTATAGAAACCCCTTCGTTCGAAAACTCCGAAACCTTGATGGGAAAATACGGCGAAGAAGGTGATCGTTTGATTTTTAAGATATTGAATTCGGGAGATTATTTGGCGAAAGCCGATGCTTCATTATTGCAAAATAAAGAAAGCAATAAGCTGACTTCAAGCATCTCCGAGAAAGCCTTGCGCTATGATCTTACCGTTCCTTTTGCCCGTTATGTAGTGCAACATCAAAGCGAAATTGAGTTTCCATTCAAGAGATACCAAATCCAACCCGTTTGGCGCGCCGACCGTCCGCAAAAAGGGCGTTTCAGAGAATTTTTCCAATGCGATGCCGATGTGGTGGGTTCGAAATCCTTGTGGCAAGAAGTGGAATTGGTTCAATTATACGATTCGGTTTTCAGTGAATTGGGATTGGAAGGCGTGACGATTAAAATCAATAACCGAAAAATCCTTTCGGGAATTGCCGAAGTTATTGGTGCCAAAGATAAATTGATCGATTTTACGGTTGCCTTGGACAAGCTCGACAAAATAGGCGAGGACGGAGTGAAAAAGGAAATGATTGAAAAAGGAATTTCGGAATCTGCCATTGAAAAAGTGCAGCCTTTATTCAATTTCACCGGGACAATTTCGGAGAAAATACGTCAACTTTCCGCATTATTGGCCGCTTCCGAAGAAGGAATGAAAGGCGTTGAAGAGTTGCGATTTATTTGTGACAACGTGGTAAACCTTGGCTTGAATAAAGCAATTTTAGATTTAGATGTAACTCTGGCTCGTGGATTAAATTATTATACAGGAGCTATTTTTGAAGTGGCTCCACCAAAAATGGTTGCAATGGGTTCTATCGGTGGTGGCGGACGATATGATGATTTGACCGGAATTTTTGGTCTTACAGCTATGAGTGGAGTGGGGATTTCCTTCGGGTTGGACAGGATTTATCTGGTTATCGAAGAATTGAATTTATTCCCTGAAACCGTGACTTCTACTTCAAAGGCGTTGTTCATCAATTATGGAGAAAAGGAAGCCTTTTATTCGATGAAAGCCATAACAAAACTGAGAAGTTTTGGAATAAAAGTGGAACTATATCCTGATAATGTTAAAGTGGGAAAACAGTTTCAACACGCCGATAAACGCGGGATTCCTTTTGCCGTTATCGTAGGGGAAACCGAAATGAACGAGGGGAAGTTTGCCTTGAAAAACTTGATTTCCGGAGAACAGGTTTTGATAGATTTTGAAGGTTTAAAAGCGGCGTTGCTTTAGTTTATTGACGGCATTCAACTGGTTTTCTTAAACAAAAAAGCTTCCCAATATCAGGAAGCTTTTTTGTGAAATGGGATTTTATTAATTAACGATAATTTTTTTGCTAATATCTCCTTTTGAAGTTTTTACTTTTGCAATATATACGCCGGAACTAATACTTTTGATTGGTATTTGAATATTTTGTTGTTCTTGATTTTCAATTTTCCAAGCTGCTATAGGTTGACCACTAATGTTAAATAAAATTACTTTTTGAACAGTTACATCCAATAGTTTATTGTTGATTATAAGTATGTTTCCGTTTTGAATATGGGTAATTTTAATATCATCGATTGAATTTTTCCCGGTTAATGTTTTATCTTTAAATCGAAGTGAAAAACGGGCATTATTCACTCCAATAGGCATGTCAACTTCAAATGCTTTATTTCGAATGTTATGGTAGGTATTGGCAATAGTGTCATAAATAAAAATGGCTTGTTTTGGGTCAAAGTTTTCCAGGTCATCAATCATAAATTTTACGGTTCCCGCAACATCCGTTTTCACGCCAATAGGGTAGGAGACATTTGCATCAAAAAATCCTTCGCCTTCAATTACCAATTGGTTTTCTCCATTCAATAAATACATATCATTGGGGAAATCATCCATATTCAGTCCATCATAACCATAATCCATGGCGCTGGTTGCTTTTTCATTCATAAATCCAAGCAATACTTGTCTATGGTACAAATTATTGGAATCGAAACCCAAACGTATTTTCATTATAGTGTCTTTTGCAATAGGGTCATTGTTGTTATTGGTTGTGATTTTTTGTGTTTTATTGCCGGCTGTAGTTTTATACATAATATTGGAAAAGACGGCATCATCTTCTTTATAAAAGCCCCTTTGACTATTTTTGAAAGTAACGGTTCCACCCGAACCAACTTTACCGTTCACAAAAAAACCTTGACCAACCGGTATATATCGGTTAGGAATACCTCTTGAAGGAGTTCCTGATTGGCTAATGAAATCAACTCCTGCTGCAGAAGGGGCTAATCCACCAGTTAAATTTCTTACAGCATATCCCCCTTGATAATCACGTAAAACATGGGTGTTGTTAGTAGCGTAATGTTCCCAAAAATATAAAGTGCCATCAGTAGAAGGACTTGTGAAAGTTTCTAAAGAACTTATATTATCAGTTATAAAAGCATCAGCATCTAATGAAGATGGATACGGATTACCGGTTAATAATAATTGATCATCGCCAACGGTATTTGTTGTTATTGTACCATTGTTTGGTTTTCCCGTAAAGGTATAGTTTTGGGTTCCTGAGGCAGCTCCACTTCCTTTTAATGTAAAACCTTGACCCACACGGATTGGAGTGGTTTCCAGTATTTGAACCCAATTGGCATAGGCATTGACATAATTATCAAATGTATAAAGCCAGTATCGGGCTAAACTTATGGGTGATGTAGCTGATCCATCATATCCTGCAACCCAATTTATGTTTTGTGGAGTTGACGTGGTTCCATCTTTTAACATGTCAGCAACGGTGTAATTGGTGTTATTGGCGGTGATGTTAATTGGACTTACAGGCGAACACCAATAGTTATAATTATATTTGTTTGATTGCCCTTGCTGGTCTCTTTCTATCGAACCGGCACTTGTAACGTCTAAATCACTTTCTGTTGTTTGAACCAATTGTGATTTTCCAACTAAGTCTATTTTTCCGTCTAGTTTTAGATACCAATCATTTTGTATTTTGGTATCATTATTCATCACGATGTTTTTTCCTGGATCCACCAGCATACCCAAATCAATGTTGTTTGAGGTTTCCGTGATGTCGTGTTGCACTTTTACAATAGACCAGTCCTGATCCATTATATCCATTCCCCTAATTTCTTTGGTAGGACTGTTTGCCGCCGTGGCAAAATCTCCAGTTCGTTCCGTTAAGAAAGGCATTGGTGCTTGTTGCACATAAATATTTTTATGGTTATAGATTTTGGTTCCAGTAAGATCAGTTGCTGGAGTTGTCAAGTCATCAATAATATCGTCTTTATAGACATCCATTCTGTAATAACGCAATAAATTAGCAAAAGACAATGATGCAGGCGATGTGGCAATGTTTTTAGGAACAATTGCACCTCTTATTTGTGAACCCGTATCTTGAATTTCCTGATAGACCATTCTCTGTAAATGCGAATCGCTTAAGGCCACGTTAAAAACGCGTACTTCATCAATTTTTCCTTTAAAGTATTTTGTATTTGTACTTGGATCTTTTCCTATGGTAAGAAGTGATGCATCGGCAGCAATAGCTCCGGTTTTAGCTTGTGTCATTACTAGGGCACCATTCAGGTATAATTTTAAATTGGTTCCATCATAAGTAGCTGCGACATTGTACCATTGAGAAACATTTAAAACCGTGTTATAAGTATATGCAGTTCCGTTTATAACCGCTTCCAGTTTCTTGGCACTCGTAATTCGTATTTGAAAATTATTTTGTCCCACAATAACTCCATCGGTTGAGAAAGCAGAATTCAAATCAATCCAAGCCATTAGTGAAGCACTTGATAGCCCACCGAGAAGTGCCGTGCTTTGACCATAATCGTTTCGACCGTCAAAGTCAAGGAATAATTTGGTATGTAAATCTCTTGGAGAACCGAAGTAAGCAGTATTCGTGTCAAAAGTATCTAGAATTCCGTCTTTATCAATATCTGTTGCGCCATCAATAATGCCATCATTATTGGCGTCTATAGTTTTATAGTCATAGATAAGTTTATTATTTGCAATATCAAAAGTGGAACCATTCGATGTTATGTCCAAATAATCAGGAATCCCATCACCATCGGTATCTTTTAGATAGGTGGTTGCAGGATTTGCATTTGCAGTTCCTTGGCTTAAATTTCCGTAAGCTCCATTATTGTAATCATAAATGTCCAATATTCCGTCACCATAAAGTTCATTAATACCATTGCCGTCTGTGTCTTTGCTTCTAAAAGTTTCTGATTCCGGTCCATCTCCTCTTCCGTCACCCGTGATATCGCCATCGCCATTAACATATCCGACTGCTGCATTGCTATTGCCGGTTCCAGATTCATCCACATCAAAAAGGCTGTCATTGTCGCTATCTAAATCTATATAATTAGGTTGGCCATCTCCGTCAGAATCTAAAGCTGGTAATGCTGCTGTGGCTTCGGCGTCATCGTGAAGTCCATTTCCATTTGCATCAACCCAAGTCACGTCTATTTTTCCTTTTCCATTGCTTAAGTTTCCCATACCAGCCTCAACTACATCTTCAATACCATCATTATCTGAATCCAAATCAAATACATCGGCAATACCATCTCCGTCTCTATCGCATAAGGTTTGAGTAATCACGATGTCGTCAATCGCCAAGTCATTCCCTAAACCACCAGTTTCATTGTTTATAAAAATCACCTTGAAAGCGTTCACATTTAAGTTCAAATTAGCCGTAAATTGATACCAGTCCCCAGCTAGATTTCCATTTGTAGTTGGTGCAATGGCTCCAGTATTTATTGTAGCCAATACGACGTCATTAATATCCCTGAATTCCACTTTAATATTGGGTCGTAACCTGGTGGCGATACCCGGGGCGTCAGTTCTGTCCAAATTAAGAACCCAAAAACTATAGGTAATTGGAATGTTGGGCAAGGCACCTGTTATCAAGGCGGTATAGAAAATCCCTGGGGAGTAGGAGGCGTTGAACATAGCCATTCTTCCATTTGCATCGCCAGTATGATCTACACCATTATATCAATAACTAGCTGCCCAAGTTGCAATTTGTGCGCTTGACCCAACGGTGTATTCCCCGTCATTTAAGCTGTAATCACTTAGCGTTGGGCAATCTGCGGTATTTGTGCCGGCAGTTCCATCTGCATAACAATAAGTGGTAGTTGCTGCATAAGTTGTGTTGATTGTTGTTCTAGTTCCTGCTCCAAAGGTTTCGTTCAAAAATTTATAATTTACTTTATATCCATTTGAATTATTGCAATTTGTTTCCTCGGAGGCATCCAAAATACCGTCGTTGTCATCATCAATATCGATATTGTCATAGATTCCATCCCCATCACTGTCAAAAAAAGTTTGTGTTCCCGTTCCTTGGAGAGCGAAATCATACGGGTTTTCGTCGCTGTCATTATTTACAACTGATATTGCAGCGGTTCTTGTTCCTGCAGCACTCGGATTAAAGGTTACCACAAAGGTTGTGCTTGATCCAGCAGCAACAGAGGCACTTGGTGCTGTTGTGACTGTAAAATCACTGGTATTGGTGCCGGAAAAAGAAATTGCACCTATAGTTAATGTAGTTCCACCTGTATTTTGTATTGTGAAAATCTTCGTTATTGGTGTAGACAGAATTTGTGTAGAACCAAAATCAGTCCAATCTGTTATAGTGGGAGTGATATCGCCATCTACAATAGTGGTCGCGTTTCCTTGGATGTTTATTTCTTGAGGCAAAACCCATGTAATTTTTACCTGACCATTTGCGCCAATCCCACCTGTTGGATTGGCACTAGTTCTTAGTGCACCACCGCCACCACCACCTGGTGAAATACCATCTGTTCCATTTCCATTAGTACCGGATCTGCCATTGCCGCCGTTACCTCCACCGGCTGGTGCTGTGGCTCCAGTTGCATTGGTTGCATTTGTTCCAATTGAGGATGTTCCTGCGGATGACCCGCCACCGCCACCATAGGACGACCCTGATGATCCATTGGCTCCATTTCCTCCTGAATAGGTAGTATCTCCAATGCATGATCCAGCTGCGCCTCCATTCGCTCCGGTTGATGAATCGTTTGCACCACTAGATCCACCTTTTGCCAAGATTGTAGTAATATTAATAAACCACGAGTCCCCACCGGCAGCGGTAGTAGTACTGCCTGTTCCAACGGTAACAGTATAGGCTGTACCTGGGACAACGGTTACTGCTGTTTTTTTTGCATAAGCACCACCGCCACCGCCGCCACTATAAACGAAAGTTCCCATGGTTCTTGTTCCTCCTTTTCCCCCGCCTCCCCAAACTTCAACTGTTACACTAGTAACGCCGGCAGGAACGGTAAATGTGCCATTTGAGGTAAAAGTTTGTGTTTGAGCAATACCCACAAAGGCAATAAATAGCAACCCTAAAGTAAGGGAAGTCTTTTTTTTTAGTATAAGTAATTTTTTAACCATGGCGAAATATTTTAATAGTAACTTAAAATTTCCGAATCAGTTTTAAATGCTTCTGGTTTATATTATGAGTATAAATTTTTTTCATAAATTTTATACTTTAAAATCGAACAATTGAGATTTCAACTAAATTGTATATCGAATAACCATGCAGTTTTTTAAGAAAAATAATGTTTATTGTAGTGGTATTATTTTTAATGAAAAAATAATCAACCCGTTATCATTTTATGGTATAATTCTTTTTTTAAATTTACACAATAAAAAATAACTAGATTAACTCTTGCAAAGCCAAATAGGTTTCTTTAAATAATTATGGTTTTGTAGTATTATCTATTTCAAAGTTAGGTATTTATAAAACTATTTCATTAAATAGAATCTTTTTTTCGATGAAAGGATTTCATCTACCGATAAACTACATGTTTAAAAAAAATTAAATTTTTTTAATGGTTTTTCTTTTTTGGTTCATTTATTTACAAAAAAAAACTGTCTGAAAAGACAGTTTTTTAAGTTCATTATTTCTTTATCTAAGGAATGATAATTTTTTTGCTAATTTCTCCTTTTGAGGTTTTAAGTTTAGCAATATATATTCCTGAACTTATTTTTTTAATAGGAATTTGAATATTTTGTTGTTCTTGATTTTCAATATTCCAGGTGGCGATAGATTGACCTTCAATGTTAAATAAAATTACTTTTTGAACAGTTACATCCAATAGTTTATTGTTGATTATAAGTATGTTTCCATTTTGAATATGTATGATTTTAATATCATCGATTGAATTTTTCCCGATTAATGTTTTATCCTTAAATCGAAGTGAAAAACGGGCATTATTCACTCCAATAGGCATGTCAACTTCAAATGATTTATTTCGAATGTTATGGTAGGTATTGGCAATACTGTCATAAATGAAAATGGCTTGTTTTGGGTCAAAGTTTTCCAGGTCATCAACCATAAATTTTACGGTTCCCGCAACATCCGTTTTTACGCCAATAGGGTAGGAGGTATTTGCATCAAAAAAGCCTTCGCCTTCAATTACCAATTGGTTTTCTCCATTCAATAAATACATATCGTTAGGGAAATCATCCATATTCAGTCCATCATAACCATAATCCATGGCACTGGTTGCTTTTTCATTCATAAATCCAAGCAATACTTGTCTATGGTACAAATTATTGGACTCGAAACCCAAGCGTATTTTCATTATAGTGTCTTTTGCTATAGGGTCACTGTAGTTAAAGTTCTTGATTTTTTGTGTTTTATTGCCGGCTGTAGTTTTATACATAATATTGGAGCCACCAACCCCAATTCCAATCTCAGGTTCATCTTCTTTGTGAAAACTCCTTTGACTATTTTTGAAAGTAACAGTTCCGCCTGCCCCAGTTTTTCCATTTACAAAAAAACCTTGTCCCACAGGAATATATTGGTTTGGAGCTCCTTTTGTGCTGAGACCTAAACCGCTTATAAAATCTACTCCCGAAGAAGTTGGTGCTACTCCCCCAGTTAAATTTCTTTCGGCATAACCACCTTGATAGTCCCGTAGAATATGGGTGTCGTTTGTTGTATACTGTTCCCAGAAATACAAAGTACCATCCATAGAAGTTAAATTATCATTTATAAATGCATTGGCATCCATTGCAGAAGGATATGGATTTCCGGTTAAAAGCAACTGATCAGCGCTAACACTATTTGAAGCAATTGTTCCATTATTTGGTTTCCCTACAAAGGTATAGTTTTGAGTTCCTGATAACGCCCCACTTCCTTTTAGTGTAAACCCTTGTCCAACCCGGAGTGCACCTGTTTCACCTATTTGTGACCAGTTAGCATAAGCATTTGCAGAATTATCAAATTTATAGATCCAGTATCGCGCTAAGCTAATAGGGGAGCTAGGCGATCCATCATAACCACTAACCCAGTTTATGTTTTGCGGTGTTGATGTAGTTCCGTCTTTCATTATACCGGCAACAGTGTAATCAATGTTGTTAGCAGTTCCATTTATAGGACTAACTGGAGAACTCCAATAATTATAATTGTATTTGTTGGATTGTCCTTGTTGGTCTCTTTCTATTGATCCGGTACTTGAAACATCTAAATCGCTCTCAATAGTTTGTAATAATTGTGATTTGCCCACTAAATCAATTTTACCGTCTAATTTTAGATAACTGGAAATTTCAATTTTTGAATCATTTATAGCATTTAATGTGTTGCTATTTACTAACAATCCCAAAACAATCTTGTTGAAATTAGAAGTAATATTGTGAGTTGTTTTTACAATATTCCAATCTATTTTTGTTGTTCCATCTACACCAATACTATTAGGCACATCCCAAACAGGATAATTAGTCCAACTGTTATCTTGTTCCCAATCGCCATCAACTCTGGAGGTATAAGGCAAAGGAGCTGTATCCGGTTCTTGAACATAAATACCTTTCAATTTACCATTTTTGGAGTTGCCAGATTTGTCTATTAAATAGCCATTGCTGATGTCGCTTGTTCGATTCATTTGATAATAACCAGACAAATTAGTCCAACTTAATCCACTGATGTTTTTGGGTACAATTACTCCTTTTACATTGCCACTGCCATCATTTGTGATTTCCTGATTCATCATTTGACGAACTTGATCAACTGTCAAAGAAGTATTCCAAATTCGTAATTCATCAGCATAACCATTATAATAATTATAGGGAGTTGTATTGTTTTGAGCCATAGCACCCAAAATACAATCAACACTGTTCAATGCTGGGTTTACACCTGTAGCAGTCTTCTCTAATATTCCGTCAATGTATAATTTATAGTTGGTTCCGTCGAAAGTAACTGCAATATGATACCATCTGTTGGTATCAATTGCATGAGTGGCGATGATGGAATTATTGTTCCAATTGAATGAAATGAAATTGTTTACCAACCTTAAATCATAGCCATCAGTTGAACTAGGACTACTGTGTTTTGAAAGTATAGTTTGTGTATTTCCATTATTAGCATTCGATTTTATCCAAGTTTCGATACTGAAATTACCACTGTTTAAATTATGGTTATTTTGAAAGTTGATGTTGTCATCAATTCCATCAAAATTGACCACATTACACAGTATAAAAGTTACTACTACATCGTCCGTAGTGGAGCAACTTGTAGTCCATCTTAAAGTATATGTACCAAGATTAGGGCTGTAAAAAGTTGAAGTTGGACTTGTTGTATCAGAAAAAATTTCTCTACCATCGGTAGGACCGCTTACGATAGACCAAACTCCTGTTTTAGCTGTTGATGCTCCTAAAGTAACATATTCTCCTCCACATGAGGCTATTTGATCTGAGCCTGCCATACTTGTCAAGCATGAACTAGCATCTATGGCCACTTTAATTGAACCGGTAATTGGTAAATTACAAGTGCCACCATCGTAACCTTGAAAAAAATACTTTGTAAATGCTGATCCTGACGTGGCTCCCGTACCTGTTATCGTACCTGTTTCCAAAGATACTTCGGGGCTGCAACCAGCACTTAATATTATGGCACAATCTGTCGTTACCTTTAGGGTAAAGCCTAAAGTGGCATATACATATTCTGGATGGTTAGCTGTTATTGGTAAAGTGCCTAAATTCCAAGTAATTGTATTTGATACTGAATTATAAACTGGAGGACTAACTTGTGTAGCGCCATTTTGGAGATTTGAGGTTAGTGTTCCTGTTTGAAAAATGGCAGTTGCTGGAACAGGTATGGTAACTATGGTGTTATTAGTAGCTTCGGTACCTTCGTTAGTAATATTGAGTGAGTAATTAATAGATTGCCCAGGTAATGCGTTTACCGTTAGGGGGTAGGTGACAGAATTACCATTTATTGAATTTACAGTTGTCAATCCCGCGGGTTCAGGAATATAGGCATCTACTGACATTGCAAAACCAAATATGGTAAATACGTCAGAAGAGGAGCCAAATCTAAAAGTTGTAGATGTTTGATTGTTTCCTATGACCAAATTACCAGTATTAGGAATTGTAAACATACTAAAATCAACCCCTGTATTGTTTACTAAATTAGGACTGCTTGTACCCGCGGCTGGGACTGGGTAAATGGAAGAACTGAAGAAGTTATCGGTTGCATTATTACTTGGATTAGTTAACGTTAAATAGTTAGTAGTGTTATAAGTTGTTGGATCATTATTTAATTTTTGTACCGCTAAATAATCTCCTAGTAATGCTACATCTCCTTCAGCTGCCATTACGCCCAGTTTCATGTTTACTTGTCCTGAACCAACTGTCGTGAATCCTGAAATGGGAATATTTCCATATTCGCCCTGAGCAGTATAAGGAGAAGCAGCAGCAAGTTGTCCGTTTACATAAGCATAACCATCAAAAAGAGTTACGGCACGGCTTTTCATTACAGGATTTGAATAAATAACAACCATTCCCCAACCTCCCGATAAACCTGGATTGGAATTCGTTCCTTCTTTCAAAGCTAAATCGGCAACCGTGTAAGCTCCCGGACCATGCGTTTTTACATAATCGGTAATCTCTTGATAGCCAACAAAAATTCCACTTTGGGAAGCTCCGGAAAAACGGATATCAGAACTGGCGCCGTTAGGTTTTGCCGTGATGGAGGTATAAGTCGTAGCTCCGGGACCTTTTAACGATACTATTTTTTTGTCGTAATTTTTTGTTAGGATTCCAAATACCTGAACATTTGCTACAGAATTCGAAGGATCCTGATATTGAACTTCAGTTAATGTTTTTGACGTGTTTCTTGTTAAGCTGTTGATTTTTAAAATTGTTCCGTCAGTAGTTGTTGCATAAGGAGTGTCAAATGTAGCTGTTGAGTTGGTTCCAGAGGTGCTATAACTGCATGGTATATTATTTGCAGCACCTCCATTTATAGAAAGAGAAACCTTATTAGCTCCATTTACGTTGGTGTAACTAAAAGCATATTTTAATGTTGGATTTGAAGAATTTGTAAAAGTATAAATAGGAAAATAATTACCGGAACTTCCTCCTAGAGTTACGGTTAATTTATAATTGGTGTTTGTAATATTGGTAGTGGTATTATGGGTAACATTTTTTGAGGCTTCCATCGGCGATTCTTTCGTAGCAGTAAAGCTATCAGCGTCGTCTGATTTTCCAGTCCAGTATAACCCTGCAAAAAGAATAGTGGAGCAATTTTGGGTGGCACCATTTTCACCTCCATTGGAGAGTTCAAGAGTGGCCGTGGAGGAATTCAAAGTAGTGGGGTCGCCATCAATATCGACATATTTCATTGCACTATTTTCATTATCAGTTGTTGCACCATAAGTAGAAAGAGTCAAGTTGGTATTGCCCAACATTGTAAAATCGCCCTTGACGTTATATATTTTTTGGGCAGGAGTGGCCGCCGAGGTCCTTTGTAAAAAAGGAACCTGAGGGGAAGTAGGTGCTTGTTGTGCTTCTATTTGTATAGAAAAAATAAAAACCAACAGTAAAATCAGTCTGATATTTAGTGGGGTAGTTTTTTTCATGTTTTTCTTCGGTTTAATAGCAATCGAGAATAGTTGAGTTGTATTCAGAAAATTCTAGATTGGATGTTTTATAATTAATAGAATAATTGTCCTAATTTAGATTGCTAACAAATTGATTTTCAATAATCAGATAATTTACTAATCAAATATAATCTAATAATCAGTTTTAAACGATTAAAAGCTTTTTTTATCGATAAAATACACAAATTTAGTATTCTTTATAAGAAAATACCATAGTCTTTTATTTGTAGGAGGAAGGATTGCCCGAAAGGGCTAAATGCATAATAAAAAAGAAGTTTTTAACTTGAAATAGAGAGTTTTAAATGCACTTCTGTTTGTGATTTTTGTTTGTATAGTTGTAATAGCCCTTATTTGCCATTTATATGTTTATCGTTGTTGTTTTTGTCAACAGATTCAATAATTGGAAAGTAATACCATTGGTTAGTATATTTTAGTCCAATCGTTCTAGTATAATGCCGCTGTATATTTCATTTAGTTCAATTTTTATTGGACTAATTTGAAATAACTAGCGGTATAATAAATAGGGCTTTCGCCAAAAGTTCAAAATAATCATTTTGTGGTGACATTTAAAATTTTGGCTAGAGCCTAACCGGATTATATTCAAAAAAAAGTCCTAAGCATTTTTTTGATTAGGACTTTGGTGTCGGACGGGTATTTTAAACGCTGTACTTCAGGGTCATAAATTAATTTTTTTATCAATTTTAACCCGTTTTTATCTTATAAAGGCATGTTTATTAAAAAAGGGCATGGTTTGGTGTACAATTTTTGAAATCGTTTTCAGATTCAAATTGCTGCTTTTTTTAATTTATTCACTAAGCTATTTTTAGTATTATACACCAAGTCAAAAGTTGGTTTTTAGCTTAATTTATTTGAAGTAATTTTAGTTGTATTGAGTTGTGATTTGTTGGTATTTAAAGTAAAAGGTATTGTTAATTCTGTTTTGTGATTTTACGGTTGCACGCTTATGAAAAATCAAAAATGAAAAGCCTAAATATTTATGGGATTAAATATAAATTAACACTACTAACCGGTAAAAGTATAAAAATAAGGTAGCCTGGATGGACTACCCGTAAAAAGAGGTGTTTTTATTTTGTGGAATAAATGACACAATAGGGGGCAGAGACATTTCAAAAAATTTAGTCAGTCAGCCCATAATATTTATATAACCAATCTAAACCCTCATTGGCCACTTCCGCATCTTGTTCTCCACTACCTCCTGAAAAAACGGCAAGGATATACCCTGAATTTACTTTTTTAACCACTCCGCCTTGGTATCCGAATTCCCCCAACATGGGTTTCCTTGGGCTGCTACCGCTATCTTTATAAGTATCGGCCATTTCTGCGGCTTTGGAGTTTGCTATGGCAAGAAAGTTTGCCGTGCCATCGGTTAAAGCACCAACTACTTTCATTTTTGAAATCCATGACTTTGTAGCATTACCCGGAATAAAAGCAACAACAGCCACTCCTTTAATTGATTTCCTTTGAGCTGCCTGTTATTAAATCTAAACATTTGTCTGCATGCTCGATAAATATTTTCTCTCCAATTTTTATTTCTTCTTTCATTGTTTTAATTTCATTAGTGATAAGCTGAACCCGATTAATAATATTTGATAAAAAATTCACAAAAAAGACAAAAGTAGTTACATTTAAAGTGTTGAATTTCAAGAAATTAACTAAACTTTTGTCTTATGCTTTGCATTGATAAAAATAAGGATATTTTTTGTATTACTGATGAATTTCATACAAATTTTGATAAAACTATCCACCCTTTTCTTTTGGGTAAACCATCGAAACGACTTCCAACAATGTCGAAATCCGAAGTAATTACCATTTATACCGCTAGTTATTTCAAATTAGTTCAATTTTTATTGGACTAATT
>DHXP01000060.1:0-8150 GCA_002413745.1 Flavobacterium sp. UBA5153 | reverse complement strand
GTTCAATTTTTATTGGACTAATTTGAAATAACTAGCGGTATTAGATATGGCTTGGCTGAACCTAAAGGTTTCTCCTTTCTCGGGATGGCATAGGGAAAGTTAGACCGGAAATAAAAGAATCCGAAGTCAGGGGACTTTGAATGGCAGGCGTCAGTTGACGCCATTTACGACTTCGTTTCTTGTGAAGATAAACCAAATCATTTTTATAAAAAGAGCTTAATTGTAGTTTAAATCAAATATATTTACTCCAGGCCAGGTTTGAATAAAAGGCATTTTGTATTATTGGACACTCTGACGTTAAGTGACAAT
The DNA here is from genome assembly GCA_002413745.1 of Flavobacterium sp. UBA5153. Classification (GTDB taxonomy): domain Bacteria; phylum Bacteroidota; class Bacteroidia; order Flavobacteriales; family Flavobacteriaceae; genus Flavobacterium. The sequence continues at coordinate 7,841 of DHXP01000060.1, read as the reverse complement.
ATAAGGACAAGGACAGCAACCATTAAATGAATATGAAAAAAAGAACAATAGGAATCATGGGAGCCATGCCCGAAGAAATCGAAGGAGTTGTAACTTTGCTGAGTAACCGCAAAGAGGTGTCAATGGGTAAACGTACCTACTTTTCGGGACAAATAAATGGGATAGACACCATAGTGGTATTTTCAAGGTGGGGCAAAGTTGCAGCCGCAACAACTGCAACAACTTTGATTCACGAATTTCAAATCACTGAATTGATATTTACAGGAGTTGCCGGAGCAATTAGTTCAGATGTGAAAATTGGAGACATCGTTTTAGGCAGAAGACTTATTCAGCATGACATGGATGCCAGACCATTAATGAAGCAATATGAAATACCACTTCTCTCCCGGATCTATTTTGAAAGTGACTCAGCACATTTGGCCATTGCATCAAAAGCAATAAACACATTAATTGAAAGTAAAAGTTTACATTCAGTTATTGGTGATGAAGAGTTGGTGGAATTCAGTATTTCACAACCCAATTTATTTATAGGAGATATTGCAAGCGGAGATCAATTTATTTCAAGCAATGAACAAAAACATAGTCTTAAAACCCAATTACCCAATATATTGTGTGTAGAAATGGAAGGGGCGTCAGTAGCCCAAGTTTGTTATGAATATGAAGTCCCTTTCAGTATTATAAGAACCATTTCAGATGTAGCTGATGATAAATCACACATTGATTTTCAGTCCTTTATAAAAAAGATTTCCAGCAAATACTCCACTGAAATAATTAAAAATATTTTCAAACAGCTTTAAAACATTGGCTATGCCATAAGATAAAAAAACAAAATCAGACAAATGAATAGCTGAATGGCTATCCTGGATAGAGAACCGATGCACATATCCGCGCCATCATTTAGATTTAATTCCCCGAAGCTCTGCTTCGAATGAAAAAAGAATTTTCAACAAACTTACTGGACTTGCTCAAATTGAACATCAATTTAAACTTGATTGACTATGTTCTGGTATATAATTATATCGCTCATTATGCTGCTAATTTATTGTTCTCTTTTGTGCGTTAGGTTGCCCATTGTCGATATTTTCTTTGCTCATAATTGTTTGATAATTTGCCATTCTTTTAATTTTTGTTCAAAAGATTTTCCTGCATTGGCAGGACTTGTGGAAGGTAAAGTTACAAGATTATATCCATTGCCAACCTTTACATATTGCTTATAATAAGCAGCTGCTTTTTGTCCGTTGAAATAAATATGCCTGATATTGGGATGTGTTTTTAAAAACGAATTAAAATCGTTGGGTATTTCTTGTTCAATGGCACTATCTAAACTTCCTTCTCTCACACAAGCTTGTAAAACATCCCATAAAGCAATTTTATTTTTTAATAGAATGTTTTTTCTGTTTTCATAATCATTTGAAAACGGTTCGTCAAAAATGGTGAAGAGCAACTTCCAAAAGGCATTTCTGCTGTTTCCATAATACTGGCCTAATTCTAATGACTGTACACTAGGCATTGTCCCAAGAATTAAAACAGTTGCATTTTGATTTGATATTGGAGGGAAAGAATATTTTTTCATAAAACAGATTGTATCATTACAGGTCTATATTTTTGCCATAGTTGGATATAAATATTGGATTCTTTCATGGCTTTTTATTTTTTAAACCAACTTCCCTACCAAACCATTTTTTAACACACTCTGCCGCAATGTCTTGTAACGTGTACTGCCCGTAAAAGTAAGGAAATTGTAGACATAAAAAAAGCGGGTTCGTATACACGAACCCGCAACTTCATTGAATTTAATCTCGTAGCGAGACCGAGATTTGAACTCGGGACCTCAGGGTTATGAAAACTAAATTTTGATCTTTTTAATTTATTAAGTTACTGATTGTGAGTAGTTTTATTTTTATTTAAAAATTGGTTTTTATTGATTTTTTTACTTTTCCTCACTCTTTTTCCTCACTCTTTTTCCTCACTTTTTAACTATACCCTGGAGGATTGGCGAATGAGTGGTATCTGAAATGTAAAAAGACCTTTTACCAAAGAGAGGTCGCTTGATTGTGCATGATGTTTCTAATGGAATGGTTTATTCTAAATATCCAGTTTTTATCTGTTCTAATATGGCTAAATTATCTTCGATGGTATTTTCATAAAATTCTGCCATAATTTTGGCTATTTCAAAATCATGAGTATTGCTATTGCAAAGTGGATAGTAGCGAAGTTTTAGACATAAAATGATTTCCAACTTATCTTTTAATTAATTGTTTTAAACGACCCTGATAAGATTGTCTATAATTTCTTTTTGTGGTATCGTTCAGAAAAGAAGCTGTTATCAATTTTTCTACGTTATCCGATTGTGATAACATCAAAGTCATGATATCATTAAAAATTTTTGAACTAATTCCTGCTTCCTCTGACAGTATGGCAAATTGTTGACTAATTTTTCCTTGGCCTAAATTTCGAGGTAATAGTCCATCATCTAATGCAAAGTCTTTATCATCTATATGAATGCGACTATTTAAAAGGTCATAAGCTGGACTTAATCGATAATCTCCCATGGGAGTTTCAAGCAAAGAAAAGTTTTTAAAATGAGCATCGCCATTTGAAAATAGATAATTGAAGACCAAGATTTTTAATACTTTAGGAGCTTCCAATTTGTAAGCGGGTAAATATTTCTGCATTAATTGAAATATTTCTAAATAGTTTCCTAAGTATTTATAATGTTCACCATGTGTTTGCGGTGTCCTGCCAGCCAAGGATGCAAAATCATCTTGAGCAAGTTTTGTGCCATCATCTTTTACATCAAAACGTTTGGTAATATAGGCAGAGGAACCATTTTTAAAGAATATCAGTGCATTTTCAGCAGTTTCTATTCCATAAATTTGACGAGCAATTTGCATTGTTAAGTGTTCGTTAGAAGGCATTTGGTCAGATTTTTTTCCTATACTGGGAATTGGTTTTAGGATATAGGTACCACGTTCTCCTTCATTGATAAGCCTTAACTTGTTTTTTTCAAGTAGTACAGAAAATTTTTCCTGCACACCTGAAATGGACATACGTTTTCGGTTTTCTTCAAATAGATCATCTGTTTCAGAATTCGATGCAGGAGAATCATAAGGCAATATATGATGTACCTTTTTACCCTGAAACACTCTATTTAAACAGGTTCTGCTATAAGTGTGAAAACCTTCTGCTAATGTACCGGGACAATATTGTATTTCAGGTAAACTCATTTTTTTTCTATTTTAATAACTCTAACGGCACCAATACTATCGTCTTTTGCGGTAGTCATCAGCAATCCAAAATAATCATCGAGGTCAATTTTATTATATTTACAGACGACTTGTTTATTAGAGCCTTCTGGAAGCATGTTGTAAAAAAAAGGGAATAGGAATTTTGAATGAAATTCTTGTTTACTTTTAGGTAAAGTTAGACTTATACCTGGTTTAGAGCTGTCTGCTATCCAATAATCATGATAATGAAATGTAAATGAACCATCATCGTGTTGGGTTAGTATACCTGCTTCTTCATCTTTATATAATATTTTTGTCTTTCTCATTTGTTACAGATAGATTTTTAACTTTTAGACATACCTCCAGACCTAAGACATCCGCTAACTTTCCTAAAGTAAGTAATGTTGGATTTCCTTTTCCACTTTCAAATTGTTTTAGGGTTCTTAAGCCAACGCCGGATAACTCTGCCAAGGTTTCTTGTGTCACCTGCAGTACTTCTCTACGCTTTTTTATTATTTTTATTAATTCTTTAAAGTGCATTATGTGGCTCTTTTTAATACAAATATAAAACAAATTTTATTAAATTTAATAAAAAGAGCATTAAAAAGCACTAAATGATGTTTTTCATTCTGATGTTAGCTTATGTTTATGATTTAGTGCTCTATAATGCACTAAATCTAATCAGAGGTCTTTGATTTAATTTAAAAAAAACTTTATAATTTACAATACAGTTGATGAATACATTGAAATTTGGTACAACAGAAAAAGAAGATATTCTGCTTTGAATTACGCAACTATTGAAGAATTTAATAATCAAATTAATTACAAAAATGTAGCTTAACTCAATGTGTAGTTTTTATTTGCATATCCAGTTTTTTATATTTAACAACCGTTTTAGATTTCTATGATAGAAAAATCATAGGTTGGAGTTTGAGTAACGGGATGAGTGTAGAGGAAACTTCTTTGGCGGCTTGGAGAATGGCTATTAAAAACCGAAGCGTTGAAAAAGGGATGATATTTCATTCTGACAGAGGTGTCCAATACGCCAGTAAGAAGTTTACCAATGTGATTGATTCCTATAAGACGATTACAAGAAGTATGAGTAGAAAAGGGAATTGTTGGGATAATGCGGTAGCTGAGAGCTTTTTTAAGACTTTGAAAACGGAACAAATTTATGGCAATAAGCTTATATCAAAAGAGCAAATGGAACTTGATATATTCGAATTTATTGAAATCTGGTACAACAGAAAAAGAAGTCATTCCACTTTAGATTACAAAACAATAGAAGAATTCTGGAAACAGAAAAATAATTTTAAAAATGTTGCTTAACTAATACTGCGGGTTTTATTTGCATATCCAATTCATACTTCTTGGCTAAAACCTCGATGGTTTCTTTTTCTTTCAATGCTTCTAATACTACTTTGGATTTAAAATCCTTCGAGAAAACTCTTCTTGTTCTTGACATAATTTGCTAATTTAAGGTTTTTATCCCTATCTTAAATTACTGTCTGAATTTTAGGGAGCAGCATATAGTATACTAAACCTGAGGTCTGGTTTCGTATTATTCACGTTATTAGAGTTATAGCCTACTGTTTTTTTTAAATTCCTCACTCGAGTTCCTCACTCAGTGAGGAATTAATTTCAATAAAAAACCCTTAAACAATTGATATTTAAGGGTTTGTTTTAGTAGCGAGACCGAGATTTGAACTCGGGACCTCAGGGTTATGAAAATTGAAATTTGATCTTTTAAATTTACTATCTTGTTGATTTTTAGGTATTTTATATTTGGATAAAAATTGGTTTTTATCGTTTTTTTTACTTTTCCTCACTCTTTTTTCTCACTTTTTAACTATACCCTAGAGGATTGGCGAATGAGTAGTATCTGAAATGTAAAAAGACCTTTTACCAAAGAGAGGTCGCTTGATTGCGCATGATGTTTCTAATGGAATGGTTTATTCTAAATATCCAGTTTTTAACTGTTCTAACAGGACTAAATTATCTTCGATGGTATTTTCATAAAATTCTACCATAATTTTGGCAATTTCAATGTCCTTATTATTTGTGCTGACTTCCAATAAATCCTTCAATCTATTGTGAAGCATCTCATTACGTTTTGCAATTTTGTTTATCTCTCTTCCCATTACTCTAGCGGCAATTAAATGCAATTCGAAAGCGTTGTCGCCAAAAAGGTCATTGTGGTTCTCAAAGATTTCCTCTGCGTACATATCGAAAAAATGCTTTAAGATATTACTTATATCTTTTATGTCATCCCTTCTTATTTCAGGTCTGTCTTGCCAAGCCAATAATTTTAGAATCACTATTCCTGGTAATGTACAAAATTTGAATTTGTGAATTTCTTCCAGTTCCACTACTGGCAGACCAACATCATAAATTTCTTTGAATCCTGGCATATTGAGACTTGTTAAGCCACTGTCTTCTATATTAACAGCATCATTCTTATCTTCAATTTCACCGAACGGAAGTAAATCCACTTGTATAAAACCTTTCCAAACCAAGACAAAAGCATTACCCTTATATGGTGAAAAACCTTCCACTTCGATCAGGTACTTTTTCAAATTATCATAGGTTCCTTTGTCATCAATAAAAACGGCAAAATCAATATCTCCCGTGATTCTGCTTGGTGGAATATCATTTATGGCACTCATCCAAAGATCCCGAGCTACTGCTCCTACCAAATAGAAGTCAATATCGAATTTGTTTAAACCTCTTTCTAATGCTGAAAGCATTTCAGAAAGTTGAGGTTGCTGGCGTAATTGTTTAAAATTTATCTTGTAGGTACTCATCGTATATTTTTTGTGCTGTTTCGGTACATCTTCTGTCTCCCTCGTTTATTAGATCAGCATAGGCCAATAAAGGGTGAACAATATTGTTATTTACGTCATCATTCTCCCAGAACTTTTTGAAAACTTTTACATTTCCATTTGTATCTGGAACCAGACGATAATTTTTCATTAAATCACCTCTGGTTTCTGTTGTATACATTGTCAACTCTTCAGGGCGTAAATAATTTGTAAATAAATCACCCGCCGGTTCTCCTCCCCACCACGTTTTACCGTTTTGTAACTGTAGCTTTTTCCAATTGTAGAAGTCCTCTTCTTTGAGAAAACGAAATGTTCCAATTGTTAGTGTTGGTTTTAATCGTTTTTCATACTCCATTATCCATTTTTCGAGCAGCTTCTTTTTATTCTCCAATTTATATTGCTCTTTGTTTAGCTGTAATAGGTATCCTTCTTGTTTCAAGCCTGTAAAGATGTTATTTACATTTCCAATTCCGGTATTGGTTTCTTCAGCAATTTGTCTGTAGGTATAATTAATCCACTTTTCGTTTATCAGGAATTGATATACCACTTTTAAGCCTGTTTTTGTAAATGCCCTATTTGTTGTTTTATTTTTGATTTCAATGGAATTATTGGCTTCTATCCATAAAAATAACCCTTTCTCTTTCAAGTAAATATTTCCATTCGCTTCTAAATAGGCAATATTTCTGTTGCGGAGTTCTTCTTTTATTTTAGGGAATATTCTTTGTGCCACCACAATAAACGGATGATATTCTTTGGCTAGTTCTTCTATTTTCTCAAGATGAATGGTTCTTATTTCGGTTTTTATATCCGTAAAAAGGTGTATTGTCTGGTTCCCTATTTCTAGTTTTAGTTCCCCATCAATCCTGTTTTTATCTACTGTATCCTTCCATTTGCCAATAATATTTGCTTTTGTCTGGATATTATTTAATGCATTGTGAATTATTTCTTGCGGGTTCATTGTTCACTTATTTTTAATGTTCACGGAAACGTGAACATATTTAATTTGTGAACAAAAGTAATACATTGTATTATAAAAAGAACAAAATATGTTCCTAAAAGAACAAAATGTGTTGTGGATGATTTTTCCTTCGCTGCAATCGGATGCAAAACTGCGTCATCAAGGGGTTTTTATTTAAATTGATTTTGCAATTTTTTCCACTATTGTGGTGAAAGTATCTAATTAATTTACTTGACCATTTTGATTACGGAATGCTCCCGGAGTCAGACTTACTATTTGCTTGAATATTTTCGAAAAGTGAGGCAAATTAGAAAAACCAGTATCCAAAGCGATTTCTAAAAAAGCTTTATCGGTTGTTGCAATAAGGTATTGTGCTCTTTCTATCTTTTTTTCATGAATGTAATTTAAGGGTCTTCGTCCAGTATGAAGAAGAAACTGTTTCGAGAAATAATCCTGATTCTGGTTAACTCTTTTGGCTAATAGTGCTACAGTGAGGTTTTCGCTTAAATGTAGTTGTACGTAACTCATTGTGTCCAAAATTTTTGAAGATGTTGTTTGTGTATGTTTTTGTTTAAAATTTTGATCACTCAAAAATCTAGAAATAAACTGAAGAAGAATGCCTTGGTTTTCAAATTTCTGATGTATTTTCATTTTGTCATTTAGAGACCGATATTCTTTATAATAGGTTTCTTTTTCATATACTTTCGGATTATCGGATCTATTTATTCCTCTACCTGGATTGTTTTGAAGCATTTGTTTAATAAGCGTTACATCAATTTCAGAAGCGGCCAATTTCATCACATTTCTATTTTGATTAAACAATGAAATTCCATC
>DHXP01000024.1 GCA_002413745.1 Flavobacterium sp. UBA5153 | reverse complement strand
GCAAAATTTATGCTAGAAAACGATAACAATACCGGTAGTTATTTCAAATTAGTCCAATAAAAAGGGAACTAAATGAAATATACAGCGGCATTATACTATAACGATTGGACTAAAATATACTAACCAATGGTATTAAATACTTTTTGTGCCGTTTTAAAATGTTCTCAATATTTTTATATCCCCATTTTGGTTGGTTGAAAGTTATAATTTTAAAATCATGATATATATCATAAGAATCAGTAACGGCAGTCTTTAAATTTGTGGCATCTGTGATCACATATTTATTGTTTTTAGAGTTGATTTGTGAAACAATAAACTGCATTTATAATTTTTACAATTTGAATTCAACAACTGATACCTAAATATTTAAAAAAAACAATATAAACCTAAAACCAATTATATATCATGAAAATTTTAAGAATTATTTTAATGTTGCTGTTACCTTTGCATTATGTTTCTGCCCAAAATTTATCTCCCTACATTTTAGGATTTGAAACTACCGAAAGCATTTCGAACGTCAATAAAAATTTACTGGATAATCTCGAACAAAATGGATTAAAAGTAGTGGGTCATTATCAACCAGCCAACGACAAAAACCGATTGATAATAATTATTAGTTCCCTTGAGCTTGAAAGTGCCGTAAAAAAATAGGCGGTTTGACCGGATTTGCCGCAACGCTTCGAATTGGCATCACCAGCGAAAACGAGAAAACAATTGTTTCGTACACAAATCCTGCTTATTGGGGAAATGCCTATTTTAGAAACGATTTTGACAAAGTCTCTTCTTACTATACCACATTATCCAAACATTTAGAAAGTGCCATGAAAGCCAGTGGGTCATTTGTTGGAAAACAATTTGGTTCAAAAAAAGGATTGTCAGTTAAAGAATTGCGCAAATACCATTATATGCTTGGAATGCCTTATTTTGATGACACTGTAGAGCTAGGAAGTTTTAGCAATCACAATGCGGCTGTCGCAAAAATTGACTTATCAATTAAAAAAGGCATCCCTAATGTAAAAATGGTTTACAAAGTCTCTATTCCAGGCGGAGAATTAACCCTTTATGGCTTTGCTCTTTCAGGTGAGAATGGCGAAAGTAAATTTATGCCAATTATCGATACAAATAAGCCAAAACACACGGCATTCCTTCCGTATGAAGTTTTGGTAATAGGCAATAAAGTTCAAATTCTTCATGGTCGTTATAGAATTGCACTCTCATTTCCAGATTTAACAATGGGAACATTTACTAAAATTATGTCAACACCCGGCAATATTGAAGGTTTGCTAAAACAAGTGGCACAGTAACAACCCAACTTTTAATAAATAAAAAATCTCGCCATTGCTGGCGAGATTAGTAATCCTCATCCCATTCCGATAGCTATCGGAACTCTCCAAAGGAGAGGGGGGATAAAATATAGTGCTAGATGATCAACATTGCGTCACCGTAAGAATAGAATTTATATCCTTCTTTGATGGCTTCTTCGTAAGCTCTTTTCATTAAATCATGTCCACAGAAAGCAGAAACCATCATCAATAAAGTTGATTTTGGCGTATGGAAATTAGTAATCATACACGTTGCCAAGCTAAAATCATGCGGTGGAAAAACGAATTTGTTTGTCCAACCGTCAAAAGGATTCAGTGTTCTTTGTGACGAAACGGAACTTTCTATGGCACGCATAGAGGTGGTTCCCACGGCACAAATGCGTTTCTTTTTTGCTTTTGCTTCATTGACAATATCACAGGCTTCCTGGGTGATTTTCAATTCTTCGGAATCCATTTTGTGTTTTGACAAATCTTCGACCTCAACAGGATTGAAGGTTCCTAAACCAACGTGAAGGGTTACTTCGGCAAATTTTATTCCCTTGATTTCTAATTTTTTCAATAAATGTTTAGAGAAATGCAATCCGGCAGTTGGCGCCGCAACGGCTCCTTCCTCTTTGGCATAAATAGTTTGGTAACGCTCCGCATCTTCCGGAGTTACGTCTCTGCTGATGTATTTTGGAATTGGTGTTTCACCAAGTTCGGTCAATTTATTTCTAAATTCTTCATAAGAACCATCATATAGGAAACGCAATGTTCTACCACGCGAGGTTGTATTATCAATAACTTCGGCCACCAATGAATCATCGTTGCCAAAATACAATTTGTTACCAATACGGATTTTACGAGCTGGATCAACCAAAACATCCCAAAGGCGTTGTTCAGCATTCAATTCCCTAAGCAAAAAAACTTCGATTCTTGCTCCTGTTTTTTCCTTGTTCCCGTATAAACGTGCCGGAAAAACTTTGGTATTGTTCAGAATTAACACATCGCCTTCATCAAAATAATTGATAATATCTTTGAAGGTTTTATGTTCAATAGTTTGTTTTTGGCGATCAATAACCATTAAACGAGATTCGTCCCTGTTTTCGGCTGGATATTCAGCAAGGAGTTCTTTTGGTAAATTGAATTGAAAATGTGATAATTTCATTTGAGAAAGTTATGAGTTATGAATTATAAATTATGCGTTTTCTCTTTCATAATTTTAAATCGTGTGCAAATATACGATTGTAAGATAGGCGTTGTCAAGTGTTTCGATGTTTATTTTTTTGGAACACAGATAAAACGGATGTGCCAACGCAGATTTGCTCGGATTTTATTTTTGCAATATCTCAAAACCCAAACTTTTTAAATCATTCCAAAAATCGGGATACGATTTTGAAACTACTTCGGCATTTTCGATAATTATTGGCACTTTTAATGCCAAAGGCGCAAATGCCATTGCCATACGGTGGTCGTTATAAGTGGCAATTTTCACGTTCGAATTGATTGGACTCGAAGGCTGAAGCGTTAGACTGTCATTGGTCACCGATATATTGGCTCCGAGTTTCGTCATTTCTGTTTTTAAGGCTTCTAGCCTGTCAGTCTCTTTAATTTTCAAGGTATGCAAACCGGTTAAATGGCAACCAATTCCCAATCCTAAACAGGTTACAACAATGGTTTGGGCGATGTCGGGGGTTTTGTTTAGTTCCAAATTTAAAGTTGCAAGTTCAAATCCGCTCTGTTTTTTGAGAATAATTTGATTATTTTCAAAAATAGTTTCTACTCCAAGATTCTTGTAGATTTCTACTAAATCTGAATCGCCTTGTAAACTGTTTTCTTTGTAACTTGACAATGCAATTGTTGTTCCTTCATTGGCCAAAGCCGCGATAGAATAAAAATAAGAGGCTGAAGACCAGTCGCTTTCCACAGTCAAAGTTTGAGGTCTTGGCGCCTCGAATGCGCTCGGCGTGACAATAATTTTATTTTCCTCGAAAGATGTTTCAACACCAATTTCGTTCAGCAAGGCCAATGTCATTTTGATATAGGGAACAGATGTGATTTCGCCTTCTAACCTCAATTCTATTCCGTTTTCAAGTTTTGGCGCTATTAGCAAAAGTGCCGAAATATATTGGCTACTCACGCTTGCCGGTAAAGAAACTTTATTTTGCGAGAGTTTTTGACCCGTGATTTTTATTGGCGGAAAACCTTCATTTTCTATATATTCTATTTTGGCTCCCAATTGTTGTAAAGCATCAACCAAAATCTTGATTGGTCGTTCTTTCATACGAGAAGATCCCGTCAAAGTCACTGTTCTGTGTTCTTGTATGGCAAAAAAAGCGGTCAAAAATCGCATTGCCGTGCCTGCGTGATGAATGTCAATAATTTCCTCATTGCCTTTCAAAGCCATTTGCATCACTTCGCTGTCATCAGAATTTGATATGTTTTCTATTGTAATATTGGGGAACAAAGCCTGTAACAGCAGCAACCTGTTGCTTTCGGATTTTGAGCCAGTTATTTGGATTGCAGACTGTGGATTACAGTCCCGAAAGCTTTCGGGAGAAGAATGTAGTAGTAAATTCATTTTTTAATTATTTCACAAAGAAGCGCAAAGATACACAGAGATTTAAATTATTTTAATTTTTCGTTGTTTTTGTGTCTGTCTTTATCCCGCACCGATTTTAAGTCCAATTTTTTGTCGAAAGCGGCTTGCAAATCGATTCCGGTTTGGTTGGCGAGACACAAAACCACAAAAACCACGTCGGCTAATTCCTCGCCAAGGTCTTTGTTTTTATCGCTTTCTTTTTCGGATTGTTCTCCGTAACGACGGGCAATAATTCGGGCAACTTCGCCTACTTCTTCGGTAAGTTGCGCCATATTTGTCAATTCGTTGAAATAGCGAACACCGTGTTCTTTGATCCAATTATCTACTTCGAGTTGGGAGTTTTTTAGGTTCATAGTTTTTTTTATTTAACCCTTTATCCCTGTCAGGGTTTCAAACCCTGACAGGGTTGGTTGGGAAGATTAGTATTCGATTATAAAATCAATAATTTCATTCAAATTCTGTTGTTGATTGTGATAAAAAATAAAGTTCTCTACATCTCCGAATAATTCAACAACTTCCTTTCTTTTTAGTTTTGTGGGTTTGTCCGAAATTATTGTTCCATATGATGACCAAGGGTACAAACTCATTTTCGTAACAAAACCGTGATGTACTGGATTGTTATGGATGTAAAAAATCAATTGTTGAAAATACTTTTCAGAAGAAACTAATTTTCTTTCAAAAGTTGTTTCAAATAAACTTCCTGTTCTATTATGGCGTTTATTTACAGCTTGCGTATAAGCATTGAATAAATGCGAAAACTGTCTTGATGGGTCAATGATTTTTGGTTTTTCAGTTGTGGTGTAGGTCAACTCATCTTGTTCTATTTCAACTTTTTCTTTGATTCTCACCAAGATATGAAAGTGATTTTTCAACAAGCACCAAGCATACGTTTCGGCAATAGGTTCTATGTATTTATCATACAACCGAAGAAAATGATAGTAATTCTCGTTTTCAAGAAATATGTCAATTCCATTATTACCACGATTGTAAATGTGGTAGTAATTTCCGGGAAGTATGGGTTCTTTTATTTCCATTTTACTATTTCTTTTAAATTTCAACCCTAACAGGGTTTCGAACCCTGTTAGGGTTGATAGCTTGACCTTGTTTTAAACGATTATCATCCAACACAAAACCTTTTATAATATATTCTTTTAAAGTTTGGGTTGCCCAAATACGAAATTGTGTGGCTTTAGTAGAGTTTACTCTATATCCAACAGAAATTATGGCATCGAGACTATAATGTTTTACTTTGTAGGTTTTACCATCTGATGCAGTTGCCGAGAAAACCTCGGTAACTGAATTTTCTTCTAATTCATTACTTTCAAAAATATTTTTTAAGTGTAATGAAACATTGTCCGTACTACAGTCAAACAATAACGCCATTGCTTTTTGTGAAAGCCAAACCGATTCATTTTGCAACAAAACATCGACGCATATTTCTCCGCTTGAAGCAGTATATAATACAAACTTTTTTAAATCTTCATCCATAACTATTCTATTGCTATTGTATCAATCTCCTTCATCAATCGGTCGGTTTCTGTCAAGGCAACGATGATTTTTTGATAATGGGCAATATCGTCAAATTCTAGTTTGCGTTCCTTACGGTCTTTGAGCCATTTTTGCGCGGGTTGATATCCGCCAATGTAGAAATTCCAAGCTACTTCGGGAACATTTTCAAAATACTGGGTTTCGTTTATATAAACTTTTCCGACAACCCTATCAGGGTTCAAAACCCTGATAGGGCTAATTTCAAATCGAGGTTTCCCCACCACACAATCGCCGTCAATATTAAATTCAGTAATATAATCTTCTACTGTTGCGCTTTCCAGCAAATGGATTTCTCGTATTTGCGAACCCAATTCTACCAATTCCCAAAAGGTTTTGGAGTCTTTTGGATAGGGGATTTTTGGAAAATCTATTTTCAGGAATTCCTTGTATTTTTCTCTGTATGTTGGCGAATGCAAAACAGCATAAATATAATCGAGAATATCGATTGGCGCGAAACTACCTTTGTCAAAGTTTGAAACTTTGACAAAGGTGTCTTTCTCGGGAACAAAAGTTAAACCTAAATTGCTTGCGATTTTGTTTACTATTTCGGTGTTTAGATTGGGGATTCTTTTTAGGGTTGCGTTATTTTCGCTCCCGTTCATCCCTGTCAGGGTTTCAAACCCTGACAGGGATTGTTCTCCGTTGGTTTCGGGATAAAGGTAAAGTGGATAAATTGATGTCATAAATCTATCGCTTAATCTAGCATCTGCTAAATTCTTAGTAATAAACACACTACTAAATTCATCTTCTTTGTTAATCCTAATTGTTGCTAATCCTAAGTTTTCTCGATTTACAAAATTCTGCATTACTTCATTTCTTGGATAACAATGAAATCCTTTCGATTTTCCAGTGTAAAAAGTATATTTATCCTCAAATGGTCTATATGATATTTTTATTAATTTTTTATCATTTGGATAATGGCTTTGTAAATCTTTTCTAGCATAATTTACTTGCCAATCTCTTACATCTTTTCCTAAATCGAATTTTCTTCTGGCTGATTCATCATCTAAACTTAAAAATTCTTCTATAGTTTTTTGAAGATTTAATTTCGTAGAATGAATTGTAAAATTATCTCTCGCTGTTACAATTCCAACACCATTAACCTTAAATAATTCGTTTACTGCAAATGCTTTATCATATCCTTTTTGCTCATCAAAATCTTTATTAGCAAAGAAATAATTTGGCGCAACATTTGGTAATTCTGTAAATTCAATGTTTTTTAATGAGTTTTCAGAAAGAAAATCATATTTCAAATCTCTTTTCCCATACAAATCATAATGGAAAACTTGTCCCAATTCGTTGGCTTTTTTCTTGCCCGTTTTTACAAAAATGTTGATAGAAACGCCTTGCATAATGTCAAACACATTAACATCGGCAGAACCATCGGGCGAAGTTTCTTTTTTCTTGCTGTTGCCGTGTAAATCAATCGTATAAATTTTGTCGTAGGTTTTCAATAAATTCCAACGCATTCCACGAAATGTGGGATTGTCCAAAAATCCGTGTGGATTGATAAACGCCAAAACACCGCTGCCATTTCGTTCGATATAATGTTGTCCGTAACGCAAGAATTTTACATAATCGTCATTTATCCATTTTGGGTTTCGTTCTTTCAGTTTTTCCTTTCCGCCGGGTTCTTTTTTGTAATCTTCCATCAATTGCATAATCCACTCGCCTTTGTTGTTGCTTTCGCCACTATACGGAGGATTTCCCACAATGCACATTACTGGCGTGTCGCGCTTGATAAAATTGGCTTCGTTAGCTTCGCTACTCAACCAATTGGCAAATAAAGTTCCTGTGTCTGGGTGACTTTCTTCGAGAGAGTTGGTTAAATATATTTTTAATCGTTGTGACACACCCCCAGCTCCTCTCGAGAGGGGAGTGTAACCGGTTTCCGTGAGTAATAAATCCATTTGCAAATGCGCCATGGCGTAACTTGCCATCAGCAATTCAAACCCATTTAATCTGGGTAATAAATGGGTTTCTACATAATTGCTCCAAACACCTTGTTGTCCTTTGAATTTTTTATGAACGTGTTTTACTACTTCGGCAAGAAAAGTTCCTGTTCCAGTAGCTGGATCCAGAATTTGCACTTTGTGAACTTCTTGTTCTACTTTTTTGCCTTGAAGGTCTATTTTTATCTTGGTTTTGCTGTTGTCGGCTAAACCTTGCGGCAAATCGAATTCGGTTTTTAGAATATCATCTACGGCACGAACAATAAAATTCACGACTGGTTTTGGCGTGTACCAAACGCCACGCGCTTTTCGTAATTTTGGGTCGTATTCGCTCAAGAAGGTTTCGTAAAAATGGATGATGGGGTCTTCCATTTTTGTTGACTTTCCGTAGTTTTTCAAGATTTCTTCAACATTACACGCCAAGAAAATTTCGACCAAAGAATCTACAATCCATTTGATTCGGTCGTCAATATCTGGTCCGGCAATGTAGCCAAACAGTTTTCGCAAGAAAGGGTTTGATTTTGGAATTAATTCCGCTGCTTCTTGTCTGGAGAAAGTGGGTAAAGTTGGGTCGTGCAACCTGGCGGCAAACATTCCGTAAGCAATGGTTTGGGCATAAACATCTGCAAATCCTTTTGGCGTTATGTCGTGAATAAGAATTTCTTTGAAAGCGTTCATTTGGTCTTTCAATGTAGAATTTTCTTGAGTTTCTTGGTCAGAAAGCAAAGATTTCTCTATAATATCGGCAAGTAAACGCGCTTTTCCCGCCATCATTTCAGCCAGTTTCTTGGAGCTTTTGATGGATTGGCTTATGTGAACACAAAAATCTTTAATGAGATTTGTAAAAGTGGCGAAGTTTTCGGGTAATGAAAAAATCGTTCCGTTTTGGATTTCTGCAATGGCAATTTTTGTGATAAAAACGCCATCGATATACAAATGAAAATCTAAATAATCGGTAAAAATTAAATTGTTCAGCGAGTTTTTATAACGGTCAAATTGTTCTTTGTTTCCTGTTTTTTTTGCTCCTGCCAAATCTTTATCGCCAATATCTTTGGCTTCAATAAAACCTACAGGAATATCTTTTTTAGTGATGATATAATCTGGCGCTCCACATTGCTGTCTTTTGGGTTCATTGGTTGCAGCAACATCTATGACAATACTCTCGATTAGTTGCTTTAAGTCGCCACGATAGGTATGTTCCGTCGCACTTCCTCTTTTGTAAGCTAAATTAATGTTTTGAATGTATTGCTCTAATGTCATTGAAGTTGAATTTAAACAAATGTAAAGAATTGGAAAATAAAAAAACACCTTGAGTGAGGTGTTTCTTATAATTTAAATTGATCTTTTCTAAATTTCCTTGGAAGTAATATTGAATTTGAAAAACAATGAATAATTTTATCAAATTCATCGTCAATTAATTTTCCTTTAAATTCAATATCTTCTATTTGATAGGTTGAAAGCAAATTGGTTTCTGTTTCATCGAAAACATATTGAGCATACAAGTAAGTGTCCAATTGGAAAGAAAATCCTTTATCCGTTACAACAATATCTTTAGGTATATAATAACAACAAATACATTTTTCAGGAAAAGAAATACAACCGTGATTTTTTTCAATATTAGCTGGAAGTGACTCTACCTTTGTAGGCAAAATAGCTGCAACAAAACCATTTTCAATAGTTTTTAAAACTAGAAAGAATTTGTTTTTTGGCTCGTTCCCGTTCTTAAAAATATAATCTTTGAAGTAAAATAGATTTCCTTTTTCGAACATCTTCTACCTTTGATTTAAAGATGCTGTAAAGTTTAAAAACTCTAAATGGTCATTATAGAATGCCAATTTATTTTGATCGTGAGCTACTAAATCTGCAAAATCAATTTTAAAATCGGTAGCATTGATTTCTTCATTTAGCAAAGCTTCTAAAACACCATTTTTTTTGGCCGTTGCGTACCAAAGAGAATTTTTTTGATGAGTATAATCAACCAGATAATTGGTATTTTTACCCGAAAAAGTAGTTACAATTTCGTCAAAAATAGCAATATCTGAATCTGAAAACTCATCATCATTGAAACTACTTATTGGAGAAACGTGAGTTGAATTATTAACAACTTCAGATTTGATGTAATCCTTTAATAATGAAGCCCCATCATTGAATTCAATATATAAATCTTGACAAACTGGTCCATATTTCCAAATTTCATATTGTAAATTGAACATTGGAAAACCTCTTTTTTTTACAGAATATTCATCCAAAATATACACAAGTTTCAACAAACTTGTCTTTGGAAGGAATCCCATTTTTTCTATCAAATAAATTAAACCATTTCCTAGTTTATCAATTTGATTACGTGAATATTTATTATTGATTGTCATAGTTTTACAAAATAGCTAAAATGTTGATTTTCAAAAACATAAACTAATTAAGGACTGCAAAGATAATATGAATTATCTAATTATAGTTAAAATTACAAAAAAATCATTACAAAACAATCTTGATTTATCCTTTATTTTTACTGTCAATAATTATAGTCACCGGTCCATCATTAATCAATGCCACTTTCATATCGGCGCCAAATATTCCAGTCTGCACTTTCTTGCCCAATTCGTTTTCCAGTTGTTGCACAAAATTCTCGTAAAGCGGTATGGCAATTTCGGGTTTTGCAGCTTTGATATAGGACGGGCGATTCCCTTTTTTGGTCAAGGCGTGAAGCGTAAACTGGCTTACCACGATAATATCGCCATTGGTTTCTTTGACTGACCAATTCATCACGTCATTTTCATCTCCAAAAATTCGAATATTGACGATTTTTGAAGCCAGCCAATCAATATCTTCTTGATTATCGGCATCTTCGATGCCAAGCAGAACAAGCAATCCGTTTTGAATTTCGGCCACAATTTTATTGTCGATGGTCACTGAGGCTTGGGAAACTCTTTGGATTACTGCTTTCATTTTATGTTTTAAAGTTTGAAAGTCGAAAGTCGAAAGCCGAAAATCACAAAACATTTGACTTTAAGACTTTAGACATTTGACCAATTATTTCCTCGTTTCATCACTTGCTTTTCGATCTTCATCAAAGGAATCCGTGCGATAATTTTCATCGTCGCCTTCCAGAATTTTTAGGTAACTATTGTAGCGTGACCAGGCAATT
Organism: Flavobacterium sp. UBA5153; assembly: GCA_002413745.1. Classification (GTDB taxonomy): domain Bacteria; phylum Bacteroidota; class Bacteroidia; order Flavobacteriales; family Flavobacteriaceae; genus Flavobacterium. The sequence continues at coordinate 48,916 of DHXP01000024.1, read as the reverse complement.
TCGTCTTTTTCCAATGCCTGTTTTACGGCGCAATTCGGTTCGTCTTTGTGTAAACAATTGTTGAATTTGCATTGACCCTTCAACTTGAAAAACTCCGGAAAATAACCACTAATTTCTTCTTTCTCCATATCGACAATCCCAAAACCTTTTATTCCCGGCGTGTCGATTATTCGAGCATCAAAACTCAAATCATACATTTCGGCAAAAGTGGTGGTGTGCTGCCCTTGCTTGCTTGCTTCTGAAATCGTCTTTGTTTTTAGGTGCAAAGATGGTTCCAAAGCATTGACCAAAGTTGATTTCCCCACGCCAGAATGACCGGAAAACATACTTACTTTCCCAATCATCAATTCCTTTAATTCATCAATTCCTTTTCCTTGGGTCGAAGAAACGCGAAGGCATTTGTAACCAATATTTTCATAAATATGTTGCAAATACAACTGTTCGTCTAATGTAGCATCATCAAAAGTGTCAATTTTATTGAAAACCAAAACGGTTTCTATTCCGTACGCTTCGGCAGTTACCAGAAAACGATCAATGAAATTAGGAGTTGTTGGCGGATTATTGATGGTGACCAAAAGAAAAACGGTATCAATATTCGATGCGATAATATGCATTTGATGCGATAAGTTCACCGATTTTCGAACGATATAATTCTTTCTTTCGTGAATTTTGTGAATGGTTCCCGTAACAGTATCCGAAGTTTCTTCGAGTTCATAATCCACGATATCGCCCACCGCAATAGGATTGGTGCTTTTGATTCCTTTAATTCGGAATTTACCTTTCATACGACATTCGATAAAATCGCCTTGCTCGGATTTTACGGTGTACCAACTTCCTGTGGATTTATAAACGATTCCTGTCATAGAAGATTTAGGATTTTAGATTTAGGATTTTAGATTTCAGATCTAAAACCTGTAGTTTCGACAAAGGTAAAACGTTTGTCACTTTAGTTCACAAAAAAAGGTTGCTATTTTAAAGCAACCTTTTTTTATTCCAAATATTTTTGATAATTTAATTTTAAATAAATTATTTCTGATAAGGAAAATTTCGACCTACTTTTCTCATCATTCTTTCCATCATAGCACTTGGTGAACTCATAACATCTTCTGCCATTTGTTTGTAAAAACGCCATACTAAACCACCATCTTTTCCATCGTTTATTTGCATCGTCAACTCTCCTGTTGCAACTTTCCCTGTCCCAAAACCTATAAGCAATGATTTCACAATTGCTCCAGCTTCGCTACCTGTTTTTTCGTAGGTATAAGAACATTTTATTACAGCATCAACTCCTAAAATTTTTGCGATTTCGTCTCCTGATAACTCGCTTAATTTATCAAATAAACCATTTTTTTTCAACAAAGCATTTGTTTTGTCAACGTCTTGAACTTCAACTGTAAAGTCGGAAGATTTTCTCAATAGGTATGTATAAAGTCCTGATTGCATACTTAATCCTAATTTTTCTTCTTCGTCTTTGTTCCCTTCTGCACTAAAATTTTTAGGTATCCTTTTATAACCAATGTTTGCTTTGAAAGGCAAAATAGCTACTGTTTTATGCATCGCAATAATTTCTTTTAATTTTGGACTTTCAAATATTTGTTTTTCTTGTGAATATCCTAAAAAGGACAACATTAAACACACGAAACTTAAAATGATTTTAAAATTGTTTTTAAAAACAATTGATAACTGTTTTTTCATTAAATTGAATTTAAAATATTAATATTGTATTTTACTGCATGATATGAAAAAAACCCTACACTTTTTTATGAAAATATAGGGTTTTTTATAATAAATAAATCTTGATTATGAATTCAATATTTTTTCTTGGTGACCAATACTTTCTTGGTGAATATCTTTGAATAACTTAACGATAAACTCTTCGGTCAATCCTTTTTTTCCACCTTCAGCGATCATTTTTTCTTGGATTTCATTCCAACGATTACTTTGTAAAACAGCCACATTATTGTCTTTTTTCACTTGACCAATTTCGTTAGCTACTTTCATACGTTTTCCTAACAAATCCAATAAGTTAGCATCCAAAACATCGATGTTTGCTCTCAATTTTGTCATTTTGTTTGCAAACTCATCTGTATCACCGCTCACTTTTCTTACTTTCAAATCTTTGAAAATTTGAAGCAAAGCTTCAGGAGTCACTTGTTGTGCAGCATCACTCCAAGCATTGTCCGGATCATTATGTGTTTCGATAATCATACCGTCATAATTCAAATCCAACGCCTCTTGAGTCACTTCAAGAATCATATCGCGGTTTCCTGTAATATGTGATGGATCAATAATCAAAGGCAAATCAGGGAATTTATTTTGCAATTCGATAGCAATCTGCCATTCTGGAATGTTTCTGTATTTTGTTTTTTCGTAAGTAGAAAAACCTCTGTGAATCACTCCTAAATTCTTGATTCCAGCAGCATACAAACGTTCAACACCACCCAACCACAAAGCCATATCTGGATTCACCGGGTTTTTAATCAATACGATTTTATCCGTCCCTTTCAAAGTATCGGCAATCTCTTGAACCGCAAACGGATTTGCAGTTGTACGAGCACCAACCCATAAAACGTCGATATCATTTTCTAAAGCCAATTTACAGTGTGCAGCGGTGGCAACTTCGGTTCCCATTAGCAATCCTGTTTCTGCTTTTGCTTTTTTTAACCATTTCAAACCTATTTCTCCAACACCTTCAAATCCTCCCGGACGCGTTCTTGGTTTCCATATTCCAGCTCTAAAAACGCTAACATCAGAATCTTTCAATGCGTGAGCAATTTTCAATACTTGTTCTTCTGTTTCAGCACTACAAGGTCCTGCTATCACAAATGGATGAGTCAAATTGAATTCGTTCAACCAGTTTCTCATTTCTTTCTTGTTTTCCATCTTTTCTAATTATTTATTTTTTTATTGTGTTGTTCTTTGATTGTGTTGTTCTTTTTAACTGTAAACTGAATACCGCCTACTTTTTACTATTCATTCCGTTTAATATTTCTTTTATTTTATTCACACTTTGCATTTCGTCGTAAATCGCATCGTAATCTTCGTTCTCCAATAATTCCTTGAACTTGGATAAATTGGAAATATATTCTTCCAATGTTTTTACCACTTGTTTGTTATTTTGTTTAAAAATAGGCGTCCACATTGCGGGTGAACTTTTGGCCAAACGAACCGTACTTTCAAAACCGGAACCCGCCATATCAAATATATCCTGCTCGTCCTTTTCTTTATTTATCACCGTTTTTCCAAGCATAAACGAACTGATATGGGACAAATGCGACACATATGCAATGTGCTTGTCGTGCGATTTTGGATCCATATATCGGATTCTCATTCCCATACTTTTGAACAACTCCAATGCTTTTTCCTGTAATTTGAAAGTCGTTTTCTCCACTTCACAAATAATGTTGGTCTTGCCTTCGAACAATCCTCTTATCGCTGCTGAAGGCCCCGAAAATTCAGTTCCCGCAATTGGATGCGTTGCAATGAAATTCCTTCTTTTAGGATGATTTGCCACTGCTTCGCAAATTGGTGTTTTGGTAGAACCCACTTCAAAAACAATCGTATTCAATCCAATAGAATCCAAAACTTTTGGCAAAACTGTAAGCGCAATATCCACGGGAACCGAAACAATAACGAAATCGGCATCTACCAAATCTTCAAATGTCGCAGCTGCATCTATAACTCCCAAAGCCAAGGCTTCCGCCAAATGACTTTCATTATTGTCAATCCCATAAATAGTAGCTTCTGGATGCAGTGACCTGATGTCCAATGCCATTGAACCTCCTATTAATCCTATACCTATTACGAAAATCCTCTCCCCAGCCCTCTCCAAAGGAGAGGGAGCCGAAACCGGAGATGTATTTGTTTTGTTTTTATCCATTAGTTGCTCTTTTTGTTGCTCAAAGCCCCTCCTTCGGAGGGGTTGGGGAGGAATCTATCAATTGCTTCTTGTACTTTTTCCTCTTTTACACACAATGCAAATCGGATGTAACCTTCGCCATTACTGCCAAAAATTGTTCCCGGCGTTATAAAAATCGATTTCTCGTATAATATTTTATCTATAAAATCTTCTGCCGATGTAATTCCGTCCGGCAATTTTGCCCAAACAAATAATCCAACGCCTTCCTTATACACTTTACAACCCAGTTTTTCGGCTAATTGTTCGGTTAGTATTCTACGTTTTTTATAAATCCCATTCATCGAATCGAACCAAGATTTATCACTTTTCAAGGCAGCAATGGCTCCTTTTTGAATCCCGAAGAACATTCCGCTGTCCATATTGCTTTTTACTTTCAATATCGCATCGATACAAGCGGCATTTCCCAAAACCATTCCCACTCGCCAACCTGCCATATTGAAGGTTTTTGACAAGGAATTCAATTCCAACGCTACTTCTTTTGCTCCTTCAACTTGCAACAAACTCATTGGGTTGTCATTCAAAACAAAACTGTACGGATTGTCATTGATCAATAATATAGTATGTTTTTTGGCGAAAGCCACTAACTTTTCAAACAATTCCAAACTTCCTCTCGCTCCTGTTGGCATATGCGGATAACCAATCCACATAATTTTCACTTTCGATAAATCCAATTTTTCCAAAGCTTCAAAATCAGGTTCCCAATTATTCGTTTCTTTCAAGTCATAATAAACGGGTACCGCTCCAACCAAATTCGTCACCGAAGTATACGTTGGATATCCTGGATTTGGAATCAAAACCTGATCTCCTTCATTCAAAAAAGCCAGTGAAATATGCATAATTCCTTCTTTGGAACCCATCAAAGGCAAAATTTCCGTGTTAGGATTCAACGCAACATTAAAGTTATTTTGATAGAAATCAGCCATCCCTTTTCTCAATTCCGGCAATCCCTGATAACTTTGATATTGATGTGCATTTTCCTCCTGCATTGCCAAAACAACGGCATCAATAACTGCTTGAGAAGGTCTCAAATCCGGACTTCCAATTCCCATATTAATGATTGGTTTCCCTTCAGAAGCCAGTTGTCTGACTTCTCTCAATTTAGAGGAGAAATAGTATTCTTCAATTATATCTAGCCTTTTTGCTGTTTTGATCATTTTCTTATTTTAAAATTCTTTCGACTTTATGACTTTGAACTTTATGACTTACTACGGTTTTGTATTTTTATATTCGCCCAATACTTTGAAGTATTCTGCCATAATTTCCATTAATGATTTTGCTTTTGCATAATCCTCATAGTTGGAGAAAGTCACGTCTACAAAAAATGAATATTTCCAAGGTGTTTCAATTTTTGGCAAGGATTGAATTTTGGTTAAATTCAGCTTACAATCGCTCATTACATTCAAAACAGCAGCCAGACTTCCGCGTTTGTGATCCAATTCGAATTTCAAGGAAGCTCTGTTTATTTCTTCTTTCGACACAAATGAATTCTCCTTTTTAATAATGACAAATCGCGTCATATTATTATTAATCGTTTGAATTTCTGGAGCCAAAATTTCCAAATCATACATTTCCGAAGCCGTTTTGCTGGCGATTGCCGCAATTCCTGTCAATTGATTTTCGTGGATTCTTCGTGCCGTTTCAGCCGTATCTTTATCCTCGACAATTTTTATGTGTGGATGCTTTTTCAAAAACTCCATACATTGCAACAAAGCAATTGGATGAGAATGTACTTCTTGTATATCCCCAATTTTTTGACCTTTTAGAGCCATCAAATTTTGATGAATGCTTAAGTAATGTTCGCCAATAATGTGCAAATTATTCTTGTCTATCAAAGCATAATTTGGGATAATTGGTCCAGCAATCGAGTTCTCAATCGCCATAACCGCTTCATCCGATTTTCCCGACATTAAACTATCAACCAATTCTTCAAATGACAGACATTCGTCTACCTCAACATTCTGAGAATAGTATTCTTGTGCCACCTGATGGTGAAAAGATCCTTTTATACCTTGAATTGCAATTGTTGTGCTCATAAATACTCAAAAAAAAATCCTGATTTTCATCAGGATTGTATATTAGTTTTATTTGTTTCTTGTTTTTCAAATAACCATAGACAATCCTTACTTCCTAAAAAAGAAGTAGTAAGTATTGCTAAAATAAAAACGGTTATTGGACATTTTGATTCTGTTTTTTAATAAATTCTTTGCGAATGTATAAATAATTTTCTGCCAACCAAAAAAAAAGACATATTTTATTGAACAAAAAAAGAATTCTCGGTAAAACCTGTTTTTTATTATGTAATATTCAAAAACCGCCTCTAAAAATCACATTTAAGCAACTGCGTTTGAGCGTCTTTAAGTCGATAAGTCCTTATATTTTAAACAAAAAAATTGCTGTTTATCTATTTCACTCTTGTAGGTGTGTCTCCTCCGTTTATAATACTTTGCGAGCTGATTGCAATTGATTTTATAATTTCGGTCATATTGTCCAAATCCAAGGTTGAAACTTCATCAGTCAATTTATGATAATTGGGCTCTACATCCATTTTAGAAGTAGAAATAGTGTGGGCCGGCACACCCAAAGCAGCCAATCTTGCATTATCTGAACGATAAAAAAGTTGCTCTTGTGGATAAGGATCTGGATTGAAATTAAAATTAGAGCCTTGTAAATTTCCCTGCAAGATTGTTCCAAAATCGGATTTTTCAAAACCGGTTATGTAAGCCGAATTCTTGCCCCATTTGCTTTCTGTCCCAATCATTTCGATATTGAACATAGCCACAACTTTGTTGGAATCTATGTTTTCCGAAAAAAACTTCGAGCCAAAACCGCCCACCTCTTCACCGGTAAAGGCCACAAACACAATCGTTCTTTCGTTTTGATTTAATTCCTTAAAATACTTTGCCAAAGCTATTACGGCAGTAGTTCCCGAAGCATCATCATTGGCTCCGTTAAAAATTTTGTCTTCCCCATTTTTAATAATTCCCAAATGATCATAATGAGCCGAAAAAACCACGTACTCATCAGGTTTTGATTTCCCTGGAAGTACGCCAATTACATTATTTGCCGCCTTTCCTTTGACAACAAATTCTTGTCTATATTTTTTTAAATCCTTGAAATAGGAAAGATCTATTTTTTGAAATTCATTTTCAATAAAAGCAGAAGCCGAATCAATTCCCGGCGTAAAAATGGCTCTTCCTTCCATCTTGTCTGAAGCCAATTTGGTTTCAATTCTTACGATTTCTTGCTTTTGAATCGTTGGTTTTTCCTGTGCTTGAACGAAAAGTCCCAGAAAGAGAAAAAACAGTAAACTTCCTTTATTCATATTTTAGTTTAATTTTGAGTGATAGAATATTGGTAAATATAGAAATCTAATTGGTAATGACATCAACCTTTGTCAAAGTTTTGAACTTTGACAAAGGTTATAAAAAAACAATAAATCAATCCTTTTTCTGTTTACTTTTGCTACAAATAAATACGCCATGTCAATAGAAGTAAATAACATATCGAAAAGTTACGGTGTCCAAAAAGCACTCGACAACATTTCGTTTTCTGTCAAAAAAGGGGAAATCGTTGGTTTTTTGGGGCCAAATGGCGCCGGAAAATCGACTTTGATGAAAATATTGACCACGTATATTGCTGCCGATGAAGGTTCCGCGGCGGTAAATGGTTTCGATGTTAACACGCAAGCCAAGTCTGTGCAACAATCAATCGGCTATCTGCCGGAACACAATCCGTTGTACTTGGATTTGTACGTGCGGGAATATTTGGCTTTCAATGCCGATGTCTATAAAGTAGCGAAATCCCGAATCGAAGAAGCGATTCAACTTACCGGTTTATCCACCGAAAGTCACAAGAAAATAGGACAATTGTCCAAAGGTTTTCGCCAGCGTGTGGGACTTGCCAATGCTTTATTGCACAATCCCGATGTTTTGATATTGGATGAACCTACAACGGGTTTAGACCCAAACCAATTGGTCGAAATCAGAAACGTGATTAAAAACGTGGGTAAGAACAAAACCGTTTTTCTTTCTACCCATATTATGCAGGAAGTGGAAGCAATTTGCGACCGCGTCATCATCATCAATAACGGAAAAATTGTTGCCGACAAGAAACTGGATAACTTAATTTCAGCCGAAAAAGAACAAGTAATCGAAGTTGAATTTGATTATAAAGTCGAAGAACAATTGATTGCCAAAATCGAGAATCTGACTTCCTACAAGAACACCCACGACATGATTTGGGAATTGACTTTCAAGGCAGACAAAGATATGCGTCCCGCGGTTTTTGATTTTGCCAATGCCAATGGTTTGAAAACGCTACAACTCAATCAGAAGAATAAAAATCTGGAAGCTGTTTTCAGGGAAATTACCAAAAAATAGTATTCAGTGTTCAGTCGCAGTTTACAGATTATTCGGATTGTCAGTTCGAGCGCAGTCGAGAACCACCATTACATCTCGACTGCGCTCGATGTGACAAAAAAACTCATTTAACCCGAAACCTTTAGAAAAACTAATCTGTTTTTTATGCAACTTTTTGAGATTTGTTTTCAATAGCTCTCCTAATTAATACCGTAATAATTATCAGCCAACCAATCGGAAATGGAAGTATCAATAAACTCCACCACCGCGACAGTGTCGACGTCCCTCCAAAACCGCCAAGTGAGGAGAAATAAAACATAAAAACCACTCCAATAACAATCAGTATCAGTGATGCCGTGAAAATTTTCGAATGTCTGTCGCTCGTCACATAAGCTGACAAAGCAAGAAGCGCGCTGCCGGCCATTATTAAAACTGACCCTTCCAAAGGATCGATGGCACCAATTAACAAGGCAACAACGCCAATGATGTAAATGATGCGAGTCCATTTTGCTTTCTCTTTCATTTATTTTGATTTTAAGATTGGTTTACTCTTATAAAAACTAACGATTTGAGTGACTTAAAGGTACGCAAAAACAAAATAAAGTGCGTTAATTGAGGTAAAAATCTATATGGTTTGAAATGAGTTTGTCATTTCGAAGAATGAGAAATCTAAATTACGAGAGCAACAAACAGAGATTCCTCCTTCGTCGGAATGACAAGTTTGTAGAGAGTAGGAATGAAAAAAGACCTCACAGGTTTTAAAAACCTGTCAAGTCTGATTGAAAATGGTTCGTTATAAATCCCTAAAAAACCTTACTCGCTATTTGTCTAATGTTTTCTGATTTTCCCATAGAATAATAATGCAAAACGGGAACACCGGCAGCTTTCAATTCCAGCGATTGTTGGATTGCCCATTCCACGCCAACTTGTCTTATATCAGCAGGGGTTTTGCATTTTTCGACAGCGTTTATCAGGTCTTCCGGCAAGTCGATTCTGAAAATCTGTGGTAGAATTTGCAAATGTCTTTTCACTGCTATTGGTTTGATTCCAGGTATAATCGGAACCGTGATTCCTATTTCTCTGGCTTTGGCAACAAATTCAAAGTATTTTGCATTGTCAAAAAACATTTGGGTGACAACATAATCAGCACCGGCATCTACTTTTTCTTTCAATCTTTTTAAGTCTGAAATCAAGGATGGAGCCTCTAAATGCTTTTCGGGATAACCCGCAACGCCAATACAAAAATCAGCTTTGTTATCCACATCCATCACATCGTGCAAGTATTTCCCTTGGTTTAGTTGGTAAATTTGACTCACTAATTCAGAAGCATAATTATTCCCTCCCTCTTTTGGGACAAAAGACTGTTCGTCTTTCATCGCATCACCACGAAGTGCCATTACATTATTAATCCCTAAATATTGGCAATCAACCAACATATACTCGGTTTCTTCCTTTGTAAAACCTCCACAAAGCAAGTGTGGCACAGTATCCACTTGGTATTTATGTTTTATGGAAGCGCAAATCCCCAAAGTTCCGGGACGCATTCTGGTCAATTTCTTGTCCAATAATCCGTTGCCTTTATCCACATAAATATACTCTTCCCGAGAAGTCGTTACGTCTATAAATGGTGGCTTAAACTCCATCAACGGATCAATATTATCGTATAATTCCTGTATACTTCTCCCTTTTTGCGGAGGAATTATCTCGAAAGAAAACAATGTTTTCCCTTGTGCGTTTTCTATATGCTGTGTTACTTTCATTTTGTTTGTTTAAGGTTTAAAGTTTAAGGTTTAAAGTTCTCTCGAGCAACTTCAAACCTTAAACTTTAAACAATTTTTTTAATCTGCTATATTAGGATTCAACCATTTTATAGCAGTTTCCGTTGGAATATTTCTACGTTTGGCGTAATCGACAACTTGGTCTTCTTTTATTTTTCCAAGTCCGAAATACTTGCTTTCGGGATTGCCAAAATAATAGCCTGAAACCGAAGAAGCCGGCCACATCGCCATACTTTCGGTCAAAGTTACACCAATTTCTTCCGCAACATTTAGCAATTTCCAAATCGTTGGTTTTTCTAAATGGTCGGGACAAGCCGGATAACCCGGTGCCGGACGAATTCCTTTATAGGTTTCTTCGATTAGCGCTTCGGTTGATAAAACCTCATCGGCAGCGTAACCCCATATTTCTCGTCTGATTTTTTCGTGCAAATATTCGGCGAATGCTTCCGCAAAACGATCCGCCAACGCTTTCACCATAATCGAATTATAATCGTCCAAATCCTTTTCGAATTCTGCCGCCCATTCATCAACTCCAAAACCGGTTGTCACACAAAATGCGCCCATATAATCCGTTTTTCCGCTCTCTTTTGGCGCGATAAAATCGGCCAAAGCGATGTTTGGTGCGCCTTTTGTTTTTTGGGCTTGCTGACGCAAAGTCAAGAATTTCTCCAAGACTTTTCCGCTTTCGTCACGCAATTCTATATCATCATCGTTGATTTGATTGGCTGGAAAAATGCCGTAAATACCTTTAGCAGTCAGTTTCTTTTCTTTCAAAATCACTTTCAACATTTCCTGCGCATCGTGAAAAACAGATTGCGCTTGTTCGCCCACAACGGCATCGGTCAGAATCGCAGGATATTTTCCGAACAGTTCCCAAGTTCTAAAAAATGGTGTCCAGTCAATGTAAGGAACCAAAACATCTAAATCGACTTCGATGGTTTTTGTTCCAATAAAATTCGGTTTCATTGGATTGTAATTTTCCCAATCCAATTGCAATTTGTTCACTCTTGCCTGTTCAATAGTCAAGAAATTTTTATCTCGTGATCGGTTTAAAAACGTTTCCCGGAAAGCGTCATACTCGGCTCTAATAGTGCTTGCGTATATTTTTTTGTCGCTATTTAATAAACTTCCCGCCACGGTAACGGCTCTTGAAGCATCGTTTACGTAAATTACTGTTTCTCTATATTGAGGTGCAATTTTCACTGCAGTATGTGCTCGTGATGTCGTGGCACCACCAATCATTATTGGTATTTTTATATTTTGCTTATCTAATTCTTTGGCTAAATACACCATTTCGTCTAATGACGGCGTGATTAATCCGCTTAATCCGATAATATCAACATTATGTTCAATCGCGGCTGCAATGATTTTTTCCGGAGCAACCATTACACCTAAATCTACAATCTCGTAGTTGTTACATGCTAAAACAACAGCAACAATATTTTTCCCGATATCGTGAACGTCTCCCTTTACAGTAGCCATTAATATTTTTCCAGCCGAGCTAGATTTACCATCTTTTTCGGCTTCAATATAGGGCAATAAATAAGCCACCGCTTTTTTCATTACACGAGCCGATTTCACCACTTGAGGCAAAAACATTTTTCCGCTTCCGAATAAATCACCAACGACATTCATTCCTGCCATCAGGTTTATTTCGATTACTTCGATTGGTTTTGCAGCTGCCAGTCTGGCTTCTTCAATGTCCAATTCTATAAATTCGTCTATTCCTCTTACCAAAGAATGCGTTAATCGTTCTTGGATTGTTCCCGAACGCCATTCCTGAATCGCTTTTTCATTGACTTTGAAATCGCCTTTTACATTTTCGGCGAAATCCAATAGTCGTTCGGTCGCATCTTCTCTTCTGTTGAGTAAAACATCTTCAACGCGTTCCAAAAGGTCTTTTGGAATCTCGTCATAAATAGACAACATTTCAGGATTTACAATTCCCATTGTCATTCCATTTTTTATGGCGTGATACAAGAAAGCCGAGTGCATCGCTTCGCGAACGGTATCATTTCCTCTAAATGAAAATGAAACATTACTCACACCGCCACTTACATGTGCGCATGGTAAATTTTCTTTAATCCATTTTGTGGCTCTGAAAAAATCTAATGCATTGTTTTTATGTTCGTCCATTCCGGTTGCTACCGGAAAAATATTGGGGTCAAAAATAATATCTTCGGCAGGAAAGCCTACAACATCAACTAAAATATCATAGGAACGTTTGCAGATTTCGATACGTCTTTCATAGTTATCGGCTTGACCTTTTTCGTCGAAAGCCATAACAATTACTGCCGCTCCGTATCGTTTTACTAATTTGGCGTGATGAATGAATCTTTCTTCTCCTTCTTTCAAAGAAATCGAGTTTACCACACTTTTGCCTTGAGCGACTTTCAAACCCGCTTCAATAATTTCCCATTTCGAACTATCAATCATCAAGGGAACACGAGAAATATCGGGTTCGGAAGCGATTAAATTCAGGAAAGTGGTCATGGCATAAACGCCATCAAGCATTCCTTCATCCATATTAATATCGATGATTTGTGCACCACCTTCTACTTGGTCACGAGCCACGGCAAGTGCTTCGGCGTATTTTTCTTCTTTGATTAATCGAAGGAATTTTCGGGAACCGGTTACATTGGTACGTTCGCCAATGTTTACAAAAACGCTTTCCGGCGTAATGATTAACGGTTCAAGACCTGATAATTTTAAATATTTTTTTGTTTCTGACATATTTTATTTATTTGCCTCGAAGGCACAAAGTCACAAAGTTTTTAACACAGATTTTACTTCATCTCTGCTAGCGCAAGCGTCAAGCTTTTGCTCATTCCAATTTGTAAAATTATTTTTTAAACTAATTTTATTTCAATTCTTATTCCTTTTTGTTTCTGTTTATAGGCACAAGCGTGACGCTTGCGCTAGCGGAGATTAGCAAATTAATTTAAATTTCGCTGATAATTCCAAATTAAATTGTCAAGTTTTTTAGGTGTAATATTAAAGCCATTATTTTTTAATTGATCCGCTACTGCTGCAAGAATAACTTGACAGTCCTTCAAACTTACTTTTTCTCCTGAAATATTCTCTAAAAACCGAAGAATCATCCTGTCTGGCTTTATCAATTCATCTGAACCTGCAAGCATAAAAAAATATGTCAAAGAAATTCCACTATTTTGTCCAGGTATTTCTTTTATTTCAGTTTCAAATTGTTCGCTAGTAATGATTTTATCAATATCACTTAATTTATTGATTTTAAATTTCTGCAATACCTTTAAGAATAATATAACTGCTTCGGATTTTAAAATTCCACTTCTTGTAGAAGTCCTTTGTCGGTTTTTATAAATATTTTCAGTTAATTCTTTAATAGATTGTCGCTCCATTAATTTCAAAAAATCCGAGGTTGACAGTTCGTTTGTCTTTGAAAATTTGTCGATACTGTAATGGTCGCAAAAATGGTTGATAGAATTTTGAACAGTTTCATATTTTACCCCAATTGAAAATATAGAATCAATTGCACATAATGGCAAGTGTCCGTAATTGAACTCATCAGGGAGTTTATATTCCTTTTTGTCTACGAAAATTTCGTTACAAAATTTTGTCGTTTTTTCGATTATTTCTTTATTCATATCAATTAAAAAATTTACTTTGTGTTAGACGCGATAAATCGCGTCTCTACACGGTGACGCGTGGTTTATAGTTTTTCGCCACTTCAGCAATCAATCGGATATGTTCTGGATTTGTACCACAACAGCCGCCGATAATATTGACTAAATTCTCCTCTAAATATTCTTTAATTTGGGCTTGCATTTCTTTGGGTGTTTCGTCATATTGCCCAAAAGCATTTGGCAATCCAGCATTTGGATGCGCCGAAATATTGAAAGACGTATTGTGTGCCAATTGTTTTAAATAGGGTTTTAATTGGTGAGCGCCCAATGCGCAATTGAACCCTACGCTCAACAACGGAATATGCGAAACTGAAATCAGGAATGCTTCCACGGTTTGACCTGAAAGTGTTCTTCCAGAAGCATCCGTAATTGTTCCTGAAACCATTATTGGAATATCGATTTTGCGTTCGTCTTTGACTTCTTCGATGGCGAAAAGTGCTGCTTTAGCATTTAAAGTATCGAAAATCGTTTCGACCATTAATAAATCTACTCCACCATCAATTAACGCTTCGACTTGTTGTTTGTAAGCAATTCTTAAATCGTCGAAAGTTACGGCTCTATAACCCGGATCGTTCACATCTGGCGACATACTTGCCGTTCTGTTTGTCGGACCTATTGAACCGGCAACAAAACGAGGTTTATCTGGATTTTTTGCGGTAAATTCATCGGCTACTTCACGGGCAATTTTAGCCGATTGGTAGTTCAATTCGTAAACGATATCTTCAAGATGATAATCGGCCATACCAATGGTCGTACTTGAAAAAGTATTGGTTTCGACAATATCGGCGCCCGCTTCTAAATATTGTGCGTGGATGTCTTTTATGGCTTGAGGTTGCGTCAAGGACAATAAATCGTTGTTCCCTTTTAAGGAATACGGAAAGTCTTTGAAACGTTCTCCCCGGAAATCTTCTTCGGAAAAATTATAGCGTTGTAGCATCGTTCCCATTGCTCCGTCGAGTACGAGAATTCGTTTTTTTATTTCTTCTTGAATTTTTGACATAACTTGTTTTTTGCCGCTAAGACGCTAAGGCGCAAAGCATTTTATTATTAAACCCAGAAATTTGTTGATTCCTATTTTTTAGCCCTGATGGAAGTGGAAATCCCACGCTTTTGGGCGTGGATTGTAACGCACAGCAGGAAATAGCTCCAAAAAAAAGCTACTGTTTCAAAAAAATTAAATGTTATCGTAAAAAGTGAGAGGATTTCTCGTGGTTATCTTTTCCCGATTAATCGGGATAGAATGTAGCACCTTCTTTACAGATAAAGGGTTGCTAAGGTTTCATCGGGTCTTTCCCTCCGCCTTTCGTGATAACAATCAATAAATGCATGAACACTGCAAAGTAAACACATAACGCGATTAATTGCAAGCATTCACGCCATATTTTATTGTTTGCCCTTTAAAACTTGGGTAATTTCGTTCATTTTATCCACTTTTTCCTGAAAATTCCCTTTTAGGGTTTTTCGATATTCGTTCAGGTTTTCGACCATTGAATTGATGTCGTCCGGGATTATTTCTTCGAAAAATTCGCGTAATCTTTTGGCGGTTGTTGGTGATTTTCCATTGGTCGAAATGGCAATTTTCACGTTTCCTTTGGTCACGATTCCGCCTAAATAAAAATCACATAACTCGGGTGTGTCGGCTATGTTTGCCAATAAATATCGTTTTTTTGACAAATCATACACTCGTTTACTGACTTTCGAATCATTGATGCAAGCAATAACCAAATGCCTTTTTTTGAGCATTTTTTTCTTGAATTTTGATTTGGTCGTTACCAAGTTATGTTTTTTGGCAAGTGCCAAAACTTCGGGCAAAAAATGGGTTGCAACAATTTCGACATTGGCATTTGGGCTCGATTTCAACAAAAAGGACAACTTCTCTAATCCTACATTTCCTCCGCCAATTAGGAGTACATTGAGTTGGTGGAGTTTTAGGAAAATTGGGTAAAGTTCGTTCCTCTCCCCAGCCCTCTCCGAAGGAGAGGGAGCCGAGTCTTGAATGTTGGAATGTATTAGATTATCGGACATTGAAAATGTATTATAAACGTTTTAAAAATATTGATTATGATGATTTTAAAAATAATTTTTTTAACCTTTAATTCGCATAATTAATATGAATATAAAAAAGCAAGAACTTAGTTTTCTTTTCTAATATAAGCCCAAGATTCTAAATTATCTAATTGAGATATTGGCTCTAATGTAAATATACATTTTTCTTCAACTTCCGTGAAATCAACATCTGCACAAACTTCACCTGTTACATCACTTATATTATCATAATCATCTTCATTTGGTTCTCTATCTAAAAACATACAACCTTAAGCTTTTTTGTTCCTTCAAAACCAACTGCTATTGCTCTAATAGATGGATATATCATACCCCACAAAGCTCTTTGTATTGACAATAACACTTTTGCCCTAATTTCAAAATAATTCATATTTATCAAGTTTAAAAATTTGGAATATAGTTAGTTTATCGCCATTATTCTCTTGCATAAACCTTATTGGATATAAATTCTTCGTGAAAATTTTTCAACTTATTACTTTCTCTTACAACTTCGCCAATTACAATAATTGCTGGTGAACTCAAGCCGTTTTCTGTTACCACTTTCCCAATTGTGTTTATGGTTCCAACACCCACTTTTTCGTTCGGCAATGTCCCGTTTTGAATAATGGCAACAGGAGTTTCGCCTTTGGATTCGTTTTGGAATAACGCCACAATTTGTTCGAGTTTGCCCATCCCCATCAAAATCACGACAGTTGCCGATGATTTCGCTGCGAGAGCCACGTCTTTGGATAATTTCCTCTCGGAAGTAGTTCCTGTGATGACCCAAAAACTTTCGGAAACACCTCTTTTTGTCAAGGAAATTCCCTGATTTGCTGGAACGGCAATCGATGATGAAATTCCAGGAATTACTGCTGTAGGAATTCCAAAACTTTCTACAAACTCTATTTCTTCACTTCCGCGACCAAAAATAAATGGATCACCGCCTTTTAGTCGCACCACATTTCCGTAAGTAAGCGCATTGTCAACAATCAATTGGTTGATTTGATCTTGAGAATACTCGTGACAGCCTTTTCTTTTTCCCACAAATATTTTTAGGGCTTTTTTTGACGCATAGGTCAATATTTCCTCGTTGGCCAAAGCATCATACAAAACCACATTGGCATCGGCAAGCGCCTTTGCTCCTTTGATGGTAAGCAAATCTGGATCGCCAGGACCAGCGCCCACTAATGTTACTCTTGGTTTCATGATTTTATTCATTTGCTAAATCTTTTTCTCTATAGGATTCGATAGTTTCAAAAAAAGCTGTTGCTTCTTGAATATATCTTTTTGCGAATGCTGCAGAAGGTTCATTTTGGTTGATTTGGTAAACCAATTCTTTGAAAGTCGATTTCAATTCAATTTTATTGGTCTCCGTGAAAAAAGTGTCGAATAAATCGATTATTCCCGCGTGGTGGTTGGTTCTTTGATTTTCGGAAAGCAGCAATGCTTTGGCACCATTTACAAAACCTGCGTACGCCAAATAGATGGCGTCGGCCCAATTTTTGTCTTCGAAAGCTTCCTGAGCGAAAGTCATTTTGTCTTTGGCTTCGAATATCAACGTGGCAACTAAATCAATCACGACACCGGCACATTCGCCCACACCGATAGCTTTTACATAATTATCGGCATTGCCCCAATCGACAAAATCGGCTTCGGATAAATTCGTAATATCCGAAAGTGGTTTCAATAATTCGAAAAAATAGGTTTCGCCTTTGGCATCGTAATAGTCCAAAAAGGATTGTCCGTTGGCATTGGATTCGAAATCATCCAAAATAGAACGAAGTGCCTCTGGGCCACGACGACTAGGGATTTTGATTACTTTATCGGCAAATCGTCCTTCTCCGTTTCCTAAAACGCCTCCGCCTAACAACACCTGAAGTGCCGGTGCGACTAGCTTTCCTGAATTAATTGACATTCCCTGAAAACCAATGTGCGCCATATTATGTTGCCCGCAAGCATTCATACAACCGCTAATTTTTATGGTGATTTCCTTGTTATTGAAGTATTGTGGATATTCGGTTGCCAAAACTCTTTCCAGTTCCGTGGCAACTCCCGTGCTGCTTGCAATTCCCAAATTACACGTGTCAGTTCCCGGACAAGAGGTAATGTCGGCAGTAGAATTATATCCTAAAGTTACAAAACCAAGTTTGGCCAATTCTTGGTAGAAAAAGGCCAAATTTTCTTCTTTTATGTGACGGATGAGAATATCTTGTCTCAACGAAAAACGCAATTCGTTGGCTGCATAATTTTTGATTAAATCCGCCAATAATCTGGCTTTATCCGTATAAAAATCGCCCAATGCCACTTTGATGCCAATGGCAACGTAGCCTTTTTGTTTTTGTTGGATGACATTCGATTTTTTCCAGGCTTCGAAAGTCGCAACGTTTTCGATTTCTACTTTTGGTGCAACCAATAAAGGTTCCGGAATTGGAGTGTCAAAAGCGGTTGTGTCGATTTCGAAAACTGGATGTGACAAAGCTTTTTTCTCTTCTTCGACCAATTTAGTAAATGCTTCCGCACCCAAGTCTTTGATTAAGAACTTCATTCTGGCTTTCAATCTTCTGGATCTTTCGCCAAAACGGTCAAAAATTCTTAAAACGCCTTCGGTTGTTGGAATGATTTGATTGGTTGGAATAAATTCCGATAAGACTTCGGCGTGGAGTGGCTGCGAACCCAATCCTCCGCCAAGCATCACTTTGAAACCTCTTTCACCGTTTACGATTTTTGGAATAAACCCTAAATCGTGAATGTAACTCAAGGCCGTATCTTTATCGGACGAAGAAAACGAAATTTTGAACTTTCGCCCCATTTCCTGACAAACAGGATTTCGCAAGAAAAAATCGAACATTGCAAATGCATAAGGCGAAACGTCAAAAGGTTCATCCACATCAATTCCGGCAGTTTCACTGGCAGTAATATTTCTTACCGTGTTTCCGCAAGCTTCACGAAGCGTGATGTCATTTTTTTCCAATTCGGCCCAAAGTTCAGGTGTTCTGTCCAAACTTACATAGTGAATTTGGATATCCTGACGCGTCGTGATGTGCAAACGCCCCGTAGAATATTCATCGGAAACTTTTGAAATTCGCAACAATTGCTCGCTCGAAACTTTCCCGAAAGGCAATTTGATACGAATCATTTGAACGCCTTCCTGACGCTGACCGTAAACGCCACGCGCCAACCGAAGGCTACGAAAACGTTCCTCGTCAATTTTTCCTTCCCTAAATAATGTTATTTTTCTTTCCAAATCGATGATGTCTTTTTGGACAATCGGATCTTCTATTTCGGTTCTAAAACTCTGCATCTGTAGATATGTTTATCCTCCCCTCAGCCCCCTCCGAAGGAGGGGGAGCCGAGTCTGGTATGTTTTTTAAATTAATATTTTACTTTTATATTCTAAATTATTTGCTCAAAACTAAATCCCAACTGAGTCCAGTTTTAGCTTCCTCTCCTTCGGTGAGGGGATTATTTTATAAATCCAACTCCTGCGGTTGTATTGGTTGCGGTATCGATTAATATGAATGCTCCGTTTGATTTGTTGTCGTTATAGGCATCAAAATATAATGGTTTGCTCAATTTTACATGCACTTCGCCGATCTCGTTAATGGCCAATTGAGTCGCCGGGTTTGTCCCCGAATAATCGGTTGCGATAGTGTTTTTTATACTTTCAATTTTGGCTAAAACCCTATTGGTATTGTGCTGAACGATGTATTTTGTTCCCGCAACCAGCTTTTTGCTGTCCATCCAGCAAATCGTCGTGTTGATGTCTTTTTCGATTCTTGGAAGTTCTCCTGATTTTATAATCATATCACCACGAGTAACGTTGATGTCATTTTCCAATTCCAAAACTATTGAAGAACCCGTAGTGGCTTCGTCAAATTGTTTGTCGAAGAAATGAATTTTAGAAACTTTCGATTGGGTCAACGAAGGAAGCACCGTTACGGCATCTCCCACTTTGATATTATTCCCGTACAATTTTCCGGCATAACCCCTAAAATCGTGGTATTCTTCGGTTTTTGGTCTAATCACCGTTTGAACCGGGAAGCGAACTTCTCCTTTTTCGAAAACATCTTTTGGTTCCAAACCTTCCAAATGTTCCAAAATAGTTTGCCCGTCATACCAAGGCATATTCTCTGATTTGTCAACCACGTTTCCGCCATTGATGGCGCTTAACGGAATGTAACTCACCACTTGTTCTTTGAACGTGCTTTTTGCATTCAATGCTTGAAAATCGGCTTTGATTTTGTTGTACACTTCTTCGGAATAATCGACCAAATCCATTTTGTTGACCGCAACAATCACTTCTTTTACACGCAACAAATTATTGATGAAAAAGTGGCGATAGGTTTGCTCGATAACGCCTTTTCGAGCATCAATCAATATGATGGATACTTGCGAAGTCGAAGCTCCGGTTACCATATTTCGGGTATATTCTACGTGACCCGGTGTATCGGCAATGATGTAACTTTTTTTGGCAGTCGAAAAATAAATATGTGCCACATCAATCGTAATCCCTTGTTCTCTTTCAGCAACCAAACCATCGGTAGCCAATGAAAAATCTAGATAATCATATCCTTTTTGCTTGCTGCTTCTTTCTATTGCTTCAATTTTATCGGTAGTCAATGATTTTGTATCGTACAACAATCTCCCGATTAATGTACTTTTCCCGTCATCTACGCTTCCTGCTGTTGCTATTTTTAAAACTTCCATCAGTTTCTTGTTATTTTAAATTATAAGTTTTGAATTTTAAATGCCGTTGATTATTTTAAATTTTAATGATACTTTCATTCATTTAAAATTTAAAATTGCTTTGCCTGTTCGCCTTTCAGGCTCGGATCAATATTTAAAATAATTCTAAAAGTATCCTTGTTGTTTTCTTTTTTCCATTGCTGCTTCAGAACGTTTATCGTCGATCCTCGCACCTCTTTCGGAGATGGTCGAAGTCCTGATTTCGCCAACAACTTCTGCAATTGTAGCGGCATACGATTCGACTGCTGCCGTACAACTCATATCGCCAACAGTTCTAAAACGCACAATTCTTTCTTCAATTTCTTCGTCTTCTTCTTGATAAACAAAGGGTGAATGCGACCAGATTAATCCGTCACGCAAGAATGTTTTACGCTTGTGTGAAAAATAAATCGACGGAATTTCGATTCCTTCCTGTTCGATATAACTCCAAACATCGAGTTCTGTCCAGTTCGAAATTGGAAAAACACGAACGTTTTGTCCGTTTTCAATTTTACCGTTCAGGATGTCGAATAATTCTGGACGTTGGTTTTTTTCGTCCCATTGTCCAAAATCGTCACGAACTGAGAAAATACGTTCTTTGGCTCTTGCCTTTTCTTCGTCACGACGAGCACCGCCAATACAAGCATCAAATTTGAATTCTTCGATAGCATCTAAAAGCGTTGTCGTTTGCAACATATTTCGGCTGGAATAACGTCCTGTTTCCTCGATAACTTTTCCCTCATCGATTGAATCTTGAACATTTCGAACTATTAATTCCAGACCTAATTCTTTAACTAATCGATCTCTAAATTCGATGGTTTCCGGAAAATTATGTCCTGTATCCACATGTAACAATGGAAAAGGAATTTTCGCGGGGAAGAATGCTTTTTGTGCCAATCTTACCAATGTAATCGAATCTTTCCCTCCGGAAAAAAGCAAAACAGGTTTGTCAAACTGAGAAATTACTTCTCTGAATATGTAAATTGCTTCGCTTTCTAAAGCATTTGTTTTTAATATTGAACTCATTATTCTTTGATTTACCCTCACCCCAGCCCTCTCCGAAGGAGAGGGAGCCGAGACTGGAAATTATTACTTAATTGTTATTTATACCTTTTTCTTCTGTTCTCAATTTCCCCCTTTGGGAGTTTGCTTCGCCAGTTCGCTGTCGCTCGTGTGGGGGCTATGCAACCCACATTCTTTATGGCTTGATTCCCACCACCACCTTCCGGCTCTAGTGTCTTCGTCAGTGGTAATTGCTCTGGTACACGGCGCACAACCTATACTTACAAATCCTTTTTTGTGCAATGCATTTTGTGGCACATTATTTTTTTCTAAATAATCTTCGACTTCTTTTAATGTCCATTTTAATAATGGATTGAACTTTATGATTCCGAACTTTTCGTCGTATTCAAAAAGAGCTAAATCATTTCTGTTTTCGGATTGTTCGGCACGTAAACCGGTAATCCAAATCGAATTTCCTTTCAACGCTTTGGTCAACGGCGCTACTTTTCGAATAAAACAACATTCTTTTCTGTTTTCGACAGAATCGTAGAAACTGTTTGGTCCTTTTTCTTCCAACAATTTCTCCACTGCCGATGCTTCCGGAAAATAGACTTTGATTTCTTTCTTATACTTTTTTAACGTCTTGTGAAAAACATCATACGTTTCCTGAAACAAACGCCCCGTGTCCAAAGTAAAAATGGTAATTGGTAAATCATTTTTGGCAATTAAAGCTGTAATCACTTGGTCTTCCTGTCCGAAAGAAGTCGAAAAAACCACTTTTCCTTTATATTCATTCGCCAAATAAATCAAAGTTTCCTCGATGGAAAATCCTTTGGTTTTTTCTGATAATGTTTGAACTATCGCTGTGCTCATTTTATTTTTTTTATTATAAAATCTATTACCCTATCGGTTTAGTAGATTAGTTCGCAAAAATACTACTTATTTCTAAATAACAAAATAATATCTGGCCTTTTTTAGATTTAATTATTTATTTTTTCAAAAATATTTTACATAGTCTACCTTGTCTATAGGATAATTATAAAATAGTTACTATTTTTGTCCAAAAAAATTTCATTTATGAATTTTCAGTTAGGATTTGTAGTTGCAGGTTTAATAGTTGGCTTTGTGATAGGATTGACGGGCGTAGGAGGCGGTTCTCTGATGACTCCAATTTTATTGTGGTTTGGTATTCCCCCAACAACGGCTGTTGGAACTGATTTGTTGTATGCGGCTTTTACTAAAATGGGTGGCGTATTTGTTCATCATAGAAAAATGAATATAAATTGGTCCATCACGGGTTGGCTTTCTTTAGGAAGCATTCCAGCTGCTTTACTAACTTTGTGGATACTTCATATCATAAAAACAGATATTACTGCCATAAATAGCGTAATAAAACACAGTTTGGGTTGGGCGCTACTTTTTACTTCGGTGGCCGTTTTGTTCAAAAAGAAACTCTTAGTGTTTTCTCAAAAACATGCCGGTGACAAGTTTCATAGTGAGAGCAAAACTCAGAATGTATTAACTGTCGCAATTGGTGTAATGCTAGGAGCAACTGTGACCCTGACTTCGATAGGAGCAGGTGCTTTAGGTACGGTTACTTTATTTTTCCTGTACCCACTTTTGCCAACTTCTCGATTGGTTGGAACCGAGATCGCCCATGCCGTCCCCTTAACTCTTGTTGCTGGATTAGGACATGCCTCAATGGGAAATCTAGATTTTGGTCTATTAGGGCAGTTATTAATGGGATCCCTTCCTGGAATTTTTATAGGAAGTATGTTGAGTGAAAAAATACCTGATTTGATTCTTAGAAATGCCATTGCGATAATGTTGTTTTTCGTGGGATATAAATTGGTTTTTTAGGTTTTATGATTAAATATTTTAATTGAAATTGTCATACGAAAGTGGCTCAACAAACCATTTTTGACCACATTACCTTAAAAAAATTGACCCTTTTATTGGGTAAACGCAATGAAATGGTCAATTTTTATTCACTTCTATTTTATTTAGGACAGCATTGATTAAAAAGCAATATCGGCAAGGGTGTTGTTTTCCAATATCATCAATGTATTGTCACGAACTTCCATCATTAGTTTACGGACAGCACAAGTTGCTTCATCCGTGCAATCGTCGCATTTTTCATAAAAATTATGACTGACGCAAGGCAACAAGGCAACCGGTCCTTCGAGAACACGATAGACTTTTGCCATATTGATGTCTTTGGGTTCTTTAATCAAATAATAGCCGCCGCCTTTTCCTTTTTTGGCACCCAAAAAACCGGAATGACGCAAGAGCAACAAAATACTTTCGAGAAACTTAATCGAAATATGCTCGCTTTTTGCAATTTCAGCAATGGCAACAGGGGTCTGATCTTCTTGGCGCGCCAAAAAAGTCAAAGCCTTTATTCCGTATTTTGTTTTTTTTGAAAGCATTTTTTATGTTTGATTTACGAGATTGGATATACGATGTTTTTTATGAAACCCAAGTTCCTTCGGCTTTGTCAATTACCCATTTGTTATTTATTTTCTTAATATATATTCTGGAACCTTGCCCACAAAGCCTTCCACAAACAAATCCACCGTCAAGAATTCCAAACTTTTTATCTTTATCAAATTGTATTCTAGTAAAGAAAACTACACCCGAAAAAATAAAATTATATTTAGTCTTCCAGATTTCCCCTCTTTCTTTCGGGAATTCAGAAATATTTTTCAGTACAAATTTATTTTTTATTTTTATTTTTTTGAAATCAAAATCATATTCTAAATTTTGTTCTTTTTTAGATTCAAAAATTTTTGCTCCCGAAAAATGTTTTTCAAAATCTTCTTCGGCATTCTCTCTATTTCTTTTAATTTTTGAATCAAACGCAAAGATTATTTTAGAAGTATCATTTTTAATTTTAGCTTCTTCTCTTTCCCAATTTTCTCTTTCCGTTTTTATGTTTGATGTATCGGAACCAATATAATTATCATTTTTATCATAAATTGATTTCCCCAACGGGGGACGCATAAATAAAACTCTACAATCAATACAAGTAGATTCAATTAAACTTGGAAAAATTTCAGTCATAACACTTTTCTCAAATTCTAGTTCAGTTTGTTTCTTATCACAACTTGAAACTAAAATAAGCAAAATTAAAAGCGATGTTATTTTTCTAAATTTTCTCATAACATACCAGCTAAAAACCCAAATTTACAACATTCATAAATCAAAAATAGTTAATCTGAAGTTAATCTGAAATCTTAAACCCACGGTTTAAACCGTGGGCTAATGTATCAAATATCGTAAATTTTTAAGACAATGCCTGTTCCAAATCAGCAATAACATCTTTCACGGTTTCCAATCCTACCGAAACACGCACCAAACCATCGGTAATACTAACTGCCAATCGTTCTTCAACAGACAATTTACTGTGCGTTGTCGATGCTGGATGCGTCACGATAGTTCTGGTATCACCCAAATTTGCCGAAAGCGAACACAATTGGATTTTGTCCAAAAAGACTCTTCCGGCTTCGATTCCTCCTTTTATTTCGAAAGCTACGATATTTCCGCCAAGGCTCATTTGTTTTTTGGCAATTTCATATTGCGGATGCGATTTCAGGAATGGATATTTCACGCTATTCACATTCGGATGCGCTTCTAAAAACTCGGCGACTTTCATAGCGTTTTCACAATGTTTTTCGACACGAACAGCCAATGTTTCCAAACTTTTAGATAAAATCCAGGCATTAAATGGCGATAAAGCCGGTCCCGTATTTCTGGAGAATAAATAAATTTTACGGATCAAATCTTCGCTTCCCACAGCAACTCCGCCTAAAACGCGTCCTTGCCCGTCAATCAATTTCGTGGCAGAATGCACGACCAAATGCGCTCCAAATTTTATAGGATTCTGGATATATGGCGTGGCAAAGCAGTTGTCGATTATCAAAATCAGGTTGTGTTTCTTGGCAATCGCCCCCAATAATTCCAAATCGATAATGTCAACCGCAGGATTCGTAGGCGATTCCGCGTAAAGGATTTTGGTATTTGGCTTGATAAAACTCTCGATGGTTTCCGGTTTATTGATGTCAAAATACGAAGTCTCGATATTCCATTTTGGAAAATAAGTCGTAAACAAAGCGTGGGTTGAACCAAAAACGCTTCCCGCGGAAACGATATGATCGCCAGAACTCAACAAAGCCGCAAAAGTGGAATAGACCGCAGCCATTCCCGTTGCAAAAGCATAACCGGCTTCGGCACCTTCCATTTTACAGATTTTCTCCACAAATTCGGTGGTGTTCGGGTTGCTGAAACGACTGTAAATGTTGCGTTCTTTTTCTTCGGTAAAGGAAGCGCGCATATCTTCGGCGTCTTCAAATACAAAACTCGACGATAAATACAAAGGCACGGAATGCTCTAAATATTGTGATCTTTCTAATTGGGTGCGTATGGCTTGGGTTTCGAAGCCGAAATCTTGTTCGTTCATATAAAAATTATTATCCCCACCCCGACCCTCCCCGAAGGGGAGGGAGTCTAAAGTGGAATGTTGTTATTTAAAAGTAAACAAAAATATTAGAATTTATACCCAATAAAGATTTTGAAGATACAAACCGTTGATTTTCAATAATCTTTTTATTCCAAACCGTTAATGTGTATAAACCCTATTATATTTATTTGTCGCTAGTTTCCGCTTCGGGGGTTAGGGGGCTTCCATTCAAAACTACTTTATAATGTATTGTTGCCGTTGGTTCCAATGTTTTGGAAACCGAACAGTATTTTTCGAAAGAAAGTTGGGCGGCTTTTGCGGCTTTATCTTCTTTGATATTTCCTTCCAAAAAGAAAACCACATAAATATCTTTAAATGGTTTTGCTTCGCCAACTTGTACGCGTTCGCCTTCGACCTCAGCCTTGAAAGAAGTGATTTCCTGACGTTGTTTTTTTAGAATCGAAATCATATCGATTCCGCTGCAACCTGCAACACCCATTAATAGCAATTCCATTGGGCTTGGCCCCATATCGTTTCCTCCAAAATCAGGTCTAGCATCTACATTTACAATATGACCACGTTCGTTTTTTAATTGAAAATGGTAGTTATCGTTTACTCTGTTTAATGTTATTTTCATTGTTTTATTTTTATTTTGGACACTGATGAAGCGGATTTGCTATCGCAAAAACACAGATTCAACGGATTTTTATTTTTTAATCTGAATACTCTTTTATCCTTTTTCTGACAATCTCAAAATATCTCCAAAAACGCCTCTCGCTGTCACTGCCGATCCTGCACCAGCTCCTTGAATCACGATGGGTCTGTCGCCGTAGGATTCAGTATAAATTTCGAAGAAAGAATCAGAACCTTTCAATCCGCCCAAAGCGGTATCCGAAGGTACAGAAACTAATTTTACCTCGAGGTTTCCTTTGTCATTTTGTAGATCTCCCGACAATTCACCTATGTATCGCAATACGTGATTGGGTTGTTGTTGTTCTTTTATTTTGGCGTAAATGGGATCAAATTCTTTCAATTTGTTCAAGAAATCAGCGGCACTTCCTTCTCTTAAATGTTCCGGAATCAGGTTTTGAATGTCGATTTCTTCGAACTCGTTTTGCAAGTCTAATTCTCTCGCCAAAATCAGCAATTTTCTCCCCACATCGTTGCCACATAAATCTTCTCTTGGGTCTGGTTCGGTGTAACCGTTATCGATGGCTTCTTTCAAAATTTCACTAAACGGAACGTCTTTTGCCGAGAAATTATTGAACAAATAACTCAATGTTCCAGAGAAAACTCCTTTTATTTTTGTGATATTTTCACCGGAAAGATGCAATAATTTTATGGTGTCAATCAGAGGTAAACCTGCACCAACATTGGTTTCGTATAAATAATTCTTTTGATTGTCGGCCAATACTTTTCGCAAGTCTTTGTAGAATTTATAACTCAACGTATTCGCCACTTTATTGGAAGAAATCAAGTCAAAACTGCTTTCGGCCAATTTTACATAATTCTCAACAAACGAAGCGCTTGCCGTGTTGTCAATGGCAATCAAATTCTCTAAATGGTTTTCATTGGCAAACGCAATAACATCATCGATTGTATAGGAGAATCCGTTATTTTGAATCTCGTTTTTCCAGTTTTGTGACACGCCGTTTTTATTTAAAAGCACTTTCTTTGAATTGGCAATTGCAAAAACATTCAGTTTGATGTCTTTTCTTTTTTCGATGTTTTCTGCAGAAGCCAATATTTGATTAATCAAGGTTCCACCTACCAAACCATGTCCGAAAATGGCGATATTTATTTTCTTTGAAACTCCGAAAATCTCGCCGTGAATCACGTTTAACGCTTTGTTAAGTTGTGATTTTTTGACCACCAAACTCACGTTTTTACCGGTTACCGTATTGTTGAAAAGGATTGGGATGACTTTATTTTTGATCAAAGCCGTATAAGGTTTATGGAAAGTACTTAAATCCTGGCCAATTATCGAAATTACCGAAACATCATCGGTTATCGAAATTTTGTTGACGTCTTTCGAATAGAAATCATTCTCGAATTCTTTTTCGAGTTCGATCATTGCTTTCGTCGCTTTATCGGCGGCAACCACAAGACCAATTCCACGTTCTGACGAACCTTGCGAAATGATGCTCACGCTAATATCATTGTCGCCCATAACCCTGAAAATTCGGGCGTCAACGCCGGTTTTTCCCAACAATCCTCTTCCTTCCAAGTTGACCAATGACACATTTTCGAGAACTGAAAGTGTTTTAATTCCTTCCTTATTTGACTTCGAAGTGATTAATGTTCCCTGGTTTTCGTGATTGAACGTGTTTAAAATTCGCAAAGGAATATTTTTTTCCAATAACGGAATAATCGTTTTGGCGTGCAAAATAGTTGCTCCAAAATTGGCTATTTCATTCGCTTCATTAAAGGACAAACGATCAATTTTCTTGGCATCAGGAACTAAATCTGGGTTGGCAGTGTAAATTCCGTCAACGTGAGTGTAGTTTTGCAATTCTTCGGCATCGAGAAAATTGGCAATCAAAGAAGCCGAATAATTACTGCCATTTCTGCCTAAAGTAGTCGTTTCGTTATTTGCATTCGACCCAATAAAACCTGTAATAATAATGACTTTATCGGTGTGTTTTTTGAAATAATCAACCACATTTTTCTTCGAAATTTGTTCCAAAGGTTGGGCATCGCCAAACTTGGAATCGGTTTTTATCAATTCACGAGAATCGGCAAATTGGGCATTTATTCCTTTTTCATTTAAAAGAGAAGTTATTGTTTTGGCCGAAATCAATTCGCCTTGCGACAGCACTTGATCCTTTATTTTTTCGCTATAATCGCCAATCAAACTTATGCCTTCAAAAAGCTTGTCTAATATTGCAAATTCTTGCGACAAATCAATATTCGTGAAACCATTTTGTTGGTAGTTTTTAAAGCTTTCCAGCAAGGGTTTGTAATTCCCGTTTTTGGCAGCAATTGTCAAAATATCTTCTAATTCATCGGTTGCATTTCCTCGTGCCGAAACAACGACTGCAATGTTTTCGCCTTTGCTTTTTTTGTCGATAATAATATCCAAAACTTTATTTATCCCTTCTCCGTTGGCCAATGATTTTCCGCCAAATTTCAATATTTTCATTTTGTCTTTTTTATTTTTAAAAACAACATCCAGTAAATTGCTTAATTGATCGTATTCCATTAAAAACGCATCGTGACCGTGTTGGGAATCAATTTCGCTATAAAATACATTGTTTTTGAATTTTTTTATTTCGTGGTAGGTTTCCCGATTTTCATTCGCCGTAAAAAACAAATCCGAGTTGATTCCGATAATATAAATATTGGCATCTACTTCGGAAATTATTTTTTCCAATGAAGTTCTGCCTCTGGTAATATCGATGGTTTTGAGCAACTGATTCATCATTTTGTATGCCGAAAGTTGAAACCTTTTTTGTAATTTTTCTCCGTGATGATTCAGCCAACTTTCCACTTGAAACGATTCCGAAGATTCGGTCGAATTTCGTTGAAATTTTTCTTTGAAAGATTCGGGCGTTCGATAGCACATCATTGCGTGAATGCGGGCGTCTTCGATGGGATGAGAAGAATTATTTAATATTTTCTCTTGCAAATAACAATTCGCAATTAGCCAATCGGTCGATTTCCAATCGGTAGCAATAGGGATAAAATTATGCGTTAATTTAGGTTCCAAAGCCACCATTTCCCAAGCAATTCCGCCACCTACAGAACCGCCAATGATCGCAAACAATTCTTTTATTTTCAAAAATCGAATGCCTTCCAAGAAAAGTCTGGCGATGTCTCTGGCATTAAAATCTAAATAATTCTCTATGATATTTCCATCAAAACCGTTTCCGGGAACATTAAACGAAATTATGGTATATTTTCGAATATCGATTGTTTTTTCGATGCCAATCAAATCGTTCCACCACCCACTTTCGCCTATAACTTGCGAATTACCCGTCAAAGCGTGGTTCACCAAAACAATCGGAGCCGTATTTAAGGCCGGACCAAAAACCTGAAAACTTAAGTTTAAGGATGCATAAAATGCACCACTTTCGGTGGTGAAGTTTTGAATGATAATTGTTGTTGGTTTATTTTCCAATTTCAAATCTTTTATAATTTTTTGATTTGTGTCTGGAAATATTAGAAAGAAAAAGCTAGAAGTGAACTAGAAGAATTCTTTGAGTTATCTTTTCCCGATTAATCGGGATAGAATGTAGCACCTTCTTCGTTTTCAAAGGGTTGCTAAGCTTTCATCGGGTCTATTCCCTCGAGCTTTCTTTATAACATTTCAATACGTTTGTGAACTTAAAGGCACAAATTAACTACATTTTTTTTTAACAACCAAATTTATACCCGTTCGTTTTCGTGTTTAAAATTAAAAAACAGCCTCGGAAAGAGCCCATAATCAGACTCAAACCGTTGCTTGTTTTAAAATTTACTTGACTTTCTATCTAATTATTTTTAGATAAACAGCGTTTCATTTTCCTCAGAATTCATTAAAGACAACAAAGAATTTGATGCTTTATTAGGAGACGAAGTTTCTTTTGAATTCAAACTTTTAAAAAACTGAATTGCTTTTGAAATATATTTTAGAATTTTCATAATGTTATATTTTTAAATGTTTTACTTTTTTATTTTAAAACATATTGAATTCAGTTTTCCTAAGTTCAACTATGTTTCTTTTATACTTTTAAATTTTCGAAAACGGCCTTTAAATCGGCTTTCAAATCTTCGATATCTTCCAGTCCGACCGAGAGTCTGATCAAATCTTTGGTTACTCCCGTTGCGACCTGTTCTGCATCTGACAACTGCTGGTGCGTGGTACTCGCCGGGTGAATAATTAATGATTTTGTGTCTCCAATATTGGCCAAAAGCGAAAATAATTTCGTTTCATCGGCCACTTTCTTGGCGGCTTCAAAACCTCCTTTTAGGCCGAAAGTTAGCAAACCGTTTTGTCCTTTAGGTAAATATTGTGTTGCCAAATCGTAATATTTACTGGACTTTAGTCCCGGATAATTGACCCAAGCCACTTGGTCTTGATTTTCTAACCATTGTGCTAAAGCCAATCCGTTTTCGCTGTGCTTCTTGACACGAATTGGTAGGGTTTCCAGTCCCTGAATAATCTGAAAAGCATTAAACGGACTCAAAGCTGCACCAAAATCCCGTAACCCTTCAATACGAACTTTAGCTATAAAAGCAGCATTTCCCAGTGCTTCGTGATACACTAATCCGTGATAACTTGCCGATGGCTCCGTAAATTCAGGAAATCTTCCGCTACTCCAATCAAATGTTCCTGCATCAATAACTGCACCTCCCAGCGAAGTTCCGTTTCCTGCAATGTATTTGGTTAAGGAATGAATGACAATATTGGCGCCGTGTTCAATTGGGTTTAGCAAATAAGGTGAGGCGACCGTATTGTCAACAATAAACGGAACTTTAAACGCTTTGGCTTCCGCCGAAATGGCTTTCAAATCCAAGACATCTAATTTCGGATTCCCTAAACTTTCTGCAAAAAACACTTTGGTGTTTTCTTTGGCAGCTCTAGTAAAATTGGCCGCATCGGATGGATCTACAAAAGTGGTGGTTATCCCTAGTCTTGGCAAAGTGGCGCTCAACAAATTATAAGTTCCGCCATATAAACTATTGGAGGCAACAATATGATCGCCTGTTTTGAGCAAGACCAACAAAGACGTTGCAATTGCCGCCGTTCCTGATGCGGTAACGACAGCGGCGATTCCTCCTTCGAGAGCGGCCAAACGTTGTTCAAGAATGTCATTCGTTGGATTATTCAATCTGGTATAAATAAATCCTGCTTCGGCAAGGCCAAATAAATTAGCCGCATGATCCGAATTATTGAACACATAAGAACTGGTTTGATAAATAGGCACGGCTCTTGTCCCTGCTGTTTTAGTAACGTCGTGACCTGCGTGTAACGCTTTTGTTGCGAATTTTGTAGTACTCATAATTTTTTATTTTTTGTAATTGATTTTAGATTTTAAAACTGAATTTTCTTTCAGCTTCATTTTATTTTAATTTTTAGATTTTTTACCATCCCAAATTCGGGATAGAAAAACAAAAAACCCTTTTAGAAACGTATCCAAAAGGGTTTTAAGTTGTGTTATAAACTTATACTTTCGGAATCAACAGACACAAACACACATCATGACTTTTGCACAAATCATCGATTTGACATTGCACTGCTTCATTTGTTTCTGTTTTGAGATATTCATAATATTCTAATTTTGTTTTTATAATTCAAAAAAAAAGCCTCCCGTTTTGTGGGAGGCTTTTGCTATATAATTTTGATTTTAAACTTAAGCTATAAGCGACCCACAGGATTTATCCTGAACGTGTTTTGACATATTGCAAACATTTAATTTCATTTTTTTCTTTTTATTGGTACAAATTTGCAAACTATTATTTAAATATCCTAATGATTTTAAAAAAATAACAATTAAGCAATTTAAGGTTGTAAATATCCGATTATTCATTCAAATGACTATTCTGATTTTTAACATCAAAAAAAGGTTAAGAATAATTTGCAATTCAATTTGGTTTCATACATTTGCACTCGAATATTAGAGGAAAAATTTGAACTGATTGCAACCTCGTTAAAAAAATGCTAAAGCAGAAATCCTTCTTTAGCTTTTACTCGCAATCTCCATTATTTTTCCGAATTAATTTAAAAAATAATTTTAATTATGGCTTATTTATTTACCTCAGAGTCAGTGAGTGAAGGACATCCAGACAAAGTAGCTGATCAAATTTCAGACGCATTAATCGACAATTTCTTGGCATTTGATCCGGAATCTAAAGTAGCTTGTGAAACATTAGTAACAACTGGTTTGGTTGTTTTGGCGGGCGAAGTAAAATCTGAAACTTATTTAGATGTTCAAACTATTGCAAGAGATGTCATCAAGAAAATTGGTTACACGAAAAGCGAATATATGTTTGAAGCCAATTCTTGCGGCGTTCTTTCGGCCATTCACGAGCAATCTGCAGATATCAATCAAGGAGTTGATAGAGCTAGCAAAGAAGAACAAGGAGCGGGCGATCAAGGAATGATGTTTGGTTACGCAACCAACGAAACGGAGAATTTTATGCCTTTGGCCTTGGATTTATCCCATAAATTATTGCAGGAATTAGCCGTTTTACGTCGTGAAAATAATGAAATTACTTATTTGCGTCCTGATGCAAAATCACAGGTAACTTTAGAATACAACGACGATAACAAACCAAGTCGAATTGATGCGATTGTAATTTCGACTCAACACGATGATTTTGATGAAGAAGCTAAAATGCTTGCAAAAATTAAAAGCGATTTAGTTGGTATTTTGATTCCAAGAATCATCAAAAACAACCCACAATACGCTCATTTATTCAACGATAAAATCACGTATCATATCAATCCAACCGGAAAATTCGTTATTGGCGGACCTCACGGGGATAGTGGATTAACAGGCAGAAAAATTATTGTTGACACTTACGGTGGAAAAGGCGCTCACGGTGGTGGAGCATTCTCCGGAAAAGATCCAAGTAAAGTGGATAGAAGTGCGGCTTATGCTACGCGCCATATCGCCAAAAACCTTGTTGCAGCTGGTGTTGCCGACGAAATTTTGGTTCAAGTTTCGTATGCTATTGGTGTTGCAAAACCAATGGGAATTTTTATTGAAACTTACGGGACTTCAAAAGTGAAATTGACCAATGGTGAAATTGCCAAAAAAGTGGAAGAATTATTCGATATGCGCCCTTACTTTATTGAGCAACGTTTGAAATTAAGAAATCCAATCTATAGCGAAACCGCAGCTTACGGACATATGGGTCGTAACCCAGAAACAGTGACAAAAACTTTTTCTGCTCCTGGAGGAATTGAAAAAACCGTTACAGTTGAATTGTTTACTTGGGAAAAATTAGATTTTGTTGACCAAGTAAAAACTGCTTTTGGATTGTAAAGTTTAACCGCAAAGAGTGTAAAGTTTGCAAAAAAATAAGAAAACCTGACTATTGAATTTAGTCAGGTTTTTTGTTTTTTAGCAAGATCGCTATAGTCCAGAAAACTTTCGTGACTCGCAAATGACAATTATAAATTATATTTCAACGAAAAAATCAAATAACGAGGCTGCACCGTATATTGAGATGTTCTTATAGAAAATTGGCTAAAACTATCATCATTTAATGAGGTTGTATTAAGCAAGTTTGTTGCCGAAACTTTGTATTCCCATTTGCTGTCTTTTTTCTGATAAATCAAACTTGCGCTCAAGAAATCATATTCATTTACGACGGTTTTATTTTTGTTGTAATAATGATAAAACTCATACTCAGAAACAAATGAGAAGCTTTCCAGGAAATAATAATCCAGTCTTGCAAATGGCTTGTCCGTGTAAAAAGTAGAACCACCATATTTATTGATCAAGGCATTGTAACCCAATTCTAAATTTGGCTTATTCTTGAAATTTGTCGATGCTTTCAAGGTGTAACTTTCCGTGAAACTCTCTGTGGTCGAAGCCAAATTATTTTGGATATTGTTGAATTTCGCCCAGTTAAAATTCACATTTGCCGAAGCTTTATAATTCTTCAAAAACGAACGTCCATAACTTCCCATTCCCGAAAGTGTTTCGTCGGAAAAATTAGAATTAAATGGCGTTGACGATTGATTGACACCAATAAAATCAGCTTTTGTCTTTACCGCATCGATTTTTCGAGTATAACTTGCATTGGCAAAAATATTTTCGAAATTAAACATATTGTATTTGAAATAACGCAAAGAATGTACTTGTGAAGTGGCGTTTTCAAGCAATCGATTTCCTCTGAATAAATTGCTGTAACTTGGCAAAACATAGCCCGCAGCTAACTGGTTTATATCAGTAAAATCATTGGTTAACGAAAAATTATACGTTAATGTTTCGGCTTTTTTGATTTGGTACAAAGCGAATAAATCGGGTAAAATTTTAAAGAAACTTTGATTATGAATTGTCCCCAATTGTCCATTATTTGTATTATACGAATGCAAACTCACACCTGGGGTAAACGTAAATTTTCCGCTTAATATTTTGTAATGAAACCCTAAAAACACATCGTTAAAATTATATTTTACTTGATTGTTGTTTTCTGGATTATTTAGATCATTAGTGGTTTCATTGTCCAAAATCTGGAAAATATGAGAGTTGAAGCTTTGGTATGAATAGGTGTTTCCAAGAGTAATATTGATATTGCTTTTTGGCGTAACCATATAGTAATAATCCAACTTGGCATCTACTTTATTAGTTTTCACAAAACGATTTTGGTTTAAATCATTTCTATTTTGCCCCGTAATATAGCCCGACAAATTAAAAGGTTGGCTTTGCAAATTAGCGTTATAAAAAGGATTTTCGTCTTGGTACAAATGTTGCGCTTCGAATGCAAAAATGTTTTTGTCGTTTTTGGTATAATACAAACTCACATTCTGATTAACTGAAGTTGGATCCTGTTTTTTTTGGGTAAAAATAGTTTCAGAAACAGAGGAATTCCCAATTATGGTTTCTCTAAGCAAATTACTGTTTTCGTCTTGTTTGGACAATTTAGTTAGAACATCGTAGTCAAATTGCAATTTGGCATTGGGTTTATAAGAAGAACTTAATTTAAATAACCCTAAATTATTTTTTTGATGTGCCACTTCTTGACTTTTTTGCTGAACGCCAGAAGCTGTAATGATAGTTTGGGATTTGGTTTCTAAATCGGTTTGCGAAGTAGAAAGAATTCCAAAACCACTTAAGCTCCATGCTTTATTAACATTATAAGCAAAATTTGTCGCTCCAAATTGAGTGTCGATTTCCTTGGCACGATTGTTTCTTAAAAGTGACATTCCCAAATTATTTGATGACACATTAAAACTTGAACCTCCTTTTTGCATCATGTTTTTAAAACCTCCGGTGAGTTTAAAATAATCCTGAACAGTCAACGGTAACTCTCCAATATTATTGAAATTAGTTATCAGATTCACGCTGTATTTTGGACTGTAATAAAACAATTTTGGATTTACTAAATAGCGTCCGTCTGGTCCTGCACCAGCAGTAATATCCCCAAACCAAAAGTTTTTCTTGCCGGATTTCAGTTTGATGTTCATAGCAACATTGTCTTGGTCGTTTTCCAACCCTTTCATTGCGCCAATTTCGTTGTAATTTCTCAAAACCTGAACTTTATCAATGGCATCGGCTGGAATATTCTTGACGCCAAGTTTAGTGTCTCCATCAAAGAAATCCTTGCCTTCGACCATTAGTTTAGTAACTTTTTTGCCTTCGACCTCAACTTCGCCATCGGCGTTTACTTCGACTCCAGGCAATTTTTTCAACACGTCTTCAAGCTTTCGTTCTGTTCCGGATTTAAAGGAATCGGCATTGTAAACAATCGTGTCACCCTTGATGGAAACCGGCATTTCGTGAATAATTTCGACACCCTTCAATTCAATTCCGCCTTCTTCGAGGGGAATTGTTTTAGACATATTTTCAGTACCGGTAGTAACAACAACTTCTTTGGTTTGCATCCCAAGGTAACTCACCTTGATGCTGTAAGTCGTGTTTTGTTTTAATGTAAGCACATATTTGCCTTTGTCATTCGTAATAGCATACGAATCCATTCCTTTTGTGGCTTGGTTTACCGCCATTACATTGGCCATTTCCAATGGAATTTTTCCGGAATCCAGGATGAAACCGTCAAGTTTTATGGTTTGCGAAAAGGAAATTGAGGCAAACAAAAATAAAGTTATAAGTAGCGTTTTTTTCATAAGGAAAGTTTAAAAAGACTTGATTTTTAAATTGTGACACAAAAAAACTAATTACCCACCAATTCTAATATGCATTCCGCCATTTCCGCCACGACCTTGATTCATATCGCGCATCTCCTCCATTTTTTTTACGACCGTTTCATCATACTCTTTTTGAGAAATTTCTTTCCCTTTTGTTGGCGCTTTTATTTCGACTTTGTTTTTTGGATTCAACACAACTTTTGAACATAAAATAATTGTTTTCCCGTCACTTACTTCAAGTATCAAACCAGGCAAACCCCAATACCCTTCCGGGCCTTGATTTACGGGAATTTCTGGCGTATACCACGCAGTGATTGCTACTTCTTTTGGCATATCGATATTATCCATAAAGTTAGTTTTCTTATCTTTCGTATCGACTGATGCAGCATCTCCTTTTTTAGGCTCTTCTTTTTTATCATCTACTTTTTTGGGTCTGAAATTTCTAAAATCAGAGGTGCTCACAGGACGAATTGCAGTTGCTTTAAAACAATTATAACCCCCAATAACTCTGGTTTCCCCTTCCATTTTCCATTTTAAATTTGGCAAAGAGTCCTTTATCAGAAATTCTTTGCCCATAAATTCTTTGTCAACAGTATATGATTTGCTTTTTACATTTTTGTAATATGTTCCGCCTCCGCCCATCATATTGCCCATCATTCTCATTCCTCCACCATTTTGTCCCGGCGCATCCAGTTTTTCTTCTTCTTTATAAATGGAAGCCGATTTGTCGAAGTTGAGAATAAATGTTTTTTCAAACATTTTTTTCATTCTTTCTTCGATGTTTTTTTGCATTTCGGGAGTAATATCTTTGTTTCCTTCAAATCTGGCTTTGAAATCAGCCGTGCTAGTTTTGGATTCATATACTGCCATTCCTTGAAACTCCTGCGCTTGAAGACCAAAGCAGGAAACCACCAGCGTTACTATTGTAAAAATTACTTTAAACATAATTGTTTGATTTTAATTGTGACGTAACAAATATGACGAAACTCGGCTGTTTTTGTTACAAATGGTTTGTTAAAATAAAAGTAAGACATCTACAATTATAAAAGGTTTAATCGTAATTTAGCTTTACCTGAAATCAAAAATTAATTCCTGAAACTTCAAAAAATAATAACACGAATTGTATGAGTAAAAAAATAACACTTCTTTTTTTTATTTTGCAACTTGCACCGGTTATGGCGCAGGAACAAAACTTGAAAGTTTTGCCCATTTCTATGCAGAAAATCGATGCCGATGATTTTGTGGGTTATGACGGCTTGGAGAATTTATATTACATCAAAAACAATGTTTTTTTCAAGAAAAAGGAGAATGAATCGTGGCAATATAAAAATATTTCTTTAGGAAAAATCACTCGTGTCGACATTCAAAATCCGCTAAAAATTGTTTTGCTTTATGAAAACTTCAACACAATTGTTATGTTGGACAATCAATTGAATGAGACCCAAAAAATAAATTTTTCCGAAAACAACATTCCAATAATAGTTGCCGCGACAGGAAATGCTTCCCAAAACAGATTGTGGATTTACAATAGTTTGTCGCAACAAATTGGGCTTTTCGATTATTTAACCAACACGTTTCAATCGATAACACCATCCATTCAAGGGAACTTAAAATATTATGAATCAGATTACAACACTTTTCAGTGGATTGATGACAAGTTAAATTGGTACACTTGTGATGTGTTTGGAAAAAGTCTTTCTTTAGGAAAAGTTTCTGACTTTGACCAAATTCAGCCTATCACAAACCAAGTTGTTCTTTTTGCCAAAGACGGAAAACTGTATCTTCAAGATTTACAGAAGAATAGTATTTACACGATTGTAAATATT
This sequence comes from Flavobacterium sp. UBA5153, assembly GCA_002413745.1. Taxonomy (GTDB): domain Bacteria; phylum Bacteroidota; class Bacteroidia; order Flavobacteriales; family Flavobacteriaceae; genus Flavobacterium. The sequence continues at coordinate 10,343 of DHXP01000024.1, read as the reverse complement.
GAGAAATCATTTAAAAATTTCTTCTACAAAGGCCAAATTTTGTCTATTTTTACCAACAAAGGAATTACGAATTATAAAATATCGATACCATAATGCACATAGCAGTAGCAGGAAACATAGGCGCGGGAAAAACAACATTGACACGTTTATTGGCGAAACATTTCAAATGGGAACCACATTTTGAAGATGTGGTTGATAATCCTTATCTGGACGATTTTTATCACCAAATGGAACGTTGGTCGTTTAATTTACAAATTTATTTCCTGAACAGTCGTTTTCGTCAGGTAATGCTAATTCGCGAAAGCGGCAAAAAAATCATTCAAGACCGGACCATTTATGAAGATGCGCATATTTTCGCTCCCAATCTTCACGCAATGGGTTTGATGACCAACCGTGATTTTCAAAATTATACTTCGCTGTTTGAATTAATGGAATCAATGGTGGAAGCACCGGATATGCTGATTTATTTAAGAAGTTCAATCCCTAATTTAGTGGGTCAAATTCACAAGCGCGGTCGTGAATATGAAAACACAATTTCCATCGATTATCTCAACAGGTTGAACGAGCGTTATGAGGCTTGGATTCAAACTTACACCAAGGGTAAATTACTAATAATTGACGTAGACAAGATCAATTTTGTGGACAATCCTGAAGATTTAGGAATGATCATCAACCGTATTGATGCGGAGCTACACGGATTATTTTAATTCTCCCCCATCTCGATAGCTATCGAAACACTCCAAAAGAGAGAAACGATATTAAATATAAACCTACATAAAACAAAAGTACTTCCTGCTGAAACTGCGCCGTTTTTTGCTCGGCATAAAGCAAACCATTATTTTCTTTCACGAAGACAATGACTTCTTTAACTCTTTTTTTATGCCTCTTTATTGGCTAGTTGACCGCAGGCAGCATCAATATCTTTACCGCGACTTCTGCGCACTTTTACTACAATCCCTCCGGCTTCAAGTGCTTTTATATAGGCATTAACCGTTTCTTCCGAAGCTTGTTGAAATTCCCCATCATCTATTGGATTATATTCAATCAAATTGACTTTACAAGGAACATATTTACAGAATTTTACCAATGCATCAATGGAGGCTTTGTCATCATTGATGCCTTTCCAGACCACATATTCAAAGGAAATTTTGCTTTTGGTCTTCCTGTACCAATATTCCAATGATTTCCGTAAATCAGCCAATGGAAAATTTTCGCTAAAAGGCATAATTCTCGAACGGATTTCATCTATTGCCGAATGCAAGGAAACGGCAAGGTTAAATTTTACCTCATCATCGGCCAGTTTTTTAATCATTTTTGGCACCCCAGAAGTCGAAACCGTAATCCGTTTTGGCGACATTCCCAACCCTTCGTTTGAAGTTATCATTTCGATAGCTTTCAACACATTGTTATAATTCATGAGCGGCTCTCCCATTCCCATAAAAACAATGTTTGACAAAGGACGATTATGATACAACCTGCTTTCTTTGTCTATTGCAATTACTTGATCGTAAATTTCTCCCGGTTCAAGATTTCGCATTCTTTTTAGCCGTGCCGTGGCACAAAAATTACAATCCAAACTACAGCCTACTTGGCTTGAAACACAAGCGGTTGTTCGGGTATTTGTTGGAATCAAAACACTTTCCACCACCAAACCGTCATGCAAACGAACGGCATTTTTTACTGTCCCGTCTGCGCTGCGCTGCATTGTATCCACTTTTATGTGATTGATAACAAAATTTTCTTCAAGCATATTTCGAGTGGCTTTTGCCACATTGGTCATATCCTCAAAACTGTGTGCGCCTTTGCTCCACAACCATTCATAGACTTGGTTACCACGAAAGGCTTGGTCGCCATTGGCAACAAAAAAATCACGTAATTGTTCTTTAGATAGGGCTCGTATGTCTTTTTTATCGATTTGCATGGTGCAAAGTTAATTACAAATTTGAATTATAATGAAATTTTATAACCTTCAAATTATTATTTGTAACTTTGTTTTTCATTAAAATGAAATGTTATGGGACTTCCAGAATTAAAAAATAAAATTCAAATGCAAATCGAGAATGCTGATGAACGTTTGTTACGTATAGTTTCTTCGGTTTTTGATAATTATTTGAATGAAGACTTGTCTTCGAATTCCATGACATTGTTAGAAAAAAAAGCAATTGATGAAGCACTTATTCAAATTGCCAACAAACAAACTATTTCGCACGAATTAGTAATGGAAGAAACCAAAAAAAGATACCCAAAATATTTTAAGAATGAAAATTGATTGGACTTTATTATCTAGAAATGATTATTTTCAAAATATCGAATATCTAGAAAATTGTTGGTCTGAAAAAGAAGTATATAATTTTATCAATGAAGTAGATTTTTCTATAAATCTGTTATTAAAAGGGAATTTGATTTTTAGTAAATCTGATTATCCAGATGTATACAAAATGGTAATCATAAAGCAAATTACTCTTTATTATTCCATTGAAAACGAAACCATTTATTTATTGAGATTTTGGAATAATTACCAAAATTTGAGTAATTTCAAAATAAAATAATGCATTTCATTTCCCAAAAACTAGAAGATTATATCGAGCAACATTCTGAAAAAGAGCCGGAATTACTGGCGGCTTTGGACAAAGAAACGTACCAGAAAATTTTGTTGCCACGAATGTTGAGCGGGCATTTTCAAGGTCGGGTTTTGAGTATGCTTTCTAAATTGATTCGTCCAGTGAATATTCTCGAAATTGGCACTTACACCGGTTATTCGGCTTTGTGTTTGTGTGAAGGAATGCAGGAAAACGGAATGCTTCATACCATTGATATCAAGGAAGAATTAGTTGATTTTCAGCGAAAATATTTCGATAAATCGCCTTGGGGAAACCAGATTGTGCAACATCTTGGCGAAGCAATTGATATTATTCCGACTTTAGATTTGAAATTTGATTTAGTTTTCATCGATGCCGACAAGGAAAACTACATCAACTATTTTGAGTTGATTGTTCCAAAAATGAACAAAGGAGGAATTATTCTTTCGGATAATGTTTTGTGGAGCGGAAAGGTTCTCGAACCCTTGCAACCGAACGATTTGAGTACAAAAGTGATTATGGAATTCAATCAACTATTGAAAAACGACCCGAGAGTGGAAACCGTTTTGTTGCCCATTCGCGATGGATTGTCTGTGAGTCGAGTTTTATAGATTGCAGATTTTAGTTTGAAAATTATTTGTTGTTTTGAAAACCAATGCCTAGCCCTGATGGAAGCGGCATCCCACGCTTTTTTGCGTGGATATAGCGTACAGCAGGAAAAAGCTCCTGAAAATTATACCGGGAAATATCTTTTTTGTGCAATTTGGTACAGTTTGAACATCAAAAAACCCAATGTCAATCCACACAAATATCCACAAATAATATCTAATGGATAATGCAACCCCAGATATATTCGACTGTAAGCGAAGATTAACGGCCATAAAAACAGGAATCCCAAATATTTAAAATGACGTTTCAAATTAAGATATAAGAAAGTGGAAACTGCCATTGTGTTTGCGGCATGACCCGAGAAAAAACTAAATGTTGCGCTCGATTTTATGATTCTTATTTTCGTGTTTATTTCCGGATTGCTGCAAGGTCGCAATCTTTGAAATTCGTATTTGAACAAATTGGTGATTTGATCCGTGAAAACCAACAAAATTGCCACAAATAAAAGTAAGTACAAGGTTTGTTTTGTTCCTAATTTTTTAAAAATCAGATATAATAATACTATAAAAAAAGGAATCCAATTGGTTTGTTTGGTAATCAATAACCAAAACCCATCGTAGGTTTCGGAGCCAAGACCGTTTAAATAAATAAATAATTGGGTATCAAGAGACAGTATTTTTTCCAGCATTATTTTTTGCGTTTTATTGACCCGGCACTATCCTCAATTTCTTCCACGGCTTTATCAGTTTGAGGCACTGTTTCGGTCAACGGGACGTCTTTTGTTTTTTCAATTTCAACAGTAACTGTAGCCGTTGAAACTTCGGTTAAAGTTGTTGTGGTTTCACCCAGTAAATCGCTTTTGGCTTTACTCATTTCTGAGGCAAAAGTGCCCGATATTCCGCTCAATGTGGTCGTCGTTTCGCCAAGAAGATTGCTTTTGGCTTTACTGATTTCTGAGGTGATATTATTGGCCAAATCATTCAGCGTTCTTTGATCAAAGCCATTATCTTCAACTCCTTTTTGGATTTCGTTTTTTATGTCGTTTGTTGCGTTTTTTAATTGTGCCATCATTTTTCCCATTCCGCGAGCCATTTCAGGCACTTTATCTGAACCAAAAAGCAATAGAACAACAAACATGATGAAAATTAATTCGCCTCCTCCTATACCAAACATAATCTATTTATTTTTTATTAAGGCAAAGATACCAAATTTTGAATCCTGGTCTTTTAAATTTTTCATAAAAAAAGGCTCTTTTAGAGTCCTTTTTTTATGTTAGTTAGTCAAATTTAGATTTTATCACTTCTCTTGGCCAAGTGTTATTAGTCACGTCAATATCAGCAGTTTCTAATTTTGGATCTATTTGAATTTTTTTGATTGCTTTTTCAGTTGCATACACTTTTTTGGCCGTGTCATTGTTCTTCCTCCAAATTTGCGCTGGATATTTGAAATTTTCTGTTGTCCCATCTTCATACGTAATGGCAACAAGAATAGGCATTAACATTCCCCCAGGCTTATCAAATTCAACTTCATAAAAATATTTAGGGGTTTTCAAATTTGATTTTTCTTCAGCTGAAAGGTTTTGATTTACATAATCCGAAAGCAATTTTACTTCTTCAATTCGCAAGGGTTTCTTCTGATTTGGTTTTAATTCCTCATTGTTTTCTTCTATTAAATATACAAAAGGCCCATTATCAACTCCAAAACGTCCTTTCTTAACTTTGGCATTTTTCAGTTCTTTGGTTGGGGTTTCGGAAACATAGTATTGTTTTACTTCTTTTATGCCAATATCCACAAAATCGGTTGAGTAAAACCATCCTCTAAAAAACCAATCTAAATCTACTGCAGACGCGTCTTCCATAGTTCTAAAAAAGTCTTCAGGAGTAGGATGCTTAAACTTCCATCGATTGGCATATACTTTAAAAGCATAATCAAACAATTCTCTTCCCATAATGGTTTCTCTAAGAATATTCAAACCTGCCGCTGGCTTACCGTAAGCATTATTGCCAAATTGAATTATGTTTTCCGAATTGGACATTATAGGTTCCAAGAAATTTTGGTCTCCGCTCATATAAGGAACAATGTTTTTTGCAGGACCTCGGTTTGAAGGATAATTGGAATCTAATTCTTGCTCTGCCATATATTGCATAAAAGAGTTTAATCCCTCATCCATCCAGGTCCATTGACGCTCATCAGAATTTACGATCATTGGAAAAAAATTGTGTCCCACTTCGTGGATTATAACACTCATCATTCCGTGTTTCATACGATCGCTAGTCACACCATTTTCATCGGGACGCCCGTAATTCCAGCAAATCATGGGATATTCCATTCCCTGGTCCTCTGCCGAAACGGATACCGCTTTTGGATAAGGATAATCAAAGGTGTGCGATGAATAACTCTTTAAGGTATGGGCAACTGTTTTGGTAGAAGTTTCTCCCCAAAGCGGATTACTTTCTTTCGGATAAATTGAAACTGCCATTACCGTTTTGTTGTTCAATTGTACCGCCATGGCGTCAAGGATGAATTTTCTTGATGTGGCAATGCCAAAATCCCTTACGTTCTTGGCACTAAATTTCCATGTTTTCTTCTTTTCTGAAAACCCCTTTTCACTAGCTTCTGCCTCCTCTTGCGTCACAATTACAACTGGCTTATCGAAAGTTTTTTGTGCCAGTTCATATCTGTTTACTTGTGCCGGAGTAAACACTTCGCTTCTGTTCATTAATTCTCCCGTTGCTTCCATAACATGATCAGCAGGAACGGTGATATTTACATCAAAATTTCCAAAAGGCAAAGCAAATTCTCCGCTTCCCCAAAATTGCATATTTTGCCAACCCTCAACATCATTATAAACTGCCATTCTAGGATAGAACTGAGCAATTACGTACAATCTATTTCCTTCTTTTTCGAATAATTCATAACCGGAACGCCCTCCGTCTTGTCTATAATTATTGACATTGTACCACCATTTAATAGAAAATGAAAGCGTTGAACCCGGTTTCATGGGCGCAGCCAAATTGATTCTCATCATAGTTTGGTTTATGCTGTAGGACATGGGATTTCCTTTGGCATCCTTTACATATTCTATATTAAAACCACGGTCTAATCCCTTCTTCAAAAACTTATTTGCAAAATTACTGGCTGGAAAAGTCTGCTCCATTTTTTCGCTTTCCGCCAAAGGGGATTGGGAATTTTTAGCCGCTTGATTTTGATCTAATTGTACCCACAAATATTCCAGACTATCTGGGGAATTATTATAATAAGTAATGGTTTCAGAACCACCTAATTTGGCGTTTTTGTCATCTAACTCTACATCTATCTTGTAATCAGCCCTTTGCTGATAATAAGCTGGTCCTGGCGCACCAGAGGCAGTACGAAACATATTAGGCGTAGCTAATAAATCGTACATTTGACTGAACTTATTGGTATCGTATTTTCCTGATTGTTTAGGAGTTATTGCTTTTTCTTGAGCAAATAAAACTATTGGAAGAATAAAAAATAATGTGATTTTTTTCATAGCTAGAATTCGAATTATTTAAGTGCGTGAAAATAATGTTTTTTAACAAATTTCCATCATTTAATCAGAATTTTAACATTTGCTTAGTCGAAGAATCTGTAAAAAGAAAACTTTGTTTCGTTCCCAGTATGGTAAAATGCGTAATATTTTGCTGTTCTGAATCCCAATCGATTAAAACAGCATTGTATGTTTCAAGAGAATTAATCTTGGAAATATCCTTTATATTCCAATAACAAACAACAACATCTCCTTCTAATTCTTTGCTCAAAAAATTCATATCCTTGGGTTGTCCATTTATTTTTATGGTGAATTTTTCTGCAAAGTACTTTTTTAGTAAAATTAATTCTTCTTGTGATTCTTTTTCGGTTCCTAAATATAGTTTCTTATTGTACTTTTTCTCAAGTGCTTTATTTAAATCGTCAACAAAAATTCTGGAAGTAATTTGCAGCATTTTCTTTTCGGGGGCATAATTTATTTGATACACCGCAACATAAAATTTATGTACACTAAAAGCGGTCAATGTTAGAAAAAAGAGTCCGAAAAAAATAAATAGAAGTGTTTTTTTCATTCTTCAAAAGTAGTAATTTTTTTGTATTCCTTGTTTTTTGTAATAAGGAAGTCAATCAATTCAAACTCGGATTTGGGCTCTAGGAGTGTTTTTGCTTTGGAATCGTTTTCGCAAAAAATAAGAAAAAGTCCAATTTCATCTTCTTTGAGTTTCAATGTATTGGCAAAAAAAGTATAACTAATTCTTTTCATGACAACCTCGGTAAAATTCATCGGAGTGATAAAATCAGTTCTATCCGGGTTGTTTATTTTCAGGATTTTTAAAATGTCTTTGTACATCCGAACAAAGTTCATTCCGTTTTCAATGGTTCCATCAGGAGGCATTGTGCGGTTTTTTGGTGAAGACTTTTCATCATCAAAATATTGCTTGTCAACAATTGCTTGCGAATTTCCTTCGATTGGGATAATACTTTTTTTTGCATAAACAACAACCTCAACTAATTGTTTGGCTAAAACTTCTAGTTTTACCCTTAAAAATGGAGACGAAAAATCTTTTTGGGTAAGCCTCATTTTTTTTGATTTAAATGCCAAACTTGAAAAAACCAACGTGTCATTTACTTTTGCCAGTATGCTAAAAAACCCTTGCTGGTTTATGACGGTTCCTGTTTTTGAATTTATGTTAAAAACGACACCAGTTTCTATCTTAATTGAATCATTTACAATCTGGCCATGCAAAGGCATTCTCGTCAATATTTGGCCAAAACAAAATTGATAAAAAAAACACAAAACAAGAATTCCTATTTTACTTTTCATCCTGAATGATTTGGTTAAACTTTTCAGCTAAAGGAACAATTAAAAACATGGTCATTGTTTTATTTTTAGATCTTAACGATGCTGCAAAATTCGTGTCTTCGACGCAATAATACTGGAATCCCTTGATGTAAGCGACAGGGATTTTCAGTGTCTCGGTGTAATATTTGTCTTCGAAAAGAACATCTATTTTCGCTAATAATTGCTCCTTTTTTTCTACTGCAAGTTCTTTCTTGAGCATCGTGGTTCGACCTGAAATTTTGTTTAAAAGACCATCAATTCCTCCACCAGAAGTGGCCGTGTATAATTTTCTTTCAGCGGCCGTGTATTTTTTTTGACCATAGGGCGTAATTCCCAATGACACTGCATTTATTTCGGGATATTCATTGACGATTACCTCTTTGAGCTGATTACTTTTTAGAGTCATTTGAATTTGAATGACATCCAACATTAAATCTTGTTTGTTAATTTTTTTTTGCAATGTTTCAAGATTTACGGCCGAAAAAACCAAAACATCCCCCTCATTTGCAAATAACGTAAACAGTCCGTCTTTATCAGAAATAGCTGCCTTCTTATTCGAGGAATTCACAATGTTTATTCCCTCTGCCAAAACGGAATCGACACTAATTTTTCCCCGAATTTCTTTACCCTCTTTTGTTTGTCCAATTGCAAACTGTGCCAACAATAACAAAACAATAGTTAAAGTTAAGGAATTATTCATTTTCACAGGCTATTATTTCATTATATTTTATCGCCAATTCTCCCATTAAAAAATCGGTCATAGTTTTATTTTTAGAATCCAAAATAGCTGTAAATCTAGTGTTTTCAACAATATAATATTCAAACCCTTTAATGTATGCTGCAGGAATTTTTAAATTACCAACGAAATGATCCTTATCAAACATGTTTTCTAGTTGCTGGATATAAAATTCCTTTTTTTCTACTTCAATTTCTTTTTTGAGCATTGCCGTTCTGCCAGAAATTAAATTCAACAAAGGATCTAAACCCATTGGATTCAACTTGCCTGAGGTAGCTGTTGCATATTTCCGTTCAGCTGGCGTGTAATGTTTTATTCCTTTTGGAACAATTCCCAGCGAAACTGCATTGATGTTGTCGTATCTTCGGACCAATACTTCAGGTAATTGATTTATCATTGGTTCCATTTTTACAAAAAACAATTCTTTTTGAAAATGTTTTTGCTCCAAACCAATTCGAATTCCCTTTAATTGCACTGAAGAAAACACGAGCGTGTCACCCGGAATTGCCTCTATCGAGAAATATCCGCCTTCCCCAGTAATCTCCGATTTTTCAGTTTTTAAATTTACAACATAAATTCCTTCAAGATTCCGCATATCGGCGATAATTTTTCCATTCAATTTAGTTCTAACGGTTTCTTGCGCCAAAACATTGGTGATTATTAAAATAAAAAAGATACCTACAACTTTACGCATTGGCTTACAATCAATTATTGATTAGTTGTAAAAGTATCTTAATCCATTCCAAATTAATTATTAACGACTTGGTAAAAATATGTTAATTAAAAACCATAAAATGCAAGTTTAAAAAACACGATATATTATCTTTATACCTCAATTATTCCACTAACACAAAATGAAAAATATAATTATCGCCAGCACTTCAACCCTCCATGGAGGAGACTATTTAGACTACTTGTTGCCAGAATTGAGTGTTCATTTTCAGCATTGCAAAACGATTCTATTTATTCCGTTTGCGAGACCAAGTGGGATTTCTCATGAAGGCTATACGACAAAAGTGGCGCTGGCTTTCGCCAAAATAGGTAAAGAAGTAAAAGGAATCCACGAATTTGAAGATTTATCCATGGCAATCAAAAATGCCGAAGGAATTTTTACCGGTGGCGGCAACACTTTTTTATTGGTGTCTCAATTACATAAAAATAATATCATGACCCTTCTTGCCGAAACAGTGAAAAAAGGAATTCCTTATTTAGGAACGAGTGCCGGAAGCAATATTTGTGGATTAACGATGCAAACTACTAACGATATGCCTATTATTTATCCTCCAAGTTTTGAAACCTTGGGATTGGTTCCTTTTAATTTGAATCCGCATTATCTTGACGACGATACGGAATCGAAACATATGGGAGAAACACGTGAAACAAGGATTGAAGAATTTCATGCATTTAACACTTTTCCTGTTTTAGGATTAAGAGAAGGGAGTTGGCTGGACGTAAAAGGCAACGAAATAACGTTGAGAGGGAACTTGACGGCTCGTCTTTTTATGCAAAAACAAACTCCGATAGAAATAGAAAGCGGGACAGTTTGTCTAGTCCTGAAAAAACGATA
>DHXP01000032.1 GCA_002413745.1 Flavobacterium sp. UBA5153 | reverse complement strand
ATAGGAATGGTTTTCCCATACATTCGTTCACACAACATCCTAAACAATCTTCAGAATATTGCAAAAGATGCGCCTACAGTAGCATTTTTCCCTGGAGAATACGATGGTCATACTTTAAACCTTTTTGGTTTATTAAAAGATGACAATTATTACAGAGCATTTAATATTGATAAAATAAAAGCATAATCATGATAATTAAAGATTTTTTTCAAAAAAATATCAATCGAAATATAGAAACGGTTATCAAAGCAGATGATCGTGACCATATCGCTGACGAGGTTGCAGAATACGTAATCACTCGTGAAATAGCTAAAAAAATCACGGATTTTTTCTCAGCATACAACAACTATGGCGGTGCAAATGGTGTTTGGATTTCTGGATTTTTCGGTTCCGGTAAATCCCATTTACTGAAAATTTTATCTTACGTTTTAGAAAATAAAGAATTCGATGGCTACAAAAGCGGCGAACTCTTCGCCGAAAAAATTGAGGATAATGAAATACTCAAAGGAGATGTGCAAAGGGCGACTCGAATTCCTTCCGAATCTATCCTTTTCAACATTGACCAACAGGCTCAAATAACCAGTAAAGCGGATGAAAATGCCATTTTATCAGTGTTCTACAAAGTGTTTTATGACCATTTGGGTTATTACGGTTTTCAACCACACATAGCCGAATTTGAAATGTGGTTAGACAAACAAGATAGTTATGTAGAATTCAAAACAATGTTCCAAAATAAAAATGGGCAGTCATGGGAAATAGCGAGAAACGATTACTTCGACCCATTAGTTATGGAAGTAGTTTCGGAAGTATTGGGAGAAATAAATAATACAGATGCTTCCAAATATGAAAATATTTTAGATGAGATTGAAGACAGACACAAGCAGTCTATTGAAGATTTTTGTCTTCGTGTTTCTGAATATATCAAAATGAAACCTTCCGGTTTCAGACTAAATTTCTTTGTTGATGAGGTGGGTCAATACATTAGTGACAACACTAAATTAATGTTGAACCTTCAGACTATTGCTGAAACTTTAGCGACCAAAACAAAAGGGAGTTCATGGATTTTAGTAACCTCTCAGGAGGATATGGAAAAAGTGGTTGGAGATATGAATAAAAGCCAACAAAATGACTTTTCTCGAATTCAGGCAAGATTCAAAACCAAAGTGCCACTAACCTCCGCAAATGTAGATGAGGTAATAGAAAAAAGGTTATTAAAAAAGAATGAGGACGCACAAAAACATCTGGTATCCACTTTCAAGAAAGAAAGTGCGCATTTAGACACTTTATTGAGCTTTTCTGATGCTGGAGTACAATTTAAAGGGTACAAGAACGATACCGATTTTGCTAACAAAATGCCTTTTGTTTCCTATCAATTCGACTTATTTCAAGAATGCCGTAGAGCACTCTCTACACACAATGCTTTTCAGGGTAAGCATGCTTCAGTGGGTGAAAGATCAATGCTTGGCGTGTTCCAGCAAGTAATACAAAAGATCGAGAATAAAGAGGATAATGCTTTAGTGAGTTTTGATTTAATGTTTGATGGTATCCGCAATGAGCTAAGAGGTGAAATTCAAAGTCCCATTACGCTGGCTGAAAAACAATTGGACAATCGTTTTGCTTTCAAGGTGCTAAAAGCATTATTTCTTGTAAAATATTTCGTCAATTTCAAGACTACAAAACGCAACATTTCAGTTTTAATGATTGACGATGTAAACATTGATTTAAAAAAACATGAGGCAGCCATCGATGAAGCACTAAATGTTTTAGAACTTCAAAGTTATGTACAGCGTAATGGCGATATCTATGAGTTTTTGACCGATGATGAAAAAGATGTAGAACAAGAAATCAAAGCTACGGATATTGATGATCAGGCAGTACCTCAGCTCTTAAAAGAACTTTTCTTCGATGATATCATTCGAGACAATAAAATAAAATTTCTGGATAACAAACAGGATTATGAATTCACAAGTAAAATTGATGGAAACATTCTTGGCAGAGAAAAAGAACTTGAAATAGAAATCATCACGGAAAATTTTCATGACTATGATAATCTGGCTTTTATACAATCTCAAACTATGGGAACTGCCGGAATGAAAATGATACTTCCCTCTGATGCGTTATTCATGAAGGATTTGAAAATGTATTTGAGAACCAACAAATATGTCAAACAAAATCAATCGACTTCAAACCGCCCGGAAGTAAAAAGAATTCTTCAGGAAAGAGCTATTATAAACGCTGAGAGAAGACATAATCTATTGTTATTGGCCAACAAAGCTTTGGCAGCATCAACTGTAATATTGAATGGGAGAAAATTAGAAACTACTGCAACAGCTGATGGAAAAACATTAGTAATAAATGCTTTTCAAGATTTAATAAAATCGGTATATTCTAACTTAAGAATGTTGGGTGCTATTCAATATAGCGAAGACACTTTCAAGCACACTATTCTTAGCAAACAAGATGATTTATTCGGTACGGATGACCAAACAATATCAGAAGCGGAAACCGAAATATTAACTTTGATTAACCGTAGAAAAAACCAATCTGACAGGACTTCGTTGAATGATCTTAAAACACATTTCGCCAAACGTCCATACGGTTGGTATCAAAATGCGGTTTGGACAATGGTAGCCAAGTTATACAAGCGTGGTAAAATTGAAATCAAAAAAGATTCTAATGTACTTGAAGATAATGAAGTACTGCATGCTCTTTTAAACGCTGCTAACTTTGG
>DHXP01000033.1:3785-5836 GCA_002413745.1 Flavobacterium sp. UBA5153 | reverse complement strand
ATGTATGGGAAAACCATTCCTATTCCGGTGAGGAAATACACCTTGGCATCCGCTTTTTCAATTTTTTCTTTTATTCTTGGCATCAAGATTTGATGAATGTTTAAAGTGGATTGTAATGCTCTTTGGAATTTATCTTTTGTTTTAGATTTTTCTACTTTGAACATTCTTTCAATTCCACCTTTTTCTTCCAGAATTTCACAAACAACATCGTATAAGTTTATTTCCAAAATTGAAATACCAGAAGTTTCCAGTTTATTTTTTAAGAGTTTAATCGATTCCCGAATTTGAATTTCTTGTTTGGCATCATAAGTGGATATAAAGAAAGGAATTTCACCACCTAAAGCTTCTTTGTTTAAGAAACCATTTGTTGAAATTACTTTGTATAAATGCGTATATTTTGAAATAATATCTTCCATATTTAATTTTCAATGTTAGTGATGTCTATATCACTCATGAATAGTACTTTTAGCCAAATGGGATTATCTAAGGCTATAACATCAATTACCTTTTTATCAATAATCTGAGGTTGAATAACTCTTTTTTTTATGTTGTCAATAATTCCCGCTTGTTCTAATATTTTAAAAATCACTTGTTTGATCTTCTTCTCGGTTAAATCGGTAAGTTTTTCCATTTCTGGATGTAAATCTAATTTTCTTCTATAAAACGTGATGTAATCTCCCTGTGTAATTTGATAATCAAACACTAATAATTTTTCCCTAAGCGCTTCAACAACAAAATCTCTGATTAAAGAATATGTTTTACAAATAGATAAAAACGCTATTTGTTTTTGAGAAGTTAAATCTCCATCGATAAGGATTTCAATTTGTTTCTGCGTAAGATTGCTAATCCTTTTATTAAATTCAAATAACATTCTTTTTCCGGTTGTAGACTTGCCACCACCTAATTCGTTTGTGTAATCTACTGGTCTATTTTCTCTTATAGAACTAGCAACTAAAATCATTTCATTTAATCGTAATGAAGATGCAGTAAAAGAAAAATCATATTTTTCAATTTCTATCATTTTTGATACTATGTTTAAGATATTTTTTTAGCCATTTCAAATTTTTTCCCAAAATCTAACCCAAGGTGTTGCACTTGCTCTGGCATTGACAACACCCAAGAAACATAGTAATTGCTTAGTACTTGATTTTCTGAAAAACGTTTGCCGTCAATATTTGAAATGATGTAGTCTTTTTTATTGGGATCAATTCCCATGGTTCTTTGCTTTCTCTTAAAAAAGATTGCGTAGAAGAAATCATTTGTTTTATGAACTATTTGCATTAATTTGGTACTAAAATGAAAAACGTAAATTTATAAATTTTAATAGTAATAACCTATTCAAATAGTGAACAGGTTATACAATGTTTTACATGCTATTTGAAAATTATTATTGAAAGTTGATTTCAGAATTAAACCATTAAAATCATACTGTTTTACGGTTTTCCTCATTTTAGAAATATTATTTCATTTCGAATAGTTTATCGAAATGAAATACAATGTCTTTAAGGATTTTTTTAATCAGTTAAGCTATAGCTGTCTTGTTTTCTTCCATGAATTAATTTTATACAGATATTCAATAAAATCAGGAAGTTCCATCAAACTTAACAGGCCAATTTGTTCCAATGGTAGTTGGTTTAACTGGATTTGTTTGATGTGTTTCCGGAAAGCTATTTCTCCCACGATTTGCATTACGATCCAATCGATATTCGATTTTAGATCTTCGTATTGCTTTAGCTCGTTGTATTCGGGTAGGTACAGATTAATTTTTATATGCTTGGTGGCGATATTGTAATCCAATAATGCTATTTGTATTTCACTGATTTTGATTTCGTAGTTTTTGCAACTGCAGGGTTCGTCTGTACCGTTTATGTATTTAGTATTATTTTGCAATGGTTTTATAAAAGCCTGAGAGGTGAAATGTTTCAGTGTTGGTGCCTGTTCTTCGAAAGCGATGATTTTAGGGAATAATTTGCGGTATCCGCCTCCCGTGAAAATTATCAGGAATTTATCATTGATTGTCAATGGAGTTTTAATTACAAAACTAATTCTTT
>DHXP01000033.1:2411-3587 GCA_002413745.1 Flavobacterium sp. UBA5153 | reverse complement strand
CAGAAGGTGGTGATTTTTTTCATTGCTAAAGAGTGAGTTGTGAGAAGTAAATAGTGAGATTATCGTTTGTCTTTGGTGCTTTTGTCGAAGGCGATGAGGTTTAGCATATTTCGGAGACGGGAGCGGACTCTGTTGCCGTAGGCGGTTTCTATTTCGGAGGCTGAGAGGTTAGTGGTGATGTGGGTGTATATTTTTTTGGATATGAAAATGTCGTATCTGGAGAGTATTATTTCTGCCATTACATTACACTCGTTGCCGTAGTATTTGAGGTTCTTTTCGGTGCCTAAATCGTCGAAACAAATGGTTTTTGGGTCGGGATATAGTTTTCCTTTGCTGTATTTTTGGATTATTTCGTAACCGTCCTGGATAAATTCGAAACTAATGTCCCGGCAGGGTTTTATATAAAATTTATGTTCGGTTGAGGTTAGGGTTTTCATAAGATTCATTAGGGTTGTTTTTCCGCATCCTACTGGTCCAGAAAGCAATATTCCTTTGTTGAGATCTATGTTGTATTGATAACAAGTTACTTCATCCTTAAGGAAATAGGCAATGAGTTTGTAAATTATTGGGTAATCGCTTTCAAGGATTTTGAAATGATTTCCATATAATTCAATGCCCTTTTTTTCAAGCCAAATGATTACTTCTTGGTAATTGTAGTGGGTTTTTATTTCTGTTTCCATTCAATGAAATTTATTTTAGTAAAGCTTCTCGATACAATTTTTAAGTGAAAAACTTAAAAATCACTCGAAATGACGGAATGAAATTAGCTTACGCTCTGTTCGCTTTGCTCGGGTGCTTCGTTCCTTGCAATGACAGCTACAATGGCTCTGAATAGTCTTTGTCGTTACCGATATTGAGGTGCTTTGCTCGGTCGGGAGGTTTTTCGTAAGTTGTGAATTTGTTGGCGTTGAGCATCCAGTTTTGAGCTGCGGCTTGCCAATCGAGCATTGGGGTTTTGCCACCGACTAGCCAGCCAATACTAGAGAAATAATTGAAAAACTTATTGGCTTCGAGTTCGGGAAAGTTTTGTTCGAGGAAATAGGATTTGACTTCATCGTTTGTTGGCTTTAAATCTTTTTCTTTTTTTGCGGAACTTTTTTCTTTTTTTTCTTCGAAAAATAAATTCTCATTTTGAAAATTTTTTGCTTGCTCCTCCAAGTTTAAACTGTTTTTAAT
>DHXP01000033.1:1496-2173 GCA_002413745.1 Flavobacterium sp. UBA5153 | reverse complement strand
TTTTTCAAACACTTATGATAGGTAGCTTTGGAACTGATTTTGCTTATTCTCATTACCTCATCACGAGATATACTGATTGGGTTTTTGAACCGATTACAATTCCAAAATTGAAACAACGACATATACAAACTTACGTGTGTTGGATTGAGTGTTTTATCGATGGCAACTTTTTCAAAGAATCCTGTTAGATGTTTTATGTAATTCATCTTTTAGTTATTTAGGATTGAATAAATTGGGTGTTGCTTCCACTTTGTTTGTCTGCAAAACTTTTTCTAGATCGCTATTGGCATAGTAAAGTATTCCGCCAATTTTAGTGTAGGATATAGTTCCATTGATTCGCAGGTTTTGCAAAGTACCAGGGGATATATTTAAGAGCTTTCGAACTTCATTAGATTTGAGCCATTGCTTTTGCTGTTGCGGTTTGGAATTAAATAGTGTGTTTAAATCGGAAAGCAAGAGGGTTCGAAATTCGTTTAAATCCTCGCGAGTGATTACTTCGATTGCCATAATGTTGTGGTTTTAAATGTTTGGGACAAATAGAAATAATAAAGTAATACCAAAACAGTCACAGGGGTCATATGACCCCTAATGTACCCCCAACAAAATCAGCTAATCGGAGTGAAAAAGTTTTTATTTATGTGTTTTTGACATCTATTTTAATACAATTATGACTAAAT
>DHXP01000033.1:0-1282 GCA_002413745.1 Flavobacterium sp. UBA5153 | reverse complement strand
GGTCGTACCTCTTTGGCTGGTGAATTCTAAAAAAATTATCTCCTGATTTTTCAAAATATGTCTGCCAATGTTCTGGTCCTGAATTTCCAAGTCCTGGTATAATTAAATAATTTGTCATTTAGTCTAAATGTTTTTTGTCGTTTTGAATTTTAGATGACTATGCAATACATTCAATACTGATTGGGAAACTTTTATTATGCCTAATTTTGAACTATTGAGTAAAAAACAAATCACATAAAATTTCTTAATGATTAAAGAGAAGGCACTAATCCTAAAAACAGATGAAAAATAAGCTAGATATTCTAAATGTTTCTCTGTTTTTTTGTAAATTTGCTATTGATTTACAAGGAATTTGGTTGAAAATGAATGCAATGAGCACCATTACTAAATCGTTACCGATAGTGTTTATGAATCTTGTAAACTACTCTTAATTAGCTGTTTTTGGATTTGCTAATTTTTTTTATATAAAAAACAGCCGCACTAAATTGCGGCTGTTTATAATTATTGATTGTTTTTTGACTTTATTGTGAAATATAAGAATCCAAATGTTTAATTGTGGCTTTTTGCATTTCGATTATCGCTTTTACCACGTCACTTATGGAGATAATCCCAATAATGGTACCGTTTTCTGTGACAGGCAAATGTCTTACTCTTTTTGTATCCATTAATTCCATGCAATAATCAAGGTTATCTGTTGGTTTTACCGTAACCACGTCTTTCTCCATAATTTCATAAACAAATGTTTTTTTGGAAGATTTGGCTTTTAAAGCAATTTTTCGTGCGTAATCTCTTTCAGATAAAATACCTTTTAATATATTGTCTTCTATTATTAAAATAGCTCCGATATTTTTTTCACTCATCACCCCTAAAGCCTCATACACCGTAATTGTTGAGAGTACTGAAAATACTTCTTTCCCTTTTGTGCTTAATATTTGATTGACAGTCATAATAAATTAATTTAATGGACTATAAATTTAAAAAAAAACAGCCTACAAACGTTACAATTTACAAATTTATATTAAATCTAAATTAATCAGGATTAGCTGTATGTATAAGTGATACTTTGATTTGCCTATAAACACTAGCCTGAATTACACCCCTTGTTAATATGCCGCGCCAAATATCTAGGCGCACCCATAAATTCGGAATAATACCGCTAGTTATTTCAAATTAGTCCAATAAAAATTGAACTAAATGAAATATACAGCGGCATTATACTAGAACGATTGGACTAAAACATACTAACCAATGGTATAAAAAACTGTCTCTTATACACATCTGT
>DHXP01000031.1:181025-191463 GCA_002413745.1 Flavobacterium sp. UBA5153 | reverse complement strand
AACAATCTCTTTTTGGGAATTTATAACTTTGCAAACATAGGAGCCATCGGGATGCGTTCAGTGTGACAAAAGAAAAAGGATCTAGTTTTTAACACGATTTAGAATTGGGCTTTAGTTTTCTATTCCCCTCCGAAGGAGGGGTTAGGGTTAGGGGAGGATTAATTTTTCTTCAAACTCAATCCGACCGGAACCATCAATACTCCTTTTTCATATATATTTAAATACAGCGTTACAGGATTTCGTTGTCCTTCCCATCGTAATTCGTACACATCCAGTAAACCCGCTCCCATTTCGCTTCTCTTTGTTGGAAACGGACAGCAACTTTCTAGTTTTTTGTAGGTAATTTTCTCGCCTTTTGGCCCAGCCAAAGCATTCAAAAAACGTTGCTGGTTTATGGTTTCGTCTTTGGTGTTAAAAAAATATATATTGATGGGATAATCTTTATCATAACCATACCTTTTATCTTTGCTATATTCCGTAATGGCAAAGGTATTGTCTTTTGTGAGTATGGGAAAAGGTGCATTGTCATCCACGTTTTTCAGGGTAGATTTTGTGCTCACACACGATGCTGTAAAGATTAGTAAAGCGATAAAAGGCACAATTTTTTTCATTATTCTTTATGATTTAGTTTTGGCTTTTAGAATCCAATTTAAATAACAAATTTAAGCGGTATTGTCGCCATAAACAACAATAATGCCTTAATAATTCTTCTTTTTAAAATTAGAATTATTATTTTCGCAAAATTAAATGTACGTTATGGATATTATTTTTCAAACTTGGCCTTGGTATGTTTCCGGGTTTTTGATAGGATTGGTAATGCTTTGCCTTATTTGTTTCGGAAAAGTATTTGGGATGTCCTCTAATTTGAGCACCTTGTGTTCGATGACCGGAATAGGGAAACGAGTGGCCTTTTTTGACTTTGATTGGAAATTACAACGCTGGAATTTAGTGGTAATTTTAGGCGCCATGCTTGGTGGTTTTGTTGCGGTTCATTTTATGGGAGATGCCTCAAATGTTGCTATCAACCCAAAGACAATTGCACAACTTAACCAACTGGGAATTGATGCCCCAAATGGGAAATTGTTGCCCGATGTTTTATTTGGAAACAATGTTTTTCAATCCCCAAAAATGATTTTCATATTGATTATTGGCGGAATACTAATAGGTTTCGGATCTCGATACGCTGGAGGATGCACTTCGGGACATGCGATTTTTGGATTGAGTAATTTGCAACTTCCATCCTTAAAAGCAGTGATTGGATTCTTTGTTGGCGGATTGATTATGGCTCATTTTATTTTACCATTAATTTTTTAAGAGATGAAAGTATTAAAATATTTATTTGTTGGATTTGTTTTCGGAATTGTGCTTACAAAATCGGAAGCAGTTTCTTGGTACAGAATATATGAAATGTTCCAGTTTCAATCGTTTCATATGTATGGAATCATTATGGTTGCCATAATTACAGGAATTACCGGAATCCAGATCATAAAAAGGAAAAACATAAAAGATATAAAAGGACGGCCCATAGAAGTTCTTGATAAAGAACCCGGTTCTACCAGATATTGGGTTGGCGGATTATTTTTTGGCTTGGGTTGGGCTTTGGTAGGATGTTGTCCAGGACCAATCTTTATATTGCTTGGCGCTGGTTTTTTGCCCGTTGTATTTGTTCTTTTTGGAGCGCTTCTGGGTACTTTTATCTATGGATTGTTAAAGGACAAGTTGCCTCATTAACACCAATAAAATCAAAAAAACAGCATTTTCTAAAATAGAGAATGCTGTTTTTTTATGGATTGAAAATTGAAATTTATGAGTTTTTAGAGGTTGTCTTAAGATCTGGTAGTCCGGAAGTTTACACTATCTCGGCACTCAAACCCGCTTCGAGTAATTGGGTGCATTGTGGTTTTAGTTTTTCTAAAATACCCGTTTTTACAGTACATTTTCCGTTGTAATGCACAATCAAGGAGCATTGTTCTGCTTGTTCCGGAGTGTGTTCACAAACCCGGATTAAGGTGTCGATTACATGGTCAAAAGTGTTTACATCATCATTATAAACTACAATTTCGTGGTTTATGGATGTTGCTTCTTTTTGGCTAACTTTTACTCTTACTTTTTCTTTAGTACTCATTTTTAGATAATTTGAAGGTGTTAAATAAAAATACAGTTGGTTCTACTTAATTTTTTCAAAAGCACAAAATATAAAATTTTGCATGGTTTCAAACGGTGTTACGTGATCTTCTATTATACATTTAACTTTTTTGAAACGATTAGAAAATTGATTTTCAAGTTCCATTTCCGAGTATTGTTTAATATCCAGTCCGCTACATTTTTTGGGTCCGTTTTCTGAAAAAGCACCTATTATTAAAAAACTAGTAACCCATTTTTCGGTGATTTCAACATACGTTTTTACTTGTTCCGGAGTTGTCAAAAAATGAAATGTGGCTCGGTCATGCCAAATGTCATACGTGGTTTCCGGTTTGAATTCAGTAATATCGGAAACAATCCAATTTACTTTTTCGGCATTTTTCCCAAATCTTTTTTTTGCTCTTTCCAATGCGTTTGCCGAAATGTCCAAAACGGTTATATTTTCGTAACCCTCATTCAATAAATAATCTACCAGTTTGCTGTCACCACCGCCAACGTCAATGATTTTTGCGGACTTTCCCAAACGGGTTTCCCGAATAAAATTAAGCGAAGTTTTTGGATTTTCCTGCGTCCAGCTTACCTCGTTGGGCTGCTTGGTTTCATAAACCGTTTCCCAATGTTGTTTTTTATTTACTTCCATTTTTTAAATTTCGGTTATACTAATTTACGTATTTTAAAGATACCCAGTTATTTTTTTGGAACTTTTTAACATAGGTTAAGCCTTTCTCCGTACAGGAAGCATCGATAAAAGGAATGTCTTCTTCATAAAATCCGCTCAATAATAAGGTTCCTTTTGGATTTAAGCAATCCACATAACTTTGCATGTCGTTCAGTAAAATATTTCTATTGATGTTGGCGATTATCAAATCATATTTTTTGTCTTTCAACAAGGCTGCATCACCTTCATAAACTGTAATTTGATGACAATTATTGCGTTCGGCATTTTCTATGGAATTCAAATAACACCAGTTGTCTATATCAATTGCATCAATGGGTTGGGCACCTTTCATTTCCGCAAGAATAGCCAAAATTGCTGTTCCGCAACCCATATCAAGTGTCTTCATTCCTGCAACGTCGATTTCCAAAAGATGCTGAATCATCATGTGGGTGGTTTCGTGATGACCCGTTCCAAAACTCATTTTTGGCTCGATTATGATATCAAATTTGGCGTCGGTTTTTGGGTGAAAAGGAGCGCGAACATGGCAATTTCCATCGACATCTATAGGTTCGAAATTCTTTTCCCATTCCTCGTTCCAATTGACTTGGTCAATTTCCTCTATCCTGTACGAAATGGTAAATTCGGGCGAGTTCAAAATGAATAAATCATCCAGAATAGTTGGGGTCCAAAGGTCTTTTTGGATATAGGCAACAATCCCCAAATCACTGTCAATGAAGCTTTCAAAAGGCAGTTCGCCCAATTCGGCAACAAGAATTTCCGAACCTAATTCTTTTGGTTCAACCGTAAAATGAAAGCCTAAATATATATTTGACATAAAATTTGTTTTTTGCAAAGGTAAGAATCTCTTTTGTTGGATTGTGAAAAACAAAAAAGAGATTTGAATAGCATTCAAACCTCTTTTTCAATTTATTATTTATTTTAAATAGCTTTCACAATTGCCACAAAATCTTCTGCTTTTAGTGCAGCACCACCAATTAAACCGCCATCAACATCTGGTTTAGAGAAAATTTCTTTGGCATTATCCGGTTTCACGCTTCCGCCATAAAGGATGGAAACATCTTCGGCAATATCGCTTCCAAAAGCTTTGCGAACGGTTTCCCTGATGAATTCGTGCATTTCTTGTGCTTGTTCTGGACTGGCAGTTTCACCTGTTCCAATTGCCCAAACTGGCTCATAAGCCAAAACAATTTTTTCCCAATCCTTTGCTTCGATATGAAACAATCCATCTCGCAATTGATTTTCAACAATATTAAAATGATTTTTAGATTGACGGTCTTTCAACTCTTCACCAAAACAAAAAATAACGGTCATATCATGTCTCAATGCCGTGTCTACTTTGCTGGCAATCAAGGCATCGGTTTCATGGAAAATTGCTCTGCGTTCTGAATGTCCTAGAATCACTGTGTTTACTCCGATGCTTTTTAGCATATCGGCCGAAATTTCGCCAGTATAAGCACCACTTTCTGCTTGGTGCATATTTTGGGCTGCCACATTAATAGGCGTAAATTCCAAATGATCAACGGCAGAAGCCAAGTTGACAAATGTAGGTGCCACAATTATTTGTGCATCACTTTCGGTTGGGATTAGTGCTATTAATTCGTTCAATAAATCTTCGGTTTGCTCTGCATTTTTGTGCATTTTCCAGTTTCCTGCTACAATCTTCTTTCTCATTTTAGTTGTGTTTGTAATTTGATAATTTTATTTGTAATTTCTATTTTTTTAAATCTTTTAAAGTGGTATTTATTTGGTCGAAGTCAGTTTCAATGGCTCGATAAAGTACAATTTTTCCGGTTTTGTCAATGATGATATATCTTGGAATCCAGTCTAAATCTATGGCTTTTGCAAAAACGCCTTTCATTTGGTCGTTCGCCATAAAATGGTCGCCTTTGAGTTCGTGTTTTGCAATTCCAATTTTCCAATTTTCGGCTGTTTTATCCATCGAAAGAAACAGATAAGCAACATCTGGATTATTGGCTTGTAATTCTTTAATTTTTGGCATTGCCTTTACACAATCGCCACACCATGAAGCCCAAACTTCGACAACCAAGGTTTTGCCTTTATAATTTTTTAGAATATCCTGAAAAGCAACTTGGCTCCCGTCGGCTGTCAATAATGTTTCTGACAAAGCTTCTTTTGAGAATACCTTTTTTTGTGCATTTGAACAAGAAATAGAAGCAAAAGCAATAAGCAAGGCAAGTGTTTTTTTCATTTTTTAATAATTTTGACAAAGTTACATTTTAAAACCAAAAACTCAAATTTTGTGTTTAGTATTCCGTGCTCATTTTTATTTTGACAGCAATGGATACCCTTTTTACAATCTCAATTCATCAATATCATTATAATGCACTTTTTGTGTGATGTTTCCGTAATGCAAAAGCACAAAACTAGGATTCGCTCTTTCTACCGTTTTTAAAGCTGTTGCGTCACAAAAAAGGAAATCAAAAGTGAATCCGTATTTCTTTTTCACGCTGTCAATAATATCATTTGAGGAACCGGTCACTATGGCAACATAATATCCTTTTGCAGAAGCATCTTTGTATAATTTGTCCAGTTTTTGCAAGGCTCCTGGATTAGATTTTTCCAAATCGTAGGCCACAATCAACAGCGATTTTTCTCTTGAAAAAATTAATTGTGTATTGTCGTTGCCGTTTAATTCCAACTTAAAATCGTGAATAGGAGGAAGGTAACCTTGCACAATCACTTTGTCTTTTCTGTCAACAAACTTGGCGCCGACAGGAAGCGACATTAAATCCTTTTCTTTAAATTCCTTATTTACACCATTTACGTTATAGATAAAAACCATTTCGACAACGCTTTTTGGTGCATTATCCGGAATTTCCATTGCGGTCTTAATATTTGTGCCCACTTTATAAGGTCTGAAATCGATTAAAGGCAAATGATTTAAAACCCAATAACCCATAAAACAACACAAAACAACACTTGCAAACGCCAGAATATTTTGAATTGTATTCGAAAATAACGGTTTTATTAATTTTTGGTTGAAAAATAAAATTAAGATGAAAAACAATAAAACAATGTCTTTCGTAAAGGATTGCCAAGGTATTAAATGCAAGGCATCACCAAAACAACCGCAGTCTTTTACCACATCAAAATAAGCCGAGTAAAAAGTAAGAAACGCAAAAAGAACAACCAAAATCAACAAACTCCAAATCGTGTATTTTGATTTGTAACCAATGAGCAACATAACACCCAAAACGACTTCAAGAATAACCAAAAACAAAGCAATTGCCAATGAATATGGCACGAAAAAAGGCATATTGAAAACAGGTTCACTGAAGAATTCTTCTAGTTTATAGGAAAAACCCAAAGGATCATTCAATTTTATTAAACCTGAAATAATAAATAAGATTCCGACGAAAAGTCTCGAGAATTGAGTGATAATGTTTTTCATAGTTTTATGTTATTTAAAAGTAATCTTTGTCAAAGTTTTAAACTTTGACAAAGATTTTTCAATTTATTTATTTCCCATTAATATCAGTGCAAAAACGGCATAATTAATCATATCCTGATAATTCGCATCGATGCCTTCAGAAACCAAGGTTTTTCCTTTATTGTTTTCAATTTGTTTCACGCGAAGCAGTTTTTGCAAAATCAAATCCGTCAATGAACTCACCCGCATTTCGCGCCAGGCTTCGCCATAGTCGTGGTTTTTGTTTTCCATTAATTCTTTGGTGAGTTTGACTTTGGCATCGTATAACTCGGTCGCTTCTTCCACATTTAAATCCGGTTGGTCGGCAACGCCAAGTTCCAATTGGATCAAAGCCATAATCGAATAATTGATGATTCCGATGAATTCGCCGGTTTCATCCTCGTCCACTTTTCGGACTTCATTTTCCTGTAAACTTCGTATTCTTTGGGCTTTGATGAAGATTTGGTCAGTCAAGGAAGGCAATCTTAATATGCGCCAAGCGCTGCCGTAATCTTTCATTTTATTGACGAAAAGGGAACGGCAAATCGCAATCACCTTATCATATTCTTGTGAAGTAATGTTCATTTATTGATGTATATTTGTCTAAAATTTCTTCAAAAGTAAAGAATATTTATTGGATTGAAGAATGATGATTAACGATTTTTGATTTGAAAATGACAATACGCTGCAAAGGACAACTTATCGATTTATCCACTCCCAAAGTAATGGGGATTTTGAATGTGACGCCCAACTCTTTTTTTGATGGCGGGAAGTATAAAAACGAAGGTGAAATACTGTCACAAGTTGGGAAAATGTTGAATGATGGCGCGACTTTCATCGATATTGGAGCGTATTCGAGTAAACCTAAAGCCGAGTTTGTTACGGAAGATGAGGAGTTGAGCCGAATTGTTTCCATTGTCCAATTAATTTTAGAACATTTTCCCGAAACCTTGATTTCCATCGACACATTTAGAAGTCAAGTTGCCAAAGTTTGCATTGAAAACGGAGCGGCAATAATCAACGATATTTCGGCAGGAAATTTGGATGACAAAATGCTTGAAACCATTGCAAAATATAATGTTCCCTACATTATGATGCATATGCGAGGCACGCCGCAAACGATGCAAACAATGACGGATTATGAAAATATCGTAAAGGAAATGCTTTTCTATTTTTCCGAAAAGGTGGCACGAGCGAGAAGTTTGGGTATTAATGATTTGATAGTCGATCCAGGATTTGGCTTTGCCAAAACATTGGAACAAAATTATGAGGTTTTGCAAAAACTGGAATTATTTAATATATTAGAATTGCCAATTCTTGTTGGTTTTTCCAGAAAATCAATGATTTATAAGCCGTTGCATTCAAGTGCGGAAAGAGCGCTAAACGGAACTACGGTTTTGAACACTTTAGCCTTGGCCAAAGGCGCAAAAATACTTAGGGTTCACGATGTAAAAGAAGCAATGGAATGTGTCACTTTGTTCAACAAAACCAATCAAAATTTATGAAATATTTTAGTCTGATTGTCCTTTTTTTAATGATTTCTTGCGGAAACAAAGAAGACATTTTGTTGCCAAAATCCAATGTGACAATTGTCTCAAACGTGGAAGATCATTCACCTATTTACATTTTTTTTAGAACCAAGGGAAAAGACACTTTGGCGGAAGTCAACAAGAAAAACGAGATTATTTCGACCAATTGGATTTTCAATATTGACAAACGTTTGCCTTTACGATTGGTGATTCCCGAAGTGATGAAGTTGCAGGAAAAAAAGCGAAATGAAGTTGCCCACAAAAACGAAGCAGCCCAAAATTATTATTCGTATGCGGATAGTATTCATAAAAATATGGCGTTTCTACCATTCACGGAAGTGCATTATAAAATGGAAAAACCAAAATCGAGTTTGATTGTGTTTTTTGATAAAAACAATAAAATTTCAATCCTTAATGCAGATGTTAAACGAGAAGATCTGCAAAGTTATCTGTACAATTTGCCAATCGAAAACCCTAGTCAAATGCAATTTTGTTTCGCTCAAGAGATGACTTACGGAAGTTATATACAGGACGAAATTTTCATTCGAAGTTTGAAAATTGATAATTACGAAGAGTTTATTTATTAAATTCCTGACTGAACACTATGACTGTCTCTCGACTGCGCTCGAGATGACAACTGAACACTTTCTATTGATGATGATAGGGTTCATTCTTTAAAATAGTGAATCCACGATACAATTGTTCGATAAAAAACAAGCGCACCATTTGATGCGAAAAAGTCATTGGCGAAAGCGATATTTTGCCGTTTGCTTTGGCATACACCGTTTCCGAAAAGCCATAAGGACCGCCAATCACAAAAACCAGTGTCTTTATTCCGGCATTCATTTTCTTTTGTAATTCCTCTGAAAAGGCTACACTTGAAAAGGTTTTTCCGTTTTCGTCCAATAAAATGAGTTGGTCGGTTGGCGTTATTTTTGCCAAAATCAATTCGCCTTCTTTTTCCTTTTGTTGACTTTCCGACAAGTTTTTTGCGTTCTTGATGTCGGGAATAATCTCTAAATCAAACTTGATGTAAAAGGACAATCGTTTTTGATATTCGTCAATCAGTGACTGAAGATTTTTATTGTCGGTTTTGCCAATGGCGATGAGCTTGATGTTCATTTTTTGGAATTTGAAAGGTACAAAGGTAGAAAATTGAGAATTAAATAATAATGCCCCCTTTTTTTTAATCTATTTTGTGATATTGATTTTTCAAAAAAGAATATTTTACAGTTTTATTTACTTTGTACTCCTATTTTTTAGGGGGTGTTTCTTGATAATTGTGCTAAATAACAAGACGTACTGCCTTTTTATTATAAAACGTAACAATATTTGTCAAATTTGTAAAAAAAATATTGACACATTTGTTTAATTTTGTGCCAAATAAAAAACACAATTATGTTAGATGTAGGTTTAACCACTTTTATGATTCTTGCCACCAGTTTGGTGATGCTAATGACACCTGGTCTTGCTTTTTTTTATGGAGGATTGGGATGCAATAAAAATATTTTAAGCATTATGATGCAGAGTTTTGTTTCCATGGGTATAGGGACAGTGCTTTGGTTTGCTTTTGGTTATTCGGTTTGCTTCAGCGGAAATGTGAGTTCGGGGACTGATTTTTTTGGAATAATAGGGAATTTTGACAAAGCATTTTACCACGGAATTACACCTTCAACACTATACTCAGCTGATAAACGATTCCCGGAATATATTTTTATTGCTTATCAAATGATGTTTGCCATTATTACGCCGGCATTGATCACGGGAGCTTTTATCAATCGGGTTTCATTTAAATCGTACGTCTTTTTCCTTATATTTTGGCAAATATTTGTTTATTATCCCTTCGTTCATATGGTTTGGGGTGGCGGATTGCTTGCCCAATGGGGAGTTTTTGACTTTGCAGGTGGAATCACGGTGCATGCAACTGCTGGATTTGCGGCATTGGCATCGGTATATTTTGTGGGAAGACGACAAAATAAGCACGAACCCAACAACATTCCATTGGTTGCCGTTGGTACGGCATTGCTTTGGTTTGGCTGGTATGGATTTAATGCTGGAAGTGAATTGGCGGTTAATTCCATCACAATTTCTGCCTTTCTAAATACCGATACTGCGGCTTCTTTTGCAGCCGTTACCTGGTTATTTATCGAATGGAATACGGGCAAAAAGAAACCTACATTTATCGGATTGATGACAGGAGCTGTTGCAGGATTAGCAACAATTACGCCTGCGGCGGGTTATGTTGATATTTATTCTTCGGCGATTATCGGAATTATTGCGGCCTGTGGTTGCTTTTTAGCCGTAAAATTTAAGGAAAAGAAAGGCTGGGACGATGCGCTTGACGTCTGGGGAATTCATGGAATGGGCGGAATAATTGGAACCATTTGTTTGGGTTTCTTTGCCAATAGTACTATCAATGCAGCCATTCCCAATGGTTTGTTTTTTGGTGGAAACGGAATGTTGCTGTTTAAAGAATGTGTTGCCATTGTTTTTGCAACCAGTTATGCGTTCTTTTTTACCTTGTTGTTGTTCCGAATTATCAACAGGTTTATTCCTGTTCGTGTAACGGACATGGAACAAGAAGTTGGACTGGATCTAACCCATCACGGAGAAGTGGCAAGACAAGGCTAAAGCAGAATTAATACCGCTAGTTATTTC
>DHXP01000031.1:19880-180793 GCA_002413745.1 Flavobacterium sp. UBA5153 | reverse complement strand
TATCGGGAGAACTAAATGAAATATACAGCGGCATTATGCTATAACGATTGGACTAAAATATACTAACCAATGGTATAACAATTCTAGGAACTATTTAATTATGTAAAAAAGGGCAACATTCTATTTGATATAGAATGTTGCCCTTTTAAATTTTCCTAAAAGTTTTTTTGATATTCGTTAAGTAGAAATTGAATGATTTTTGAATGTCTTTCCAGTATGGGTAATGGATGTGAATGTATTTTCAACAGTAACGGATGCCTTGGAATAAATTCTTGAAAAGTTATATTCAGAGTTTCGCAATATCTCCAGATGTCGTGATTTTGCATATCATGTGAAAGTCTATGTCTATCCATTCGCTTACTTTTATCAAGCCCATCATTTTGTTTTGTGGGCTAAGCCCAAAATCGCGAATACTCATTTTTTTCTTTCCATCCACAATATATGAATCTCCGTTGCTATTGAAGGAAATAGGAATGGAATATTGTTTTGTTATCCCGGTTATTGTTATGCTTACCAGTGCGTTTCCGTTGTAAGATTGTCCTTTTTCTGTGATGGGTTGTAAATTCAGATAATTTATTTGGACTTGTAAAGTGGGGTAGGTGTCCGATTTTAATAACTTTAAGAAATCTTTTAAAGCCATAATATTATTAGAAGCAAAATTATTAACAGCTACTGAAAGTCGGTTCTGGCTTAAAAATATTTTGTTTTGGGTTTGTGTAGTTGCAATTGAGATCTTATTTCTTGAGAGTTTTTCGCCGTTTTGAAACAGTTTAAACGACAATAGATTTGTTGACCCGCTAATGGTAAGGGAACTGTTTTTTTGTAGTTCGGCAGAAAACAAATTTTGGGCCGTTACGGAGTCACAAATTATGAAACATAATACCATTAAACCAATAATCTTTTTCATAACAAAATGTTTAACATCTTAAAATTGTTAACCGGCAATATTTACACTTGCCGGTTAAACAACTACTAAAACAAATAAATCAATTAGAAACTTATCGTTGCTTCAAACATTAATCCTTTGAAACTTCCTCCATATAAATCATTAGGAGTTGTTCCTGTAAATTGTGCGTAATCTTTATAATTTTGGCTTACATAAGCTAATTTAGCCAATATGTTTTTTGTCATAAACCAACCTAAACTAGATTCTAATCTGTTTACAGTTACTGCTTTTGCATCCGCATTGGCCAATTTTCCTGATACAACACCGTATCTTGCACCGATATACATATTCTCGTTTGCTCCAAATCTGTACAATACATCTCCTGTATATTGGTTTACCGTACGTTTTGCATCAACACCTTTTGTATCTCCTCCTGAAGCAAATTCTAAAGTACCGAAGAATTCAAGACCTTTGTATTTTACAAATGGGTTTACCATAATGTTTGTAGACCAGTTTCCAAACCCAGGGTTAAATCTACCAGTGGTAGGGTTAGCAGCAAGAGCATCAGTTGAAGTTCCGTCAGAATTTAAAGTCATATTGTTGTATACAGTTTTGGTTCCATTAGTATAAGTTTGGTGAGACATTACATAGTAATAACGGCTACCGGCTCTATCAGAGGAGTATAAGTTACCACTAGTATTTGCGCAATGGTATAAAGATCCCGTGATTCTTACTCTTAAATCTTTGTCAATTTGTTTGTCGTATCCTAGTTTAGCCAAAAATGTAGGGCTTACAACCGTGTTTGGATCAGGTTTTGCAGGAGTGGCAGCAGATGGGATAATTTCTCCAACATTTTGATTTAATTTTGAGTTTGTCACACCAAACATGCTTACAAATCCACTTCTGTTGTAGTATACTTCAATTCCTGGCTCTGTAGTGAACGAATCCATAATATTACTTTCAATAAAAGGGTTCATTATGGCATTTCCATTGTCAGTTCTTCTAAAGTGGGCATCACCGTAGTTATTTTCCATTTGTCCAGCTTTAATTGTTGCATATTTCATGAAACCTGCCAAGAAATCTTTTTTGATGAAATCTAATTTGTCAATTTGCAAATACCCGCCTTTTACCCAAGTTTCATTGTGGTGTCTTGCAGCCAAATAAAGATCTAAGTTTACACGTACTCCGTCAGCCAATTGGGCGCCAAAAATCATGTTTGCTGTGGGTAAATTTAAATTGTTTGCTAAATTGTTTAATCTGTAATTTGTAATTGTAACTGGTAAGTTTGCTTGATCGTTAAATGAATTTAAAGCTTGAAATTGCAATGCAAAAGATCCGCCTAAATCTATGCTGATTCCTTTGAATTCGACACTGTCTTTTTTTACGTCAAATTGGTTAACTCCATCTTTACCTCTTGAAATTTGGTTTTGTATTTGTCCAAAAGAGACTTGTTGTGCCATAATGTTGCCAGACAGGCAAAAGGCTGCTATCAGTAATGATACTCTAATAATTGTTTTCATGATTGGAATTTTAAATTAGTTATTTATTATTATTTAGTTTATTGATTACATTATTATCCTTTAAAAGTCACGTCAAATTTGACAGTAACAGCATCACCCGTTTTCATTGAACCAAAAAATGCTGTTGGAGGAATCATTTTAAAATCTGTCATTTTTAAGGAAGCACTTCCCTTGAGATGATAATCGCCGGCTGTTGTAATTTTTACTATAGATTTAAAGCTGATTTTTTTTGTTTCTCCAGCCATAGTCAGATTTCCGGTTAACGTTATTTCTGAATCTTTATCAGTAATTTTTACAGGAGAAACTTCTGTTAGTTGAAAAACAATGTTTGGATTTTTCTTGGCGTCAAAAGAGTCATAAGTTTTGCCATCCATAATTCCTTTTCCACTTTTTAATGAAATAACCGGAATTTTTACAATTAGAGTATTTATCTGTTTAGAACTGTTTAATCCTAATTCACTATTGATTTTGGTTACTTTTATATCCCAATCGTGTAGATTAGAGGTTCCATGGATATTAGCGGTGGAACTTTGGGGAATAACGTTAAAATTTTGTGCATTCACCGCACTAATAGAGAAGAACATAATGCTTATGCAAAGCCCTATAAATTTTTTTGAAAATTGTGTTTTAGTCATTGTTTTTGAATTTAAATATTAGTTATTTTTTGTTTTTTTTGTCTGTATTTTATTTTTGTTCTCGCTTCAATAATAGTTGAAGTGTTTTTCTTGTACAAAGATATTTCGACTTGTGTGGAACTTTCCTGATAATTATCATATTGTGAGTTATTATAACTATAAATCTTTAATTTTTGTTGTATTATTATAAAATTAACAATAATTATGTTTTATTGTCGATGTAAAATAGTTGTATTTTAAAAAAAGGGACATTTTGGTGTTTTTTTTCAATTCGTTGATATGTAGTATCTTACAATGTGAAGTTGCGAAAATTTAAAATTTAAGGTTCTATTTTAAAGAATGCTTTATTGTCAAAAAAAGCTTAATTTTAGCTAAATATTCGCAATTTTGCTATGGTTAACTATAACGTTTTTTTTAGCATTTGAATGATTTTATGAATTTATTCCCTAAATATTTATTAAATCGAGTAGATAATTTTACTTTTGCAGAACAACTTCTGTTAATTATGTACAAACAAATTATTCGCCCGATACTTTTTTGGTTTGATCCTGAAAAAGTCCATTATTTTACCTTTTCATTAATTCGAATTTTATCCAAAATACCTGGAATCCCATCACTTTTCAGGTGCCTGTATGCAGTCAATGACAAGCGTTTGGAAACGGAAGTCTTTGGATTAAAGTTCAAAAATCCTGTTGGACTAGCTGCGGGTTTCGACAAAGATGCTTCGCTATATAAGGAGTTATCCAGCTTTGGGTTTGGTTTTATCGAAATAGGGACCATTACGCCAAAGGGTCAAGAAGGTAACCCGAAAAAACGCATATTTCGTTTGAAAGAAGATGGTGCCATCATTAACAGGATGGGATTCAATAATGGAGGAGTTCAAGAAGCGGTTGAACGGCTCAAGAAAAATAAAGGGGTTCTCATAGGAGGGAATATTGGTAAAAATAAATTGACTCCAAATGAAGATGCCACTTCTGATTATGAAATTTGCTTTGAGGCCTTATTTGATTATGTCGATTATTTTGTAGTCAACGTGAGTTCCCCAAACACGCCAAATCTTAGAGAACTACAGGAAAAAGAACCATTGACGCGATTGTTGCAAGCATTGCAAAATTTGAATTTGGCAAAGCCAAAACAAAAACCAATCTTGCTAAAAATAGCTCCTGATTTAACCGACACCCAACTTCTGGATATTATTGATATTGTCAAGGAAACCAAGATTGCGGGAGTAATTGCCACCAATACCACCATTTCGCGTGAAGGATTAACATCTGAAAAGAAGAGCGAAACAGGAGGAATGTCAGGAAAACCCCTGCGAGATCGTTCAACCGAGGTTATTCGTTTTTTATCTGAAAAAAGCAATAAAGCATTCCCTATAATTGGAGTGGGAGGCATCCATTCGCCCGAAGATGCAATCGAAAAACTCGAAGCCGGAGCCAGTTTAATCCAAATTTATACTGGTTTTATTTATGAAGGTCCTGGTTTGATCAAAGCGATTAACAAGAAGATTTTAGAGAAACTTTAAACTTTTAAACTTTAAACTTTCTTATATTTGGGCTTCTATGGAAGCGATAAAAATTATAGAATGTCCGCGAGATGCAATGCAAGGAATAAAGACTTTTATTCCTACGGCAAAAAAAGCAGCTTACATTCAGTCCTTGCTTCGTGTAGGTTTTGATACTATAGATTTTGGGAGTTTTGTTTCGCCCAAAGCCATTCCGCAAATGCAGGACACTGCCGAAGTTTTGGCACAACTTGATTTATCGCAAACCCGAAGTAAATTATTGGCCATAATTGCCAATACACAGGGGGCAACCGCCGCTTCACATCATCAACCCATTCAATATTTGGGTTTTCCCTTTTCGATTTCCGAGAATTTCCAGATGCGTAATACACACAAAACCATTGCCGAATCACTGGTAACCTTGCAGGAAATCCTGGAAATTGCCGATAAAAGCAATAAAGAAGTAGTGGCGTATCTTTCGATGGGATTCGGGAATCCTTACGGAGATCCTTGGAGTATGGAAATAGTGGGCGAGTGGACCGAAAAATTATCCAATATGGGAGTAAAAATCCTTTCGCTTTCGGATACCGTTGGCAGTTCAACTCCAGACGTGATTCAGTATTTGTTTTCGCATTTAATTCCCAGGTATCCAAAGATTGAATTTGGTGCCCATTTGCACACCACTCCGGACAAATGGTTCGAGAAAGTTGACGCCGCTTACAATGCAGGATGTCGTCGTT
Organism: Flavobacterium sp. UBA5153; assembly: GCA_002413745.1. Classification (GTDB taxonomy): domain Bacteria; phylum Bacteroidota; class Bacteroidia; order Flavobacteriales; family Flavobacteriaceae; genus Flavobacterium. Next base: position 175,508 of record DHXP01000031.1, on the reverse strand, counting down.
TTGATGGCGCCATACAGGGTTTTGGCGGATGCCCAATGGCGAAAGATGAATTAACGGGCAATATGCCTACTGAGAAATTACTTTCTTATTTCACTTCAAAAAAAGGAAATACGAATTTGAGCCCAATGAGTTTTGAAAGTGCTTATAATGAAGCCTCAAAATTATTTGGTGCGTTTCATTAGGAAATAATAAAATGAAAATACCTTCGTTGTAGTTGTAATTGCAATTGAATTTATTGAAATTGACATTGAAATTGAATATTATGAATAAATTTTTAGGGATATTTATCCTCGCAATTTTCTCCTTTTCCTGCTCTAGCAACTTAGACTTTAATCAGGTCAATAATTTAAAGTTAGAGCCGGTTTTCGTAGCAAATTTGGCGTCTTTTGATGTTTCCGCAAATCAATTTGTCACTAACGGAGCAGAACAAGACGTGTTTCTTGATGTGGCAAATTTTGACGTGTTCAAGGATTCTTTTTTTGATAAAAGTTTAAAAAAAGCCGAATTATTTTTTGAAATCAACAATACCATAAACAGGGCATACTCCATAGACTTGGTATTGCTAGACGTTAATGACACACCACTTTACACTATTCCTTTTAACGTTCCGGCTTATAGCGGTGCGGAAAATTTGGTGACCAAAACCGAAATATTCGAAAATAACAATCTTGTTTTATTGAAAAGCACCACAAAAATAGCTTTTACCATTACAATGTTGACCGGTCCGCCTTTAAGCGAAAGCAGTTTAGGGAGTTTAAAAATGCGTTCAAGTGCCACCGTTTATTTAGTGGTGCGATGAGAAAAACACTATTGCTTTTTATCTTTTCGGTATCAATTAGTTGCTTTTCCCAAAACAGGGAAATTTTATACAACTTTACTTCGGTACCTCAATCCTTGTTGAGTAATCCGGGTTCTGATGTTAAATACAATTGGTTTATTGGCGTTCCCTTACTGTCCGGCATTTCTGCAAACGTAGGTTCCAGCGGATTTTCTGCCTATGATTTATTTGCCAATAACGGGGTGGATTTTAATACTAAATTAAGGAATGTTGTTTTCTCCTCTTCAAGGAATGACAAGCTGGTGATAAATGAACAAGTGGAACTTTTTAGTGGTGGTTTTAAAATTGGGGATTGGCAGAAAAGTGCTTATATTTCTTCTGGAATGTACCAAGAATTAGATGTTCTAACCTATATGCCCAAAGATCCCGCCATATTGGCTTTGGATGGAAATAAGGATTATCTAGGAAAAGTTTTTAATTTTGGCGATTTGAGTATGAAAGGCGAAATGCTTTCTGTTTTTCACGTTGGATACCATAAAAACATAAGCGATAAATTAATAATAGGGGTTAGAGGGAAAATTTATTCCAGTGTTTTTAATGTTTCTTCAACCCAAAATTCAGGATATTTTTATACCATTCCGTCCACAAATTCCATTTATGAACAAGTTATTAATTCAAACATATTGGTCAACACTTCCGGCTTTTTGAATTATACTCGTAATTATACCGGGAATGCCAAAAGTGATATTACCAAAAAGACTTTATTTGGAGGCAATCTGGGATTGGGATTTGACGCCGGACTTACTTATTATTTCCAAAAGAACATCCAGTTTACGGCAAGTATCATAGATGTTGGCTTTATAAAACACGCTAAGGATATAGAAAATTATAGCCTTAAAGGCACCTATAATTATATGGGCTTAACGCCTGATTTTCTTTCGGGTTCATCAACAAATATCTATCAAGCATTTAAAAAGGCCATTCCTTTAGACACTTTGCATAACAAATACACTACTTGGCGACCTGTAAAATTTAATTCTTCCGTTCAATATTCATTTGGAGACGGCAGGAATTCTGAGTGTAGTTGTAGCGGAAATGAAATGAAATATAAAAATTCCGTTGGGGCGCAATTGTTTGCAATGACAACTCCAAGAATGCCTTTAATGGCCTTGACGGCTTATTATAGACGGCAAATTTTCGAATCTCTAGAAATGAAAGCAACCTACACTGTGGATTCATTTTCGGTTAAAAACATTGGATTGGGATTATCTACAACTATCGGTAAAGTCAATTTTTATATGATGGCGGACAATTTATTGGAATTTAGAGATGTTTCTAAAGCCAATAGTATGTCGTTCCAATTGGGACTCAATGTCTTTTTTCCAGATAAAAATACGCCTGATTAAAACAGGATTTTATTTTTGATTTCTTCGCTTGAATCCTTTGTAAATTTCGATCCAAATCACCGAAACAAACCCCACTAAAATACTTAATATTATTTGAAAAGCCGATACTTTATCAAACATAAAAAAATGGGAGAATGCGGGAACAAACAAAAGCAAACTGGTAATTAAAACGGTTATTCCAATGATTATCAAAACTAAATTGTTTTTGTATTTTAAGGTCGTGATTATCGAATAATAGAAGGAACGATTGGCTAATGTCAGGAAGATATTGGAAGCAATCAATGTTAGGAAAACGACTGTTCGGGTAACGCTTTCGGAACAGCTTTCTTGGACACAATATTGATAGACGAATAAAAGTCCCAGCGTGATGACAAGTCCTTGGACAATACTGATGATTATTTCTTTCAAGTTGAAAAAAGTGGTCGTAAACGGTCTCGGTTTTTGCAACATCAGATTGGGTTCCATAGGTTCATTCTCGTAAATTATAGAGCAGGTTGGTCCCATAATTATTTCCAGAAAAATAATATGTACAGGTGAGAAAATATTCGGATAAATCCAACCCAAAACCAGCGGAATAAAGACAATTAAAACGATGGGAATATGTATGGAAATGATATATTGAATGGCTTTTTTTAGGTTGGCATATATTTTTCTTCCCATAGCGATGGCATCAATCATTTTTGCCAAATCATCTTCTATCAGGATGAGGTTTGCCGCCTGTTTGGCAATTTCGGTTCCTTTTTTACCCATTGCAATTCCTATATGTGCTGATTTTAAAGCGGGACCGTCATTGACTCCGTCACCCGTCATTGCCACGATTTGGTTGTTTTCTTTTAATGCCTTTATTATTTTGAGTTTGGCTTCGGGAAACATTCTGGTGAAAATGGTGGTTTCCATTACTTTTCCTCTTAATGTGGCTTCATCCATCGCCATCAATTCATCTCCATTTAATGTGTTTTCGGGATTTCTAAATCCTACTTGTCTGGCGATAGTTGAGGTTGTCGTGGCGTTGTCTCCAGTTACTATTTTAACTTGGATTCCCGCATTATAAAAGGTGTCAAATACTGCCTTGATATTCTCTTTTGGAGGATCATAAAAAGCAATCAATCCCTTAAATTTAAAAGGGAATTCTTGTTGTGTTTTTGGATATTCATTCCCTAAAAACTCGGAAATGCCAACACCCAATACCCGAAAACCCTCTTTCGCCATTGTTTCCAAAGCGATATTGATTTGTTGTTTTTCACGTTCCGAAAGATTGGAATGAGCCATTAATGCTTCTGCGGCTCCTTTGGCTGCAATGATTCTGGTTCCGTTTTTGTTTTCGAAAATATGTGTCATCATTGGCGGATTTCCATCCAATGGATATTCGTGAATCAATTTAAAGTCAGGGCGTTCATCCTTGATTTCTAATTTCGAATAAGCATCGTGCAGTGCTTTTTCCATTCCATCAAACGGAATGGGCTCGCTCGCCCACATTGAAATTCTAAGCAATTCCAATTCTTCGTCGTCAAGTTCCTCTTTTGGATTTACAATTTTGTCTGATGATAACAAGTATAATTGCGCCAAACTCATTTTATTTTCGGTGATGGTTCCTGTTTTATCCGTACAAATTACGTTGGCACTTCCCAGGGTTTCAACGGTTTTGGTTTGCTTTACAATGATTCCCATTTTTATTAATCGCCAGGCGCCCAAAGCCATAAAAGTGGTAAAGGCTACCGGAATTTCCTCAGGAATAATACTCATTGCGAGGGTTAATGCCTTCAATAAACTATCTAAAAACAGACCCGAATTATAAAAATTTATTGCCCAAACAATACCAAAAATTATCAGACCAACAATTGACATTTTTTTTACAAAATCTCCGATTTGCATCTGCAAAGGTGTTTTTTCTTCCGCTATTGCTTCCAAACTTTTGCCAATTTTGCCTAATTGGGTTTGGTTGCCAATGGCGGTAACTTCACAAATAGCCAAGCCGCTGGCAACGATTGTTCCCTGAAATATCTGATTGATTTGGGATTTTTCATTTTTGAATACGGCGAGCGATTCACCGGTTAAAATGGATTCGTTTACCGAAAAATCATTGGATTGAATTATGATGCCATCCGCCGGGACAAAGGTGCCTTCCTCTATTTGGATTAAATCACCCAAGACAATTTCTTCGCTGGGAATTTCAGTAATTTCGCCGTTGCGGATGACTCTGCTTTTGGGTTGTAATAATTTTTTTAGTTCTTCAATAGCATTTCGACTTTTTGATTCTTGGTAAAGTGAAATGGTGGAAACCAATACTATGGCTGCAGCCATAAAAATTCCGTCGGCATAAGCCCCCGTAATAAAATAGATGCTTGTTGCTGTTACCAGCAATAAAAACATAGGTTCCTTAATCATTTCGATTAAAGAAATAAGGAAACCGTTTTTATCTTGATGTTCCAAAGAATTGTAACCGTTCTTTTCTCTTGACCGCATCACTTCTTCGTCAGAAAGTCCTCTTAATGAATGGTTTGTTTTTTCCATTGGAAAATTATAGTGGTTTTTTCATTTTTAAAAATGATAAAACGAGGTTAGAAGAGTGAAATAATTTTGTACTGCTAATTTAATTATTTATTATTTAAATTATGGTGTTTTTCTGCTTAAGATTCCCTAAATTTGCATGCAATTTAACTACAACTTCAAATTGCAATGATAGCACACAACTCCAAGATTATCGGCGAAGGTCTAACTTACGATGATGTATTATTAGTTCCGAATTACTCCAATGTACTTCCTCGAGAAGTGAGTATCAAATCAAAATTTTCAAGAAACATAACACTTAATGTACCAATTGTTTCCGCCGCGATGGATACCGTTACCGAAAGTGCAATGGCAATTGCAATGGCTCAAGAAGGAGGAATTGGTGTCTTACATAAGAATATGACCATCGAGCAACAAGCTGCCAAAGTGCGAAAAGTAAAACGTGCCGAATCAGGAATGATTATCGATCCGGTAACTTTGCCATTGACTTCTACCGTTGCCGACGCCAAAAATGCAATGAAAGAATTCGGGATTGGCGGTATTCCAATTGTCGATGAAAACAAAATATTAAAAGGAATTGTTACCAATCGAGATTTACGTTTCGAAAAAAACAATGCCAGACCAATCATAGAAGTGATGACCAGCAAAAACTTGGTCACCGTTGCCGAAGGAACTTCTTTAGGGCAAGCCGAAGTTGTTTTGCAGGGACACAAAATCGAGAAACTTCCAGTGGTTAATGACGAAAATAAATTAGTCGGATTAATCACTTTTAGAGATATCACCAAATTAACCCAAAAACCAAACGCCAATAAAGATGTTTATGGTCGTTTGCGTGTTGCTGCTGCCATTGGCGTAACAGCAGATGCACTCGAAAGAGCGAAAGCGCTCGTTCAAGCCGGTGTAGATGCCATAATTATTGATACTGCTCACGGTCACACGCAGGGAGTTGTCAATGTGTTGAAAGATGTAAAAACTAATTTTCCCCAAATAGATGTTATCGTTGGAAATATTGCCACTCCCGAAGCTGCAAAATTTCTTGTTGAAAATGGTGCCGATGGTGTAAAAGTTGGAATTGGTCCAGGTTCTATTTGTACCACTCGTATTATTGCAGGCGTTGGTTTTCCACAATTTTCTGCCGTTCTAGAAGTTGCAGCAGCTTTAAAAGGAACTGGAGTTCCGGTTATTGCCGATGGTGGAATTCGTTACACTGGTGATATTCCCAAAGCAATTGCTGCCGGTGCCGATTGTGTGATGTTAGGTTCACTTTTGGCTGGAACCAAAGAATCCCCTGGGGAAACCATTATTTTTGAAGGAAGAAAATTCAAATCTTACCGCGGAATGGGTTCTGTAGAAGCCATGGAAGGTGGTTCAAAAGATCGTTATTTCCAAGATGTGGAAGACGATGTCAAGAAACTGGTTCCCGAAGGAATCGTGGGTCGTGTGCCTTACAAAGGAGAATTGGAAGAAAGTATGCAACAGTTCATTGGTGGACTTCGCGCCGGAATGGGTTATTGCGGTTCAAAAGATGTTCCAACATTACAGGAAACAGGGCGTTTTGTTCGTATCACCGCAAGCGGAATCAACGAAAGTCATCCACATAATGTGACCATTACCAAAGAAGCTCCGAATTATTCGAGATAGACTTTAGTCAAAAGTCGAAAGTCAAAAGGCGTAAGATTTAGTTCTTATGCCTTTTTTATTTTTCCTTTTCACTTCTCAAAACATTACTTCCGCATTTTTTTATTCAGGTGCTCGCTATCCCAACTGTGATTAGTGGCGGCAACTTGAGAATCCAAATCACTTTTTAAAAGTTGTTCCAGCAGTTCTATTTCTTCTTTTATGGTAACCAGGTAAGCCGCTTTATCATGACGTTTTTCGGCTAATTTAAGAGTCGTGATTTCATCATATTTTATAAATTGCTGTCCATGTCGGGTGGCAGTATATCTCCGATGTCCTAATACCACCAAAGCATCAACTCCCATATTAACGGCACTGTATAAGGTTTCACGATAAATATGGTCTACTTTATGGTCGATTAATTCGTAAGCATCAATTCGGTTTCTGGCACGGGTAAGGATTTTTAAATTCGGATAATGCTTTTGTAAAATTTTAATTACCTGCAAATTCACCGTGGGGTTATCTATTGCGGCAATAAAGAGTTTTGCCTTTTCGCATCCTGCAGCTTTCAATAATTCCAATCGCGTGGCATCGCCATAATGCGCTTTGAATCCCATTTTTCGTAATACGTCTATTCGGTCTGAATCGTAATCTAAAATAGTCGATTTTACGTTACTGGCTCTCAACAAACGACCCACAGTGCTCCCGAAATGTCCAAAACCAGCGATGATAACGGGATTATGTTCGTCGATAATATCACTCTCTTTTTTGTTTTCTTTTTCTTTGATTTTTGAATTTGTATATATAAAACGTTCATTTATAAGCTGTAAAATAGGAGTAGCCACCATGCTCATCGCTATGATCGCCACAATTTGGTTGGCTAAAATATTCGGAATGATGTATAACGACACACAGAAACTAGTAATCACAAAACCAAATTCTCCGGATTGACTTAAACCAAAAGCGAATAATAGATTTTGGTCCATTTTATTTATGTAAAACTTACTAATTGCAAATGACACCAAGAATTTCACCAAAATTAAAATCGCTCCAAAAACAAAAATAAATAATGAATTGTCCCTAATCAGTTGGAAATTTATCGATGCGCCAACACCAATAAAAAACAAACCTAAAAGCAGCCCTTTAAACGGAGCAATATCGCCTTCCAATTCGTGACGAAATTCGGAATTGGCAAGTACAACTCCAGCCATAAAAGTACCAAGTGCGGGATTTAAACCAATCAAATGCATCAAACAGGAAACTCCAACGACCAATAGTAGAGCCGAGGCAGTAAACAATTCCTGCAAACGTGTTTTTGCAATAATTCGCAATAATGGAACAAATAGAAATCGACCGGAAAAGTAGATAATCAAAATAATTCCGATTACAATTAAGGTTTGCAACCAACTCTGAAAACCAGAAATTAAGGATTGATGGGTATCATTTGTTGTATTTGGATTACCCGTTGCCAAAAGGGGTAAAAAAGCTAAAATTGGGATCACCGTTATATCCTGAAAAAGCAGAACAGCAAACGAGGAACGTCCCACCGAGGTGTCTGACAATCCTTTTTCTTTTAAACTTTGCAAAACAATGGCAGTGGAAGATAATGCCAAAGCCAATGAAATCGCTAATGTAGTTTTCCAATTCCAATCCATGAAAAGGAGGCATCCAATGAATAAAACTAAAGTAGTGCCAACCAATTGCAAGGAACCCATTCCAAGAATAAATTTTCGTATTTTCCATATCTTGCCGGGTTCCAATTCTAAACCAATTAAAAACATCATCATCACAACACCAAATTCGGCAAAGCGCATAATATCCTGACTTTCCTGACCAATAAAACCCAGTACAAAGGGACCAATGATTATTCCCGCAAGCAAGTAGCCTAAAATAGAACTCATTCCTAGTTTTTTGGCAATGGGAACACAAACAACCGCTGCCGATAAATATATAATCGCATGAAATAGATAGTCCGTTTCCATATTATGTTTCTATTGTGGCAAACCAATCATTTAAATAATGGTATTGCAAAATTTTATTGATGTCTAAATCATTATTTTCCAAATAATCAAGAAAACGCCCATAAACCAAACCGTTTTTACCATAATCTTCTTTGGTCATGCTATACGTTCCGTGCACTACAAAAGGCGGTAAATATTCCATATTGCACACTTTTGCCGTTTGATAAAACGGTTCCAATAAATTAGGAATCGCATACCGATCACGACCCGTTTCGTAAAAACTTTTCTTGTCTCCACCGGTTGTAATTACCTGAAAAATAATTTTATCCTTCAAAGCACTTCCTTTTTTTCCATAAGCCCAGCCATATTCGAGTACCATATCAATCCATTGCTTCATGAGTGGCGGACAATTGTACCAATACATGGGATGATGCCATATAATAATATTGTGCCGGCTTAACAGCAATTGCTCTCGTTTTACATCAATATCAAAATTGGGATATTCCTCATATAAATCGTGAAAAGTAATGTTTTCTGAATCGGGAATATTTTGCACCAAAGCCTTATTCGTGCTCGATTTCTCGAATAGCGGATGAAAAAACAGGATCAAGATTTTGTTTTTTGGCATAGTTTCTATTTTTTAAAGCTATTTAGCTACGTTAAATTTTAGATTTCTGCTTTCGAAAGTTATCGGAATGTTCTCCTTTTTTTGTGTAAGGGGAGGTACAAAAAATATTACTGTCTCCATCAGGCTATTTTGTTAAAAATAACAGCTTTATTCTGATAGAGGATATGCTTGATGAAAGTTAATAAATAATGCTCAGTATAAAAAAAGTAACCTTCCTTCGAAGCCAATTTTTATGATATTATTATCACAATAAACAGAAAAACCCGTCAAATCGAGATGGTGTTATTTTCGCTTTAACGGGGTTTATTTTTTTTATTTAGCTAATAACCAAATAATTAATAGGATTATATGCAATAACTCACTTTTAATTTTCTTTTAAATTTTTAGTGTTACAATGAAATTACGAATCGCATTTCATTGTTGTAATGAAAATATATTTTATTCTAAATTATTCAATTCAGATAAAGTATAAAACTTCATATTGTTTTGATGGACATAACTGCAGATTAGCTCCAATGTTTTCATTTTTGTCTGATAATTTGCAGTTACATCTTTTACTGTTTTATGACCAACCAAAATCAAAATTTTGTTATTTTTCTTTGCATAATCCAGTAACTTCAAAAGATATGGAATGCTAAAATGAATATGGCTATTGTCAATGTCGAAACCATATACAATTCTCGAGTTATTGAAATAACAGACTTGTTTTGAAGGACTTTCTCCTCCAAACGCTCTTCCTCTCACTATCTGAAATTTGTTTAATAAAGTGGTGTCAAGTGTCGCATTTCTTTCCCCATCCGGGTAGGCAAATGAAGTAACATTCAACGAGAGTTTTTTCATTATGGCAAGCATCGGATTTATTTCCTGGTTTATATATTCATTAATTCCGTATTTAGAAATAAACTTAACCGCATTGTAATGATGGAGTCCATGACCTGCAATCTCGTGACCTTCCTTTTGTAATTTTAGGAGTTTATTTATTTCAATCGTGTCTAAAGTGTTTATTTTACTCACACAAAAAGTGGCTTTCCAATCGTATTTTTTTAATGATTTATCAGCATCAAACCACTCATTTACATAAGCATCATCAAAGGATAAAACGACTCCCGCTTGGTAAGGCTTGATTTCTTGTTTGCTTTTTTTATTTTCACAGGAAAATAGGAGAAACAAAGTGCAAAGCAATATATTTTTCAGTAGGCAATTCTTCATAATTACTTTGTACTTTAAGAGTATTTTTTTATTAAATCCCCAAAAAGTTACTCGGTGTAATCTGCATCAATTCTTTCTTAATTTCATCTGAAACTTCTAGCGTTGCAATAAAATTATGGATTGCTTTTTTGTCAATCGCTTCATTGGTTCTGGTCAATCCTTTCAAGGCTTCATACGGATTTGGGTAGCCTTCACGACGTAGGATTGTTTGAATCGCTTCGGCAACAACGGCCCAGTTTTTCTCTAAATCTTCGGCAAATTTTGGTTCATTCAAAAGCAGTTTATTCAAACCTTTCAAAGTGGCTTCAAAAGCAATTAAAGTATGTCCCATAGGAACGCCAATGTTTCTCAAAACCGTGCTGTCAGTCAAATCGCGTTGCAATCTTGACAAGGGTAATTTAGCCGAAAGATGTTCGAAAATGGCATTCGCCATTCCTAAATTTCCTTCCGAATTTTCAAAATCTATTGGGTTTACTTTATGTGGCATTGCCGAAGAACCAATTTCTCCAGCCTTGATTTTTTGTTTGAAATATTCCATTGAAACATACGTCCAAATGTCTCTGTCTAAATCGATAATGATGGTATTTATTCTTTTCAATGCATCAAAAAACGCTGCAAAATGATCGTAATGTTCAATTTGGGTGGTTGGGAAAGAGTGATGTAAGCTAAGTGTTTCCTCTACAAAACTACTTCCAAAATTTCTCCAGTCGATTTGAGGATAGGCTACGTGATGGGCATTATAATTTCCGGTTGCACCACCAAATTTTGCCGCAAACGGAATGTTGAATAACAAACGCATTTGCTCTTCCAAACGTTCCACAAAAACACCAATTTCTTTGCCCAAACGTGTTGGCGAAGCGGGTTGCCCGTGTGTTCTGGCAAGCATTGGAATGTCGCGCCATTCAACGCTTAAATCTTTTAATTTTGATGTCAAAGTGATCAATGACGGCATATATACTTTCTCGAAAGCTTCTTTGGTCGAAAGCGGAATCGCCGTATTATTGATGTCTTGCGAGGTCAGCCCAAAATGGATAAACTCTTTATATTCAGAAATTCCCAACTTTTCGAAAGCATTTTTGATAAAATATTCGACCGCTTTCACGTCGTGGTTGGTTATTTTTTCAGTTTCTTTTATCCAAAGTGCATCATCGGTAGATAAATTTTTATAGATATTACGTAAACTTTCGAATAAATCGGGATTTACATCTTTTAATTGTGGCAAAGGAATTTCGCAAAGCGCAATGAAATATTCAATTTCAACCAATACACGGTATTTGATTAGGGCTTCTTCCGAAAAATATTTTGAAAGTGAACTGGTTTTGCTTCTGTATCTTCCGTCTATTGGAGATACGGCGTTTAATTCGTTTAATGTATTCATTGTTATTGTGTTGTTTTGAAGCACAAAAATAAGGAATAGTGTTCAGTATTCCGTATTCCGAGTTCAGTTTTTTAGTGTAAATCAAATAACATTTGTTTCAAAACTAAAACACCTTCTGTTGCATTCATTGGAATAATTTCCACGGGATTTCGCAAATTACGCATCATGGCAGGTTTTGGATCGATATAGAAAATGGGGATTTCAGGATTTGTAAATTCAATTAATCCCGCCGCTGGGTAGACTTGCAGCGAAGTTCCTATGACCACAAAAATATCGGCTTGTTGCGTTATTTCCAAGGCTTCTTCTAATGCGGGTACTTCCTCGCCAAACCAAACGATGTGAGGCCTCAATTGGTTCCCTTTGTCGTCAACATCGCCAAAATTTAAATCGTCTGTCCAATCTAGAATGTAATTTTTATTAATTGTACTTCGTACTTTCAATAATTCGCCATGGAGGTGCAAAACATTCGAGCTTCCTGATTTCTCGTGCAAGTTGTCGACGTTTTGGGTGATGATGAAAACCTCGAAATGCTTTTCTAATTCAGCCAGGATTTCGTGTCCTACGTTGGGTTGCACTTCGTGTAATTGTTTGCGTCTTTGGTTATAAAAATCAAGAACCAATTCAGTATTTTTCTTCCAGCCTTCGAGTGTTGCGACATCCATAACGTTGTGTCCTTCCCAAAGTCCGCCTGCATCTCGAAAGGTTTTGATGCCGCTTTCGGCGCTAATTCCCGCTCCGGTTAATATAACTAGTTTCTTTTTCATTTTTTAAAATTTGGACGCTGATAGCACGGATTTTCTTATAAGGTAAGAAAAATAAAGTTAGTGTTTTTTTAGTATTTTTACCAAAAAAACTTTGCAATGATTGATGTTGATTACCTTCATTTTCTCGAAAATATCTTAACCGAAAACAGAAAAAACAAGTTTCTTAAAGTGCTGGAAAACAGGACCAACCATTTTACGGTCGTGGTGGAAGATATTTTCCAGATGCATAATGCCAGCGCGGTGATGCGCAGTTGCGAGGTTTTTGGGATTCAGGAATTGAATGTAATTGAGCAGCGTTACGGAAAAAGTATCGACAAGGAAATTGCGATGGGTGCCCAGAAATGGGTCGATATAAAAACGTTTGACAGTATTTCGAATTGTGTGGATTCCATAAAAAACAAAGGATACCAAATCATCGCCACGACGCCGCACGAGAATGATTGCGTACTGGATGATTTTGATATTTCGAAACCAAGTGCCTTGTTTTTTGGAACGGAAAGAGACGGATTGTCGGAAGAAATATTGCAAAAGGCGGATGGATTTCTTAAAATCCCAATGGTTGGTTTTACCGAAAGTTTGAATATCTCGGTTTCGGCAGCCATCATCATTCAAAATCTAATGAGTAGGTTACGCAAATCGGATATCGATTGGCATTTATCCGAAGAAGAAATCTTGGAAAAACGTTTGGCTTGGGCACGGAATTCCATAAAGGATATCAAGAGAATAGAGGAGAGGTATTATGCGGAACTTTAGTTGTGCTGTTGTCTAGTATCTATTTTATCGACAAACGGCATTGCCATTGTAATTTAAAGGGTATTTTTTCCTTTCAACGATTTTTGTATATTTAGTTAAATATTGTTGATATTTTTGGAATGAAATTTTAAAATACATCATTTCATGAATACTAAAAATATATTTAGCCCTGCCTATAGACAAGATTATTTTGAAGGATATTCAAATGGTTTGAATCCATTCCTGCAAGTTAATTGCGACAACAAAGGGGACGCTTTTAATTCTGGATTCGATTCCGGAAGGATGGATTATGAGGGAATGAACGGCTCTATTATTGAAGGAATTCCTCAATGTATTGTTACCAATAAAGTTTTAGAAGATTTTCTTCTGTCAGGTTTGCTTGGATTAAGTATTGAGACTGATGGTTACACATCGTTTCAGCTTAATATAATAGCGAAATGGTATCTAAGTGGTATAGAAAAATATGATCCAAATGAAAGTATTTATCTTTTTACAATACTTGAAAAAAATGGAATTAGCATAAATTAGACTCTTATAATTCGAGCACAAGGCTAACTTTGAATTAAGCCCCTGTTCTGCGAAGGTCTCCCGACCTCGCAGCAGTACTCTTAAAAAAATGTTCAAATTTAAAATATCAGCAACAGGATTATCTGCATTTTCAAGTGTTAATAATCTGGTATGAGTTTCTGTTGCTAATTAGAATCGCTCCATCCATTATCTTCTGATTGGATAATCACGTAAATAATATTCTCGTTATGGCAAACAGGCTACGAGGTCGGGAGACCATCGCAAAGCACGGGGGTGTTAGCGGTTCGTACTTTATTCTTTAACTTTTATTTGATTGATTATCATTTTCAAATCATCTTTTCCCCAATATTTCCATAGCTTTATTAGACTTTTCAAAAGCCAAATGAATGCACCGATTGTAAGCAATATGAAAAGTGCTTCCCAAGTATCTTTAGTTATACCAGCAAATTCTTTAAAATCGGCTGTACAAAATGTTGTAACAAAAGCAAGTAATAAACCAAATGGTGTCCACCAATCTCTTTGGGAAGTTAATATCTCTTTTGTTTTAATTAGAACTAGTTCTATTTTATCAGAAGTTGTTATTATAATTTCTTGCTCAACATTTTTGTGAACAGTCATATTTTTAGAAAACTCATCATTTAGGTCAATATTATTCATATTGTCGGGGTTAATATTATTTGCCATCTTCTTCATTTTTAGTTTCTTGTGGTAATAATTTTAAAGCTCCTAAAGCGTGTTGACTTACAAATCCACAATTTTCACATATTATTGCAGTTGTTGGAATATTTGGACCACCTAATGAAATGTTTTTCAGATCTTGTATAAAATTACTGAAATAACCTTCTGTCAAAGAGAATTTATTATGATTACACATTGGACATTTCAAATTGGGAATTTTTTGGTTCAATGCAAAAATTATTTTTCTTTTTTCTTCTTCTGATAACATAATTTATATATTAATTTCTACTTTTTTTTAGTATGACCGCTAACTCGTATATATACGCAACTCAAAAAAGCACTATATCTAATGTGTTTTCGAAAGTATATATTTTATTCCCTTCAAATATAACAAAATAAACAAAGTAAAAATTTACTTACTTTTTAAAAATAATCTCATCCGAACCAGCATAATCAGAACCCTGGACAATTCCCCTGCGGTCGATTTCCTTCTCGATATAGCTTTGAATATTCGATTTGTTCAATCCCCAATTGGGCGCAATGAGCAAATCCCAATCGGATATTCCAAACAAGCGCTGGATCACGATGTCGGGTCGCAAAAGCGGGATTAACTCGCAAAGCAAGTCGGTGTATTCTTCCAAAGTGAAGAGTTTAAATGGGTTTTTCTTGTATTTGGCTCCCATAATCGAGCCTTCGACAATATGCAAATGATGGAATTTCACGAATTTTATTTGTGGAAATCGGTTGATTTCGTGGATATAACCCAACATCATTTCCCGGGTTTCCCAAGGAAATCCAAAAATGGTATGCACACACAAATCGAGTGGACTGTCTTTGAGCAATTCTACCGCGGCAACAAACTCGGCGTGGCTGCAACCTCGGTTAATTTGCTCTAAAGTTTCGTCATAAATCGATTCCATTCCCATCTCCAAATCCACGTCAAATCGGTCGCAATAACTTTCCAATAACGCCACTTTTTCGGCATCGATGCAATCGGGTCGCGTGCCAACAGAAAACCCCACAACATCGTCGGTGTTGACGGATAATGCTTCGTCGTACATCGTTTTTAAATAATGAACTGGAGCATACGTATTGGTGTTTGGCTGGAAATAAACGATATATTTATCGGCTTTGTAAAAGTTTTTGGCGCGCTGCATTCCGTCCTTTAACTGCGCTTGCATTGTAGTCGAAGTTCTCGAAATTTCCGGCGTGTAGGAATCGACATTGCAATAGGTGCAACCGCCGTAGCCTTTGCTTCCGTCTCTGTTGGGACAGGAAAAACCACCGTCGACAATCACTTTATAGACACGTTGTCCGTTGTATTTTTTGCGCAAGTGCGCTCCGTAATTGTTATATCCTTTGGCTTCAGAATCAGGTGTTGTGCTCATTCTTCAAAAATACGAAATTCGATTCACTGGGAGTGACTTGGTTAATTGTTTATTTTGAGTTGCATCAACAAGTCGGTTTGTACATCATTGCCCAAGGTGAAAACGTGTTGGTCAAATTCGACAAAACCATTTTTAGAATAAAATTGCAGCGCTCTGTGATTTTCTTCCCAAACGCCCAGCCAAACCCAATCAACGTTAGTTTATTTTGCGATTTTTATCGCTTCGTCAAGCAACAATTGACCCACTTTTTTCCCGTGAAAGGCTTGCAATACGTAGATTCTGTGAATTTCTAAAGTGTTTTCTTTTTGTTTTTCGGTTTGGGAGTTGCCAAAGTTTATTTTCAAGTAGCCAATGGTTTTATTTTCTAAAACAGCAAGATAAAAAGCCGATTCCGGGTTGTTTATTTCCGAAGTCATTTGTTCTGGATTGAAATTTTCACGGACATAATTGGCCATATTTTCTGGCGTATTCACGGCTGCAAAAGTTTCGGTGAAAGTCTGCTTGCTGATTTCCTGAATAATTTCAAGATCGGAAATTGTTGCTTTCTTGATTTCGATTTTGGACATAAAAAAATGTGGAATTTTAAATTGGTATGGACTTAACGGATTCATAAAAGTTAGTCAGTTTTTTGTTCCGTTAGGAACTAGCAATATAATGAAACGGATTCTTGTAAATCTAAAAAAAAAATTTTCTACCTATATTTTGTTTCTAACGGAACAAGCAATCTAATCAAACAGATTCTTGCAAACCTAAAAATTAATTTCTACCAATGTTTAGTTCCTAACGGAACAGATAATTCAACTGAAAGATTCTTGTAAATCTAAAAATTATCTGTGGGAATCTGTGCAATCTGTGTTCATTTTCAAATCCAAAAATACATAAATATAATGACAGACAATTTTCATTTTCGGTTTTTCAATTTGTACTTTTGAAAATTCCAATCAAGAGAACAAATAATTATGAAAATTGTACTATCGCCAGCCAAATCGTTGAACTTTGAAAAAACATTGCCAACAGCAAAATTCTCGGAGGCTCTGTTTTTAAAAGAAGCAAGACAGGTTCATAAAGTTTTGAAACAAAAATCGCCCAAAGACCTTTCGGAATTAATGGATATTTCGGATAAACTGGCCGATTTGAATTGGCAACGCAATCAAGATTGGAAAACGCCTTTTGCTCCAGAAAACGCCCGTCCTGCCCTATTTGCTTTTGATGGTGATGTGTATGCTGGTTTGGATGCTTATTCGATTCCAACGGAGAAATTAGAAACTTTGCAAGACAGCGTTCGAATTCTATCAGGTTTGTATGGAATCCTGAAACCATTGGATTTAATTCAGGCTTACCGACTGGAAATGGGAACCAAATTGCCCATTGGCGAGAGCAAAAACTTATACGAATTTTGGAAAGCCGCCATTACAAAAGCATTGAACAAAGAACTCGAAAAAGGCGAGCTTTTTATCAATTTGGCGAGCAACGAATATTTTTCGGTTATTGACATAAAAGCATTGAAAGTTCCTGTAATCACGCCCGAATTCAAGGATTACAAAAACGGAAAACTAAAAATAATCAGCTTTTTTGCCAAGAAGGCGAGGGGAATGATGGTGCGTTATATTATCGATACCAATGCAAAAACCATTGAAGATTTGAAAGGTTTCAATTATGAAGGCTATCAATTTGACTCCAATTTGTCAAAAGGAAATCATTTGGTTTTTACACGATAATCTAATGCATTGCATCAGCAGGATTAATTTTCCCTTTTCCTTTTTTAATCATAAGAATGAAAGGAATGCAAAGTAAAAACAGGATACCCAAATACAAAAACACATCCATATACGTCAATACGGAACTTTGAACCATAACTTTAAACTCGATAGCTTTATAGGCCTTTGCCAAAGATTCATTGAAACTAAATCCTTTTGACATAAAACCTTGTTGCATTTTCTGCACAGTTTGCTGTACTTGAAAAGAAGTTTTGTCAAGGTGTGAAATTAAATTCACACGGTGTCCTTGATTGAATATCGCAATGAAAGTGGTGATGATGGCAATCCCGAAAGAACCTCCAAGTTGTCTCATCATACCCGTAAAAGCGGCTCCTTCTCCAATATGTTTCCCCGAAAGTGTCGATAAGGAAAGTGTAGTGATTGGCACGAACAATAATCCAAGTCCGATGCCTCTTAATATTAATGGCCAAAACATTTCTTCTGCGCTGGTATTTGGCGTAATTATGTTGTGCATCCAAAAAGTAAAAAAGAAAAATATCATGAATCCTACAGCCACCATATAAGCTTGTGGCACACCTCGTTGAATCATTTTTCCAATAAAAGGCATCATAATTCCGGTAGTTATGGAACTTGGAATTAGCAATAAACCTGCATCCAAAGCGCTCCAACCCAAAACGGATTGGGTGTAAATGGGCACTATAAAAGTGGAGCCATACAAACCAAATCCCATAATGAAACTCATGATGGTTCCCACTCTCAAATTGGTGTTTTTCAACACTTTTAAGTTGACAATAGGATGTTTATAAGTGAGTTCTCTTTTGATAAAAAGGATCAATCCAAATAAGGATACAATACTTAAACCCAAAATTAACTTATCGTTGAACCAGTCATCTTGTTGCCCGTGTTCCAAGACAAATTGTAAGGAACCGATGAATGTTGCCAAAAAGGCAATTCCCCACCAATCGACTTGATTTGCTTTTAGTTTGTCGCCATATTTCGGGCTTTTAACAAACGTTAGCGTTAGTATGGTAGCGATAATCCCAATTGGAATGTTGATGTAAAAAATAAATGGCCAAGAAAAATGATCCACAATATAACCGCCCAAAGGTGGTCCAAGCGTAGGTCCCACGATAACTCCCATGCCATAAATAGCTTGTGCCATTCCTCTTTTGGCAACAGGATAACTTTCGGTAATGATGGTTTGTGCTGTTACTAACAAGGCTCCACCTCCAAGTCCCTGAACAAATCGGAAGGCGACGAGTTCCCATATATTATCGGCATTGCCGCATAAAAAGGAGGAAACAGTAAAAATAATAATCGAAACCGCAAAATAATTGCGTCGACCGAATTGCTGTGAAAGCCAGCTTGTCATCGGGATTACAATTACATTGGCAATAGCATAAGCCGTAATCACCCAAGCGATATCCGTAAGAGTGGCGCCAAGGCTACCTCGCATATTGTTCAAAGCCACGTTTACAATTGTGGTATCCACGATTTCAAGCAAGGCACATAGTACGGCTGTTACCGTAATAATAATCCTTCTGAAACCGTATTCTACTAATTCGTCTTCCACCGTTTATTTTGCTATTTTAGATTAATTATTTGTCTTTTTCTAAAAGAAGGTGGTTTTAATTCAAATGAACATCAACATTTACATTCATCCCAGGACGAAGTAATTTTATTTTTTTGGCATCGTTTGACGCATTCAAACTTATTTTTACGGGTAAACGTTGGATGGTTTTCACGAAGTTTCCGGTAGCGTTATCTGGAGGCAGTAAAGAAAATACAGATCCCGTTGCAGGCGAAAAGGACGCAATTTCACCTTCAAATTTATAATCAGGATAGGCATCCACTTTTATGGTTACTTTTTGCCCAATGACCATCTTGTCCAATTGCGTTTCCTTGAAATTGGCAATTACCCATGCAGTTGCATTATTGATAATATAAAACAACGATTGTCCCGGTTGAACCAATTGTCCCGGTTGGATGTCAATTTTCGAAACCTGTCCGTCAATGGCAGCCGTTACAACGGTATAGGATAAATTTAGTTTTGCTGCATCAAGTTGGGCTTTTGCTCTTTTGATATTGGCGGCGGCAACCTCGGTTTGTTTACTTGAAACTTTCGATTTGGCTATAATGGCCGATTTTTGATAAGAACTTGCTTTTTCTTGTTGTTGTAATATTCGAACTTGATTTTCAGCTTCTTGTTTTGCTGCCAAGGCTTGCTCAAATTGCTGTTTGGTGATGGAATGATTTTTGTATAAATTATCATATCGAATGTAATCGCTCGTAACTCGTCCCAATCTAATTTTTGCTGACTCAATATTTCCACCTGCCGAACGCATATTGGCATCAGAAACTGAAATACTGGCCATAGCACTTCCAATATCAGCTTTAGCAACTTCAAAATTACCTTCGGCTGCCACCATTGCGGCATTTGCCTCCTCTATTTTTAATTGAAAATCTCGTGTGTCGATGGTGAATAAGGTATCTCCTTTCTTGACAAAGGCATTGTCTTTCACATACACTTTGTTGACATAACCAGAAACTTTAGGAATAATTGGATTCATGTTTTTCTCGATTTGCGCATCATCTGTGCTTTCATGAGACAAGGAATGAATGTATTTGAAACTACCATAAGTAATGCCTATAGCCACCAAAACCACAAAGATGATTATGAATTTTGTATTTGTTTTTTTCTTTTCCATGGGAATGATTATATTAGTTTTTTGTCCCGATAGCTATCGGGAGATTGAAAGATTGCGATAATTGTCCTGTTGCCGAAAGCAGCTCGTAATATTTTTGGATAATATTGGCTTTTGCCAATGTGGTATTGATCTTGGAATTTAGCTGATCAACATCGGCTTCGAGTAAATCATTGGTGTCCGAAAGTCCATTGTCATATTTGTCTTTTACAATCCGGTAATTTTCCGACGCCTGTTCGAATGCCTGAAGGTAAACCTGGCTTTGTTTTAGCGACAAATCATAGTTTTCAATGGCCTGCTCAACCTGAATTTTGATATTGTCGGTTAGGATTTCTTGTGAATTTTGTACTTCAAGGGATTTGCTTTCAGCCAGTTTTACCAGGGCACCATTTTTTAGAATGTCACTCAAATCATAGGAAACTCCAACTCCATAATTCATTGCGTTTTGAACCGTAACCAAATTTTTCAAATCTAATGAAGTGTAACCACCAACGAGTGTAATCTTAGGATAATAGGCACTTCGTGCCATTTTTATGCTTGCCTTGCTTGCCTTTTCCTCAAATCGCATCGCTTCTAAATCCTTGCGATTTTCAAGTGCTGGTTTTTCATCCGTCGGAATATTATCCATTTTAAAATTGAAAAAATCACTTTCTCTAACTTCTAATTTTGTTTCGGCAGGTAGTTTTAAAAGTGTAACCAGATAATAGTTTACAATGTTCAAATTGTTGTTCGTCTCGTCAATGGAAAGTTGTATTCTCGAAACTTGCAATTGTGATTTCAGTAAATCATTTCTTGGAATAATTCCGTTTTTTTCCATTTCGCTAAAATCGAACACGCGTTGTTCCGCCCGTTTTTGATTTTCTTTCAGGATTTCGAGCGTTTTCTGGGACTTATACAAACTGGCATAATATTCTATGACTTTCATCGCAATTTCTTCCTTCGTTTGCGAAGCTGTCGCTGCTTCGGCCTGATACAGATTTTCGGAAACTTGGATGCTGTTTTGTATTTTGAAACCTTCAAAAACGGGAAGGCTGGCATTGATTTGCCCAATCATCAAGCGATCTACGATAGGTGGAGCCTGTGAACTATTGCCTTGATTTATTTTTAGGTTTATCGTGGCTTTCGTCAATCTTTGGTATTGTCCCGCTATTTTTAAATCGGGATATTGACTATTTTTTGCCGCTTGTAATTCGTATTTTTTGGTATTTACTTTGGTGTTTCCCAAGATAACATCATTGCTTTTGCTCCAGGCCATGTTAACGGCTTCGTCGAGGGTTAAGCTGGTTTTTTCTTGTGCATCTATTGATGAAAATCCAATAAAGTAAATCCCCAAGAGTAATAATTGACTAATTTTCATATATCAAAAGGGCTTTTATGGTTTGTTGAATGTGCTTTGTCAAATCGTTTTGTATATAATTGTTGTATTGAGTTTCGGTTTTCAAGTTTAATATTTCTTCAAAGAAGGGTTTATTCATCTGAAAATGAAAGAAAGTCCCAAGAATTGTTGGGGTTATAAGCGGAATAATGACATCTTTTCTAAAAACGCCTTTGGCTTGCCCTTCTTGAATAATAAGTTCCAATGATTTTAAGTTTACCTTTTTCAATTCTGAAAAAGATTGAAGATCCAATACCCTTTTTTTTGAGGATAATTCAAAATGCAGAATGCGGTAAATTCCCCTGTTACAATTAATTCTATTGATGTAAAGCTCGATTAGTTTATCGATTTTATCAACAGGCTCAAGGTTTTCTTCCAATAAATTTTCCAATTGCACTTTCAGGCCGGCGGTTTTGAATAATATCAAGGATTCCAGCAAACGCTCTTTCGAACCAAAATAATACGAAACCATGGCGATGTTGATTTTCGCCACTTTCGAAATATCCCGAATCGAAGTTCCGTCAAAACCTTTCTCGGCAAATAGTGTTTGGGCTACTTCGAGAATTTCAATTTGTTTGTCGTTGAATTCGGTTTTCAATGCATTTGGTTTTAAAAATATCAAAATTAAACAACCGTTTAAATTAAACAACTGTTTAATTTTTCTTTAACTTTTCTTTAACATCTGGTTTGACTGTCAAAAAAATCCCCTCAAACCTTTCGATAAACGAATGTTGAGGGGATTTTGTTATTTTGGAAAAGTCACTTTAAGGAAGTACACTCAACTTTTGACTGACATAATAAATCATTAGTTATTGAAAAATAAGTTAGGTTTTAAACCCACTACCCTGAAGCAGAAAACTTTACGGAACTGATTCGAAATTGTGAATATCTATTTTAAGAATGATGTTTTTTTTCTCCTCTAAAATCTATCTTTGGCATTCTTAAAAAAAAGTTATGAGCGCAATGTGGTACGAATGCAAAGTAAAATACAGAAAAACAGATGATACTGGAAATCAAAAAATCACAACCGAACCTTATTTGGTAGATGCACTATCCTATACCGAAGCGGAATCCAGAATTAATGAAGAAATGGCTGCCTATATTAGTGAAGAGTTTAAAATCACGAATATTAAAGTGGCGAATTATGCCGAGATACATCCTTTCGAAAATGCCGATCGTTGGTTTAAATCTAGAGTTTCTTTATTGGCTTATGACGAAGAAAGCGGTAAAGAACGCAAGACCAATATGTATTTATTAGTGCAAGCCAACGATGTCAAAGAAGCTTTTGACAACACGGTTCAAGTGATGAATGGCACCATGGGCGATTATACTATTCCTGCCATTTCGGAATCTCCGATTATGGATGTATTTCCTTATTTTTCTGGTGAAGAAGGAGAATTAGAACAATTAGAAAAGTTTAATACGCTAAAAGCTTCCAAGCCTGAAAATAATGCTGTTGAAATGGAGGATGCAATGGAATTTGATGCTGCTGTTGTAGCGGAGAGTTATTAGCTATAAGTAAAATTCAATAGTGATAAAATTTAAAAGAGGCTTTTTCAGGCCTCTTTTTTGTATATAATTGGGTGGTGAATTTTAAAGGTTGCGAATTCGCATTTAGGTTGGATTGATAGTTGGAATAGGCACTACAACTATTTCCGTGTTGTCAAATCCGAGATATCGGGATTTTTTTGATAGCGAATGGACTAAATAGTTCTCTATCTTATATTCCCAACAAATTTTCCAATGCTAGAAACACCATTCTCTGTCAAATGCTGTATAAAGGCGCTGCCAATAATCGCGCCTTTGGCAAATTGCGTGGCTTGATTGAAAGTTTCTTGATTGCTGATTCCGAAACCGATGATTTGGGGATTTTTCAAATTCATGTCGGCAATGCGTTTGAAATAACTTTCTTGTGTGCTTCCAAAACCAGACTGGGAACCGGTAACACTCGCCGAGCTCACCATATAAATAAATCCGTTGGAAACACTGTCAATAAAGCGAATGCGCTCGTCAGAAGTTTGTGGCGTAATCAAGAACACATTGATTAACCCGTATTTTTCAAAAGTGGCTTTGTATTCATCGGCATAAACATCAACGGGAAGATCGGGGATGATTAATCCATCGATGCCAATTTCTGCGCATTTCTTGCAGAAATTTTCCACGCCGTATTGCAATATCGGGTTGAAATACCCCATAATTATCAATGGAATGGAAACCGTTTTCCGAATGTCCTTTAGTTGGTCAAACAAAATCTGGGTTGTCATTCCGTTATGCAAGGCTTGGGTCGAACTCGCTTGAATTGTTGGACCATCGGCTAATGGATCACTAAACGGCAAGCCGATTTCTATCATATCGACACCGCTTTTTTCTAAATCCTGAATGATTTGTACCGTATCGTTCAAACTTGGATATCCCGCCGAAAAATAGATGGAAAGTATCTTTTTGTTTTCTTGTAATTTTTGGTTTATTCTGTTCATATTATTTTCTTTTTTAACCTACGCAGGTTTCAAAAACCTGCGTAGGTTTGGTTTTGCAATTAAGACCTACAAGGTTTTAGAAACCTTGCAGGTCGTTTGATGTTATTGTTATTTGCTCCACAATCCCGAAATTTCGGGATTGTGGAGCGGGTATAATTAATTCAATAGCCTATGTTACAGCACTGTATGCCCAGGCTTTTTGGTTCGATTGCAAGTGCACTTCAACGCGTTTGTAATGCAATCCCTCGTATAGATCCGCTTGATAAAGTTCTTTGGTTGTAATTTCGTAAACTATTCCGTTGATGGTATCTTCCGGATTACCCGTTTCCACAAGGATATCGTACTGTACTATTCCAAATTCTTCTTCGATTTGGATTTCCTGTAACGCATATCCAATTAATGTTTCAGATGTTCCTTGCAGAATACGTCCAAAAAGATTTTCTTGAATATCTTCATGTTGCAAAGTACCGTAGGTGAATAATTTTATCATGGTTTTAATTTTTGTTAGACCCCAATTATAATTTAAAATAATCTATATACGTATTCAAATCTTTGTCGCCGCGTCCCGAAAGATTGATGACCACAATATCTTCGGGTTTGAACTTCATTTCGTCCAAAACGGCAAAGGCATGCGCACTTTCGATGGCTGGAATGATGCCTTCCATTTTCGAAAGTTGTAATCCCCATTGCATGGCTTGATCATCGGTAATCGAGATGAATTTAGCTCTTCCTGTTGCAAATAAATTGGCGTGCATTGGGCCAACGCCCGGATAATCCAATCCGGCAGAAATAGAATACGGCTCGGTGATTTGTCCATCGGGAGTCTGCATCAATAGCGTTTTACTGCCATGAATAATTCCGATTTTTCCCAAAACGGAAGTTGCGGCACTTTCGCCGGAATCTACTCCCAAACCTGCGGCTTCCACGGCAATAAGTGTCACTTTTTCGTCGTCAAGAAAATGATAGTATGCACCGGCAGCATTGCTTCCGCCTCCCACACAGGCAATCACGTAATCCGGATTTTCACGGCCTTCTTTTTCCAATAATTGGGCTTTTATTTCCTGTGAAATTACGCTTTGAAAACGGGAAACCATATCAGGATAGGGATGCGGTCCCACGGCAGATCCGATGATATAATACGTATCCACGGGATTGTTGATCCAATCGCGAATGGCTTCGTTTGTGGCATCTTTCAGCGTTCTTGATCCTGAAAGTGCCGGACGAACTTCGGCGCCCAGCATTTTCATACGAGCCACATTTGGCGCTTGACGTTTGATGTCGATTTCGCCCATATAAACGATGCATTGCAGTCCCATTAAGGCACATACCGTTGCGGTAGCAACGCCGTGTTGTCCTGCACCGGTTTCGGCAATAATTCTGGTTTTACCCAAACGTTTAGCGAGTAGGATTTGCCCAATAGTATTATTGATTTTATGGGCGCCGGTGTGACACAAATCTTCTCTTTTCAGATAGATTTTAGTGTTGTATTTTTCGGATAACCGTTTGGCAAAATAAAGCGGAGTAGGGCGACCTACATAATCTTTTAACAGCGCATTAAATTCGGCTTGGAACTCGGGTTCCGCCGTAATTTTTAGGTATTGTTGGCGTAATTCCTCTACATTTGGATATAGCATTTCGGGGATGTAGGCTCCGCCAAATTCTCCGTAATAGCCTTTTTCGTTGACGTTGTATGACATATTTTTATTTTTTATTTCGTAGGGACGTTGCAATGCAACGTCTCTACATAATTGTACATTTTTTAATCCGGGTTCTATTTCAAATTTACTGTTTATATCAATGGCGTGTATGGGTAAATTGGTTTTCAAAATTTCATTTAGGGCGCTGATTTCGTCTAATCCGATGCCGCCACTTAGAAAAAATGGTTTTGTCGACGGATAATTTTTTAGCACCTTCCAATCGAAAGTGATTCCGTTTCCGCCGGGTAATTTTCCTTTGGTATCAAAAAGATAATAATCACAAACGTCTTCAAAAGGTTTCAAAATAGCGAAGTCAAAATCCTCATTAACCGAGAAGGCTTTTATGATTTTAATTTTTGTTCCAATTTTATTCTTCAAATCTAAACAAAATTCTACAGATTCCTGACCGTGTAATTGAATCGCTTGCAAATTGTATTTTTCTATTTTTTCTAAAATTTCAGAAGACGAAGCATTTACAAAAACGCCTACTTTTTGAATTGATTTTGGTAAATCAGGCATGATTCCATCAAAATATCGAGCCGATTTCTCCCAAAATATAAAGCCCATATAATCGGGTAGGAGTGAACCCACTTCTGTAATATTTTTGGGATATTTCATTCCGCAGATTTTGAGTTTCATTTTTTTTGTTTTTTTGCCACAGATTTCACGGATTTTCACAGATTGAATTTGTGTTAATTTGTGAAATTTGTGTTTAAATTATTTATAAATTCTGTTGCTGCTTCACCCGCATTTTTCGTTTTCATAAAGTTTTCACCTATCAGAAATCCTTTGTATCCATAAGGTTTTAGTTCGTTGATGGCTTCAATAGACGAAATGCCGCTTTCGGAAACTTTCACGAATTCATCCGGTATTTGCGACGCCAATTGCTTGCTGAAATCCAAACTAACTTCGAATGTTTTTAGGTTTCGGTTGTTCACGCCAATCATATCCAAGGTTGGCATTATCGATTTATCTAATTCCTCTAAATTATGAACTTCCAATAAGACTTCCAAACCTAAACTTTTAGCAAATTCCGATAAGGATTTGATTTCATCTCTTGTCAAAACCGCCGCGATTAGCAAAATTAAATCGGCTCCGTACGCCTTTGCTTCCAAGATTTGATATTCGTCAACTATGAATTCTTTTCGCAACAGCGGAAGGTGCACCGAAGCTCTTGCCAAAAGTAAATCGTCCAAAGAACCACCGAAGTATTTGCCGTCCGTCAAAACCGAAATTCCGCAAGCACCGGCATTTTCATAGCCTTTGACAACTTCTTCAACGGTGAAACTATAATTTATTTCTGCTCTTGAAGGAGAACGACGTTTGTGCTCGGCAATGATTCCCGAATTGCTGTTTCTTAAGTTTTTACTTAAAGAAATAGTTTCTCTTTCGAACAACGCCGAAGCTTCCAATTGCGAAACGGGAATGATTGATTTTTTGAGAATCACTTCTCTTTTTTTGTCAACTATAATTTTATCGAGTATGTTCATTAATTTTTGTTTAAAGTTTTCTTTGTTTAAAGTTTAAAGTTGTGCAATATTCTTAAAATTGTTTAAAGGTAAATAATACATTCCAACAACTTTAAACCTTAAACTTTAAACCATTTTATTTACTCAATTCTTTCAAAGTATTCAATGCCGCGAGACCTTTTTCTGAAAGTAAACTTTCTTTTGCCAATTCAAAGCCCTCCAATGGCGTGCATTTTGTAACCGTTGCAATGGCCATTGCGGCATTGGCACAAACCACATTGTTTTGGGCTTCGGTTCCTTTTCCGGAAATGATATTGGTAAATAGTTGTGCCGATTCTTCGATGGTTTTACCGCCTTCGATTTCGCTTTGCGCCAAAAGGCGAACTCCAAAATCCTCAGGGGTTAACATTCCCTCTATTGTATTCGAAATAGTTTTGGTCGGACAAGTCAAGGAGATTTCGTCATAACCATCCAATGAATGCAGAATGGTGAAATTTATGTCGGTATTTTGGTATAAATAGGCGTAGATTCTGGCCAGTTCCAAATTAAAAACACCCACCAATTGGTTTTTTGGAAACGACGGATTTACCATTGGCCCCAACATATTGAAAAATGTTTTTACACCCAATTCTTTTCGGATGGGCCCTACGTTTTTCATGGCAGGGTGAAACAATGGTGCGTGCAAAATACAAATCCCGGCTTTGTCGATACATTTTTCCAGAAAATCATTGTCATTACTAAATTTGATGCCTAATTTTTCCATCACATTACTGGAACCCGAAATGGAAGAAACGCCATAATTACCGTGTTTCGCCACTTTTATTCCTGCACCAGCTGTGACAAATGATGCCAAAGTGGAAATGTTGAAAGTGTCCTTGCCATCACCACCGGTTCCACACAAATCGACGGTGTTATAGGCTGATAAATCTACCCGAATGCATAAATCTAACAAGGCTTCTCGAAAACCGGAAAGCTCTTCGATGCTGATGCTTCGCATCATATATACGGTAAGAAATGCCGCAATTTGACTCGGATTATAACTTCCGTTGGAGATATTGACCAATACGTTTTTTGCTTCCTCCTTCGAAAGCATTTCGTGATTGATAAGTCTGTTTAATATGGTTTTCATATAATGGGACGCGGATTTTAACTGATTATTGCAGATTTTTTTCTGCGATTTGCATTAATTATTTTTATCTAAAATCTGTAAACTGCGAATGAACACAGCCAACTAGGATTTAACCCAATTTTCTAAAATCTTTTTCCCGTTTGGTGTCAACACGCTTTCGGGATGAAATTGTACGCCACGCACATCGAAAGTTTTGTGTCGCAAGGACATTACTTGTCCATTTTCGTCGAAGGACGTAGCCTCGAGAACATCAGGCAAATTAGCGTCGACAACCCAAGAGTGGTAGCGTCCCACCTCAAACTCATTTCCTAAACCTTCAAATAAAAGCTCATCATCAACCGATGTTTTCACCATTGTGGCCACGCCGTGATACACTTTGTCCAAATTCGAAAGCGTTCCTCCAAAAACTTCTCCGATTGCCTGTTGTCCAAGACACACGCCAAGAATGCTTTTGGTCGGGGCATATTTGGCAATTACGGCTTTCAATAACCCAGCTTCATCCGGAATTCCAGGGCCAGGAGAAAGCAATATTTTATCGAAGATTGCAATTTCGTCAATATCAAATTCATCGTTTCTGTAAACGGTTACTTCGCAATCTAAATCTTCAAGATAATGCACCAAATTGTAGGTGAAACTATCGTAATTGTCTATGACTAGTATTTTTTTCATTTTTTTATTGAAAAATTGAAAGATTTAAAGATTGAAAAATTCTAGTGTTTCAGCAATCTTTAAATTCTTAAATTATTAAATCTTTAAATTGTTTTAAATTATTTTAAATTGTTTCTGCCAAATCCAAAGCCGCATTCAGCGCTCTCAATTTATTATACACTTCCTGCATTTCGCTTTCTTCATCAGAACTCGCCACGATTCCGGCTCCGGCTTGGTAATGCAACTGATGATTTTTGCTGAGGAAAGTTCGAATCATGATGGCGTGATTAAAATTCCCTTCGAAATCCATAAAACCGATGGCTCCACCATAAAAATTCCGATTGGTTTTTTCATATTCTTCAATGAGTTGCATCGCTCTGTGTTTTGGGGCACCGCTCAAAGTTCCTGCCGGAAAAGTGTCGGCAACGACTTGCATTGTTGTGGCTTTTTCGTGCAAATGTCCTGTCACTTTTGAAACCAAATGAATTACGTGGGAGAAAAATTGCACTTCTCTATATTTTTCCACTTTTACATCGTGACCATTTCGGCTTAAATCGTTTCTGGCCAAATCGACCAACATTACGTGTTCGCTATTTTCTTTTTTATCTATGGATAATTCTTTGGCAAGAATGGCATCTTGCTCGTCATCTCCCGTTCTTTTGAAAGTTCCGGCGATAGGATGAATTTCGGCTTTACGGTTTTTGACAATAATTTGGGCTTCGGGAGAGGAACCAAATATTTTGAAATCGCCATAATCAAAAAAGAACAAATAAGGCGAAGGATTGATGCTTCTCAACGCTCTATAAACATTAAATTCGTCTCCTTTGAAATCTTGGGTAAATCGTCGGGACAAAACCAATTGAAACACATCGCCTCTAAAACAATGTTTTTTGGCCAAAGCCACATTATGCTTGAATTCTTCGTCTGTCAAATTCGAAAAACCTTCTCCTTCTTTCGAAAATTTATAGGAAGCAATATTTCTGGATTGTAATAATTGCTCGATTTCCGAAATATTATTTTTCCCGTCTAAACTGTGACAGAAAATATAAGCTTCGTTTTTAAAATGATTGATGGCTATGATGTTTTGGTAAACAGCATAATAGATATCTGGAATAGAAATACTGTTGTCTTTTTTGGCGATAGTTACTTTTTCGAAATAACGAACGGCATCATAGGATATGTAACCAAACAATCCATTGGTTATGAATTTGAAATCGTTTTTCTCGGATTTGAATTGTCCCGAAAATTCCTGAATTACTTGCGGGATATTGGTATTCGCATCAATGGCAATTTTCTCAAAACTTCCGTCGGGATAGGTTTTGAGGATGGTTTCGTTTTCAATTTTTATGGAAGCAATCGGATTGCAGCAGATATAGGAAAAACTGTTGTCATTGCCGTGATAATCGCTACTTTCCAGCAGCAAGCTGTTGGGAAATTGATCCCGAATTTTAAAATACACACTCACGGGAGTTATCGTATCGGCAAGGATTTGTTTGTAATTTGTATTTAGTGTAAATGTTTTCATTTCATTTTTGTTTTTTGATAAAGACAACTCGCGACTTGTCAGTACTGATGAGCATAAAAAAAGGCCTGTCGTGATGACAAGCCTTTTATATTTATAGTTTTAATACTACAGGAGCTTTGTTCACGACGTTTGACGTAAATTGTTCCACCACCAAGTATTGTTTGTAATTGTTTTCATACGAATCTAATATTTTTCTTTAAAGGAATATGGAATTCGCATATTTTCATCAGTGTTAGCGATGAATTTTCTTTATGCTCATTTCATGATTTCTTGCCACAAATATATAAATGAAATTTGATTATCCAAACAGAATAAACAAAAAATACTATTTTTTATGATTTTGTTATGTTTTTATGTGCTGAAATGCAATTAAAAAAACAAATCCCAACAATTTCTCGTTGGGATTTTGTAGAAGATTGTATTTGAAATTAGAATTTTAAAGCTACAGTTAACTCAAAATCATCATAGATTGCCTTGTCTCCCAGGTTTTCAAAGAAATTGGTTGACCTGAATTTGATGTCATATTTTGTTCTGTCAATTTTTAAATTGGCAGTAGCAGAATTTTCGGTGACAGCTATGTCAAAAGTAACTGGATTTGTAATTCCTTTTATGGTCAAATCAGCGGTTACAGTATAATTATCTTTGCTTTTTGCGGCAATAGTTTTGAAAACAAGTGTTGAGGTTGGGAATTTTTCAGCAGCAAAAAAGTCGTCAGATTTTAAGTGACCTTCCAGTTTTCCTTTGTAATCTCCGGTTAAATCAAGATCATTTATGCTTGTCATATCAACGGAGAAAGTTCCGCCAACTAATTTTTTCCCTTTGAAAACTAAAGCGCCATCCTTCAGATTTATGGTTCCATTATGTTGTCCGGTCACTTTTTTTGCTAACCAGTTGATTGAACTTTTTGAAGTGTCAACTTTCTTGGTTTGGGCTGTTACTGATAAAGTAGATAAAACTATTACTAATGCTAATGCAATTGATTTTAAGTTTTTCATTGTGTTAAATTTGTTTGTGAATTAATAATTAAAGTGTGATAAATAATTCTTCATTAGACTTTCTGACTTTTTTGTGATGTTGCGTTGCGTCTTCTGCATGTCTGTAGCCCAATGTTGCCATTAAAGATGCGTTAAGCCCCAATTTGTCTAATCCTAATATTTCATTTACTTGTGCCGGAACAAAACCTTCCATTGGAGTGACATCTATTTTCAATTCGGCTGCGGCATTTAATAAATTTCCTAGAGCCAAATAGGTTTGTTTAGATGTCCAGATGTTTTTGGCATCTTCAGAAAGAGAGGTAATATTAGATTTCATGAAGTCACCATAACCCGCCAAAGATTCACTTGGAATGCTTCTGGTTTCACTAACATTTTTCAGGTAGGAATCGATTTCTCTATCTCCAATATTAGTTTGGTTTGCAAAAACGATTAAATGGGAAGCATCAACAATTTGAGATTGTCCCCAGCATGCAGGTTGTAATTTTGCTCTCAATTCAGGATTTTCCACAATAATTACTTTGTAAGGTTGTAAACCAAAAGAAGAAGAACTTAATCTAATTGCCTCTTTTAGAGTATTTAAATCTTCGGTTGAAATTTTTTTGGCAGCATCAAATTTCTTTGTTGCATATCTCCAGTTTTGATTGTTTAAAAAATGACTCATAGTTTGTGATTTATGTTTATTGATTTCTGTATTTTTCTAATAATTGATTTAATTGTTCCAATTCTTCCGGATTCAAATTTTTTGAAAAAAATTGTTCGTGTTCTATTACTTTGGGATCCAATTCGGTTAAAACGTCTAACCCTTTTGGAGTGATTAAGACTTCTATTTTCCTTCTATTTTCAGGGCAAACGTTTCGTGTCACCAATTTTTTTAATAATAATTTATCGACTAATCGAGTGGTATTGCTTGTTTTGGCCAACATGCGTTCCTGTATAACGAACATATTTGCCGGATTTCCTTTTTGACCTCTTAATATTCTCAATACATTATATTGCTCTCCCGACAATTCATAGGGCTTCAATATTTCATTAAATCTATCAGTGATCACGTTTTGCGTATACAAGACATTCAAGATAATTTTTTTGGAATTATCTAATGGGATTGTGCTTTTTATTTCTTCTTCAATCTTCATATTTGTATATATGTAATTTGTAGATACAAATATACAATAATTTTGTTTGTATGTACAAATGTTTTGATAATTTTTTTATATAAATAATTTTTAT
The DNA here is from genome assembly GCA_002413745.1 of Flavobacterium sp. UBA5153. Lineage (GTDB taxonomy): Bacteria > Bacteroidota > Bacteroidia > Flavobacteriales > Flavobacteriaceae > Flavobacterium. The sequence continues at coordinate 142,947 of DHXP01000031.1, read as the reverse complement.
AAATGTAATATTAAAATTTTGCCGCAAAGATTGTGTGCTATTTTTTTGGCTAATACATAAAATTAATTTGAATTAAATTTATGGAAAATTTATCCAAAAAGAGTGTGTTTTAAATGAATTGTTCAATGTGTAAATTAGTAATAAATATGAATAAAAAATAATGTAACAGTATCATTGGTATGTTTAATCAATTATTTTGTGATTTATTTGATAAATTCATAATTTATTGTATTTTACGTTTATGCGAAAACGTTTTCTTCAAATTATTGTCTAATTAACAATTGTGTCGATTATTGTTAGGCAAAAACATTGTATTTTTACCAAAAACTATATAATGAATTTAACACAAGAAGAATGGGTTTCTCAACTTGAGGCTGATGAAAATTCAGTAATATTGGATGTAAGAACCGAAGAGGAGTGCAATGACGGAATTATTCCGAATGCCATAATTATGGATATTTACGAAGGATATGAGTTTATTAAAAAACTGGAAGCATTAGATAAAACCAAGAATTATTATGTATACTGTCGCTCAGGTATCAGGAGTGAACAGGCATGTGAAATCATGGACGAATTGGGTTTTGACCATGCCTATAATTTACTTGGAGGAATTATAGAATGGAGTGGAGATATAGTTTATCCGGAAGATTAAAGGAGGTGTGCGCCTCTTTTTTATATTTTAAAATAAAAAACATAACACTTTTATAATGAATACAATACCACAAGAATTTCAAATTAGCTCACTACTTATTCAAGACACTTATTTAGTCGACGGTGAATTAAAAAAATGGACAGGACAAACCACATCTGTTTTTTCCACGATTTCGTCTACCGAAAAATACGAACCTACTTTGTTGGGTTCAATCCCTTTTATGGGAGAAAAAGAAGCCATGGAAGCCGTTGATGCCGCAGATGCCGCATACAATAAGGGGCAAGGTTTGTGGCCTACAATGAAAGTGGTGGATCGCATAAAATGTATGGATAATTTTGTCACACAAATGAAAGCGACCCGAAGTGAAGTGGTTAAGCTTTTGATGTGGGAAATTGGTAAATCATTGGGTGATTCAGAAAAAGAATTTGACAGAACCGTAGAATATATTTATGATACTATTGAAAGTTACAAAGAATTAAACAGCCGCAGTGCTCGATTTAGTAAAGTACAAGGTATAAATGCCATGGTACGAAGAGGTCCGCTAGGTGTTGTATTATGCCTTGGGCCTTATAATTATCCTTTGAATGAAACCTTTTCTTTGTTGATTCCGGCATTAATTATGGGAAATCCTGTTATTTTTAAACCAGCCAAACATGGAGTTTTATTAATTTCGCCCTTATTGGAGGCTTTTAGAAGCAGTTTTCCAAAAGGAGTAATCAATATATTATATGGTCGTGGTCGTGAGGTAGCTTCACCAATTATGAAATCGGGGCGGGTTTCTATTTTGGCTTTAATCGGGAATAGTAAATCGGCGATTGCTTTGCAAGATTTGCATCCCAACAAAAATAGATTGCGTTTAGTATTAGGGTTAGAGGCAAAAAACCCAGCGATAATTTTACCGGATGCTAACTTAGATTTGGCTATTCAGGAATGCGTTGCAGGATCTTTATCCTTTAATGGGCAGCGTTGTACGGCATTGAAGATATTATATGTTCATGAAACTATCGCGGATGAATTTAATAAGCGATTTGCTGCCAAAGTGGATGCACTAACTTTTGGAAATCCTTGGGACAAATCAGTCTTTCTTACTCCTTTACCGGAAAAAGACAAGCCCGCTTATATCCAAGAATTGATTGATGATGCCACAAGTAAAGGGGCAAAAGTTATTAACGCAAAAGGGGGAGAGCTTTCAGATAATTTTATCTTTCCGGCTGTTTTGTATCCAATAAATAAGGAAATGCGTGTGTATCATGAAGAACAGTTTGGTCCGGTTGTGCCAATTATTTCTTTCAAAAACATTCAAGAACCATTAAACGATATGGCTGAGTCTAATTATGGTCAACAGGTAAGTTTGTTTGGTCAAAATATAAAGACTATTGCACCGCTTATTGATACTTTGGTCAATTTGGTTTGTAGAGTGAACTTGAATAGTTCTTGCCAAAGAGGGCCTGATGTATTTCCGTTTACGGGAAGGAAAGATTCTGCTGTGGGGACTTTAAGTATTCACGATGCGTTGCGATCGTTCTCTATTAGAACCTTTGTGGCTTCAAAAGACATTGATTACAACAACAAAATTTTACAGGAATTATTGAACAGCAAAGAATCAAATTTCATCAATACGGATTATATTTTGTAATTGATTTTTTTTAAATAGGAACCGCAACAGTTTATGACTGTTGCGGTTTTTTTTATGAATTCGAATATGGAATGGAACTATTTGAATAATAGGATAAAAAGACAGGCTGTATACTTAATTAGGAAGATAAAATTTATTTTTTACTTTGTAGCTTCAAAGGGAATGAATATAATAATAACCCGTTGGGTGTAATTCAAATTTGATTATTTTTTAACACATAGAAACATAGTTTTTAATGATTTTGTATAGACGTTTCACTTTTGTATAGCAAAACATAGCTATGCGCAACCAAGAATTGGTCTATCTAGTTCTTTTTTCTATGAATCTATGCGTTAAAATTTTATATTTTAGTACAATTTGAAATTTCTATTAATTGCACCCAACGGGTTAATAATAGTATTAAATAGAAAAGAATCCAATTTTATCAGTACGAATTATATTTTGCAGTTGATTTTTTTTTATAAAAAGTAAGCCGCAACAGTTTTTTATCCAAATCAAATTCTTAATTTGGTTAAATTGTTTAATTAATTTGAATTTTTAATTAATTTGTGATAAATATCATTTTATTTTTCAAAAAACTATGGTAACTTTACTATACTTAATCTAAACTTTAATCCAATGAAAAAAAATTGTTCAGTATTAATAGTAATAGCATTGATAATTATTGGGAGTAATGAAATCGTTGCTCAACCCAGCAGTTGGTCAGCTCCAGAATATTCAAATTCCCCAAAAAATCCATTTAAAGGAAATTCAAACGCCACAGCCGATGGAAAGAGAATTTTTAACCAGATGTGTGTTTTATGCCACGGTCTAACAGGGGAAGGTAATGGTGAAGCTGGATTAAGCCTTGAGCGAAAACCAGCGGATTTTCTCGCTTTAAAAGTTGTAAATGAAACTGATGGTAACATTTTCTGGAAAATAACCCATGGAAAAGCTCCAATGGCGACTTATGAAGAGTTATTGACGGAAGATCAACGATGGAAGTTGGTAAATTACATTAGAGAACTGGAAGTAAATAAGAAAAAAAAATAAAAGCATAAAATTTACTGCTTTGGTAAATAAAAAAAGCCTTGAATCATATGGTTTTCAAGGCTTTTTTTTATTCATTTTCAAATAAGTCTATGGAATAAATGGAATTAATTAACACTTTTTAAATTAGATTAAAATATTAATTTTCATAAGATTAAATATTTCTTATAACCAACAACTATTAAATAAATTAAAACCAATATTTTTACCGGAAAATGTTATCATCGGTTTCTTTAAATTACTTTTAAAACTTACCAACAATGCAAATTGGAATTATAGGACTAGGAAAAATGGGCTTCAACCTTGCCCTTAACTTACAGAGAAATAGATACGAAGTAGTAGCGAATGATGTGAATGCAGACTTCGTTGAAAAAATAAGTCAGAAAGGAATTAGTACAGCTCATTCGGTAGCCGAATTATGTCAAAAACTGAATGGACGAAAAGTCATTTGGTTGATGGTGCCCGCTGGAGAAATTGTGGATACAGTTATCACTTCCTTAATTCCCTTTTTAGAAAAGGGTGACATTATCATTGACGGAGGAAACTCAAACTATAAAGATTCCAAACGCCGCTATTCCCAACTCAAAGAACAGGGTGTCGACTTTTTGGATTGTGGCACTTCGGGTGGCACTTCGGGTGCACTGAACGGTGCCTGCACGATGATTGGCGGAGACAAAGATGTGTTTGAATATGTAGCGCAAGTTTTCAAAGACATTTCAGTAGAAAATGGTCATTTATATACGGGTGCTGCAGGCAGCGGGCATTTTACCAAAATGGTTCACAACGGTATCGAGTATGGTATGATGCAGTCCATCGCTGAGGGTTTCGAAGTGTTCGAACATTCTGAATTTGATATTGATTTTCAAAAAACAGCCAAATTGTTTAATCATGGTTCCGTAGTGCGTGGCTGGTTGATGGAATTAACAGAAAACGCCTTTTCAAAAGATCCACATTTAGACAGCATTAAAGGAATTATGCACTCGTCCGGTGAAGGAAAATGGACACTGGAAACGGCATTAGACTTAGGTGTCCCAACTCCTGTGATTGCCCTTTCGATAATGATGCGCTACCGTTCCCAAATGCAGGATACCTTCTCCGGAAAAGTAGTGGCAGCACTTCGTAATGAATTTGGTGGTCATGCAGTGGAAACGAATGACTAATGTAAATAACAGTCATTTTTAAACAAATCGAAGTATAATTTCAAATTCAAAAATATGTCTATATTGATTTTAATTGCAAGTATCATTTTATTACTTGTTTTGATTTCCGCAATAAAACTCAATGCTTTCATTTCATTGATAATCGCTTCTTTTTTTGTAGGAATTGCTAAGGGCATGCTCTTTCCTGATATTATTGACTCTCTTCAACAAGGAATCGGAAGCACGTTAGGTTCTTTGGTATTGATCATCGCTTTAGGAGTTATATTAGGAAATATTCTTTCAGATAGTGGTGCTGCGCAACGGATTAGTTTGATAATGATTCAGTTTTTTGGTATTAAACACATCAAATGGGCTATGTTACTTACCAGTTTTGCCGTAGGAATATCCATGTTTTACAATGCTGGTTTTGTGATATTGATTCCAGTGGTTTTTGCTGTAGCAAAAAGTACCAAACAACCCATTATTTATCTGGGAATTGCTATGGCTTCGGCACTTTCGGTGACACACGGTTTTTTACCACCTCATCCGGGACCAACAGCCATTGCCGTAATCTTTAAAGCCGATATTGGCAAAACCTTACTTTATGGATTAGTAATAGCCATTCCTACTTTAGGGATTGCGGGGATTGTTTTTCCAGAATTCATTAAGAAAATTGTCGCCAATCCACCCAAAGGATTATTCGAAAGTAAAACACTCCCTGAAAACGAAATGCCTTCTTTCGGCATTAGTTTTCTGACTGCTCTAATTCCTGTTATCTTAATGGCATTGGCAACAACAAGCGAATTAATCTTGCCAACAGCATCTTCATTGCGTCATATACTCGGATTCATTGGAAATCCAACAACTTCAATGCTTATTGCGGTATTGTTTGCAGTCGTTTTTTTAGGTATAAAACGTGGACGAAAGATGCAGGATATTATGGATAAATCCAGTTCGGCCCTGAATTCAGCTACAATGATTATTATGATTATTGCAGCTGGCGGTGCTTTTAAACAACTACTTATAGATAGCGGAATTGGCAAAGATTTAGCTGTTTTTTTTGAAGATTCAACCCTTTCCCCATTGGTGTTGGGATGGCTTATCGCTACAATCATTCGCATTGCATTGGGTTCAGCAACAGTAGCGGGATTAACGGCGGCAGGTATTGTCCAGCCTTTGGTGGTTAGTTCAGGCATAAGTCCAGAATTGATGGTACTGTCCATCGGAGCAGGAAGTTTAATGTGTTCTCATGTAAATGACACTGGTTTTTGGATGTTTAAAGAATATTTTGGGATTAGCATTTCTGATACATTCAAAACGTGGACAGTCATGGAAACTATTGTGGGAACTATGGGATTGATAGGAGTATTAGTTCTGAATTTATTTGTGGGATAACAAGGCAATTTTGAATATATCTGAACAAACGAGAATGAAAAAATGGAGCAACTATATATAGGAATAGACATAGGCACTACAGCCACCAAAGCGGTGTCTTTTAATAAGACCGGCAAAGTGATAAACCAATATACAAAGGCTTACCCAATGTATCACCCTGAGCTAGGTTGGACTGTGCAAAAAACCGATGAAATATTGGCTGCTGTTTTGGAATGTATCCGCCAAATCACAAAAAATATTCAACCACAATTTATCAGTTTTAGTTCAGCTATGCAAAGTATAATAGCTATAGACGATGCCGGAAATCCACTCACCGATGCGATTCTGTGGGCTGATAATAGGGCTCATTTATTAGCTGAGGCACTCAAAGAGACGGAACAAGGTAAAAGTTTTTATCAAAAAACAGGAATTCCGATTCATGCTTTTTCTCCGATGACCAAAATCGCCTGGCTCAAAAAATTTGATAAAACAATATTTTTACAAGCTTTCAAATTTATCAGCATCAAAGAATATGTTTGGCACCAACTTACAGGCAAATACGTCATTGACTCTTCTATGGCTTCCGGCACAGGACTGATGAATATTCATACCCTACAATGGGAATCGGATATTTTGGATTATTTGGAAATAAAGCCTTCACAACTATCTGAAATAGTCAGTCCTACGTTCCAAAGCGAAGGACTAACAGATGATGTTATTTATGTTATTGGAGGTGGTGATGGTGCATTGGCCAATTTAGGAACCGGAGCAATGGAAGAAGGACGAATCGCCTTGACAATTGGAACCAGCGGAGCGGTACGATTACCTATTAACAAGCCTTATATTGATTCCCAAATGCGGACACAGTGCTATCATTTGATTGGAAATCAGTACCTTACTTTAGGAGCTGTAAGCAATGGAGCAATTGTTTTACAATGGCTAAAAGAATCCATCCTGAAAACGGACGAATCTTTTGAAGAATTGTTCGAACAAGCCAAAACAATTCCTGCGGGGTCTGAAGGTTTACTTTTCGTTCCTTATTTATTAGGGGAAAGAGCTCCTATTTGGGATGCTTCCGCCCAAGGAACACTTTTAGGCATACAAATTATCCATACCAAGGCGCACCTGATTCGAGCTACTTTAGAGGGGATACTGTTTGGACTATTCAGTATCACTGAAATATTACTCCCTGACCCAGAAAAGAGACAAGGAATTACCATTATGGCAAGTGGCGGATTCGGAAAAAGTGAACTTTGGTTACAAATGGTCGCCGATATTTTCCAAATGAAAGTTGTCGTGGCCGAAACTATTGAGGCTTCTGCTTGGGGAGCGGTAATGATTGGCTTTAAAGCTACCGGCATTGACAATCCCTCCCAAAAGAAAAAAGAAAAATTATTTTTACCTAATAAAACGCATAAAATGGTCTATGAACAAAGTTTTGAAAAATTCAAACGCGTTTATCCCTTGTTGAAAAACCTGTAGTTTGAAATCCGAATTTATATGATAGTTGATTTATGGATTAAAACAGGTTAATAATGGCCCATTTTGACTTTTTGTACATAAATCATTCAAATGTTCAAATAACAAAACCGCAATCACTTATTTAATAAGTGATTGCGGTTTTGTTTTGTGGAGTCGCCGGGAATCGAACCCGGGTCCAAACAAGCAACTAAAAAACTTTCTACACGCTTATTTCCTGATTAGATTTTCGATATTGTGTTTGACCAGAAACAGTCGCACAACACTTAGCTTCTTAATTTCGAAAACCACCCGAAGCTTGTGGTAATCTAGGTTTAAATTTACGATTCACCTGTATCGACCGCTATAAACCAAAGCTTTCGAGGTAAATCCTGCTCTCCTATCTGATAGGAGCGAGGCTAATCTTACTATAATTCAGATTATGCAGCAAGAGCGTAGTTTCCTTCGCCGTGTATGTGTTTTGAAACCTTTTATTTACGAGAATTGTCCCAGTTCTCGACGTGCTTATTTCTCAATTCGACTTGCTGTCAAAACCAGTCGACCCCATTTTTGTTATTCAATTGTCAAAAACTGTTCCAAAATTGAGTTTGCAAATATAATCCTTTTAATCCAATTTCGCTACCGAAGCTTCGGGACTGAACATTGACCACTTATTTTATTCCTCTTTCTCGTCTTTATCCAACTTAAAAGGGTAGTCGCCAAACAATGCCGACAATTTTCGAATATTATAAGGATTTCTCGAAAACTTGTTCGATAATGATATAATGGTAACATTTTCATTTCTCAAAGTTACGTAGGAAGAAGTATTCCCGTGCCACCAACCGTTGTGATAATACAAAGTTTGTCCTGTTTTCCATTGTGTCATCCGAATGCCAAGACCATAATTTCTCAGACCTTTATGCTCGTTGCTGTATCCTGTATATACTTGGCTTAGCAGCTCTGGTTCTAAAAATTTGGAAGAACTTCTTGCCCTGTCAAATTTCAACAAATCACGTGGTGTCGAATAGATATTTTTATCACCGTAAACGGCATCCAAAAAATCCATTCCAATCTCAACCCTGTTCCCTTTATAGGATGGTGCCACGGTTTTTCTGTCTTTTTCATAATCCATTACAAAGGTGTTTTTCATTCCAAGTGGATCGAAAATCATCTGCTTCATCGCTTCTTTGTATGTCAGACCTGTTATTTTTTCGATAATCAAAGCCAAAATGGCATAATTGGTATTGCAGTAAGCAAATCGAGTGTCAGTTTTAGATTCTAAACCAATGTCTTTTGTTGCCATTAGATTTAAAATATCTTGATTGGTTAAAATTTTATGCCTATCCCAAATATCTTTTTTATCTGTGAAATAGGAATAACTCCTCATTCCGCTCCGGTGATTTAATAAAGTTCTAATGGTAACTTCAGGGTAGGGAAACTCCTTTAAAATAGTATTTACTTTTTGGTCTAAATCTATTTTTTTTGCGTTTATTAATTTTAAAACGGCTGTCGCTGTAATTACTTTACCGACAGAGGCTAGATGTAATGGTGTATCGGCAGTAATTAAAGTTTTTTTTCTAAAATTAGAATAACCTTCATATTTTTCAAAAATTATATATCCATTTTTTGCAACAAGAAACCCTCCGTTTAGGCTGTTATTAGGCCAATTTTTTTTGTAAAAAGCTTCAATGGCTCCTTTTTTTGAATTTACATATTCTGCAGTCAATTTAGGAACTTCGTTTGATAAAGGCTTCATTTTAGGTAATATTTCCTCTTGAAGATTGACACTAACAGGCTTTAATTCCGTCTTTTTTTTGCATGAATTTAAAACCAAAATCAGTATGATTAATTGAAGTATATTTGCTTTTTTTATAAATTTCATTTTCATTGTGCTAGAAGGGCAAATATATAGAATCAATACTCTTTCATTTGTGTTTTTTGAAAACCTTAACATTATTTTTAATTCTAGATTTTTCATTATATTAGGAATCAGGTTTTAACGGTTTTGTATTAAAAAAAATATTGTAAAGAAAACTCAAAGTAATTAATATTGTTATATTTGTAACAAAAATAAGATATAAAGTTATATTAAAATAAAATACCCAAGAAATATGAAATTTGGAATCATAAAAGAAAGGAAAAATCCACCTGACAGAAGAGTCGTATTTTCACCGGATGAATTGGCTAGAATTAAACAGCTTTATCAAGGTGTTGCCGTAAAAGTTGAAAGTTCTGATATCAGGATTTTTACTGACGAGCAATATAGAAATATGGGGATAGAAGTCACTGATGATATCAGTGATTGCGATGTGTTTTTTGGTGTAAAAGAGGTTCCTGTAGAAAATTTAATTCCAAATAAATCCTATTTCTTTTTTTCGCATACCATCAAAAAACAACCCCATAACAGAAAATTGTTGCAAGCCTTACTGGAAAAAAACATTGATTTTTATGATCACGAAACTCTGGTTGACGCCCATAATCGCAGGTTAATTGGTTTTGGAAAATATGCAGGATTTGTGGGAACATACAATAGTATTCGTGCTTTTGGAATAAAATTCGAATTGTTCAAGTTACCAAAAGCAGAAACACTTTCTGGAAAAGAGGCATTAATCACACATTTGAAACGCTTGGTTTTACCACCCTTAAAATTTGTTGTTTCAGGAACCGGTAAGGTAGGCAGTGGCGTAAAAGAAGTTCTGGATGCCATCAAAATCAAGGAGGTTTCTGTTGAAAATTATTTAACAAAAAACTACTCGCAAGCCGTTTATACACAGATTGACGTATTGGATTATAACAGACGAAAAGATGGAAGAGTGCTCGATTTTAATGATTTTTTCCAAAATCCACAAGAATATGTATCCGATTTTGAGCGATTCACTAAAGTCTCGGATATATACATCACGGGGCATTTTTATGCCAATGAGGCACCAAAAATCCTTACCCGTGAAATGCTTCAAGCCAAGGATTGTAAAATAAAAGTCGTTGCCGATATATCTTGCGACGTCAATGGTCCAATTGCTTGCACGCTAAGGTCATCAACAATTGCAGAGCCTTTGTATGGTTATTTTCCCAGCGAAAACAAGGAAGTTGACGTTTTTCATCCCGCAGCAATCGTGGTTATGGCGGTAGATAATTTGCCTTGCGAATTGCCAAAAGATGCCAGTGAAGGTTTCGGAGAAATGTTTATGGAACACGTGATTCCAGCTTTTTTCAATGGAGACAAGGATGGAATTTTACAACAAGCCAAAATGACCGAAAAAGGGAAACTTACTCCGAGATTCAGCTATCTGCAAGATTATGTGGATGGAAAATAATACGAAACGTCCCTTTTACTATTGGGACTTTTTTTTGCTTTTTTCTCAAGTCTACAAGTTTTTTTCCAACAATAAAATAATTTCCAGAGCCAAACCTATAATTAAACGAGGAGGTTATTTATATTTGACAATCCTTTAATGAAACTGCTTATTATGAAATATTTATTTTCTCTTTTTCTTGTTTGTGCCATAAATATGGCTTATTCGCAAAGCATTCAATCTCCTTCCAATAAAATTTCGGTGAATTTCAAATTGACGGCTGATGGTAAACCGGCTTACTCGGTTACTTATAAAGACAAACCGGTAATTCTCGAAAGTACTTTGGGAATAAAATTGAAAGAAAAACCTGCATTGGATGCCAATTTTGAAATAGAAATTTCAAAAACAACCACTTTCAACGAATCTTGGAAACCTGTTTTAGGGGAACAATCTACCATAATAAATCATTACAATGAACTTACAGTTTCCCTTGTTCAAAAAGAAACTCATGTGAAAATGAACATTATTTTCAGGGTTTTTGACGAAGGAGTTGCCTTTAGATATGATTTTCCAAAACAAAGCGAATTAAATTATTTCATCATTTCCGATGAGGTTTCCCAGTTTAATTTAACGGGTGATCACAAGGTTTTCTGGATTCCTGGAGATTTCGATAGTCAGGAATATGCTTATAATGAAACTAAAATTTCTGAAATAGATAATGCTAAATTAAATCTTAATAATGGAATTGGAGTAAAATCTATTGCAGGAAAGTATACCGTTCAAACCCCTTTGATGATGAAAACGGCAACGGGATTGTATCTCAATATTTTTGAAGCTGCGGTTGTCAATTACCCAGTGATGCATTTAAATGTTGATGTAAATAATTTTAAATTAAATGCCCAGTTAGTCCCTAATGCCATTGGTGACAAAGCTTATTTGCAAGCACCTTGCGTTTCGCCTTGGAGAACCATTATGATAAGCGATGACGCTCGTGATATAGTTGGTTCCAAAATGATTTTGAACCTGAACGAACCTTGTAAAATAGACGATATTTCGTATATAAAACCAATGAAATACGTTGGAATTTGGTGGGAAATGCACGTTGGAAAATCTACTTGGGATTACGCAGGTTCGCAAAATGCACAAAATACACTTTCTAAAGATTTAATTCCATCAGGAAAACATGGAGCAACTACTGAAAACACCAAAAGATATATTGATTTTGCTGCAAAAAATGGCTTCGATGGCGTTCTAGTTGAAGGTTGGAATGTGGGCTGGGAAGATTGGTTTGGCAATTGGAAAGAAGAAGTTTTTGATTTCACGACGCCTTATCCGGATTTTGATATTGAGGCAGTGTCGGCTTACGCCAAAGCCAAAGGAGTAAAAATGATAATGCATAGCGAAACATCTGGTTCCGTGGCTAATTTTGAACGTCATTTGGATCGTGACTTTGAGAACATGATTAAGTACGGTTATCCAGCCGTAAAAACGGGTTATGTGGGCAAAATTATTCCGCGTGGCGAATTTCATGACGGACAAACGATGGTAAACCATTTTAATTTTGTTGCCAGACGAGCCGCCGATTATAAATTGATGGTTGATTCTCACGAATCATCAAGACCAACTGGTTATAGCAGAACCTATCCAAACTACATTGCCGCCGAAGCTGCTCGTGGCAATGAATTCAACGCTTGGAGCGTTGGAAATCCTCCAATGCACGAAACGATTTTGCCTTTCACAAGACTTCTTGGCGGACCAATGGATTATACACCAGGAATTTTTGAAATTAAAATGAATGTGTATGATTCGAGTAAAAAAGAACAAGTGCATACTACATTGGCAAAACAATTGGCATTGTATGTAACGATGTATTCGCCTTTGCAAATGGCTGCCGATTTACCTGAAAACTATGAGAAATATCCTGATGCATTTCAGTTTATCAAAGACGTTGCAGTAGATTGGCAAGATTCAAAATATCTTGAGGCAGAACCTGGAGATTATTTAACCGTTGTAAGAAAAGCTAAAAATTCAGAGAAATGGTTTCTGGGTGCAATCACTGATGAAAATGCCAGAAAATCAGAAATAAAATTGGACTTTCTTACCAAAGGCAAAAAGTATAAAGCCATTATATATGAAGATGCAAAAGATGCAGATTGGAAAAAAAATCCAATCGCTTACACAATAAAAACGATTGAAGTAACCAGTAAATCAAAAATCAATCTGGTTTTAGCACCAGGTGGTGGAACTGCCATCAGTTTCGAACTAATAAATTAAAACCAAAATAAACAAACTTATGAAAAAAACAGTCTTTCTAACCGCCTTATTTTTTGCGGGATTTACACTTTTTGCCCAAACAAACGACGAGCAAACCATCAAGGAAATCTACAAATCAGCCTTGACCAATTCCAAATGTTACTCCTGGTTGGATTATTTGTCGAATTCTATTGGAGGCCGTTTATCAGGTTCCGCCAATGCCGAAAAAGCAGTTCAATACACCAAATCGCAATTGGAAACCTTGGGATTTGACCGAGTGTATCTTCAAGAAGTGATGGTGCCAAAATGGGTTCGTGGTGCAAAAGAAACAGCCTATATTTTGGACAATAAAACCAAAACAAATATCCCGGTTTGCGCCCTTGGCAGTTCTGTTGCCACACCAAAAAACGGAATTACTGCGGAAGTGATAGAAGTGACCGGCATCAAGGAATTAGAGGCTTTGGGTGAAAAATTAAAAAGCAAAATTGTATTTTTTAATAGACCGATGGAACCCGAAAATATTGAAACATTCAAATCTTACGGAGGCTGCGTCGATCAAAGATCTGTCGGTGCAAAAGAAGCATCAAAGTATGGTGCCGTGGCAACCATTGTACGTTCAATGAACCTGAGATTAGACGATTTCCCACATGCCGGTAATCAAAATTATGGCGATATTCCAAAATCACAATACATTCCAGCAGCTGCAATTAGCACCAATGGGGCGGAATTATTGAGTAAAAGCTTAAAAAAGAATGCCCATTTAAAGTTCTTCCTGAAACAATCTTGCCAACAAATGGATGATGTTTTATCTTATAACGTCATTGGCGAAATAAAAGGAAGTGAACATCCCGAAAACATTATGGTTGTGGGCGGACATCTTGATTCCTGGGATCTTGCCGATGGTTCTCACGATGACGGCGCTGGGATCGTGGAAAGTATGGAAGTGATGAATATCTTCAAAAACATTGGATACAAGACAAAAAATACCCTGCGGGTGGTGCTTTTTATGAATGAAGAAAACGGAGGAAAAGGTGGTAAAAAATATGAAGAATTGGCTCAAGCCAATAAAGAAAACCACATTTTTGCATTGGAAAGTGATTCGGGAGGATTTAGCCCAAGAGGTTTTTCTTTTGAAAGTGATGATGCTAACTTTAATAAAATCCTTGGTTGGAAAAACTTGTTTGAACCGTACTTGATTCATAGTTTTACAATGGGTCACAGCGGTTCGGACATTGAACCGTTAACATCGAAAACACTCGTAAAAGCAGGTTTAAAACCAGATTCGCAACGTTATTTTGATTATCATCATGCCGCAAACGATAAATTTGATGCCATCAATAAAAGAGAACTGGAATTGGGTGCTGCAACAATGGCTGCCCTGATGTATTTGATGGATCAAAATGGGGTTGAAGAAACTGGTAAAAATTAAATATTTCTAAAAAAATCAATTTTTAAATTCCAAAAAAGACAAAGACAAGAGGGACTAAACAAAAACTAAATGGTCCTTATCCTAAACCTAGTCGGAGGAAACCAGAAGAATCACAATCCATTGGTCGGTGCCGGCAATCATCGGATAACTACTATCGGAACTAACAAAAAGTCCCTCTGCCATGTTTATCGAAAGGCTTGAGGGACTTTTTTTGGCTATTTTTTAAATTTCAGAAATAGGGATTCTTCATATAAATGTCAATAAGTAGCCCGTTATTGAACTTCCTAAAACGATTAGTGCGCTATTGATTTTTTTGAATTTAAAAGCAATCAATAAACTGGTAATAGCGATAAAAATAGTTTTCCAGTCTTTAATGGAATCATTGCCCATTTGCAAACAGATAGCAATGATAATGGCAACGGAAGCAACATTTACCGCATCTAAAAATATCGAAAAAAGGTTTGAATTTCTCATTTTATTAACCAATGGATTTAGTAGGGCGACGAAAATAAATGATGGAATAAAGATGCCTATTGTTGAAACAACTGCACCCGTAAAGCCATTAATTTGATAGCCAATGAAGGTTACGGAAGAAAAAACCGGACCCGGTGTAAATTGCCCAACTGCGATTGCATCAATCAATTGATTTCTGGATAAAAGTCCCGTTTTTACAAGATCAGCGTCAAGAAAAGCAAATAAAACATAACCACTTCCGTAAAGAATGGCGCCAATTTTCATAAAAATTAAGAATAAATTCAAATTAGTTGCGGTAAATGAGTTTGGATTTTGAAACGACAGAAAAGGGAAAATATAATTGGACTTAGAATTTAAGCCGTCGCTTTTGGCAAATGATAAAAACAAGGAAAAGAAACCGGCTCCAAACATTATAAAAATCTCATTGATGTTAAATAATGATAGAAGTAAGGCAATAAGTCCAATGGCACCTAATTCGATTGTTTTAAAAGATTTTTTTGCAAATGGAAAAATTGCCGAAATGATTATGGCAATTATGGCAGGTTTTATTCCATAAAAAAATGGTTGCGCCTCGGGTAATTGCCCATATTCTTTGTAAAGCCACGCAAAACATCCCGTGATTAGAACCGCTGGTAAAATAAAACAAAGTCCTGCCACAATTAATCCTTTCCAGCCTGCCCTTTCTTTTCCGATATGGATTGCCATTTCGGTGCTGTTTGGCCCAGGAATCAAATTGGTTGCACCAATTAAGTCAAGAAAATGTTGTTCGTTCATCCATTTTCTTTTCAGGACAACTTCGTTCCGCATTATCGCGATATGGGCAGCAGGAACGCCAAAGCCAATAAAACCAAGTTTTAAAAATAAGACCGCAACTTGTTTTATATTACCCTTTTCCATTCACTTCAATCTTAATTATTAAAGGGCAATAGTATTGAAATATTTTCATTTTTCAAGTCGGAACTGTGGGTTTTTATATGGTGGTTTTGTATTGCGTCTAACCTGCGTTCAGTGTTCGTGAGGGTTGGTCTTATTCTCACTTGACAATGACTGCATTTTAGATCGTTCGTTAAATTTATACAATTTTTCAATTCAGTTTTGGCATACTTGGTTTAAAGCTCTGAATTTTGGATTAAACAACAAAACCCGTATTAACTATAGCCTTTGTCATACTTTCCTTTTTATATTTTTTATATCGTTCCAAGTGATTAATTCAATATTATTTTCTTTGAGTTTTGACTTATATTCTTTACTTATGAAAGAGTCAAAATCTATTTGTCTCCATTTAGAACCGAAATTTGGGTGATTTACCGTTATTCCCTTCATTTCGTTATCATCAAATGCTGGATGAATTAGAATAATGTTCAATCCATCTATTAAATTGTCAAAAATCCCTGTATAATAGTCCCCTAACTTTCCTGTATTAAAATCCTCAAAATTTCCACAATGAACTTTTTCAATTAACAAGTCTCTTTCATCAATATTTTGACCAGGGTTTAATCCGACCATTTCCATAAATTGTTTATTTATGAAAACAGGTAAATCATATTTTTTCCCTAAATCTTTGTATATTTTAAAAAAATCTGGACTTGCTCCGACACTATACATATGTGAATCGATATGAGTAGGGTTTAATCCGAATTTAAGTGCTTTTTCTATTTGAGCCTGAAGTTCTTTTTTTACATCTTCGATAGAAGCATTATTTTTAAGGTCTTCTCTTTTTTTATAGAAATAACCATTTTTATCCACCAAACTTGGAACTTCAGAAATCGGTAAAACAGGTCCAAATCTGTAATTTTCCCATTCACAAGTAAGTGTCAAGTGTATTCCGTTGTCAAAATGGGGGTTGCTTTTGGCAAATGTTGCCATTTCATAAAACCACGGACAAGGAACCATTATACTATATGAATTAACTATTCCATACTCAAGCAATTGAATAGTCGCCATATTTTCGGAATGCGATAATCCCGCATCATCTGCGTGTATTATTAATAATTTAGTTTCTTCGGGAAAACCTAATTCTTTTGATAAATTCATTTTTAATAATTTTTTTTATATCCAGGGATTTGATTTTTTTGTATTGTGCACAACGTCAGTTCATCTAAAAACCTCTAAACGAACAATTTTTTGTTAATTAGAAGGTGAATTTATTTGATTAAAAAAAAACAACCATAGAAGTTCTTTTTCTACTGAATATTATCTTCTGCTTTTATTTTTTTTGCAAAAAGCCGCAGTACATTAATAAGAGTTTCCAGATTTACAGGTTTGGTAATATAATCGTTCATACCCGCTTTTATACAAGCATCTCGGTCTTCGGATAATGCACTGGCTGTCATAGCTATTATGGTAGGTTGATATTCAAGATTTTTTCTGATATAGCGTGTGGCTTCCAGCCCATCCATTACCGGCATCTGTACATCCATCAATACAAGGTGATATGGTTTTTCTGTAAACATATCTACGGCTTCTCTTCCGTTATTGGCTAGTTCCGGCTGGTAACCAAGCTTAGTCAATACCTTCATTGCCAACTTTTGGTTAATCAGGTTGTCTTCAACCAAAAGAATGGTTAAAGGATAGGTTTTTGCAAAAGCTTCCGAGAATAAGGATGGTTTTTTGTCTTCCTGTTTGCCGGGCTGGCTTTGATGTTTCAGCTCAGTTTGTATTAAATTAAACAATTGTTGTTGTTTAACAGGTTTAGTCAGTATCGAGTTAAATAAGTGTGAATGGTTGGTTCGGGTTTCATCTCCTACAGAACTTAACAGGATAATTGGCACTTGCGGAATCTTTGTTCTTACCGCTTCGGCTAATTCAACACCATTCATTTTTGGCATCTTCATATCAGTAATGATTAACTGGAACTCGACTCCTTTGTCTATAATTTCTAATGCCTCCTTGCCCGAGGAGGCAAGGATAGGAGTTAATTTCCACATCTTCAACTGAGATTTAAGAATAGTCAGGTTAGTTAGATTATCGTCTACCACCAATACTTTTTTTTCTTCATTTTCGCTTGTGTCAAAACGAGCATACCGTCTTTGAGATTTCCTGCTAAGCTTACTTTTAATAGTGAAGCTGAAAGTAGAACCTTTACCCAGCGTACTGCTTACTCTAATGTCCCCACCCATAAGCTTAATAAGCCTTTGACTGATAGCGAGGCCTAAACCTGTCCCCCCATATTTGCGTGTTGTTGAAGAATCAACCTGTGAAAATGCAAGAAATAAATTTGGAAGTTTTTCTTCAGGAATACCGATGCCCGTATCTATAACCTCAAAAAGCAATTCAATATTCTCTTTATTTTCGCTCGCAAGACTCACTTTAACAAATACTTCCCCTTTATGGGTAAACTTCAGTGCATTGTTCAATAAATTAATCAGTATTTGTCTTAAACGCATACTGTCGCCAATAATTTGAATCGGAACTGTATAATCAATCTGGTAAACAAGATCCAGTCCCTGCTCGGCAGCTTTGCCGGCAAGCAGATCCATTACCTGTTCAATGCACTGACGAAGGTCAAAATCGTGGCTTTCAAGTTCCAGATTGCCCGATTCAATCTTGGAAAAATCCAAAATATCGTTGATAACCGTAAGAAGAGCATCGCCGCTGGCCCGAATAGTGTTAACGTATTCTTGCTGTTCATGATTGAGAGGTGTTTCTTCGAGTAGGGAGGTCATACCGATAACACCATTCATTGGAGTTCTGATTTCGTGGCTCATGGTTGCAAGGAAAATACTTTTTGCCTGATTGGCTTTTTCGGCTCTTTCCCTTTCTTCCTCTAGGGCAACATTTATATTCTTTAGTTGTTCTGTTTGAGTTTCTAATTCTTTGGCCTGATGCACAACTTCTTGAGTACGTTCAAGTACTTGTTTTTCCAATTGCGTTCCTAGAGACTTAATTTTGCTGATACGGTAATAATATAAACCTACAGCACAGCCAATAACGGTTAGTATCGAAAGTATTCTGAACCACCATGTCATCCAGAAAGGAGGGACAATAATGATTTTTACAGATGCGCCTTCTTCATTCCATATTCCATCATTATTAGAAGCTTTTACCCTGAATGTATATTGTCCGGGAGGAATATTGGTATAGGAAGCATTCCTGTTTTTTCCAATATAAATCCAATCCTTATCAAATCCTTCCAGTTTATAGGCATATTGATTTTCTTTGGTTCTGGAAAAATTTAGAGCGGCAAAACCGAAAGAAAATTCAGATTGTTTATACGAAAGGGTAACTTCCTTGGTTTCATAAATCACCTCTTTTAAGGGAGAATTTTTTTCACCGGGACTTACAGTTTTATTAAACAATTTAAAGTCTGTTATTAAAACGCTAGGTATTTGTTTATCGATAGTAAGTCTTTGGGGATGGAATATATTAAATCCGTTTAGCCCGCCAAAAATCATTTCGCCACTTTTAAGCTTAAATGCAGATCTTGATAAAAGCTCATTATCATCAAACCCATTATTGATGTTGAAGTTTTTGAAGGATTTGGCAGCAACATTAAATTTTGAAATTCCGCTATTGGTGCTTAACCACAAAGAGCCTTTGTCATCCTCCAAAATACCGTTAATGAAATTATTGGCTAGTCCATTTTTTTCGGAGTAATGTGTAAATGTATTGTCGGCATTAAGCATATTTAAGCCAGCCTGGGTACCAACCCACAAATTGCCTTTTCTGTCTTCGTAAATAGTTGATATTAAATTATCACTTATGCTTTTGCTATTTTTAGGGTCATTTTTAAATATTTTATATATTCCCTTTTCTTTGTTTATTTTTATCAATCCTTCCTGAATTGACCCCAACCATAAATTGTTTTTGCTATCTATATAAAAGCAGTTTGTACCCAGATAAGGGATGTTTTTTCCCTGCCAATACAAGCGATAAAACTGATTGTCATTTCTGTTATACTTATATACCCCGCTGCTGAAGGAAGCAATGTATAATTCTCCTTTTACATCCTCTCTTATAAACCAGATATCCCGAATCGGCGCTTTTATATTTGTTACCGGGTCAATCCCCTCGTATACTTCATACGTGTTTTTATCTACATTAAAAGAGAGCAGACCCTGTTCAAAAGTACCCAACCAAAACTTTTTGTACCTATCTTCAAGAATAGAAGTAACAGTACCTACACGAAGCCCATTGGGTTGTGTATTATAATGTTTAAAAGTTCTTGATTCTCGATTAAACAAATCAACCCCGTTTCTTAAACCCAGCCAAATACGGTTTTTGGAGTCCTGATAAATGCTAAATACTTCTTTGCTTCCCAAGCTTTCGGGCTTGCCGGGATTATAAGAAAAATTAGGAAATTTTGAAGTTGTAGCTTCCTTAATGGAAAGTCCTGCTATACTGCCTATCCATATATTATCTTCCTTATCAGCAAAAATGGCATTAAGACCATTATCCAGAAGCGAATTGCTATCAAAAGCATCGTTTATGTAGTTGGTAAAAGTGAAGTTTTTCTTGTCTAAAACGCTGATGCCGAAATTAGTGGCAACCCATATTTTGCCGTCTTTTGCTTCGCATATCCCGGGAACATAATCACCTAAAAGGCTATTTAAATCAGTAGTATCGTTTTTAAAAGGAATAAAGCTTTTAGTCTTTTTATCAAAAAGGTTTAAGCCACCAAATGCTGTGCCTATCCATACTTTTCCTTCAGAGTCAACAAAAATAGTTCTGATAGCATCTATACTTAAACTATTAGGATTTTTTGTGTGCTTGTAATCGATAAATGTTTTGCGGTCTTTACTAATTACTGTGATACCGTGTTCTGTACCTACCCATAAATTTCCTTCCTTGTCTTCGTCTAAAGCCCTTATAACGGGACTTATAAGATGGTTTTTTACGGTATTGTCATAATGTAAATGATTAAACTTTTTGGTTTTACGGTCGAAGGCGTTTAGTCCGCCGCCTTCAGTTCCAACGTAGAAAACGCCATTGTGATCTTCAAACAAGCAAGTAACACGGTTAGAATTTATGCTTTCAGAATTTTTGGAATTA
The DNA here is from genome assembly GCA_002413745.1 of Flavobacterium sp. UBA5153. Lineage (GTDB taxonomy): Bacteria > Bacteroidota > Bacteroidia > Flavobacteriales > Flavobacteriaceae > Flavobacterium. The sequence goes on along the minus strand of DHXP01000031.1, from coordinate 122,219 downwards.
TGTTTGTAAATTGTAAACGTATCCAGTTTATCATCGTATACATTTAAGTCGCCATTATCCGTTCCTACATATAAAACACCTTTTTTGTCAACATAAGTAGTCATAATGTTGCTGCTGCTTAAACTTCCTTTTGTTTTAGAATGGCTCCTGTAGATTTTAAAAGTATAGCCATCGTATTTATTAAGTCCGTCTGCTGTGCCAATCCATATAAAACCATGATGATCTATGATTATATTTTTTATAAAGCTTTGCGAAAGACCATCTCTTGATGTTTTCCTGTTAAACTTAACTGCTTCTTGCGAATACCCTTTTTGAAGGTTCGACAGTAACGATATAGTTATGAAAAGTAAAATAACTAAATGTCTAGGCAGTATGTTAAGTGCTTTCTTAATAGGGAAAAAGTATAACGGATAATTTTTTTTGGGGGACATTGAAATGGGATTGAAGCTAACCGATAAAAATACTTTTTCCACGTTGGAATAACGTTAATCGACTTGGTTTTGAACAAATATATAAAAAAATCAAGAACGTTGATATTGCCAGTGCTTTTTTTGTAAAACTTTTAATTCGGCCTTTGTTGAACTTTCGTTTGAAAAATCCTAAACAGCATTAAACACACTTAATTTCAAGTAAATATAGGTGTGATCTAACGGATATAAAGTTGCTTTTTTGTAAAAAAAACCAAAGATTATTTTTACAAAAAAAGCTTAAGTAGTAAAAACGATATAATGTCGTATTTTACTTTTAAATAAATTTAGATAATTATTTGAAAAACAAATAATTAAGCCCTTTTAATAATGCGACAACAAATCGTTCCAATTACTTAGGGTATAGGGTATAAAAAAACTTTTAGAGGTAATAAATAACTGCCGGTGATTTTAGGCACTGTTTTAACAGATTTTTATCAACTTTTTTTAGGACATAAAAGTGTTTAAAAAAATATGACTATCCGTTAACGATACCAAAAAAATATTTTTGCCGCGAATTTCACCAATTTTCACTAATTTTTATCAATAAACGGGGTAAATTAAATTTGAATTCGTGTTAATTCGTGAAATTCGTGGCGAATAAAAAAATAGTCCGCTTTGCGGACAGTCATATAAAAAAATTACTGAAAATCGTTTAGACGTTAATACGGTAAAAAAATAAAAACAAATAAATATTCAAATTGCTGAATTGCCAACAACACAAATTTTCAAATCACCAAATAAAATGGTATTTTAGCATTCTGTAAATTTCACCAGAAAATGATTAGCAAAGCACAATTCGAAAACGAACTCCAACTCATTATCCAAAACGCCATTCGCGAAGATGTGGGTGATGGCGACCATAGCTCATTGGCTTGTATTCCGGCTTCGGCAATGGGAAAAGCAAAACTGTTGGTCAAGGAAGACGGCATTATTGCAGGCGTGGCTTTCGCCAAAATGATTTTCGATTATGTAGATTCTAATCTAAAAATGGAAACATTCATCACAGATGGTAGTTCAGTAAAATACGGTGAAGTGGTTTTTCAGGTTTCGGGAAGTTCACAGTCCATCCTCAAGGCTGAAAGACTCGTGCTCAATTCAATGCAAAGAATGAGCGCTATTGCCACTAAAACTAAAAGCTATGTCGATTTATTGCAAGGAACTAACACGCAAATTCTCGATACACGCAAGACCACGCCAGGTTTCCGCGCTTGCGAAAAATGGGCAGTAAAAATTGGTGGGGGCGAAAACCATCGATTTGCCCTTTATGACATGATAATGCTCAAAGACAACCATATTGATTTTGCAGGCGGAATTACCTTGGCTATAGCCAAAGTCAAAGCCTATCTCCAAGAAAACAATCTCGATCTTAAAATCATTGTCGAAGCAAGAAACCTCGATGAAGTCAAGGAAATTCTCGAAAGCGAAGGAATTCATAGGATTCTGATAGATAATTTCAATTACGATGACACTCGAAAAGCGGTAAGCTTGATTGGAAATAAATGCCAAACTGAATCCTCGGGAAACATCAATGAAAATACGATTCGAAGCTATGCAGAATGCGGTGTTAATTATATATCGTCTGGAGCATTGACCCATTCAATTTATAATATGGATTTAAGCTTGAAAGCCTTTTAAGATTAGAAAGCTATGAGTAAAGAAATTGAAGAAAGAATAGAAAGAATCCGAATATTACGCAATTTAGTTCGTCCGCTAAAAAGGATAAAACTGCCGTGGTTGCAAGGATTGTCTTTTTATGATTTATTGGAATTATATATACTGGGAATTGCCGAAGGGGCGTTAACATATCATGCCAGTGCAATTGCATTCAGCTTTTTTATGGCATTGTTCCCTTTTGCACTGTTCATTTTAAACCTCATTCCATACATTCCGATAGAGGGATTTCAGTTGGATTTCCTTCAATTCGTGAAAGAGGGAGTGCCGCCAAATACCTATGATGCAATTTATAAAATAATCAGCGATATTCTCAATAACAGCCACTCCGGATTACTGTCCACAGGATTTATACTGTCTATTTTCCTGATGGCAAACGGACTGAACGGTATTTTGGGAGGTTTCGAATCCTCAAAGCACGTTCTTATCAAAAGAGGGTTTCTGCATCAATATTTAGTTGCTATGGGCATGTCATTAGTATTGTCGGTTTTGTTATTGGTAACCGTCGCGATAATTGTTGTTTTTGAAGTCTTTATTCAAAAAACAATGATTCAGGATGTGTTGGACGAGCAGATCCCGCTAATCATTTTAGGACGATATGCCTTCGTGATTCTTATGATTTTAGTCACGATATCCATACTTTTCAAATTCGGTACCAAACACGATAAACGCAGGGCATTTATTTCGATAGGCTCCGTATTTACTACCATATTAGTGATTTTGGATTCCTATATTTTCGGGATTTGGGTGCTACGTTTTTCAAAATACAACGAATTATATGGTTCCATAGGAACATTATTGATTGTGATGTTTTACATTTGGATCAACTGCGTGATTTTGCTCCTCGGATTCGAATTGAATGCAGCCGTAAATAAATTAAAGATGAAAAATCATAAATTCCAACCGTCACTCTGATCGCAGTCGAAAGTCCAAAACCCAAAATCTAAATGCATTTCGTCGAAGTAATTTTACCGTTATCACTTGCCAAAACCTTTACCTATCGCGTTTCTGAAACTGAATACAATTATATCAGAAAAGGAATGCGGGTGGCGGTGCCTTTCGGCAAAAGTAAAATCTACACGGCATTGGTTATCGAAATTCACGAAAACAAGCCCGCTTTATACGAAGCCAAGGAAATTCACCAAATTCTCGACGAGAATCCCATTGTAACCGAAATCCAAATCGCCCATTGGCAGTGGATTGCATCGTATTATATGTGTGCCATTGGTGATGTGTATCGTGGTGCAATGCCCTCGGCACTTTTGCTGGAAAGCGAAACCATTATTTCACAAAAACCGACTTTTTTTGTGGATGAAAGTCTGCTTTCGGACGACGAATTCCTGGTTTATGAAGCCTTGCAGCAGCAAAGTTCGTTGAAAGTGCAGGACATAATAAATATTTTGAACAAGAAGAATATATTTCCCGTTATCCAAAAATTGATGGACAAAAATATTCTGGTACTCCAGGAAGAAATGCAGGAAAGTTATACCCCTAAACTCATCCGATACGTTAAATTACATTCCAAATATGAATCCGGTGAAGGCTTGGGCGAATTGCTTGAAACCTTGAAAAACGCCAACAAACAAAAGGAAGTTGTCCTGAGTTATTTTCAATTAAGTGCTTCGGAGAAAAAACCAATTACGGTAAAAAAATTGACCGAAACAGCTAATTCCACTTCGGCAATCGTGAAAGCATTGATCGACAAAGAAATTTTCGAAGAATATTATATTCAGGTTGATCGTGTCAATTTCTCGGGGAAAACCAGGGAAGAACAATTGCAATTAAGCGAAGCCCAGCAAATCGCTTTTGACGAAATAAAGGATAATTTTACCCAAAAAGAGGTTTGTCTCTTGCACGGTGTAACTTCCAGCGGAAAGACCGAAATCTACATAAAACTCATTGAAGATTACATTAAGGAAGGGAAACAAATTTTATATCTATTGCCCGAAATTGCATTGACAACTCAATTAGTGGGAAGGTTGCGCGATTATTTTGGTAATAAAGTAGCCATTTTTCATTCGAAATACAGCAACAACGAGAGGGTAGAGGTGTGGCAACAAGTATTGGCACAATCACCAAAGGCCCAAATCGTCATCGGAGCGAGATCGGCCTTGTTCTTGCCGTTTTCGAACTTGGGATTGGTTATCGTTGATGAAGAACACGAGCAAACCTTCAAGCAAGTAGATCCTTCGCCACGCTATCACGCTCGCGATGCTTCGATAGTTTTGGCAAACAGTCACAAAGCAAAAGTGTTGTTGGGTTCGGCTACGCCAAGTATTGAAACTTATTTTAATGCCCAATCCGGAAAATACGGTTTGGTCGAAATTTCAGAAAGATTTGGAAACGTCATGATGCCCGAAATTGAATTGGTAGACTTGAAAGACAAATACTTTCGCAAAAAAATGTCGGGTCATTTTAGCGATACTTTAATTGAGGAAATCACGACCGCTTTATCCTTGGGGGAACAGGTTATTTTGTTCCAAAACCGCAGGGGGTTTTCACCCGTTGTCGAATGTATGACTTGTGGCCACGTGCCGCAATGTCCGCAATGCGACGTGAGTTTGACGTATCATAAACACAAAAACCAGTTGCGTTGTCATTATTGTGGTTACTCAATGGCAAAACCAACCAATTGCCACGCTTGCTCGAGCGTTCATTTGACCACCAAAGGTTTTGGAACGGAGCAAATTCAGCAAGAATTGGTTGAATTATTTCCTAATACCAAAGTGGGTCGAATGGATCAGGATACGACTCGGGGAAAATTTGGCTTCGAGAAAATCATTGATAGTTTCAAAAACCGGGAAGTCGATGTTTTGGTGGGAACGCAAATGCTTGCCAAGGGTTTGGATTTTGACAACGTGAGCTTAGTGGGAATCATGAATGCCGATAATATGCTTTATCATCCCGATTTCAGGGCTTTTGAAAGAAGTTTTCAAATGATGACACAAGTTTCTGGGCGTTCCGGGCGTTCTGATAAACGTGGAAAAGTGATTATCCAGACTTATGATCCTGAACATAATACCATTCAGCAAGTGGTTCATAATGATTATAAAGGGATGTATAAAGAACAATTATACGAAAGGCAAATCTATAAATACCCTCCTTATTTTAAACTCATAAAGTTGACTTTAAAACACCGGGATTTCGATAAACTCAAAGAAGGATCGATGTGGCTGTATCAAGTGATGCAGCAAAACTTGACTATTCCTGTTCTAGGACCGGAAGAACCGCCAATTTCAAGAATACGGAATGAATATATTAGAACGATAATGATAAAAATTCCGCAAAATCAGTCATTGCAGGGCACAAAAAAAACTATCCAGAAAATGCTGAATAGTTTTGAATCAGTGGCACAATACAGATCAATAAAAGTGACCATAAATGTTGATTTTTATTAATGGATGGCCAACGCCCTTACCAGATCTTCTTTTTTGTGTCTGCTAAGCGGAATTTTCGTGATTCCGATTTCAGCAAACCTACTATTGAAGCGTTCTACCTTGTCTATATTTATAATATAGGACTTGTGCACTCTGACAAACTTGTCTTTTGACAAATCTTTTTCAAAAGATTTCATTGTAGAAAGGACCAAGTTGCTGTCGTCTTCGGTAACTACTTTTACATAATCGCCAAAGGCTTCAATCCATTTTATTTTAGAAGTAAAAATTTTTAGTTTTTTAAGATTGCTTTTAATAAAAATGTGCTCGCCATCTTCTTCATGAGTTTCAGATTTTAGTAAATACAAATCGAGGGCTCTTTTTACGGAAGCGTTAAATCGATCTATTGCGATTGGTTTTTGAAGATAATCTGTGGCGTCATAATCAAATGCCTTCATGGCATACTCAGCCTTAGAGGTTATGAAAATAATTTGGGGTTTTGTTTTTAAACCGTCCAAAAAATCGAAACCACTAATAACTGGCATTTCAATATCTAAAAAAATCAAGTCTATGTTATGTATAGACATGCAGCCTTTAGCTTCAATTGCATTGGAAAAATCACCAATCAAATGTAGATTAGGATGATTATTTACTAACTTTGCAATTATCATTCTTTGGATGGAACTGTCATCCACAACGACACAATTTAGTTTCATAATTTTTATTATTTAAGATTTGGGATAGTAAAAATAGTATTTGTTTTTTTTTAAAACTAATTTTCATCGTATTTTTTTACCTTATGACGATTAAAATTAAATAAGGTTTGTTTATTAAAAAAAAATGATTACTTTCGCAGCCAATTTAACAAATACATACATATTTATGAATCATTATGAAACTGTTTTCATTTTAAATCCCGTTTTATCTGAAGTCCAGGTAAAGGAAACAGTAAGCAAATTTGAAGATTTTCTTACATCTAGAGGAGCCGAAATGGTATCAAAAGAGGATTGGGGTCTGAAAAAAATGGCCTACGAAATCCAAAACAAAAAAAGTGGTTTTTATCACTTATTCGAATTCAAAATTGCAGGAGAAGTTTTAATTGCTTTTGAAACCGAATTTAGACGTGACGAAAGAGTAATGCGTTTCTTGACTGTAAGTTTAGACAAACACGCTATTTCTTGGGCTGAAAGAAGAAGAACTAAATTAAAATCTACAAAAGCTTAATCATTATGGCAACATTACAACAATCAGCCTCAGGAAAAAAAGACGGAGATATCAGATATCTTACGCCTTTGAATATAGAAACTAACAAAACTAAAAAGTATTGTCGTTTCAAAAAATCAGGTATCAAATATATTGATTATAAAGATGCCGATTTCTTATTGAAATTCGTAAATGAGCAAGGAAAAATACTTCCTCGTCGTTTAACCGGAACTTCATTGAAATACCAAAGAAAAGTGTCAGTTGCGGTAAAAAGAGCACGTCACTTAGCATTAATGCCATATGTGGCTGATTTACTAAAATAATATTAAAAAACTCAGTTGTTGGTTTTCAATAAATCGAAACCTAACTTCTAATAACAAAGGACAACAACATGGAAATTATATTAAAAAAAGACGTACAAAATTTAGGCTTTAAAGACGATGTGGTAAATGTTAAAAATGGTTACGGTCGTAACTTTTTGATACCACAAGGTTTTGGACAATTGGCAACACCTTCTGCAAAGAAAGTATTAGCTGAAAACCTAAAACAAAGAGCACACAAAGAAGCTAAAGTTGTTAACGACGCTAAAGCATTGGCTGAAGTTTTAAAAGCATTGGAAATTAAAATTTTCGCGAAAGCGGGAGGTGAAAAATTATTCGGTTCTATCACTAATATTGATATTGCAGAAGCTTTGGGAAAAGCGGGTCAAGCAATCGAGCGTAAATTTATTACTAGCGGTATTGTGAAACGTACTGGTAAATATGCTGCAAGCATCAGATTACACAGAGATGTTGTAGTTGAATTACCTTATGAAATCATTGCTGAAAAAGCATAATTTTTTTTAAATTATTAAATAAAAAATCCCGTATCGTTTTATAAAAACGAATACGGGATTTTTTTGTTATTTTTTTAAATTGATATTATAAAAAATAATATATTTGATATTGATTATAAATCAAAACCGCATGATAACAAGAAGTAAATTAATTGCTAATTCCTCAATATTGGCAGTAAAAATAATTCTATTTCTTTTTTTAAATTGGGAAAATTTAGGACTCGAGTTGAAGTGAATTATTTTTGCAAGTAAATAATCATTGTCTTATTTTTAATTATCCAAGAATATTTTTCCTAAAACATCGATATCAATCCAAAATAAAGAATTAGTATTTTTGGATATAGTAACAAGAACAGCCAATTATATGGTTGAGTTATTTAAAAATTAAAAGTAGAATCAATACGAATTTTTATATAATATTTTAACAATTAAAAAAGTTTTAACATAACTCAAATACTAATGAAAAAGATCATTCAATTCAGTTTATTATTAAGCACATTTTTTATTATGGCACAGAATCAAATAGGAATTTTTAATAACCATGCTGATATTGGCAAACCTAAATTGGCAGGAAGCACAATATTTAATAAAGAGGAACAAAGTTATAATCTCAAAGGAGCAGGTTATAATGTTTGGTTTGGCAGAGATGAGTTTCAATATGTTTACAACAAAATTAAAGGAGATTTTATACTTACAGGAAACTTTAAAATCCTAAGCAATGCAAGCCCAGTTCATAGAAAAACAGGATGGATGATTAGGGCGAATGAAGATGAAAATGCAGCGCACATGACCGCTGCCATTCATGATGATGGATTAATGGCATTACAGTGGAGAACCATGAAAGGGGCTTTAATGAGAGATCCACAAGATGAAATTTTTGCAAAAAAGAGATCAACAGAAATTATTCAATTAGAGCGATTAGGTAAAGTATTTATCATGAGAATTGCTAATCCAGGAGAACCTTTGCAAGAAATTGGGCGTACGGATGCAGTGGTAATGCCCGATGAGGTTTTGGTTGGTATTTTTATGTGTAGCCATAATCCAGACGTTGTTGAAGAAGGAAAAGCTTGGAATGTGCGTATAGAACAAACCGTTCCGGATAATCATAATGGGTATACCGATGGAATTTTAGGAAGTAAAATGGAAATCATAAATATTTTTGACGGAAAGAGAAAAATTGTTTACGAAGACAAAGGCCGTTTTGAAGCTCCAAACTGGTTACCTAATAACAAAGGATTGGTATTCAATCAAGGAGGTGGTATTTATACAATTCCGCTTACTGGCGATACTCCAACTCTAATAAATACTGGTTCTGCAAAGAAAAACAACAACGACCATGTTATTTCATTTGACGGAAAATTATTAGGAATATCATCCCATAGAGAGGAGTTGCCTGGTGGGGGAAGCACAATCTATTATTTGCCAATTACTGGGGGAGAACCTAAAATGGTAACTGAGAAAACACCGTCATATTTGCATGGTTGGACAAGGGATGGAAAAGAAGTGGTTTATACCGCTCAACGTCCTGAAAGTGGGTCAACTTACAACATTTTTAAAAAATCAATAAATGGAGGTAAGGAAATTCAATTAACTCATCTTACCAAAGGTTTGGCTGATGGTCCAGAATGTTCACCTGACGGAAAATATATTTATTACAATTGTACAGAAAGCGGCACAATGCAATTGTGGCGAATGAGAATGGACGGAAGTGAACAAACCCAACTCACTTTTGACCAATACAACAACTGGTTTGCACATGTATCTCCTGATAATAAATGGATTGCTTTTATGTCATTTGTAGATACTGTAGAACCTACAGATCATCCATTTTACAAAAGAGTGATGCTTCGATTAATGCCTATTTCAGGTGGAGCGCCAAAAGTAATTGCCTATTTATATGGTGGTCAAGGAACTATCAATACACCATCTTGGAGCCCTGATAGTAAATTTATTGCCTTTGTTAGCAATTCAGGTCCTATTAATAAGTAAGATTCCATTTAAAAAGAGTGTAAAAAAAGTATTAATTGTAACTTTTATGCTCTTTTTTAGTTTTAGTAGTTAATTATGATGTTAGTTTATCATCAAGATGTCAAATACAATTTTGCTTTAGATATGTTTTGTAGTTATCCGAAAAGTTTTAAATTAGCCTTCTCATGGAGAGGGCTTTTTTTGATGAAAAAATCGCTTTTTAAAAATACTAACCTCAAATTATAATGAAATACTCCAGATTAACAAAAGAACAATTTGAAGAAATGAATCAGGAATTCAGTACATTTCTTGCTACACAAACCATCGATAAAGCGGAATGGGACAAGATTAAAACTGAGAAACCCGAAGTTGCCGAACAAGAACTGGACGTTTTTTCCGATTTGGTTTGGGAAGGTGTTCTTGGCAGAACTGAATATTTAGAACATTTTTCTAAAAATCATATTTTTCTTTTTCATTGTTTTGAAACCTATGTTCAATCAATAGTTTTGAAATCATTGGTACCTGAAGTTGATTTTCTAACAAAAGAAGGTTTACAATGGTTGAGCGACAATATGTTTACCGATACCATCGAAATGAAAACAGGCAAAAAAGAATTTACCGAAGATCGCAACGCTTCAATTTTTGGATTGATTCAACAAGGGGCATTTTTGAGCGACGGGCAATTGTACAAGCAAATAAATTCGATTATTGAATCGTAATTTTACCGTTATTTCTTCCCAATAAGATTTAAATTTTGGTTGTCAGGAACCCACTTTTCATTTCATCGGAAGAAAAATATTTTTTTGATGTGGGTTTCTTTTAAATTGGTTATTTTAGTCCCTTATTTCAAGAACTAAAATAGCCAATTTTTATTTTCCATGGACATTCAAAATACAATTCAAAAATTACGAGAAGAATTAAATCAACACAACTATAATTATTATGTGTTAGATACGCCAACGATTTCCGATTTTGAATTTGACTTGAAACTAAAGCAACTTCAAGAGCTGGAAAATAAACATCCGGAATATTTTGACGAAAACTCCCCAACCCAACGAGTGGGAGGAACAATTACAAAGAACTTTGAAACTGTAAAGCACGAGTACAGAATGTATTCGCTCGATAATTCCTATTCGAAAGAAGAATTAGTTGACTGGGAAAAGCGCATTCAAAAAGTGTTGGGCGATGTTCCATTAGAATATACTTGCGAATTGAAGTACGATGGTGCGTCAATAAGCATTACCTATGAAAATGGAAAACTAAAGCGTGCCCTTACCCGTGGTGACGGAGTTCAAGGTGACGATGTTACCAATAATATCAAAACGATAAAATCAATTCCGCTAAAGTTGAAAGGTGATTTCCCTGATAAATTTGATGTTCGTGGCGAAATTATTTTGCCATTTGCAGGATTCGAAAAAATGAATCAGGAATTAATCGAAATTGGGGAATTGCCTTATTCCAACCCAAGAAATACGGCTTCGGGAAGTTTGAAATTGCAGGACAGTGCCGAAGTTGCCAAAAGACCGTTGGACTGTTTACTGTATTTTGTAATTGGGAATAAATTGTCTTTTAATTCGCAGTTTGATGGATTGGAAACCGCGAGAAAATGGGGTTTTAAGGTGCCAAAAGAAGCCAAGTTGACTCATAGTTTAGAGGAAGTTTTCAAATATATAGATTATTGGGATACCCACAGACATAATTTACCTTATGAAACTGACGGCGTGGTTATAAAAGTGAATCGATTTCAATATCAAGATGAATTGGGTTTTACCGCCAAATCACCGCGTTGGGCAATAGCCTACAAATTCAAATCGGAACAGGTTTCCACACGATTAAATTCGATTTCTTACCAAGTGGGAAGAACGGGAGCCATAACTCCAGTTGCGAATTTGGAACCTGTACAATTGGCAGGAACCGTCGTGAAACGGGCTTCCTTGCACAATGCTGACCAAATTGAAAAGTTGGATATTCGCATTGGAGATACCGTTTTTGTTGAAAAAGGTGGCGAAATTATCCCGAAAATTATTGCCGTGGATTTGAGCAAAAGGCCAGCCAATTCCGAACCTACAAAATACATCACACACTGCCCGGAATGCAACACGGAATTAGTTCGAAGTGGAGGTGAAGCTAATCATTATTGCCCTAATTTTTATGGTTGTCCGCCACAAATAATCGGTAGAATTCAGCATTATATTTCTCGAAAAGCGATGGATATTGAAGGGTTGGGAGGAGAAACGGTGGCACTGCTTTTCAACAATGGTTTGGTTCATAATTATGCAGATTTGTATGATTTGACCGTGGAGCAAATTCGTCCTTTGGAAAGAATGGCTCAAAAATCGGCCGAAAACTTGGTAAAAGGAGTCGAAAATTCTAAAAAAGTTTCTTTTGAACGGGTTTTGTATGCTCTTGGAATCCGATATGTGGGAGAAACAGTTGCCAAAAAATTAGCTAAACATTATAAAAGTATTGACGCATTAAGTCAGGCCAGTTTAATGGATTTAGTTTTGGTGGACGAAATTGGAGAACGAATTGCGCAAAGTGTGATTGATTTCTTCGAAAATAAAGAAAACAGAATTATTATTGACCGTTTAAAAGGGTATGGAGTTCAATTTGAAACCATCGAAATAATTAACCCCGATGCCACGGATAAACTCTCGGGTAAAACCTTTGTTGTTTCTGGTGTTTTCGAACAATTTTCGAGAGACGATTTGAAGAAAGCAATTGAAGACAATGGCGGGAAAGTGGGAAGTTCCATCTCGGCAAAAACAGATTACGTTGTCGCCGGAGCAAATATGGGACCGGCAAAATTAGAGAAAGCCGTTAAATTAAATATTCCGATTATTTCTGAAGATGATTTTATAGCAATGTTGGGGTAATTTTAAAAATAGACCTCAAAGATTTCAAAACGGTTGAGGTCTATTTAATCAAGTCTTTAAACCACAATACTTTTCGCTTCATGCGATCTTGCCTTGTTATTATCAAAATAAAAATCAATTCGCCCCAGATTGATGCCATAACAGCCTACCTGGTTTACCAATACCTCTTTTCCATCCAAATTTTTTGCAATAGTGGGTTTGTCAAGAAAAGTGTGGGTGTGACCACCAATTATCAAGTCTATATCTTTTGTGAGTTCGGCCAGTTTTAAATCCGAGATTTTATTTGGATCTTCCTTGTATTTATAGCCCAAATGTGACAAGCAAATAACCAAGTCACACTTTTGTTCTTTTTTTAGAATCCGAACCATTTCTTGTGCCGTTTCGACAGGATTGTTGTAGACCGTTTCTTGGTACATTTTTTTATCTACTAGACCTTCGAGTTCTATTCCAAGACCAAAAACTCCAATTTTAATTCCGTTTTTATTGAAAATTTTGTATGGTTTTACAAAACCATCCATCACGGTATTCTTTAAATCATAGTTCGATGAAACAAATTCAAATGTGGCGTGAGGCATTTGGGCATACAGACCTTCAATACCATTGTCAAAATCGTGATTGCCTATTGTTGATGCATCATAACGCATCATACTCATTAATTTGAATTCCAGTTCGCCTCCATAATAATTAAAGTAAGGAGTTCCTTGAAAAATGTCTCCTGCGTCAAGTAGCAAAACATTTGGATTTTCTTGGCGAATGGTTTCAATCAATGCAGCTCTTCTCGAAACGCCACCCATATTGGGATTTCGCGGATCATCCATCGGAAAAGGGTCAATATGACTGTGTACATCATTGGTGTGAAGTATCGTTACGTGTTTTACTTCTGCCGATTCAAAACTGCTCAACGACACCCGAGGCGAAGCCGAACAGAGCGGAGCTAAACCCAAACCCAACAGAGCCGTGCTTGCAGCCGTTTTCTCTATAAAATCTCTTCTTTTCATTTTTATTATTTTTGAAGCTATTTACTTCGTCAGTTCGCGTTGCTCGTGTCCCGCTTTCCGTTGCAATCCACGCAAAAAAGCGTGGTATTTTCACTGCAATAGGGATTAATTGGTTAAGTTCAATAAGTAAAAAAAATTCTTTGATCTGTTATTAAAGGAATTGTATCTACTTCCTTGAAATAATCAATCAGCACATTTCTTAATTTGTAATTTAAATCATAAGTAGCAATTCCTTTTTTGAAGAAATTCATGCTGTCGCCTCCGTTTGCCAAATAATCGTTGGTGGCAACATAATATACGGCGTCTTTTTCGACTGGTTTTCCCTGAATTAAAATGCTTTTGGCAACATTATCCTTGCTAATGGTAAAGGTAATTCCTGATATTGGATGCGGTTTTTTGGCTGCGATAAAATAGTCGACCAATTCAAATATTTGTTCTCCCTTTAATGCTATAACTACAAGACCATTTTCAAAAGGCATTATTTCATAAGCCGTTCTAGTGGTAACATTCCCCTTTGGAAGGATGGAACGAATGCCTCCGTGATTCAGCAAACATAAATCGATATTCCTTTTTTCTCGAGTTTGAAAAACTGAATTTCCTAGTTCAAAAGTGACATCTGCCATTAAATTGCCAATGGTGGTTTGCCATTTCCCCATACTTTTGTCCAATGTCTCCGGACAATAGGCCAAGACACTGTCTAAATCTTTGTTGATGTGTTCTCGGTAGGGCTTGATAAAGTTTTCGATTTGCCTAGCCTGCTCACTCTGCGAGCCCGAGTCAGGAACTTGATTTTCCTTTTCGGTAATTGTTATTTGTTTCCCCTCTATTTTGGAGACCTGATAATTTTGTTTGCCGCAAGAAATAGTCAAAAAAAGTGTTAAGAATATAACAAAAAGTTTTAAAACACAATTATACTTTTTTAGATTTACCATCTGTAATGCGACTTAAATTAATTAATTTTGTAACCAAGTAAAAATAACATGTTTTTAAACTATATAAAGGATTTTTTTTTAAAAAGAATTTTAAAAAACAGTTTGCACAATGTAAAGAGCAGCACACTGACGGCCTCTATACAAACGGTTGGATTGCTTGTTGATGAAAGCTATTTTTTTGAAAAAGAAGCCTTGGTAAAAGAATTAATTGCTAATGGAATTTCCGAAAGCAACATAAAAATTATCGTTTACAAAGATAAATTGAAAAAAAATGAACTGTTTTCGCAACCAATATTTGGTATTAAACATCTCAGCTGGAAAGCTGAAATTACCAACCCAAAGGTTAAGGATTTCATCAATGAAAAATTTGATTTATTAATAAGTTATTACGATGTGGAAAAAGCAATTTTACTAAACATAACCCACAATTCAAAAGCACAATTTAAGGTTGGTTTTTCATCTGTAGACAAAAGATTGAATCATTTGATGATCAATACCAATGCCGAAAATTATAAAGTTTTTGTTCACGAATTATTCAGGTATTTAAAAATTTTAAACAAAATATAATCCAATATGCAATCATTAATAGGAACTGGTGTTGCCCTTGTAACCCCTTTTAGAAAAGATTTTTCAATTGATACGGAAGCATTAAAAAGAATAGTAAATTTCTCAATCGACGGTGGAGTTGAATATCTTGTGGTACTTGGCACAACAGCGGAAAATGCCACATTGTCACACGACGAAAAGGAATTGGTTATTCAAACCATAATCGAAGCCAACAATGGAAGATTGCCATTGGTGCTTGGACTGGGAGGTAACAATACTTTAAAAGTTGTCGAGGAACTCAAAACCAGGGATTTGTCACAATTTGTTGCTATACTTTCAGTATCTCCATATTATAATAAACCGACACAGGAAGGGATTTATCAACACTTCAAAGCGGTTGCCGATGCCTCGCCAATTCCGGTTATTTTGTATAATGTTCCCGGAAGAACGGCCAGCAATATGTTGCCATCGACTGTTTTGCGTTTGGCGAATGATTTCAAAAACATCGTAGCCATAAAAGAAGCCGCTGGCGATATGGTGCAAGCCATGCAATTGATGAAAAACAAGCCAAAAGATTTTCTTGTAATATCGGGCGACGACATGATAGCTTTGCCTATGGTTTTAGCTGGAGGCTCTGGCGTTATATCGGTGATTGGACAAGGTTTTCCAAAAGAATTTTCCGAAATGATACGATTAGGCCTAAACCGAAAAGTTGATGATGCCTACAAATTACAATATCTTTTTTCAGATTGTATCGACATGATTTTCGAACAAGGAAATCCTGCGGGAATCAAACAAGTGTTCCAGTCACTGGGAATAACAGAAAACACGGTGCGTTTGCCATTGGTAAAAGTAGACGAATCCTTAGCTGGTAGAATTGATCAATTTGTTAAAAAAATCAATAAAATAGCTTAAAAACCCTCCTTTTTTTTAGCAAAAAATATATTTTGTAGTGGCTAAATTAATAACTAAATTTGCCACCTAAACTTCGGTATGATTTTTTGAAAGTTGAGAGTAACCAATAAATCATAAAAAAAGAAAAAAAATGAAAAAAATAATATCTCTATTGCTTGTTGTTACCCTTTTTTATTCTTGTGGTGAATATCAGAAGGCTTTGAAAACCGAAGATGTTGCAATTAAGTTTGATATGGCCACTAAATTATATGATGCTGGAAACTATTCGAAAGCGATTCGACTTTTTGAACAAATTACACCCGCCTACAGAGGAAAACCGCAAGCCGAAAAATTGTTTTATATGTTTGCCCAATCCTATTACAAAACAAAACAATATTATTTGGCAGGATACCAGTTTGAAAGTTTTGTTTCGGGTTATCCAAAGAGCGAAAAAATTGAAGAAGCAGCATTTTTGGGAGCAAAAAGCTTCTCGATGCTGTCGCCAGTATATAGTTTAGATCAAGCCGATACTTTCAAGGCAATAGACAAGTTACAGTCATTTATAGATTGGTATCCAAATTCGGGATATTTTGTTGAGGCCAATAAAACGTTAAAAGTATTAAATGAAAAAATAGAGAAGAAAGTGTTTGAAAATGCAAAGGGATACAATACTATTTTGGATTATAAATCGGCATTGGTAGCTTTAGATAACTTCATAGCAGATTATCCCGGAACATCTTTCAAGGAAGATGCTTTATATTATAAATTGGATTCGGCTTATCAATTGGGAGTAAATAGTATTCCTTTGAAAATGGAGGAACGACTAAATGTTGCAAAAACGGCATACAATAATTTGATAAAATTTAAAGCCGATACACGATACAAACAGAAAGCGGACCAAATGTTGGTTCAAATTGAAAAAAAATTACAAAATTTTACTAAATAAAATAAAGCCATGGATTTAAGAAAGACAAATGCTCCAGTAAATACAATAACATATAATAAAAATATTATTGAAGAGCCAACTGGTAATGTATATGAAGCTATAACAATTATGGCTAAAAGAGCAAATCAAATCAATTCTGAAATCAAGAAGGAATTGACTGAAAAATTGGAGGAATTTGCCACATATAATGACAGTCTTGAAGAAGTTTTTGAAAACAAGGAACAAATAGAGGTTTCAAAATTTTACGAAAAATTACCTAAACCACACGCTTTGGCAGTTCAAGAGTGGTTAGAGGGAAAAATCTACCACAGAGACGCAAATAAATAATATATAATGTCAGTTTTAAGCGGAAAAAAGATTTTACTGGGAATTTCCGGTGGGATTGCAGCCTATAAAACAGCTTCATTAGTACGACTTTTCATAAAAGCAGGTGCACATGTCCAAGTGATAATGACACCTGCTTCTAAGGATTTTATAACGCCTCTTACCTTATCTACCTTATCAAAAAATCCTGTTTATTCCAGTTTTTTTAACCGGGACGAAGAAAACGAAAATTGGAATAGCCATATCGAATTAGGCCTTTGGGCTGATTTAATGGTTGTTGCCCCTGCAACGGCAAATACACTGTCGAAAATGGCAAACGGTATTTGTGACAACCTTTTAATTGCAATTTATTTATCGGCAAAATGTCCTGTTTATTTTGCGCCAGCCATGGATTTGGATATGTATATTCACCCATCTACAATTGGGAGTTTTAAGGCATTGGAACAATATGGAAATATAATGATTCCTGCTGAAAGTGGCGAATTGGCAAGCGGTTTATCCGGCGAAGGAAGAATGGCCGAACCAGAACATATAGTAGCATTTTTGGAAGCCGATTTAGAAAGTAAATTGCCTCTCAAAGGAAAAAAAATATTAATTACTGCCGGCCCAACATACGAAGCAATAGATCCTGTGCGTTTTATAGGGAATCATTCTTCGGGAAAAATGGGTTTTGATATTGCGCAATGTGCGGCAAATCTTGGTGCCTCGGTAATCCTGGTTTCCGGACCTTCCCATTGTACTATTGAGAATAGTTTGGTAAAAGTTGTTCGCGTAGTTTCGGCACAGGAAATGTATGATGCTTGCCATCAGTATTTTGCCAATGTTGATGTGGCGATTGCGGCAGCAGCAGTTGCAGATTATAAACCAAAAAATGTATTCTCGCAAAAAATAAAAAAAGCGGCCGATGATTTTACCATCGAGCTCGAAAAAACGAAAGATATTCTAGCTTCATTGGGAGAAATTAAAACGAATCAGTTTTTAATTGGATTTGCATTGGAAACAGAAAATGAAATTGAAAACGCAAAGTTGAAAATCCAGAAAAAAAACCTAGATTTGATAGTTCTGAATTCTTTACAAGATCAAGGTGCCGGTTTTGGAAAATCAACCAATAAAATCACTTTTATTGATAAAAATTTCAAGGTCCAGCCTATGGAATTGAAATCGAAAGAAGCAGTTGCCAGTGATATATTAAACAAAGTAGTAGCACATTATGCGTAATATTTTTAGTTTATTTTTAGTACTGATTTTCAGTTTTACTCAAGCCCAAGAATTGAATTGTACCGTGACGGTGAATGCGCAAAAACTAACTAATGCAAACCAGCAGGTTTTCAAAACCTTGGAAACGTCATTAAGCGAGTTTGTGAATCAAACGCACTGGACCGGACAAACATTTAAACAAAACGAAAAAATAAATTGTTCGATGTATATCACTATTTCATCGAATAATTCAGATCAATTTGTGGCTACCATCCAAGTGCAATCTTCAAGACCAATATATAATTCGTCATACGCCTCGCCAATATTAAATTTTAACGATAAAGATTTTAATTTTAAATATGCCGAGTTTGAAAGTCTAAATTTTAATCCAACCTCTTTCGAATCAAATCTTGTGTCCGTAATTTCTTTTTATAGTTATGTAATTTTAGGTATGGATGCCGATACTTTTTTAACTGAATCGGGGGATACGTATTTTGAAACGGCCCAAAATATATTAAATGTTGCACAACAAAGTGGATATAAAGGATGGAACCAAGCCGACGGAAATCAAAACCGATATTTTTTGATAAACGACTTGCTATCGCCAGCATTTACCGAGGTGCGACAAACTATGTATAACTATCATACAGGATTGGATTTGATGAGTCAAGACCTGAAAGCGGCTAAAGAAAAAATTAAAAAGTCATTACTCGATCTTGGAAAATTAAATGCATCAAGGCCAAATGCTTTCTTGACACGAGTATTTTTTGATGCAAAATCAGACGAAATTGTCTCCATTTTTTCTGGAGGTCCAAGCATTCCAATCACGGATTTAGTCGATAATTTAAACAGAACATCTCCTTTGAACTCCAGTAAATGGGTGCTGATTAAATATTAATTGATTTTATTCAATTTATAAATTAATTTTAGCCTCTCATCACAAAAACTATATAAATGATTACTTCCCTGTCAATAAAAAACTATGCTTTAATAGAGAAATTAGCCATCGATTTTTCGAAAGGTTTTTCAATTATTACTGGGGAAACCGGAGCAGGTAAATCAATAATATTAGGAGCTCTGGGTCTGGTTTTAGGAAAAAGAGCCGATTTGACTTCTTTGAAAAACAAAGAAGAAAAGTGCGTCATAGAAGCCCATTTTGAAATTTCAAAGTATAATTTACTTCCTTTTTTCGAGGCGAATGATTTAGATTACGAAAATGAAACCATCATTAGACGAGAAATTTTACCTTCGGGAAAATCCAGGGCTTTTATCAATGACAGCCCGGTAAATCTCCAAGAATTGCAGGAATTGAGTTTGTTTTTAATCGATATTCATTCACAGCATCAAACACAAGAACTTTCGGATGAGAATGTCCAGTTCGAAATTATTGATGCAATTGCCAACAATCAAGAGACTATTTTGGATTACCAAGCACTTTTGAAAAGTTATAAATCGGATAAGTCCAAATTAAATATACTTCTTAAAAAACAATTTGAATCCGCAAAAGAACTGGAATACAATACTTTTTTATTGGACGAATTAGTTGCGGCGCAATTGAAATCCGGTGAGCAAGAATCTCTTGAAGCTGATTTTGAAAAATTGAACAATGTCGAAATTATAAAGGAATCAATCGATAAATCTTTGGCTATTGCCAATGAAGAGCAAATTGGAGCCCTTCATAATCTGAATGAAATTAAGGTTTCGTTGCAAAAAATCGCTTCTTTTTCTCAAGAATACCATTCCTTGTTGGAAAGAATTACTAGTCTAACTATTGAATTTGACGATATTTCGGACGAGTTGAATCGTTGCTCGGAAAAACTCATCAATGATCCGGAACAATTGGATTTAATCAGCCAGAAATTGCAGTTGATTTACAATTTGCAAAAGAAACACCAAGTTTCCTCGGTTGATGAATTGATTGAAATCCAAACCAAGTTGGAAAATGCTCTTTTGGAAATAGGGAATTTAGAAGGAGAAATACTGGAATTGACAAATTCAATTCAACAAAAAACGGAGGGATTGGATATTTTATCGGATACAATTCATGGGGAAAGATTGAATTCCATTCCGGTTTTATCCCAGAAGTTGATTGCGATTTTGGAGACTTTGGGGATGCCTAATGTCCGTTTTAAAATTGACATTAATTCCACTTCAACTTATTTCGAAAACGGAAAAGATGAACTTCAGTTTTTGTTTTCAGCCAATAAAGGAACTGATTTTGGATTATTGAAAAAAGTGGCTTCCGGCGGCGAAATGTCAAGAATTATGCTTGCCGTTAAGGCAATTTTGGCACAATATTCAAAACTACCAACTTTGATTTTTGATGAAATTGATACGGGGGTTTCAGGAGAAATTGCCATAAGAATGGGCGAAATTATGAAGAAAATGAGTCAGGAGATGCAAATATTTGCCATTACTCATTTGCCGCAAATTGCCGCAAAAGGTACGGCACATTTCAAAGTTTCCAAATCAACAATTGGAGAAGACACACAATCTGAATTAAAATTATTATCCATTGAGGAACGAGTAGTTGAAATTGCTCAAATGTTATCGGGAACCGTCGTTTCTGATTCGGCATTAAACCACGCAAAAGCCTTGTTGAACTAAAGAAATGACTTATATTTGTCAACTCAAAAACCGAATAATAGAATAACCGAATAACCTTTACAAATATGATTATAGAACCAAGAATGAGAGGATTTATTTGTTTGACAGCTCACCCAAAAGGATGCGAACAAAATGTAAAAAATCAAATCGAATATATCAAATCAAAAGGACCAATTGATGGACCTAAAAAAGTTTTAGTGATTGGTGCTTCAACCGGCTTCGGTCTAGCTTCAAGAATTACAGCTGCTTTTGGATCGGATGCTGCAACGATTGGTGTGTTTTTCGAAAAACCTCCATTAGAAGGAAGACCAGGTTCACCAGGATGGTATAATTCGGCTGCATTTGAAAAAGAAGCCCATAAAGCGGGTTTGTATGCAAAAAGTATTAATGGAGATGCTTTTTCAAACGAAATCAAACAGCAAACATTAGATCTTATAAAAACCGATTTAGGTCAGATAGATTTAGTGATTTATAGTTTGGCCTCTCCTGTTCGTGAGCATCCAATTACGGGAGTTTTGCATCGTTCGGTATTGAAACCAATTGGAACCACTTATACCAATAAAACCGTTGATTTTCATACAGGAATAGTTTCCGATATTAGTATTGAACCTTGTCTAGAGAACGATATTGTCAATACAGTTGCCGTAATGGGCGGCGAAGATTGGGCTATGTGGATGAATGATTTAAAAGAAGCTAATCTACTTGCGCCAGGGGCAATGACGGTGGCTTATTCATATATTGGACCATCATTGACCGAAGCCGTTTACAGAAAAGGAACCATAGGTCGTGCAAAAGATCATCTAGAGGCCACAGCTTTTGCCATTACGGATAGTTTAAAATCTATCGGTGGAAAAGCGTTTGTTTCCGTGAATAAAGCTTTGGTAACACAAGCAAGTTCAGCTATTCCAGTTATTCCTTTGTACATATCGTTATTGTATAAAATAATGAAAGAAGAAGGAATTCACGAAGGTTGCATCGAACAAATTCAGCGTTTATTTCATGATAGACTTTATACCGGTAACCCAATTCCAACGGACGAAAAAGGTAGAATTAGAATTGATGATTGGGAAATGCGTTCCGACGTTCAAGAAAAAATCGCTAATTTATGGAAACAAGCCACTACAGAAAGTTTGCACGAAATAGGAGATTTGGAAGGATATAAGCAAGATTTCTTAAACCTTTTTGGCTTTGAATTTGAAGGAGTGGATTATGACGCAGATGCTGACGAAATGATAGGTATTTCGAGCATAGTTTAATGAAATAATAAGTATATTTTAAACATATAAATTTCAAAACCACCACGCAAAGCGTGGTGGTTTTTTTATGGATAAAGATTATCTTTGTTAAAATTTTCAAGTGTAAAAGTATAAACCTTAATCCAAGATTATGTTATTTTCTTTAATCATTCCAGTTTACAATCGCCCAGATGAAGTTGACGAACTTTTGGAGAGTTTATCACGGTTAGATTATAATGAAAATTTTGAAATTGTAATCGTGGAAGACGGTTCTTCATTGAAGTGTGAAGACGTGGTACATAAGTATCGTGAGAAACTGACCATTTCCTATTATTACAAAGATAATTCCGGTCCCGGGAATTCGAGAAATTACGGAATGAAAAAAGCAAAAGGGGATTATTTTATCATTTTCGATTCGGACTGTATTATTCCAAAAACCTATTTGACGGAAGTTGCCGAAGCTTTAAAACAAAATTACGTTGATTGTTTTGGTGGTCCCGACAAGGCGTTAGACAGTTTCTCGGACATACAAAAAGCAATCAATTTTGCAATGACTTCTTTTCTTACCACTGGTGGTATTAGGGGCGGATCCGAGAAGATTGACAAGTTTCAGCCAAGAAGTTTCAATATGGGTTTGTCTCGAAAGGCATTTGAAGCGTCTAACGGTTTTGGGAATATTCATCCTGGTGAAGATCCTGATTTGTCAATACGATTATGGAATTTAGGTTTTGAGACCAAGCTTTTTCCAAAAGCATTCGTCTATCACAAAAGAAGAATCGACTGGAAAAAATTTTATGTTCAGGTGAATAAATTTGGCAAGGCCAGACCAATTTTGAATAGTTGGTATCCTAAATATAACAAACTCACTTTTTTCTTTCCATCTGTTTTTATAATTGGATTCATTGTTGCGCTATTATTATTAATTTTCAATCACGATTTATTGCTTCAATTGTATTTTGGTTACTTTTTGGTACTGTTTTTGGTGTCAACATATCAAAATAAAAGTTTGAAAATTGGCTATTTATCGATAAAAGCGGTTTGGAAACAATTTTATGGTTACGGAACTGGATTTTTGGAATCATTTATAAAGATTGTCATTTTGAAACAAAAACCGCAAGAAGCTTTTCCAGAGTTGTTTTTCAAAAAATAATATGACAAAAATAATTGGTTTAACAGGTGGAATTGGGAGTGGAAAAACCACAGTTGCCAATCATTTTATGGCGGCGGGCATTCCTGTTTACATAGCTGATGATGAGGCAAGAAAAATTATGCAATCGGCAGAAATTATAAATGAGATTAAAAAAACATTTGGCAACACCATTTTTGAAAACGATATCTTAAATCGAGAAAAACTGGCCGGAATCGTGTTTAGTAACCCTGATAAATTAAAACAACTCAATGCCATTATTCATCCTGCCGTAAAAAAACATTTTGGAGGCTGGATTTTAGACCATAAAAATTCTCCATTTGTTATTTATGAAGCTGCAATTTTATTTGAAAGCGGCAGTTATAAAGATTGCGACTTGATAATAACGGTTACCGCACCACTGGAATCAAGGATTCAGAGAGTACTTCAACGAGACAAAACCACTCGTGAAAATGTTTTGAAAAGAATGGATATACAATGGAATGATAATCAACGCATATCAAAAAGTGATTATGTTATTGAAAATGTTAATCCTGAAACTACGAAATCAGAAGTTGATAAAATTCTTAAAATTTTGAATATTCAATAATTCAGGACTTTGTTGTTAATCTTTGGTTAATTTATTATTAATTATACTGTTAAAATACTAATTTTGTATCGATGAATAAATTATTTTTTAGAATACTTGTATTGCTGATGAGTTTATCCCTAATTGGGATAATTTTAGTTCAAGTGTATTGGTTTAATACTTCATTTAAAAATAACGACGAACAATTTAAATTCCATGTTAAACAAGTTATAGGAGATGTGGCCAATAAACTTCAAAAACAAGAAGCATATAGTTTTTATGACAAGTACAATCATTATAAAGACAGCACTGGAAAGATTCCCCAAAAAAATGATTTATTAGAGTTTTATTACGTTCAAAAAAATCCTAGAACCAATAAAACAATCATATATTCAAACAGTATAATTTCTGAAGATTACGACATTTCTTCTACGTTCTTTGATAAAAAATTAGACAGTGTAAAATTTAAAAGCTTTAATTCTAAGCGTGTTACAGAAGTTTACAACAATAAAAATATCGATAATTCGAGTGTTCAGCGAAGTTTGGTACCCGATGTGAAGATCCAAAAATCAGGAAATTTGGATATCTTGGATAATGCCCAGTTTGAAATTTTCTTTAAAGATATTGCTTCCACGATGCCAATACAAGAAAGAGTTTCAAAAGAGAATTTAGCCAAACTTTTGAAGAAAGAATTAGAAGAATATGGTGTAAAGACACGATTCGAATATGGTATTTATAGTAATGGATTGGCAACAAAAGTAAAATCGGATGGGTTTAAATATGATAAAAATACAACTTATTCGATTCCAATATTTTCTGATAATGAAGGAAATAGTAAATATCAATTATTAGTTTCATTTCCCCAAAAAAAGAAGTTCTTGTTAACAGATCTTATCGGAATAACCCTATTGTCAATCATTTTTACGTTGATAATTATTGTTGCTTATACAAGTGCATTGAACCAGTTGATCCGTCAACGTCATATATCTGAAATAAAATCAGATTTTATCAACAATATGACGCATGAGTTTAAAACTCCAATTGCAACGATAAACTTGGCTTTGGATGCCATTAGAAATCCAAAGATCATAGATGATAAGGAAAAGGTTTTGAAATATTTGCAAATGATTAAGGAAGAGAATAAACGGATGCATGCCCAAGTTGAAAATGTATTGCGAATCTCTAAATTAGAAAAAAAAGAATTAGATATTGTCAAGGAATCTAGCAATATCCAAGAGATTATAGAAGATGCTATCGAGCATGTAAGTTTGATTTTAGAAGATAGACAAGGAACAATAACGAAACATTTTGATGCCGTTCGAACAAGTGTTTTGGTAAATGAAGCCCATTTTATAAACGTTATTGTAAACGTCTTGGAGAATGCCATTAAATATTCGCCTAATGTTCCCAAAATTGATGTTTTTACAGAAAATGTAAAAGATTTCATAATCATTAAAATAAAAGATAACGGAATAGGAATGAGTAAGGTTGCCCAGAAAAGGGTTTTTGAAAAATTTTATCGAGAACATACCGGAGATGTGCATAATGTTAAAGGCCACGGATTAGGATTAGCTTATGTAAAAAAGATTGTAGATGACCATAATGGTCAAATTTTTGTAGAAAGTGAAAAGGGGAAAGGAAGTACCTTCATAATAAAAATACCATTAATAAATTAAAAATATGGAAAATGTAAATAAAAGAATACTTTTAGTTGAAGACGACCTAAATTTTGGTGCAGTGCTAAAAGATTATTTAATGCTAAATGATTTTGATGTCACTTTGGCAAAAAATGGAATGGAAGGCTTTGAAAAATTCAAAAAAGATCCGTACGATTTATGCATTTTGGACGTGATGATGCCTTATAAAGACGGCTATACTTTAGCTAAAGAAATAAGAGAAAAAAATCAAGAGGTGCCAATTATTTTTTTAACAGCTAAATCCATGAAAGAAGATGTATTGAAGGGTTATAAAGCCGGAGCCGATGATTATTTGAATAAACCCTTTGATTCAGAGGTATTATTATTGAAAATTAGAGCCATAATTCAAAGAAAATCTTCTGCCACAAAAGCCGAACCAGTACAATTTGAATTTAATATTGGTAAATTTCATTTGAATTCGAAACTGCGATTTTTAACTTTTGACAATGAAGAACCCATTAAATTGTCTCCCAAAGAGAATGAACTATTAAAAATGTTGATTCTTCATGAGAATGATTTAATGCCAAGAGAATTGGCCTTGACAAAAATTTGGAGAGACGACAACTACTTTACTTCAAGAAGTATGGACGTTTATATCGCCAAATTACGAAAATACCTCAAACCAGATCCAAATGTGGAAATTCTAAATATTCACGGTGAAGGATTTAGATTGGTGGTTAAAAAATAATATTGTAGGATATAAAAAAATTTAGAGCTTCCAGCCAATCAAAGGCCGGAAGCTTTTATTTTTAAATATTTATTTCAAATTCAGTTGCAAAGCAAAACACGTTTTGTCCTCTTTTGTTATGCTAAAAATCATTGCATCCGAAGTCAGATTTTCATGAATAACAACTTTGTCTTTCAATGATAATTCCTTTAAGAAATTCATTTCAAAACTCTCAATTTTCCGATTCAGAATCAATTCTACATTCACAAAATCCAAACACCATTCCAAATATTTTACGTTATTCACGTGATTTACAATATCTAAATCCGAAAGGGCAACGGTTTTTTCAAAGACTATTTCTGTGTCGTTATTTAAATTAATTTTGGAAAAAGTTTTATGGGTTGCTTTATTTTCAGGATATAAATTAAAATGTTCGTATGGCAAAGCCAATGCTTCCGGTCGCCTGGTTTTAGTATTAAAAACCGCCCAGAAAGTTTCGGAACCCACAATTTTATTTCCATTGACATACATTTCCAAAGCACGCACGGAACGGGAATTTTCAAGTGTATTAATCCAGGTTTTTACTGTTACAATGTCTTTCCATTTTGGTAATTCTGAAATCTCCACTCGCATTCTGCTCAAAACCCAGGCTTGATCGAATTTCTGCATATCCGAAAAGCTAATGCCTCCAATTTCTGAATGTTCCGCCGCAGTCAACTGCAAAATGTTGCACAAGTCAGTATATTTTAAATACTCGTTTGGCATACATTGTTTAAAATTGATTTCCCAATCTTTACTGAGTATGGATGTGAAATTTGGAGCTATTGGCATTTTTGAATTAGGATTTTAGATTTACGAATTAGGATTTTGTTATTGCTAGGAACAAAGTAATCTATTCCGGAATTCGAGTTACGGTTTCATTAATATGTTTTATGATTTCCTTTCTATCGGTTAAATAATCAAACCATTTTGTGTCTTCATTTCTCTTGAACCAAGTGAGTTGTCTTTTGGCAAATCGTCTGGTGTTTTTCTTGATTTCTTCGATGGCAAATTCCAATGTGATTTCGCCGTCAAAATAACTGAACAATTCTCTATAACCCACAGTTTGCAAGGCATTCAAGTCCTTGTGGGGGAATAATTTCATGGCTTCCGCCAATAAGCCTTCGTTTATCATACTATTAACGCGCTGGTTAATTCTATCATAAATCACGCTTCTTTCGGCATCCAATCCGATAAGAATAGGAGTGAAGTTTCGACTATTTTTCTTCTGGTTTAAAAACGAAGAATAGGGTTTTCCAGAACCGATACAAACTTCCAAACCTCGCATCATACGTTGCGGATTTTCTTTGGCAACAACTTTAAAATAATTTGGATCCCGTTTTTCTAGTTCGGTTTGTAAATAGTCTAAACCAAATTTTTCATAGTTCTGTTTTACTGCTGAACGAACCGCAACATCAATTTCGGGAAACTCGTCAAATCCCTTTAAAACAGCATCAACATACAATCCAGAACCACCAACCAAAACAACAAAATCATTGTTCAAATACAATTCAGCCAGTTTAGCGATAGCTTCTTTCTCGAAATCACCAACGGTATAATTCTCAAAAATCGATTTATTTTGTATAAAATGATGTTGTGCTCCAGCTAATTCCTCTGTTGAAGGAACAGCGGTTCCAATATGCATTTCCTTGAAAAATTGCCTACTGTCGCAAGAAATTATTTCACAATTGAAATGTTGTGCCAAAGCAATACTCAAGGAAGTTTTTCCTATGGCTGTTGGTCCGACTATCGTAATTAGATATTTAGCCATCCTAGAAATTTACTACTTTCAAGTACTTGTTTTTACGGAGATAGGCTTGAATACTATTTCGAGTATCGCGATTGCTTTGCATCGGGATAATGATATTTCTCAAAATTTCGATAGTATTGATTTGGTAATTCAAATCATAAAAGGCGTAACCTTTGTAAACTCCATTTTCAACCAAAATAGCACTACGTTCGGTAATTGTCCGTCCTTTATCCACAATCACCAATGTTTTGTTTTCAAACAGATTTTTGTCGATAAAAGTTTGGACTCGTTCATTATATTCTACGGAAGAGATTTTTCCAACACAAGCACCATCACATTCGTTAATAGTATGCTGAAAACAATGCGTTTTAGTTTGGTACAAACCAGTCAATTTTTGACATAATTGGTATTGAGAACTTATTCTAAACAAAGCGTCTTTTCCTTCTTGAAAAGAGGTATAGGATTTTATTTCTTTTTTCCTGCCGTCCGCTTTTTGTAATTTTAAATTCAGATAACCATTGGCATCTTTCTCGGCATATATTGCCCAAGAAAAATTACTTTTTGGAGACATTCTATTATAAATGGGTCTGTTGATTTTGATTTCTTCGGTTTCTTTTAAAAGCGCAATCAATTCGCTTCCTGTTTCTTCATAAGTCACGGTGAAAACTTCATTTTGAATTTTCTTGGCACTTTTTGTAATTCCTGTGAAATGTTGATTGACTCTCTTTTTGATGTTTCGGCTTTTGCCAATAAACATTAGGCTGCCATCTTCACGATGGATGTAATAAACGCCTGTTTTTGAAGGCAAACTTTCAACGATATCCATCAATTTAGGAGCTATTCCCTTTTGAATTTCAAATTTGATGAGCTCTTTGACGATTTCTTTATTTAAATCTTTGTCCAATAGCATTTTGAATAATTTCACGGTTGCCATTGCATCGCCGCTGGCACGATGTCTGTCTGCCATTGGGATTCCCAAAGCGCGAACTAATTTACCTAAACTGTGCGAAGGTTGTTCAGGTAATAATTTTTTGGATAATTCGACCGTACAAAGTGTTTTTACATTAAAATCATAACCCAAACGGCGAAATTCGGTACGTAAAATTCGATAATCGAAATCGGCATTGTGAGCCACCAAAACGCAATCGTTGGTCATTTCTATAATGCGTTTGGCTACCTCAAAAAACTTTGGGGCAGAGCGCAACATTGCATTATTTATTCCGGTAAGTTTTACGACAAAAGGCTGAATAGGGATTTCGGGATTGACTAAACTGATGAATTGATCCACGATTTCGTGGCCATCAAATTTGTAAATGGCGATTTCGGTAATTCCTTCCTCGTTAAATTGTCCTCCTGTGGTTTCTATGTCAAGTATTGCGTACAAAATAGGTATTCAGTGTTCAGAAATGAGTATTCAGTTTGTTGTTGTCATCCCGAGCCTTTCGACTTCGCTCAAGACAGGCTAAAGGCGAGGGACAATTATCTTCCTCCAAAGATACGACTTCCTATCCGAACCATCGTGCTTTCGCATTCAATTGCGAGTTGATAATCGCCAGACATTCCCATTGACAACGTAGAGACGCACTTTGTAGAGACGCACTGCAGTGCGTCTCTACCGGATCCACCATTACGTAATTTATCAAAAATGGTTTTCAAATGGGTGAATTCTTTCCTGATTTGTTCTTGGTTATTCGTAAAAGTCGCCATTCCCATTAATCCGACAATTCGAATGTTTTTCATTTCCTGAAATGTTGAAGAAGTCAGGATTTCGTTAAGTTCGTCTTCGTCGAGACCAAACTTGGTTTCCTCTTCGGCAATGTGTATTTGCAACAAGCAATCGATGATTCTATTGTTTTTTTGTGCTTGTTTGTTGATTTCTTCCAATAATTTCAAACTATCAACACCGTGAATCAAGCTCACAAATGGTGCCATAAATTTGACCTTGTTCGTTTGGACGTGGCCAATCATATGCCACTCGATGTCCTTTGGCATCGCTTCCCATTTCTCGGCCATTTCCTGGATTTTGTTTTCGCCAAAAATGCGTTGACCCGCATCATAAGCTTCCATCAAATCAGGAATGGGTTTGGTTTTAGAAACCGCAACTAAGGTTACGTTTTCGGGTAAAGAGGATTTTATTTTGAGGAGGTTTTGTGCGATTGACATATTAAATAAACTGTTTCGAGATTTTTTCCGCCTTTTTACTTTCGCTATAATCATAAAAACCTTCGCCAGATTTTACACCTAGTTTTCCGGCTCGAACCATATTGACTAATAAAGGACAAGGCGCATATTTTGGGTTTTTGAAACCATCATACATCACGTTTAAGATTGCCAAGCAAACGTCAAGACCAATAAAATCAGCTAATTGCAATGGCCCCATCGGGTGACCCATTCCGAGTTTCATTACGGTGTCAATTTCGTAAACGCCGGCCACTTTGTTGTATAATGTTTCGATGGCTTCGTTAATCATTGGTATCAAAATTCTGTTGGCAACAAAACCGGGATAGTCATTTACTTCAACTGGAGTTTTTCCCAGTTTTTCAGATAAATCCATAATGATTTTCGTCACTTCGTCGCTCGTGTTGTAACCCCGAATGATTTCGACCAATTTCATAATGGGTACGGGATTCATAAAGTGCATCCCGATAACGCGTTCCGGATGAACCACAACAGCACCTATTTGCGTGATGGAAATAGAAGAAGTATTCGTTGCCAAAATCGTATTGTGCGAACAAGCCTCGTTCAATTGCTTGAAGATATTGAGTTTCAAATCCACGTTTTCGGTGGCTGCTTCAACAACCAAATCCACGCCAACAACACCATCTTTGATGTCGGTATACGTGATGATATTGCCGATGGTTTTGAATTTATCTTCCTCGGTGATGGTTCCTTTGGCAACCATTCGGTCTAAATTTGCAGCAATGGTAGCCATTCCTTTATCCAATGATTTTTCGGAAACATCGATAAGTTTTACGGCAAAACCACTTTGTGCAAAAGTATGCGCAATACCATTGCCCATTGTTCCCGCTCCAATTACGGCTATTGTTTTCATATTATACTGTTGGATTAAAATTGAAGAATTTATCTAAATCTTCTTTTATTATTTCGTATTCATTTTCATTGATATATTTATTACTGTATAGCCAAATATATCTTTCGTATTGAACATTATAGGGTAAAACAGGGTCAATTTTAAAATATTTTTTTCTGAAAAATTCGATTTGTTTTTGATAGATTAATTGAATGAATTTATCAACTTCCACGGCATTATTTTTAGTGTAGATAAAGTATAAAAGTTTAGAGGAATCTATGTGTTTTTCATTATGACCATCAAGAAATTTTTTTATAATACCCAAAAACAATAAGCAAGTAGTAAACAGGATATATTGAACTAAATCAGGATTAAACTTATAAAAATCGAAAATAGCTAACAAGATAAAATTAACGTTTATAAGTAAAGATGCAAATAAAATTAATGTTGTTTTCCCTGGTTTATTTTTATTAATATACTGTGTTTTTTGAATTTCTTCTAATGGAATATTATATTGTATTTTATGTTTTTCGGTGTTTAGGTCTACATTTATTTCATCTTCTAAAATCTCAAATAATTGCTTTTGATTTTTAAACTTGATTTCTAATTTGTTTTCCATTAATTACTTCTTAAAACAATCAATAATTTGGTAAGCCACTCGCAATGCTTCCGTCGCTTGTTCCAATGTTACAACTGGAGTGGTGTCGTTGTTGATGGCATCGGCAAAGGATTCCAATTCGTCAAGAATAGCGTTGTTTTGCTCCACATCAGGATTAGAAAAGTAGATTTGTTTTTTTACGCCTTCGGCATTTTGTAGAATTATATCAAAATCTCCGGGAATTTCGGGAGCATCTTTCATTTTTACGACCTCGCATCTTTTCTCCAAGAAATCGACCGAGATGTAAGCATCTTTTTGGAAAAAGCGTGATTTACGCATATTTTTCAATGAAATTCGGCTGGCCGTTAAATTGGCAACGCATCCGTTTTCGAACTCAATTCGAGCATTTGCAATATCTGGCGTGTCGCTAATTACTGCAACTCCGCTGGCATTAATTGATTTCACTTTAGACTTTACCACGCTTAAAATCGCATCAATATCGTGAATCATCAAGTCGAGAACCACGGGAACATCGGTGCCGCGAGGGTTGAATTCTGCCAAACGATGCGTTTCGATAAACATTGGATTTTCAATCATATCCTTGGTCGCCTTGAAGGCAGGATTGAACCTTTCGACGTGACCTACTTGACCTTTTACGTTAAATTCTTTGGCTAAAGCAATGATTTCTTCGGCTTCGGCAACAGTATTTGAAATGGGTTTTTCTATAAAAACGTGTTTGCCGGATTTGATGGAAACTTTGGCACATTTGTAATGCGAAAGCGTTGGCGTCACGATATCAATCACATCGACAGCGTGGATTAAAGTGGCAATTGTCGAGAACTTTTTATAGCCAAATTCCTTGGCAACTTTATCGGCATTTTCTTGATTTTCATCATAAAAACCAACCAATTCATATTTCTCGGATTGTTGTAATAATCGTAAATGTATTTTTCCAAGATGTCCTGCACCTAAAACGCCTACTTTTAACATAAAATGTATTTTTAACAAAAATATAATTTATTTGCTTAAAGTATGAAGTTTAGGGTTTAAAGTTTTGGAAATTGTTATTTGATTTTTGAATTATTAAAGTTTATTTTTACCGAAATATATTATTTTAAACTTTGAAAGATACCGCCAAACATCAAGGACTTCGCAATCAATTAGTAACTCTTTTGAAAGAAAAGGGAATAATTGACAAAAATGTATTGGAAGCTATCAAGAAAATTCCAAGACATCTTTTTTTGAATTCCAGTTTTGCCGATTATGCTTATCAGGATAAAGCTTTCCCAATAGGTGCCGGACAAACCATTTCACAACCTTATACGGTAGCTTTTCAGAGTCAATTATTGGAAGTAAAAAAAGACCATAAAATCCTCGAAATAGGAACCGGTTCGGGGTATCAAACCGCAGTTTTGTGTTTGATGGGAGCCAAGGTTTATAGTGTCGAAAGACAAAATGAACTGTTCAAGCAAACATCGGTTCTGTTACCAAAATTAGGCATCCGACCCAAACATCTTTCTTTTGGGGATGGTTATAAAGGCTTGCCCAATCACGCTCCTTTCGACAGTATCATCGTTACGGCTGGCGCGCCAATAATTCCGCAAGCCTTGATGGCACAACTAAAAATAGGAGGAAGGCTGGTCATTCCACTGGGCGAAGAAAAACAAATAATGACTTTGCTAATCAGGAAAAATGAAACACAATTTGAGAAACACGAGTTTGGAGATTTTAAATTCGTGCCTTTATTAGAAAATAAAAATTAATAAAAAATCCCGCTATTGCGGGATTTTTTATTGACCAATACTATCAAGATAGCGCTCTAAACTTTCTTTCTCGGTTTGAGCAACAAAAAGCATAAAATCTTCTTTGTTGTTTTTTGTTTGAGCGGTTTCGAGTGCATTGTAATACTGCATTCTATTATCGTGATCACCTTTTATATTGGCAATTACATAGCCATTTTGCAATAGAATAAGATTCATTACCAAACGGGAAGTTCTACCATTTCCATCAATAAATGGGTGGATATTTACTAAACGCTCGTGAAGTTCTGCTGCCAAGATTATTGGATGTAGATTATTCTTATTGGTTTCATACCAAAGGAAAAAATCTTCCATTTCCTTGGAAACCAAAAATGGTTGTGGCGGTGTATGTGAACTGCCCTTAATCATCACTTGCACACGACGGTATCTGCCCGCATCATCGGGCATAATGCCACGCAAAATCAAGTTGTGAATGGACAAAACTTCTCGCTCATTTAAGGCAGTGTTTTTCTCCATCAAATGCTTGATGTAAGCAATAGCTTCCTGATGATTGATGGCTTCAAGATGTTCCCGCATACTTTTTCCGGAAATTGTCAAACCTTCGTTGATGACCAAATCTGTTTCGCGAAGTGTAAGTGTGTTTCCTTCGATACGGTTGCTTTCAAAAGTGTATTCCAATTCTAAAGCTTGCTCAATTTTAGAATTATCAAATTTCCGAAATTGATCCAATTTTGACTTTAAGACATCTATTTCGTCAAGAATCGACTGCAAGTTTTTGGAAAGTGTTTTTTTGATGGTTGTACTACTATTTTCAACTTCTTCAAGAACTAAATTCATTGCTTTTATGGCAAATTCATCCTGACCTATTTCATAAAGGATTTTCTCTTTCAGCCAAGCAACCATAAGTGTTTCAAAGTCAATTCCCAACAAAGAAGCCAACTTGACGACTTGTTCTTTGGTTGGTTTTCTTGATCCGTTTTCGAATTTGCTAATTAAGGCTTGATCGATTCCCAAAAGATGAGCCACTTCTCGAGTTTTTAATCCTTTTTGCTCTCTTGCATTTTTGAGTTGTGTTTTCATTTTTACGAATGATCTTTAAAGTCTTGACTAATTTAGTCATAATTTTAAATAAAAAATAGTGTAACTATTTTAACTTCAATTAATGATTTAAAAGGACTTTTTTATTCTGTCAAGATCACGTTTTGTGTCTTGTTCTTTAAGCGATTCGCGTTTATCGTAGGTTTTTTTTCCTTTGCAAAGTCCAATTTCAAGTTTTGCCATACCTTTTTCATTGGTAAATAATTTCAAGGGAACAATGGTCAACCCTTTTGCCTGAACGCTTCTCAGCAACCCTTTTAATTCCCGTTTATTCAGTAAAAGCTTGCGTTCGCTTCTCGCTTTATGGTTGAATTGATTGCCAAAAGAATATTCTTCGATATAAGTATTAATTGCAAAGAGTTCATTACCACTGAATTCGCAAAAACTTTCGGTAATATTGGCTTTCCCTAAACGGATGGATTTTATTTCGGTTCCAGCCAAAACAATTCCTGCCGTAAATTTTTCGATAATTTCATAATCGAAACGGGCTCTTTTGTTAAGTATGTTTATTGTTTTTAGCATAGGATTGCAAATGTAGGAACAAAACAACGAAATGTCAATAGTTATTTAAAATTGCTTTAAATTTGCTGAATGGAAAAACCGAAATCAAAAGACCCACTTTATGGTAAAACACTTCAAATAATTTTGGAACAGCTTGTCGATTATTATGGCTTTGACACTTTGGGAGAATTGATAAAAATTAAATGCTTTACTGATAATCCAAGTATCAAATCGAGTTTGACTTTTTTGCGAAAAACGGATTGGGCAAGAAAAAAAGTCGAAGAATTGTATATAAACACTTCTACAAAGTTTTAATATTTCGATTTAATTTAAACGGTACGAAACCATAACACCGCCTCTATAAGGTAGCCATTCCCCACTTTTGTTGTAATGTTCAGCAGTTTCATAACGAGTATTTGTACCAATATAATAGCCTTTATAAAAACCTTGATGCGAGCCTCCTCCTAAAAAACAATCAATAAGAAATCGATCATTTATCTTTTTTTGGTATCCAATTGTTGCTCCGATAACATACCCAATTCCCTTTTGGTATACATTAGTATTCAAATAATTCCATTTTTGAAAATTAAAAATGGTTGCTCCTACATTTGCTCCTACATAAAAACCATTATATTTTTCGTGAAAATGATACCGATATTCCGGGACAAAAATATAAAATTGCATAGGTTTGCCTTTTAGGGATTTCCAAAAAGAAGCGGTAATGTCAAATTGAAATGTTGATTTTTTTCCAATGCTGGTTTCAATACCCACATTTGGGATTGTTAACAGCGTTGTTAACGCATTGACTTTTACGTAGGTTTGGCTTTGTGAGTGAATAGAAAATAAAAGAATAGTTAAAATAAGTAGTTTTTTCATGTGATAAATTTTCGAGTATTTTTCTATAAAGGAATTGGTTTCGGCGTCAAATATATAGATAATGAATAGATGAATTTGTTATTTTGTCATTAAATTACTATATAAAGTGAGAATTAAAATTAACGATTATTTAAAATTGAATAAATCACGGTATCCAAAAAGCGTCCTTCAAAATATTCATTTTCTTTTAAATGGGCTTCTTTAACAAAGCCATTTTTTTGCAAGACTTTGGCTGAAGCAAAATTTTCAGGATCAATAATGGCCTCAATTGAATGTAATTTCATTATTTCAAATCCATAATTCACAACATAATTTATTGCCTCTGTAATAATTCCTTTTCCGTGATATTTAGGAAGCAACATGTATCCAATTTCGGCACGATAATGTTCCGGTTTTATTCTGTAATGTCCAATGATTCCAATTAGTTTCGGACTGTTTTTTAAAGTAATTGCCCAATTTATTCCTTCGTTATTTTCTATTTTTTCGTCAATCATCGCAATATGTCCCAGAGCGTCTTCCTTGGTTTTTGCCAATGGTCTTGGAATGTATTTCATTGTTTGCTCGTTAGATCTAAGTGCAAAAATTTCGTTTACATCTTCCTTAACAACACGTCTTAATTGCAAACGTTCAGTTTCAACATTAGGGAAAGGAGTAAAGTCTATAGTTAACATTATTAGTTCTTATTTAAAAAATCGACAACTTTTTTATTTATTATTTCCGATTGATCAATACTTAAGAAATGCCCTGCATTTTTGATTACGGCTGTTTCTGTATTTGGAATTAATTCATGAGCTTTTTCGAGGATTTTTTCACTATTCATGATATCATGATCACCAACTAAAACCATTACGGGGATTTTCAATGACCTTAAATCCTTATCAGAAAAACGTGACATTTTTAATAATCGGGGTCTACTATTTCCATATTTATAGGCCAGATAAAGTTGTTCTTTAAAGAGACCGTTAATTTTATCTGGATAGTATGAAAATGAGTTAAAAAAAATGTTTAAATTTTTATGGCTTGGGTATACTTTGAGCAATAATCCAGATAAGACTTTGACAATGTTATTAATACCACCGAAGGTTTGGGCCGGACTCAGTAAAACCATTTTTTTTATTTTATTATCAGGCTGTAATGCTAAAAATGTAGCTATCCAGCCACCTCTCGATATTCCGACCAAATTAATGTTTTTCATGTGAAAATGCTCAAAAACCTCTTTATAAAAAAAACCAATTTCTTTATTGCTCAATTTAATGACACTCGACATCGACTTTCCGGCTTCTAAAGGAAAATCGATTGCATAAACTCTATATCCTTTGTCGAATTCTTTTATATTGGGAAACCACATGGTGGAACTCGCATCCGTACCAGAGAATAAAATTACAGACTCGCCGGTTTCTGGTCCACTCATGATGACATGTGCGGTACCGTAACTGGTTGTTACATCTGTTTCTTCAAACGGAACATCCCATAATTTCAGTGTTTGGTTATAAGATTTAATATATTTAGCTTTTTCTATTTTGGAAGGAAAAACATAATCTTCGGTTGTTTTATAACCGGAACAACCCGATGATAAAAATATAAAGAGTAACAGAAGAAGTAAATTGCGCATAGTTGGATTTTGAATGAAGAAAAGTTTATTTATGAACTTCAGTTATATTTAGTTCATCGTCCAAATGTAGAAAATAGTTTTCATTGGTTAGAAAATTTCAATGTTGAATTTTGCTTTAAAGCTTTTCCCTGAATTCAAAATTTGAATACCTTCTTTCTTGAAAAGATTTCCGAAATTTTCTTCTGTATCAGAATAACCCAACCAGGGTTCGATACAAATAAAAGGCGCATCTTTTTTTGTCCAAATCCCTAAATTGGAAAAATCCTTGAAATCAACTCGCAGTACTGGGTTCGAATTTTCCAAAATCGTCAATGATTTGGATTGTAATGATTTGAAAACTAAGGCATCATTCTCAAAAAGTTGATAATTCAGATGCAATATTTTATTCTTGACTTCGAGTTTTTTTGTTTTATACGAAATCAAATCATTTTCCAAAAGATGATATTCCAAAGATTCCTCGTTTTCGAATTCAAGTGAATAATTTTCAAAATTTCCTGGCAAAGCAAATGCGGGATGCGCTCCGATGGAAAATGGCATTTGTGATTTACTTTTATTGATAACTTTATACTCAATATTCAAACTGCGTTCATCCAACGTATAAATAATTTGCAATTCAAAATCGAATGGATACACTTTTCTCGTTTCCTCCGATGAGATTAATGAAAATGTGACGCTATTTTCAGATTTTTCGATCAATTTGAATTCCGTATCTCTTGCAAAACCGTGTCTAGACAAATGATATTCGGCGCCATTATAGTGATAGGAATTGTTTTTTAGCGTGCCTACAATAGGGAATAGAATAGGGGAGTGTTTGCCCCAAAAAGCAGGGTTTCCTTCCCAAATGTATTCTTTGTTTTTGCTGTTTTTTAATGAAAATAATTCGGCACCAAAATGATTTATTTGAGCCGTTAAATTGGAGTTTGATATTGTTGTAGTCAAAATTGTTGCTAGTTAGGTTATGATAGTCTTGAAGACGTAAATATATTTCATAAATTTAATTTGAAATAATAAAATGATGCTAATTGTATAATTGATAAATTTTTGTCAAAATTTTAAATTTATTTTCAGTCATATGTTTATTTTTCATTAATTTGCAATAGAAAATTTACAAAATGAAAAATAATTATTTCAAAGCCATACTTCAACTGGCTTTATTATTTGGGATTTCGACTATATGGTCACAACAAATTCCTGTTTCCACAGCAAATCAACAAATTTCTAAGTATGATTATTACGATGCTTTTGCTCCGTTTTTTTATACTAAAGATGGTACAACTACCCGTTCCGCAAGTGGTCAGCCCGGAGCTGAATATTGGCAAAACAGGGCTGATTATCAATTGTCTGCCAAATTAGATGTTGCAAACAATGAAATCACGGGAACCGATATTCTAACTTACACAAACAACAGTCCGGACAAAATGTCTTTTCTTTGGATGTTATTAGACCAAAATTTATTCAAATCTGATTCTCGCGGCAATGCCGTTATTCCTATTAACGGAAGCAGAAATGGTGCCCAAGGGCAAATTTTTGATGGAGGGGATAAAATAAAATCCGTGAAAATTATCACAACCAGCAAAGGAAAAACTAAAGAAACCAATGCCAAATTTGTAATCAGCGATACAAGGATGCAGGTTTTTCTTCCTCAAGAGTTGAAATCTAAAGGAGGAATCGTTAAAATTAAAATTGAATATTCTTTCATTTCTCCAAATGAAGGTTCAGATAGAATGGGCGTTTTGGAAACAAAAAACGGTAAAATTTTCACCATTGCGCAGTGGTATCCAAGAATGTGCGTGTATGACGACATAAGAGGTTGGAACACAAATCCATATTTGGGTGCCTCGGAGTTTTTCCTTGAATACGGTAACTTCGATGTAAATATTACCGTTCCTTCAAACCAAATTGTGGTTTGTTCAGGAGAATTAGCAAACTCACCCGAAGTGCTTACCGCCGAGCAACAAAAGCGTTTTGTTAACGCTTCGCAAAGTGATAAAACAGTCGTAATTCGTTCTGGCGAAGAAGTTACGGCTACAGCCAATGCAATATCTAAATCCAATAAAACATGGCATTTTAAAATTAAAAACGCCCGTGATGTTTCTTGGGCATCGTCTGCTGCATTTATTTTGGACGCTGCAAGGATTAATTTGCCAAGCGGGAAAAAATCAATGGCGATTTCTGCTTATCCAATAGAAAGTGCAGGCAATGACGCTTGGAGTCGTTCAACAGAATATACTAAAACTTCAATTGAAAATTATTCGAAAAGATGGTTCGAATATTCTTATCCAGCAGCGACGAATGTTGCAGGAAATGAAGGTGGAATGGAATATCCCGGGATTGTTTTTTGTGGTTGGGAATCAAAAGGAGAAGATTTATGGGGAGTTACTGATCATGAGTTTGGTCACAACTGGTTTCCGATGGTGGTGGGTTCTAACGAACGTTTATATGGATGGATGGACGAAGGATTCAATACTTTTATCAATACGTTAAGTTCCGTTGATTTTAACAAAGGAGAATACAAAGACAAGCCTTTAGACTTGCATAAGGATGCAAAAAAATATACTGACCCAAATTTAGAAACGATCATGAGTTCTCCGGATAATATGAAAGAAGCCAATATTGGTACTTTATGTTATTCAAAACCAAGTGCTGGTCTAGTGATGTTGCGCGAACAGATTTTGGGCCCCGAACGTTTTGATTTGGCATTTCGTACTTATGTAGAGCGTTGGGCATACAAACATCCTACACCAGATGATTTTTTTAGAAC
Organism: Flavobacterium sp. UBA5153; assembly: GCA_002413745.1. GTDB lineage: Bacteria > Bacteroidota > Bacteroidia > Flavobacteriales > Flavobacteriaceae > Flavobacterium. Next base: position 82,038 of record DHXP01000031.1, on the reverse strand, counting down.
TATCGAAAATGTTTCGGGTGAGGATTTAAGTTGGTTCTGGCGAGGATGGTTTGTGAATAATTGGAAATTGGATCAAGGTGTAAATTCTATAAAATATGTAGAAAATGATCCTAAATTAGGGGTTTACATTACAATTGGAAACTTCGAAAAAATGGCGATGCCGGTAATTTTGGATATTAAAACAAAAAGCGGAAAAGTTACCCGTGTCAAATTACCCGTGGAAATTTGGCAAAAAAACAAGGAATGGGCATTTAAACAAAATACTACCGAAGAAATTGAAAGTATTACTATAGATCCGGATCACGTATTTCCGGACAGTAATGAAAGTAACAATAGTTGGACTTCAGCCACGGGAATCGTTGAAAAAGACATAAACTTGGATGGTTATTTAGGCACTTTCTCCAATAGAAATGCTCCAATAAAAATTGTTTTTTCGAAAAAGAGAGGAATCGTCAATGTTGAAATAACAGATTATCCAAAGTTTACCGTAGAACTTATTGCAAAAGATACTTTTGAATCTAAAGAAGCTGGACTCAAATTCGAATTTAATGAAAGTAAAAATGGCTTCGATATGATAATTTTATCTAATGGTCAAAAAATTCCATTCAAAAAAGACTAGCAATTTTTAAGCGAGTTTATAAAAAAAGCACCAACATTTTGCAAAATGTTGGTGCTTTTTTAATTTAGGTAAAAAATAAAATTATTCGGGAATTTGTTGACTTAAACAGTGTAAAGTGCCAAAACCCCAAATCAAATCTATAGCACTAATCCCAATAATTTCTCTGTTAGGAAAACAGCCAGCAAGTATGTTTAAAGCGATTCTATCATTTGCATCGTTGAAAGTAGGAACCAAGACGCAATTATTCAAAATCAGGAAATTGGCATAACTGGCAGGCAAACGAAGTTCGTCAAAATCCAATCTTTTTGGCATTGGCAAAACAACGATTTTTGGAGATTTTCCGTTTTCTAGTTTTGCACTTTGCAAACGTTTTAAGTTGTCTTGCAAAGGTTTATAATTGCTATCCTTTGAATCATTTTCAACAATCGTAACAATAGTATCCTCGTTCACAAATCGGCATAAATCATCAATATGTCCGTGGGTGTCATCTCCTTCGATTCCATCGCCAAGCCAAATAACATTGGTAATTCCTAAATATTCTTTGAAAACAGTTTCATAATCCGCTTTGGTAAAATTGGGGTTCCGAACCTGAATATCGGGATGCAGTAAACATTCTTCGGAAGTGAGTAAAGTACCTTTTCCATTGGTGTCGATGGCTCCACCTTCCACGATTACTGGTTTTCCGTTGTGCAAAATCTGGGTTAATGGAATGTCTAAAAATTTGGCGACTTTAGAAGGAACAAATTTATCCAGTTGAAAATTCTTATATTTTGCCCAACCATTAAAATTAAAATTTAAGGCTTCTCTTTCGTCTCCGTTTTTCACTACAATAGGACCCGAATCACGCATCCAACTTCTATTTGTCTTATGAATGATAAAAGATATGTTGGTCATTTGTACATAAGCAGTTTCAAGCATTTCAACCACTTTTTCTTTTTGATTTTCATTGGCAACAATCAAAATAACTTGCTCGAAAGTAGCGACTTTTTTTATAAATTCGACAAAAGCCCATTGAACTGCTTCGTATTTCCCAGGCCAATCTTTGCCATTATGCGGAAAACAAAGTAAAATACCTTGTTGTTTTTCCCATTCTGCCGGGAATCTTCTGGTGGTTGCACTCATAATTAATCGATTGCTCTTTTTGTAATATCGCCAAAAGCATCAATTCTTCTATCTCTAAAAAACGGCCAATTTTGGCGTACATTTTCTTGTAAGTCTAAATCAACTTCGGCCATAATAATTTCCTCTTTATCGTGTGAGGCTTGCGCCAAAATTTCGCCTTGTGGGCCGGCAATAAATGAGGAGCCCCAAAACTGGATTCCAGCCGTGTCAGGTAAATATTGTTCCAAGCCGATTCTGTTAGCCGCAGCAACATAAACTCCATTAGCAACAGCGTGACCTTTCATCACGTTCATCCAAGCGCCGTGTTGGTTCTCGCCATATTGCTCTTTTTCTAATGGGTGCCAACCAATTGCCGTTGGGTAAAATAAGACTTCGGCACCTTGTAAAGCGGTCAATCTTGCCGCTTCGGGAAACCATTGATCCCAGCAAATGAGCGTTCCAATTTTTCCTTTATTGGTTGGAAAGGCTTTGAAGCCAATGTCTCCAGGCGTGAAATAGAATTTCTCGTAAAAATGAGGATCGTCCGGAATGTGCATTTTGCGATACAATCCCGCTTCGGAACCATCGGTATCGATAATATAAGCACTATTATGGTAAATTCCCGCCATTCTTTTTTCGAAAAATGGAACTATAATTACCACTCTCAATTCTTTTGCCAAAGCACTAAAAGCGGTAAACGAAGTGCTGTACAAAGGTTCTGCCAAGGCAAAATTATCGACATCTTCATTTTGACAAAAATAGTGGCTGCTGTATAGTTCAGGCAACGAAATGACTTCGGCACCTTGATTGGCGGCATCACGAACCCAGTTTAAACATTTTTTCAGGTTGTTTTCGGCAACGTCATTCAAATTCAATTGGATAACCGCTATTTTGTATTTTTTATTTGGCATAAGGGCAAAATTTAGAATGCAAAAATAGTGATTTTATAAGGAGTAGGAAATATTGTAAATAGAAATAATTTGTATTTGTATACTGTCTAATTATTTAGAATTAAAATTTTAAAACAGGTTGGAATAATTTTACAAGTAGTATCAATTATAATCGATAATGAAAAAATTATTTTATTTTTAGGGTTTTAAAACATTACTGGTTGGAGCCCATTTTTGTTGCCATTTGGTATATTTATCTAATACTTCTTGTGGTGCATAAGTGTACCAGCCATAACCGCTGCGTCGTTCTCGGCTAATCTCGGCAAATGAATATAGGTATTTACTATTTCGGTCGCAAAACAATGGTCTTTCTGTACCTAATTCATAATAGCGAGTCCAAATAGGAGGTGCGGTAGAATCAATCACTACTCTTCGATCATTGCTAACTGTTTTATATTTTGAATCAAATTGAGGTGCATCAAAAGTTTCTATTCTTGTATTATATATTTTGGAGTCTGAAAACCATTTTACGGCGCCTTGTATTGATTTGATTATTTTTTCATTTGGATTATCGATATTCATCAAAAATAAAACTATTTCAGAACTTTCTCCATTGCAGATACTTGGCGGTTCAAATTTTCTGGCCCAAGCTGGAGATAAATTTTTTTCATCGTATTGTTGGCACCAAGCGGTAAGTTTTCCTTGATCAATAATTTGAGTTTTTAAGATACAATCTATTCCTTTTTGATAAGACGAAGCTACTTTAGTTTTTGTTTTAGTATCTACAAATGCAAAATTCGGGTCGTTGTTAATTACTTTTTCTAACATATCCATAATACCCATATAAGCCCCGTCATTGAAGGTAATGTGGCGGCTGTACCCTTTTTCTAATGGATAGTATTGTGGCCAACCCCCATTAGAAAATTGAGCTTTGAGTATAAAATTTATCCCTTTTAAGCAAGCCTCTTTGTATTTTTCGGTTTTAGTTTGGGTATAAACTTGTGCTAAATAATAGATGTGTGTATAAGTGGTAGCATTATCAAAAGTGGTATGCAAAATGGACTTTGTTTTAACTACATTTTTTATTTGCTCAGGGGTTAAAATAGCACTCATATCATAATTTTTTGGCCATCCACCATTATCGCGTTGAAAATACAAGATGTTATCGGCAATTTTTGTGTATTCAGATTCAGGGTATTTTGGCTGATTGGGAACTGGATTTACAATATTAGTTTCGTCACTAATGTAATACCAATGATTAACTCCATCAGCAAATGGTTTTGTGCTAATTATCGTTTTATCGTTCTTGTTGGATTGGGCAATTGAAAAAACGAATGAAAATGACGTTAGAATTATACTAAGAAATAGTGTACTGCTTTTGGGTTGTTTTTTGAACATTTTCATTGTTTAAATTATTTTTTAACCCGTTGAGTGTAATCATTAAAATTTATTACTCCCAACGGGTTTATAGATTAATTTTTTTGGTTACAATTTTACTGCTCCTTTAGGAACAGTTTCCCCAATGGTTGTTTTTTTGGAATAATCCGATGTTGGTGATGAAACTAATTCAATATTCTCGCAAGCCGCTCCATTAATTGTAACTGCTTTAGGTGAAGTTGAATTAAATTCAATGTTGTTGAAAGACATGTTTTTACCGTTATAGATGTCAAATACATTACTGTCTTTTATGTCCAATTTAATATTGCTAAGTTTGATTCCATTGGCATCAATGATTGAAAATCCTTTATCTGCTTTTCCAATTAAGTTTGAGATTTCAATATTTTGAAGATTCATTTCAGGCAAACCTTGTAAAAATACGGCTTGATAAGCTCCCGAAATAGTAATGTTTTTTATGGAAATGTTTTTGAACTGTGGGGTTTCCTCGTTTACGGGAACCATTTTTGTGCTAATTTGATTCCCTCCTTCGGCCAAAGTTTCTGCAATGGATTTTCCTCCATAATAGAGGTCGAAAGAAATAGCTTGTGAAGGAATATCGGTCATAAAAATATCCGAAATAAAGATGTTTTCGACAATACCTCCACGTCCACGGTTGCTTTTAAAACGCAATCCAACATCAGTTCCCATAAAAGTACAATTAGATACATGCAGATTCTTAACGCCTCCAGACATTTCGCTACCCACTGTTACACCTCCATGGCCATGATAAACGATGTTGTTTCTAACAATAATGTTTTCGCAAGGAATACCTCTATCTCGACCATCTTTGTCTTTTCCTGATTTAATACAAATGGCATCATCACCCACATCAAAACTAGAATTTTCAACAAGAACATTTTTGCAGGATTCTACATCAAGACCGTCGCCGTTTTGAGAAAACCAAGGATTGCGAACGGTTACATTACGAACAATTAAATCTTCTATCATTAATGGATGAATACACCAAGCAGGAGAATTTTGAAATACGGGGCCATCAAGAAGTACTCTTTTACTATTTTGAATACTTACCATTACTGGGCGAAGAAAATCACGAATTGCTTCAAAGTCTTCTTTGGTTTTTAAATCAAGACGAATATTTTGGTCTGCATTTTTAGAAGCATTTAAATACTGCTGTGAAGGGTACCAACTGTCTTTTTTATCATTGAGCACTCCGCCCGAAGCAATAAGTTTTTTCCATTGACTTTCTGTTAGTTTGCTCTTTTTAACTAGTCTCCAAACCTCTCCAGAACCGTCCCAAACACCATTTCCGGTAATTGCCACATTTTCAATATTTTTACCGTAAATAGGAGAGATGCAACGCCAAGTATTTAATCCTTCAAAACTTGTTTCGATAATTGGATATAAATCTTTGTTAGTAGAGAATTTTATTAATGCTCCAGTTTCTGCATGTAATTCGATATTACTTTTCAAAATAATTGGACCCGTAAGCCAAATTCCAGGAGGAATAATCACTTTTCCACCCCCTTTTTTTGACACAGCATCAATTGCATCGGCAAAAGCCTTGGTGTTTAAAACATATCCTCCACTTGTTGCCCCAAAATCTTTTATGTTTACCATATTGTTCGGAATGGATGGTTCTTTGACTTTTACCATTTTGAATTCAATGTTTTTATAAGTTTCATTGGACTCTGATTTATTGGCGACAATATTTTTTGAACAGCTAGTCATTAGAACTGCGAAAGCAATAAATAGTACGTTAATTGATTTAAATTTCATCTCTTTGCTATATTTTTAAATCTAGAATAATTGCGTTTTACATATATTGCCTTTATTATTTGGGTTTGAAATAGAAAAAAGTAATCTATTTAAATCTGAAAAATAATAATGCAATCGATTACACAAATGTATTTAAAAAATAAACATTTGCAAATTAATTACAATTAAAAATATATAGAATACAATTTTGGGCTATAATACAGTAATTTTCGTAGCGTCCTGTCGATGAAGGTTTACTTTTTGAATTTTTATTCTTATACTATTTAAGGTTTTTATTCCTATCTTAATTAGTCTTGATTTGTTATCTTAATTTCGGGGGACAGAATAGTCTTTAATAATTTAGATTATAATTTTACCTTTTTGAAGGAGCTAATTTTAAGTATGAATAAAGGTACATATTAAAATAACCTCGATAGGTAATAGTATGTCTATTTTTTTAAAGATTGAAGCGCTTTTATTGGTCACAGAGATAGTTAAAACTATGCACTTTAGTGCATCTACCTTTCAGGTTCTAAAAACATTTACCGCAAATTCGCAAATTATTTTTTTTACTTTTATGGGTTCACTTAAATTTGCGAATTTGCGGTTTAATTTTTTTATGTTTTTCAGCCGTGCAGACTTTTAGTCTGCTAAACCGAAACTATGGACTTTAAGTCCATAGTGGTTTATTTTTAAAAATGGTTTAGAACACTAGATTTTTGACCTTAAATGTGTCTCTAATTTCAATGGAGATATTGAGTCAAAATAGTTGGTGCCTTTTTGGTTTAGGAATGAATTGTATCTTATAAAGGATATTTTATTCTTTTTTTCGAAGATAAATTATATAAAAAACCGAGATTATCATTGCAAGAATTGCTTGAATCAAAATGGTGGTTTGCACTCCTATATAATGGGAAACGCTACCCACCAGTAAACTGCCAATGGGCACCGTAGCAGTTAATATCATTAAATAAATACTAATCACACGACCCCGAAATTCATTATGAACATTGACCTGAACAATAGTGTTTGTAATCGTCCATACAGACATCATTCCGAAAGAGCCAAATAGTAAAAACAATAACGCCAGCGGATAAAAATTTGTTTGTGAAAATAATAGTAGTCCAATGCCAAACAAAAAGGTGTTTTTAGCTAAAACTTGAGTTAAATTAGTTCCTTGTTTTAAAGAGGCCAAAAACAATGCACCCAGAAAAGCTCCCAAACCAATAACACCATCAACAACGCCTAATGTTGAGGCAGAACCTCTGAAAATATCTTTTGCAAAAACGGGTGTCAACGTGGAAAAGGGCAAAACTAACAAGCCCATCAGCCCCGTGAAAAAGATGGCGGAACTGATTGCTGGAGTATTTTTTATAAATAAAAAAGCTTCTGCAAATTCTTTTTTAAGATTTTTGTCGGCTTTTGGTTTTATTTCTTGTTTGGGTAATTGCATCAAAAATAAGGATATTAAAACGGCAATAAAACTGACGGCATTACTGCCAAAACAAATGGCATCGCCAAATCGTTCCAAAACAAAACCTGCAATGGCGGGGCCAATTAGTTTTGACAAGTTAACCATCGATGAATTTAACGCTAACGCATTAGGCAAATCGGTTTTGTCAACAATGAGTTCCCGTACCAGAGATTGACGGGCAGGAATGTCAAAACCATTGATTATTCCCAACATTGCACTCAATGAAATAATCCACCAAACTATATTTTCTTTAAAAAATACAACGGCTAATGTCATTAAAATAGCTTGAAATAAAGATACAATTTGTGTGATTAATAATATTTTATAGCGGTCATATCGGTCAGCCACAATGCCACCATACAACGAAAATAATGCAGTTGGGAAAAGGGTGGCAAAAACCGAAACACCCAACATAAACTTGGATTGCGTTAAGGAATAGACTAACCAACTTACAGCTGTTTTTTGCATCCAAGTTCCTAACAAGGAAATGAATTGTCCCGAAAAAAACAATCTGAAATTTTTGTTTTTAAAAGAATTGAAAGTGGTAAGATTCATTGACTGCTTGGCTCTTTGTACGATTCGTGTAAAGTAAAGTGAGATGAAAACCGTTTTCTACTTATCGGGATTGTAACCAACAGAAAAATATTTTTCTATTAGTGAGAGCAAAGTTATATAAATAAAAGTTGTTGACACTACTAAAACCACGTTAACGGTATTACTTTTTAGCGGTCAATAAAAATACGGAATAAGTGCCAGTTGGTTTTGTCACTGTACTTGCATCTTGGATTTTTATGTCTTTAAATCCAGCACTTTTGGCACTTTTTACAAATTCATCTCTGTCAAATCCACAATGAAACACTCCTGTATCTTCGGTGTGAAACGAACCATCCTCTGTGTCAAGATCTGCTATTGCAATTGTCCCGTTATCCTTTAGCAGCGAATGGAACTTCTTAAACAAGGCTAATGTATCTTTTATGTGATGGATTGTCATAGAAGAAATAATAGCGTCAAATTTTCTGTCCAGCGTTGCTGTAGTTAAATCCATCTGCACTATTTGAAGTTGGCAGTCTATTGCATTCCTTTTTGATTGTAGCACTTCAATCATTGATGAAGAAATGTCTACTGCTGTAATTTCGCCCACATAAGGTGCAATTTCAGACAATAACAATCCCGTTCCAGAACCGAAGTCCATAATGCCCATTTCTTTTGAAAAGGCTACTTCCCTTAAAATGGTTTGTGCAATTGTACTCACATTTTGTGTTCTGGATTCTTCATTATCGTAGTCTTTTGCTTTTTCTGCAAAAAAATCTTTCGTTTTCATATTTACTTTTAGTTTGTTTGTAGTGACTTGTCAATGCTAAGTTAAGATGGGAATACTTTTTGTAAAAGTAAAAAAATATCTTGCAAAAATTAATTTGTTATTTATGATTTTTTCCGAAGTTGTTTTGGGCACGGATTACTTCGTCGTCCTGAAAGCTTTCGGGACGCTTCGCTCGTGAGTAAATCTGGACTTTAGGGTTTTTATACTATTCAAACCATTTGATCCTTGGTTATAAAATGGGAATTAAATCTAAAGGATGGCTTAATAAATATTTTGCTCCATTTGAAATCAATTCTTCTTTTGGTCGATATCCCCATAATACACCCACTGCAAAAATATTGGCATTCGTTGCCGTTTGCATATCAATACCGGAATCTCCCACGAAAATTATTTCTTCGGCTTTTAATCCTAAGCTTTTACTTATTTCCACGGCTTCAAATGGATTGGGTTTTTTTAGTGATTCAGTAGTCAAACCAACTATAGGATCAAAATAGTTAGGAAATAGAGCAGCTGTAATTTCCTTGGTAAGCTCATCCGCTTTATTGGAGAATACACTTAGTTTCATATTGCGTGAAATTAAGTGGTCCAATAATTCGAAAATCCCATCATAGGGTTTTGTTTTATGCGTACAAGTATCACGATATACTTCAATCATCAAATGGAAACAATTATCAATTTGTTTTTCATCATTATGGGTGGAAGGTAACGATTTGCTTACCAAATTTCTAAGACCACTTCCAATGAAATATTGATAGGCTTCATAACTATGAGTTGGGTAGCTGAGGCCTTGAAGGACACTATTCATAGCATCTGCAATGTCTTCAAGTGAATTAACAAGTGTTCCGTCTAAATCAAAAATTACTCCTTTAAATTTCATTTATTATTTTTTAAATTAATCGAAAGGTTACACTTTTCGATTATCATTTTGGCATAATGCCCAAAGGTATGAATATTGTTTTTTCTTGTTCTTGTCTTTTATAAATTATATTTATTTGCCTTAGCTCTGGCTGGAAGTCTCCCGACTTCGTAGCTACAACACAATGCAACTAAAACAGTTCAGAAATCAGAGTTAATAAAGTTGGAATGGTATTTAGTGATGGGCACGAAGTCGGGAGACTTCGCCAGCCTGGGGCGTATATCCCGAATTCGAGCCAATAATTCGTCAAAATAATTGCCTCCGCCAGCTTGTTTGAGCAAATCGTCGTTCATCGCGAATCCTTTTACGATATATTCTTTCAATCGCTGTGTTGCCCAAATACGAAATTGCGTACCACGATGTGATTTTACTCGATAACCAACAGAAATAATGACATCGAGATTATAATATCGTACCGTTTTTTCTTGTGTCTTTCCTACAATAGCACCGTGTTGAGTGGTGTGTCGGAATTCCCGACACACCAAGTTTTCGATTAATTCACCTTCTTTGAACACATTTTGAATATGCTCTGCAATTGTAGATCTACCTTTGTCAAAGAGGATTGCTATTTGGGATTGGGCTAACCAAACGCTTTCGTCCAGAAGACGGGTTTCTATTTTCGTAACGCCGTCTTCAGTTTGATATATCAGAATGTTAGATTGATTTTCGAGCATATAAAAATTATTGAAATGTAAAAATACAAAAAATACTCAAATTTGGGTTTGAGGATTTAGGGTTTGATTTTATCACTCCGAAGGCGGGAGACTTCGCCAACTGGTGAGCGGGTTGTCAAATTAATCGTCCTCATTCTCATCGTCTTCATCATCCTCAAAATCAAAAAAATCATCAGGATTAAAAGGAATGTCTTCATCGGGGTCTTTATCGTGCGCATTTACTCCTGGAGGATTGAACAATCCCCAATCGTCTTTAATATAATTCCACACATCAAAACCAGCAACCCAGTCAATGAATAAAAGTCGGAATTCATCAATTTCTTTTCTCAATAAAAGGATGTAGTCTTTGTCCAAGATATCTTCTTCAAAGCGCAAACTACCTGCTTGAACATATAGTTCTCTTGCTGCTTTCCGAATAATGGTTGCGTTTTCCATTTTTAAATCGTACAATTCGACTGCTTGAGCTCCCGCAATTTTAGCCGGTATTATCATCGCATTTTCCAACATAAATCGGACCGTTGTTTCTTGAAGAAATTCATTGTCAACGGGAACAATTTCGACTAATCCTTGTGTGATTTTAAAAATTTGTTCTGCTTTTTGATACAATGGCAATTGATGTAATTCGTCTCGTTTTGACATACGTTTTATTTTAAATCCTATTGAAAAGGGCACGGATTGCAAATCCGCTATCGGGTGCTCGCGCCAACTTTGGCATGATATCCCATAGCTGTCTTAAAGAGTGGACAGCTATGGGTCATAGTTTGTTTTAAAATCATGCATAGCCATTTAACAGCATGGCTGATTTGAATTCAATAGGTAAAAATAGTAAACTATTTATTTTTTTTCTGAGGATTCAGGTACGGGAACGGTCAATTTCATTCCGCATTTTGGACATTTAGCGTTTAAATTACCCTGTACTTCGGGATGCATCGGACAAGAATAAGTTTTAGAATTCTCGTGCATCATTTTTGTATCATTATTCATCATTGTAGAGTCATTGTGCATCATTGTGGAATTGTTATCCATCATGTGCGAGTTATTTGTTGTTGCTTTTTTATTTTTTTGGTTACAAGAAACCAATAGGAGCGCCACTATTATGGCAGAAAAAATTCTATTTTTCATTTTTTACAATTTCATTTTGTTACATTTTGCAGGCATCCGCACATTTTTTGCAGGCATCCGCACATTTTTTACAACATTCCATATCGTGTTTATTGCATTCGATGGCACATTCTTCACAACATTTTACGCATAAAGTACAAAGTGCATCAGCGAATTTTGAGTCTCTGGCACATAAACGTGCGCAAAGTGCACATATATCGGCACAATCACGGCAAAGTTTGACGCATTCCTCGTGTCCCTGCATTGTTAAACAATCTGTTGCACATTTTTCGCATTCTACCATACAGGCCAAACACGCTTCGATACTTACATTAACATTTTTCATTGTATTACTTTATTAATTGCATATTAATTTATGCCCAGTAAAATTACAGGAAACTGAGGTTTTGATAGTTACATTATTGTTTCTTTAGTTTGCAAAATTCCCACTAAAAATTATTAAAACAGCATGATGCTTGTCCTTGGTCGTTCGCCTGTGTTTTCGAAGGGAGTTTAAGGTTGGCTGGATCGGAATTAAAAACTCCCAAGTTTTGAGTCTCCGGAATTGTTTGTTGATATCGATGGCGAGCTCAATGAAATCATCAGCAGGCGAGGGGAAACCCGCGCACAAGCTTTAGGGAATTTGGAGCATTCTAAAACCTGGATTTTATTTGAAGACAACCAATCCAAGAAAATGGTGGAAACCACGGTTTGGGCAGTAACCGACGAAAGCGTGATTCTAAAACGAGGCGTTGGAATCCCGATAAACAGAATATTTATGACATTTTAGGTTTTTCAAAATATAACAAAAACACCAGCTGAAAGGCTGGTGTTTTTGTTAGTTAAAAAAATTGACGTTAAGATCTAAAAAGATAAGGTTTTATAGTTTTTTAACTTCAAATGTTATCGACATTCCAATATCTTCAAAAATAAAAAAGGGTTTTCCTTTTTTTTTGAAAACCTTAAACCTCATTAATAAAATATAGAATAAGAACTATGATAAAAAGTAATTAGCGTTTTGAATACAACCAATTCTAACAATTTTCATATGATAATATAGTTTTTGAGACTTTTTATCCCCTATAAGTGGTATATCATAAATAAAAATCAAATAATCTGAGTTGATATAATGCCTAATTGAAAAAAACATATACTTTTATCATCAAAATTAACGAATTATATTACATGAGGAAGATTTTTTTTCTTGCACATCTGTTTTTTTTAATAATTGCTACTTCGATTTATGGATATAGTAATACAGATAAAAGTAATCCGACCAAAAAAATAACCACTAAAAATGAAAATTATAAAACCTTAGTTTTACCGCTCAACGTTGACTTTAATTTTAATAATGATAACACTTGTTCTAGAACTCCAATAACATTTACTCCAAATGTGAGTGGAGATGCTCCTTTTACTTATCAATGGGATTTTGGAGACGGAAATAATTCTAATAACAGTAATCCAACACATACCTTTACTGCACTTGGGTGTGGTTTTCAAAATTTTAACGTAAAACTAACTGTCAAGGATACCAATGGAGGAATCAATTCTATAACAAAAGTTATTTCTGTACAACAAAAACCAGATTTGAAATTTGTAAACTTAAATGCGCCTGTTGGCTCAAGTGCCCCTTTTGAAAAATGTGGGGACAATAATTCGGATATTAAATACACTATTAATGTTGGCAATAATTCTAGTTCAGCATCCTGCATCACATCGTATAATGTAGAATGGGGTGATGGTAGTGTAGATACTAATATTTCTTTTCCTAAAATGCATACCTATACAAAATTAGGCTCTTTTAATATGGTTATTACCGGAATCGGTGGTAGTAGTTGCAATAATTCTATTACCTATGTAGTTAAGAACTCCAATAACCCAATTGGCGCTCTTATAGCTCCAGGTAACACTACCAATTTATGTACACCTGTTGCTCCTATGGATTTTGCTATAGGATCGTGGGCACTCAATCCATCCGATGCAAAATATCAGGTTAATTATGGTGATGGCACGGTTGCAAACTACACCCAAGCACAATTAGAAAGCTCTCCCTACTATAACTTCACAAATCCGCAAGCATCTCAAAATTTCCCCATACCGCATACTTTTACAAGATTCAACTGTCCAGGTGGCAATACCGTTAATTTAACAATAACTACGTCCTGCGGGAGTACTTACCTTACAGCTGGCCCAATTATCATTTTAGATGTGCCGACAGTAAATTTTAACGTAAATAGTATTGTATGTGCCAATACCTCTGTTTATTTCAATAATACAACCATTGCTGGATATACTAACGATTGTAGCACATTTAATGTCTATACTTGGGATTTTGGAGATGGAAGTGCACCTTCTAGAGACGTTAACCCTAGTCATGTGTATTCATTACCAGGCACGTATAAAATTACATTATCTGCTAAAACACCTTGTGGAATAGGTACTTCGGTTATTAAGTCAATCTGTGTTGAACCTATATTGCAGCCTAACTTTACCTTTAGTAATGCGTGTGCCTCAACAGATTTACAAATCACAAATACCACTGACACGAGTTTAAGTTGTGGAGTTGAAAGTTACTATTGGGAAGTCATCAGTTATTATGAAGGTTTTTGCGGAAAAAAACCAGCACAATGGAGTTTTGCAAATAGTACTGGTTCCTATTCCAAAAATCCTGTTTTTAATTTTATAACACCCGGAACATACTATCTTAGATTAACAACGAGAAATTCATGTGGGATAGACCGGTCTATTACAAAAACAATAGATGTAAAGAAACAACCTGTTACTACTTTAAGTCCCATTTCGGATTTTTGTAATTCTGCAACAATCAACCCCATAGGAACAGTGGTAGAAAGTTGTTCTCCAAGCTCAGAACTCACTTATCTTTGGACCTTCACGGGAGGCACCCCTTCAACATCTACATCACTAAACCCTGGGTCAATAAACTATTCTACCAGTGGAAATTATCAAGCTATTTTTAGTGTGACCAATAGTTGTGGAACTACTATAAAGACAGCAAATTTTACAGTCGATTTAGTTCTTTCACCTATCATAAAGCCAAAGTCATTAAAAATTTGTAGTGGTGATACTTTTCAAGTTAGTCCTGTTACTAATGGAACAGATAATGTGCCATCTGGAACTACTTATGTATGGTCAACTCCAAAGGTTAACCCTTCGGGTGCAGTGAGTGGAGCAACTGCACAATCTTCCCCTAGAACAAATATTAGTCAAACATTAACGAACAACACTGCCAATCCCGCAACAGTAACCTATACAGTGTCGCCAATATCTGTAAGTTGTCCAGGTCCAAACTTTACAATTACGGTAACGGTTGACCCATTAATAAAAGTTGCGATTAATCAAATAAATGGCACATGTTTTGGGTCGAATGACGCCTCAATTGACATAACTGTAACCGGCGGAACCCCTTTTACGACAGGTAAACCCAACAACATTTTATGGACTGGCCCCAATGGATTTACCAGTACAGATGAAGATATTCCTAATTTAAAACCGGGAACTTATTTTTTAAGTATTAACGATAATGGTAATTGTCCTTTTACAAAGAGCTATACTGTTAGCGAACCCAGTCTATTCCAATTTTCAGGGGCTAAAAATGACATAACGTGTTTTGGTTTAAATGACGGAAGAATTAACATAACAACTTCAGGAGGAACACTGCCCTATACTTACGTTTGGACAAAAGACGGAAACCCTTATGCTTCAACAGAAGACCTTTCTAATTTAAAACCTGGGGTTTATGAAGTGACCATTACGGAAGTCAACAAGTGTAATACGCTTACGGATACTTACACGATTATAGAGCCTCCTTTATTAGAAGTGAACTTAGTAAGTCAAGTGGATATTCTATGTTACGGATATTCTACTGGAGAAATTAACGTGAACACCATTGGCGGTAGAGCAACCGAAACTTTACCCGGAGTTTATAATTACAACTATAGTTGGACAGGACCAAACGGATTTAGAAGCAATCTTCAAAATTTAAGAAATATAGCCGCAGGAACCTATAATTTAACGGTTACCGACAATTCGGGTTGTACCGATAAATTAGAAGTTGTACTGCACCAAAACAATGAAATAAAATTGGAATACACAAAAACAGAAATAGCTTGTTATAACGATGCAAACGCTTCCATTACCATTAACAATATTACTGGAGGAATTCCTTTTACAACTGGCGAACCTTACATTATAAAATGGAGCAATTTGGGTACCGGGCTTGTACAAAATAATTTATCTGCCGGAACATATATAATCACCATTACCGATTCTTTAGGTTGCGTAAAACAATTTACTATTATCATAGATAATGCTCCAATTTTTACTATAAACCCAGATGTCAAACAAATCTCATGCTTTGGCGAAAGAGATGCTCATATCCGATTAAACCTTGTGGGAGGTAAAGCCCCTGTCACTTTGATTTGGGATGATGATCCAAAGGCAGGGATAGAAAGAAATAATTTAGGTCCTGGAAAATATACCGTAACTATTAAGGATGCCAAATTATGTGAAATAAAAGAGACTTTCATCATTATAGAACCCTTGCCATTAGAGTTGCGAGCAGACGTTTCAAACCCTTTAGATTGTGTCGATGCTAATACCGGAGCTATTAATTTAGTAGCAACTGGTGGTATTCCGCCATTAACATACTCTTGGTCTAATGGTGCCACAACCGAAGATTTAAAAAACCTTCCACCTGATAATTATACCGTTACTGTAACTGATGCGAATGGTTGTAAAAAATCAGAAACATGGAAAATTACCAGATTTGAGCAACTTACCCCTACTATTGAAGTCATAACGGATTTTAACTGCGATACTAAATATGTTCATCAAACATTTGTTGGTCATGTCAAAGGGGGTATTCCGCCGTACCAATTAAGCTGGTCTGATGGGGTTGTTAGTGGCACCAATAATGAAATTATGAATACAGAAAATAATGGCTTAATTATATTTAGTGTTACTGATAGCTTTGGTTGTACTGCTGAATTTCCTTATAATGTTAATACACCTGTTTTAGGTAAAGCCAACTTCACCACAAGTTCTTATGGTAATAACGTATATGGTCTATATTCTATTTACGACCCAGTTTTATTTACAAATTTAGCCACAGGAGATTTTACAAATATTTCTTGGGATTTTGGTGATGGCAATTTTTCGGATGAGGAAAATCCAGAACACATTTATACTAGAGAAGGCACTTACATTATAAAGCAAACGGTTACTTATCCTTTTGGATGTCAATACACTTTTACGACCTCTTTAAAAGTTGAAAAAGGATATAGCCTGATAATGCCAAATGCTTTTACACCAAATAACGATGGAATAAACGACTCGTTTGCACCTGAATTCTTAGGTTTAATAGAAATGACTTTAGACATCTATGACACATGGGGAAGCTTAATACATAGTGAAACGGGGGTAACCATAAGTGGATGGAATGGAAAAATTAAAGATTTAGCAGCCGAAAACGGTAATTATCATTTTAAACTTACCGCCAAAACATTTTATAATCATACCATAATTGAAAATGGCGCCTTCACATTAATTAAATAAAAGCAGCAGACCAACTAATGAGATTTAAACTATTTATTATAATTATTATGTGTTGCTTTTACTCAAAACTAAGAGCACAAGATCCCGTTTTTACACAATATTTTTTAATTCCTGAAACTTTAAATCCTGGTTTTTCAGGCTTTATGGAAACCACATATACAGGTGTTATTCACCGGGAACAATGGCCTGATTTAGATTTAAAAATTGACACCGACTATGCTTTTGTTAATACCTGGAGCGAAAGTATGAATAGTGGTTTTGGCATGAGCGTTTTAAATCAAAGAGAAAATGTAACCAACTATAATTTTACACAAATCAATGCTAATTACGCCTACAAGGTAAGAATAAGTGACGACTGGGATTTTAGACCCGCCTTAGAAGTTGGTTTTGGGTTCAAATCATTTGCTTTTCAAAATTTATTACTAAAAGATCAGATTAATATCAGAACAGGCATCCTAAATACAAGCTCAATTGACCCGCTATTAGGAAATGATAAAGTTACTTTTTTTGATGTGACTGCTGGTATGGTTTTTAATACTGAAAATATTTGGATTGGCTTATCTATGAAACACCTTAACAAGCCAAATATTTCGTTTAGTACTGACGGAAACGTGCCTTTGGACACTTTCTTCTCCTTAAGTACAGGTTATGAATTTCTTCTAGCAGACTATATTGATGTTACATTCTTTCCGTATGCAACTAAAATGTTTGTAACCTCTAATTATATGCAACAAGGACGTTATAACCGACTGGATATAGGAACGTCTATCCTATTTGAAAAAATGTTTTTTGGAGCTACTGCTGTTACTAATCCTTCTAAAAATGGTATTGACAGCCATCTACTCACATCGGTTAATCTTTTTACTGGATTGCAATATGATCATTTGAGATTAGGGCTCTCATACGATTTAAACACTTCTAAAATTGGAAAAACAGGTGGAATCTATGAACTGTCATTAACGTACCAGTTTAACCTGGATATTAAATGTTTCGGTTGCCCAAATTATACAGGAAGATAATCTTAATTAGACTTTAACATCTCCATCTCCTTGATTTTTCTTTCCATAAAAATACCCCCAAATAGTGTCTAACTTTTTGGGGGCAGTTCAATGCTGGTGTTCTTATTGTATTTTATGATTTACTTCAGGAGACTTCGAATCTGGATAAAACCCCACGTTTTTAGAATATTAAAGAATAAACTTCATTCTTATTAAATACTTTTTTAAAGTTCATATTTACTTTATGCCTGTCAATAAAAACACAGAATAGTTTCCAGTTGGTTTTGTCACTGTACTTGCATCTTGGATTTTTATGTCTTTAAATCCAGCACTTTTGGCACTTTTTACAAATTCATCTCTGTCAAATCCACAATGAAACACTCCTGTATCTTCGGTGTGAAACGAACCATCCTCTGTGTCAAGATCTGCTATTGCAATTGTCCCGTTATCCTTTAGTAGCGAATGGAACTTCTTAAACATTGCCAAAGTATCTTTTATGTGATGCATTGTCATAGACGAAATAATAGAGTCAAATTTTCTGTCCAGCGTTGCTGTAGTTAAATCCATCTGCACGATTTGAAGCGGGCAGTCTATTGCATTCCTTTTTGATTGTAGCACTTCAATCATTGATGACGAAATATCTATTGCTGTAATTTCGCCCACATAAGGTGCAATTTCAGACAATAACAATCCCGTTCCCGACCCGAAGTCCATAATGCTCATTTCTTTTGAAAAGGATACTTCCTTTAAAATTGTTTGTGCAATTGTACTCACATTTTGTGTTCTGGATTCTTCATTATCGTAGTCTTTTGCTTTTTCTGCAAAAAAATCTTTCGTTTTCATAGTTGCTTTTAGTTTGTTTGTGGTGACCTGTCAATGTTAAGTTAATTAGCAGTTTTTAGAGTTGTTATCGAAAAAATTAATCTTCCTCATTCTCATTATCTCCTTCATCTTCAAAATCAAAAAGATCATCGGGATTAAAAGGAATGTCTTCATCGGGGTCTTTATCGTGTGCATTTACTCCTGGAGGGTTAAACAATCCCCAATCGTCTTTTATATAATTCCACACATCAAAACCAGCGACCCAATCAATAAATAAGAGTCGGAATTCATCAATTTCTTTTCTCAATAAAAGGATGTAGTCTTTGTCCAAGATATCTTCTTCAAAGCGCAAACTACCTGCTTGAACATATAGTTCTCTTGCTGCTTTCCGAATAATGGTTGCATTTTCCATTTTTAAATCGTACAATTCGACTGCTTGAGCTCCCGCAATTTTAGCCGGTATCATCATCGCATTTTCCAACATAAATCGGACCGTTGTTTCTTGTAAAAATTCATTGTCAATGGGAACAATTTCTACTAATCCTTGTGTAATTTTAAAAATGTGTTCTGCTTTTTGATACAATGGCAATTGATGTAATTCGTCTCGTTTTGACATACGTTTTATTTTAAATCCTATTGAAAAGGGCACGGATTACTTCTTCATCCCGAAACTTTCGGGACGCTTCGCTCGTGAGTAAATCTGGACTTTAGGGTTTTTATACTATTCAAACCATTTGATCCTTGGTTATAAAATGGGAATTAAATCTAAAGGATGGCTTAATAAATATTTTGCTCCATTTGAAATCAATTCTTCTTTTGGTCGATATCCCCATAATACACCCACTGCAAACATATTGGCATTCGTTGCCGTTTGCATATCGATACCGGAATCTCCCACGAAAATAATTTCTTCTGGGTTTAATCCCAAGCTTTTGCTTATTTCTATGGCTTCAAAGGGATTGGGTTTTTTGAGTGATTCAATGCTTAATCCCACAGCAGCATCAAAAAAGTTGGGAAATAAATCCGCTACAATTTTCTTAGTAAGTTCATCCGATTTATTGGAGAATACACTTAGTTTCATATTTCGTGAAATTAAGAAGTCTAATAATTCGACAATGCCATCATACGGTTTTGTTTTATGCGTACAAGCATCGCGATAAATTTCTACCATCAAATTTAAGCATTTCTCAATTTGATTTTCATTATTATGGGTGGAAGGCAGTGATTTGCCCACTAAATTTCGAAGTCCGCTTCCAATGAAATATTGATAATCGTCATAGCTGTGAGTGGGGTAGTTGAGGTCTTGAAGCACACTATTCATAGCATCTGCAATGTCTTCCAATGAATTTACGAGTGTTCCGTCTAAATCAAAAATAACTCCTTTGAACTTCATTTCTTATTTTTTAAATCAATCGAAAGAATATGGTTTTCGATTGTTGTTTTGGGATGGGGGACAAAGGTAAGGATATTGTTTTTTTTGTTTGTGGGTTTTAGGAATTTGTATTTTTTTTTAGTGTTTATAAACAGGACGTTCTAACTATCAGGGAATATTAGCCAAAATTTTGAATGCAAAAGGCATCCATTTATAAATTGTATTTACAAATAGTAGCTAATAAGAAGAGAAATCGTGTTTGTAAATGTTTTGCTAATGGCAAGCCAGACCAATTAAATCCTAATTGAAGAACTGTCTTTGCAATGAATTAAGGATTACCCTTTGTTTAGTTCTTGCTTTTTTTGAAAAAATGTTTCAAGAGATTTCCTCCAATTAATTTAATACCGTCAGAATGTTTGGAGACCAGATTGGCTACTGCAAATTCAAACACTGTTCCAAATACTTTTTTGACAGGATTGTGTAAAGTGCCTAACAAAAGGGTTTTGGTAAGAAATCCAGTGCCAAGGCCTATAGCATTGCTGACCAAATCTCTTTTTATTTCGGGCGAAGCAGTTACTTCGTGGAATAGGTTTTTGACGAGGTTGATGGGTCTCATACTTTCATAAGCAACATAAAATTGATCCTTGAGTTGTTCCAAATCATTGGTATATTTCAGTTCCTCAGCTATAATCAATTCGTTTAATGCCTCTGTTTCGTTTCTATTTTTCATACCGTTTTTTGTTTCAACATTTGTTTAATAATGGAATTGCTAACAGGATATTTTAGCCATTGATGACGGAATACCTGAAGAAGAATGGCCAAAAGTGCATAGAAACCACCGATTATAAAAAAACCGTAAAAGGCATCACCAAGCCATTTTCCTATCCATAATGACAGGCCTATGGAAACAATTAAGACTGAGAATACTACTGTCATAATAACAGCAAGTCGCGAAACTAGTGATGAAACTACATCGGCCGATTTATCTATGGCGTTTAGCTTCAACAAATTTAGGGTTGTTTTGCCGTAATCTTCCGCCCGCTCAAAAAGCGTTGCTATGGGAGTAGTATTGTCAGTCATAATAGGTCTGTTTATATTTTGTATTTTGATTCCGTATGATCCATATTTTTTAGATCATCCAACTCCGCTTTCCCATTTTCGGACATTTCCAGTGCAAATTCTTTTGCGCTATGCAGTTTTTCTGAAATGGTGTCTGCAAAATCGTTGTATTTTGATTTTAGTTCGTCTGCATAATCATTTCCTTTATCCACAATTTGTTTGCGCGTTACCGAACCTTTTTCGGGAGCAAATAAAATTCCCAAAATTCCACCTATAGCAAGTCCTGCCATTGTTCCTAATACTACTTTACCTGTACTCATAATTGTTTTTATTAAATTGTTACTGTTTTTTTAATGAATGAATTTTAATTTTTTAACTGCATTGCCCCAATAGCAACCAGATAATTACAAAAACGATGATAGTGCCAAAACAGCCACTGCCTAATTTGTTGGCACCGTAACCCGCTATTAATCCTTTGAATATATTGTTCATAGTGTTTGGTTTTATGGTGTTTTTTCCGTTGTTTGCCTGTTGATAACAGCCATGTAAAGGTGAGGTTCTCTTTTAGGAATTGTTTTATATTACTTTTAAAAAAAGTTACAAGATTCACAGGTTGCAGCCCAGAATGTCTTCCCAGTTTTGGATTGTAGAATTGTAGTACTTACTCAGCGTGTGGAACTGTAACCGACAAAAGTGTGATTCTAAAACGAGGAGTTGGAATCCCGATTAATAGAATATTTATGTTGTTGTAAAAATGCTTATCATAATAAGAACATCGTGAAATACTGGTGTTTTTATTTTTTATGATTTGATTTGAAGTTGGTTTGGGTACGGATTACTTCGTCAGTTCGCTTTGCTCGTGTGTAAATCTGCGATCGGTCATTAGAATGATCCCTCCAAATTCCTATTTTTTTTAGTGTTTTGATTAATGGTTATCTTCTTCTAAATCGTTATGATCGTCTCCTCCGATGCTGTAAAAATTATTTTCTTCGTCCTCACTACCAATGTCTTCTTGCTCATCATCAAGGTCAGAACCTGGTACATCTAAATCATCTTCTGGATGTTCCAAATCAATGTCACTTTCGTTCCATTCTAGATCTTCATCAACGATTTCAAATGGTTTTTTTTTAGAAATATTTTCTGGATCGATATCAAATTCTTTGTCATATTTGTTATAAATATCTTCACTTTCAGGATATTTTGGATATCCATCTTTGTTTTCTATTTGCTCATTTGCGGCTTTGGGAAATTTTTCTTTATTTTTCATTTTATAACAATTTAAGATTTACGAAATTCTTCTTCTAGGATTTTTTTCTTGTCATAATATTCTGATTCTGTGATATCTCCTTTAGAATATCGTTTTTGTAAAACATCATAGGCTGAATCTTTTTTTCGTCTTTGACCTGGAATATCATAAGGGATTGCAAAAACCCAAAATAATAGAATTACCCATATTGTCCACCAAATAATATTCATTCCGAAGTAATAATTTTCGTAGTACATAATTTTAGTATTTATTATTTTTATTTGAAATAATTTCAATACAAATTTGGAACTATTAAGTAGTATTGTCGTTATATAATTTTGTGGTAAAGTTTCAATATTCACACCTTTATATATGCAAAATATAAAGCCCCAATTGCAGTTAAAACCTCAAACTTTTGGGCGTGGATTGCAGCGTACAGCGGGAGGGAAGTTGTTATGAAAAACCATAGTTATGCTCCTAAAAAAAGCACCAATCTTTCGATTGCTGCTTTCTGTCAACTTTGCCAAAGTTCAAAACTTTGGCAAAGCTTTTTACTGATGAACTGTTTAACTCACCTATTCTCCCTGATTTCTGAAAACCAGTTCCCCATTAAAAGAATCAAGTAGAATAATGCTGTCGGTTTTAATATTTCCGGCAAGGATTTCTTTCGATAATTTATTCAAGACGTCTCTCTGAATAACTCGCTTTACTGGCCTTGCTCCAAATTGCGGATCATATCCTTTCTCGGATAAATAGGCAATGGCTTCCGGAGTGGCGTCCATCGTGATACCTTGTAGCGCTAGCATTTTGGTGACACTTTTCAGTTGCAAACCCACGATTTTGGCAATATTGGCATTGGTCAAAGGCGTAAACATCACGATTTCGTCGATACGATTGATGAATTCCGGGCGAACGGTTTGTTTCAGTAAACCCAGCACTTCTGCTTTTGCGGCTTCGGTGGTGTCTTCAATACTTCCTTTTAAATTATCGAATTTTTCCTGAATAATCTGGCTTCCCATATTCGAAGTCATAATGATAATCGTGTTTTTGAAATCGGCTAATCTTCCTTTATTGTCGGTTAATCTTCCTTCGTCCAAAACTTGCAACAAGATATTAAAGGTGTCCGGATGCGCTTTTTCAATTTCGTCCAATAATATCACGGAATACGGTTTTCTACGCACGGCTTCGGTCAATTGTCCGCCTTCTTCATAGCCTACATATCCCGGAGGCGCACCCACCAAACGGCTCACGCTGTGGCGTTCCTGATATTCGCTCATATCAATTCGGGTCATTGCGTTTTCATCGTCGAAAAGATATTCGGCCAATGCTTTTGCCAATTCGGTTTTTCCAACTCCCGTTGTTCCAAGGAAAAGGAAAGTTCCAACCGGTTTTTTCATATCCTGCAATCCGGCTCGACTTCGTCGCACGGCATCGCTCACTGCTTCGATGGCTTCTTCCTGGCCAACCACTCTGCGATGCAATTCATCTTCCAGTTTCAAGAGTTTTTCTCTTTCGCCTTGCAGCATTTTCATCACGGGAATTCCGGTCCATTTTGCCACCACTTCGGCAATGTCTTCACGGGTTACTTCTTCTTTGATCAAGGAAGTTCCTCCAGATTGATCTTCAGCTAATTGTTTTTGAAACGCATCCAATCGTTCTTGGGCTTCTTTTATTTTTCCGTAACGAATTTCGGCTACTTTTCCGTAATCTCCTTCGCGTTCGGCACGTTCTGCTTCGTATTTGAAATCCTCGATTTCGGTTTTCACGGCTTGAATGTTATCGACCACATCTTTCTCGGATTTCCACTTGGTATATACCTCATTACGGTCATCTTTTAGGTTGGCCAAATCCATTCCCAAAACTTTGAGTTTGCTTTCGTCTTTTTCTCGTTTAATAGCTTCGATTTCAATTTCGAGTTGCATAATTTTTCGATCCAAAACATCGAGTTCTTCGGGTTTGGAGTTGATTTCCATTCGAATTTTTGATGCTGCTTCGTCCATTAAATCAATCGCTTTATCCGGCAGAAAACGATTGGTAATATACCGTTGCGACAATTCGACTGCCGCAATAATGGCATCGTCTTTTATTTGGACTTTATGGTGTGTTTCGTATTTTTCCTTGATACCTCGAAGGATAGAAATGGCACTTTCGGTATCGGGTTCCTCTATCATTATTTTTTGGAAACGTCTTTCGAGTGCTTTGTCTTTTTCGAAATATTTTTGATATTCGTCCAATGTAGTTGCTCCAATGGCACGTAATTCGCCACGGGCCAAGGCCGGTTTCAAGATATTCGCCGCATCCATTGCGCCTTCACCACCGCCAGCACCAACAAGCGTGTGGATTTCGTCAATAAACAAAACAATGTCTCCTTCGGCAGCGGTTACTTCTTTCACGACTGATTTGAGTCGTTCTTCAAATTCGCCTTTGTATTTTGCTCCGGCAATTAAAGCTCCCATATCAAGCGAAAACACGATTTTGTCTTTCAGATTATCAGGAACATCACCATCCACAATTCTATGTGCTAATCCTTCGGCAATGGCAGTTTTTCCAACTCCGGGTTCGCCCACAAGCATTGGGTTATTTTTAGTTCTACGGGTCAGAATTTGCAATACGCGTCGGATTTCCTCATCACGTCCAATCACGGGATCTAGTTTTCCGTTTTTGGCTAGTTCGTTGAGGTTTTTCGCATATTTATTCAAGGAATTGTAGGTTTCTTCGGCTGAGGCAGAGGTTACTCTTTCGCCTTTTCTCAATTCGTCAATGGCGGCTTTCAACCCTTTTTCGGTTACTCCTTGATCCTTTAGAATTTGTGCTACTTTACTTTTTGAAGCGAAAATGGCCAACAACAAATGTTCGATAGAAACGAATTCATCGTTCATTTTTTTGGCAATGATCTCCGCTTCGTTGAGTGTGGTGTTTGCGGTTCTGGAAAGCATAATTTCGCCACCGGAAACTTTGGGGAAGCTCTGAATAGTACTGTCTAAAATTTGTTCGAACAGCGGAACATTTACATTTAGTTTTTTCAAAATAAAAGGTGCCACATTTTCATCGACTTCAAAAATTGCCTTGAAAACATGCTCGTTTTCTATTTGTTGTTGCCCGAAGCTTTGAGCCAATTGCTGAGATTGTTGAATGGCTTCTTGTGATTTGATGGTAAATTTATTTATGTTCATATTTTTTAAATTTAAAAATTATGGTTTAAAATTCGCTTAGCCTGTCCGACCCTTAATCTCGAGTCATTTTTTTTAGTAACTTTGGAAAATAAATGGCAACTGTTGTTTCAATGTTAAAATTACGACAAAATATCTGTAATCAGGGATTTACAAACGACAAAATGTCCTAAAAACAAAAGAAAAATGAATATTTTTAAGAATATTTTTGGAAGTTCGGAAAATCAAAATGCTTCAGAAAGCAAAATTAATTGGATACCATTAACCGATTTAGGTCAGTTGGATGAAATTGTAAAACTTTCCAATGAAAAACCGGTGGTGATTTTCAAACACAGTACCCGTTGCAGTATTAGCAGATTTGCTTTAAAACAGTTTGAAAACGAATTTGATTTAGACGATAAAGTTGTGCCGTATTTTCTGGATTTGATTGAACATCGTGATATTTCTGGCGAGATTGCAAACCGATTCAATGTTTTTCACCAATCGCCACAATTGTTGTTGATTAAAGGAGGAAAATCAGTTTATGATGTTTCCCATAACGATATTGATGCCGGGGAATTGAAGGGAAAGTTGTAGATTCTTGTTTGCTTTAAAATAAATTACCGCAAATTCGCAAATTATAAATTGAATTATTTTATTTGCGAATTTGCGGTTTTGTCTTTTTGTTAAATTGGTCAAAAAAATACATTTTTTCTTAAAATGCACTCTTCATTTTAGCTTTTATCTGTTCCAAACACAAATTGTTGATACTTCCCTCGTGGGTATGTTTGGTCTCTTTTGGCGATTTGAAAGTGCCGTTTTCCAGTTGTTCGGCTACGGTTTTATACGCATCTCTAAACGGAATTCCCGCAACCACCATTTCATTTAAAGTATCAACGGTAAATAAATAATTATACTTTGGATCGTCGAGGATGTGCTCTTTTACTTTGATGTCTTTTATGGCAAAAATGGCAATGTCCAGACAGGCTTTCAGGTTTTGAATGGCAGGAAACAATCCTTCTTTCAATAGTTGTAAATCTCTGTGGTAACCACTTGGTAAGTTGTTTATGATTAGTGTAATTTCATAAGGCAAGGCTTGAATCTTGTTGCATTTTCCACGAATTAGTTCAAAAACGTCAGGGTTTTTCTTGTGCGGCATAATGCTGGAACCCGTCGTCAAATGAGCAGGTAAACTGATGAAATCAAAATTCTGGCTCATATACAAGCACACATCCATTGAAAATTTCGACAAGGTTGCGGCAACGCTACTCATAGCATACGCCACCGTTTTTTCTGATTTGCCACGACTCATTTGTGCGGCTACCGAATTGAATTTTAAAGTTTCAAAACCTAATTCTTTCGTTGTAAATGTTCTGTTGATGGGGAAAGAACTTCCGTAACCTGCAGCTGAACCTAATGGATTTTGATCCACGATTTTAAAAGCGGCGTTCAACATCGTAATATCGTCAATCAAAGTTTCGGCATAAGCGGAAAACCACATTCCGAAAGAAGACGGCATCGCAATTTGAAGATGCGTATAACCCGGCAACAACACGTTTTGATGTTTTTCGGCAGATTCCATTAACAAGTCAAAAAGCGTTTTGACTTGAGATTTGAATTCGGTTACAACATCTTTTAGATATAAATTAACGTCAACCAAAACTTGGTCGTTACGGGAGCGAGCGGTGTGGATTTTCTTTCCGGCATCACCCAGTTTTATTGTCAATAAATACTCAATTTTAGAATGTACGTCTTCGAAACTGTCTTCGATTTCGAAATCTCCTTTTTCGACATCAATAATAATATCTTCTAATGCCAGAACCAAAGAATCCGTTTCTGAATCGGTCAGAAGGCCTATTTGTTCAAGCATTTTGGCGTGAGCGATAGAACCCAATGCGTCATATTTGGCCAGAACCAAGTCGAGTTCACGGTCGTTTCCAACGGTGAAATGTTCTATTTGTTTGTCTGTTGGTATTCCTTTTTCCCAAAGTTTCATATCTTTTATTTTTAACAACCCTGACAGGGTTTTGAACCCTGTCAGGGATAATTTTTTAATTATTTTTAAAGAAATCAGTCAATATTTTGATGTACAAATCGATTCCTTCTTCGATTTCGTTGATGTAAATAAATTCGTTTGCCGAGTGTGACCGTAGGCTTTCCCCCGGTCCCAACTTTAGCGATTGGCAGCTAATTACCGATTGATCCGAAAGGGTAGGCGAGCCGTAAGTCGTTCTTCCCAAGGCGATTCCTGCTTGCACTAGGCCGTGTGAAACGGGAATGGAAGACGCATTCAAGTGCATTGAACGTGGTGTTACCTCGGCAGCTACGTTTGCTTTTACGGTAGCTAAAATGGCTGCATTGTTATAACAATCATTCACCCGAATATCGACAACCAAATGGCATTCGGCAGGAACAACGTTGTGTTGTTTCCCCGCTGATATTTGAGTTACCGTCATTTTTACCGGACCCAAAACTTCGGATATTTTTTCGAATTCGAAGGTTTTAAACCATTCAATCACGGGCATTGCATTGTAAATAGGGTTGTCCGGATTGTTGTGCGCGGCGTGACTGGCAGTGCCTTTTACAATTATATCCAATACCAATAATCCTTTTTCGGCAACAGCCAATTGCATTAATGTTGGTTCGCCAATGATGGCACAATCCAATTCAGGCAAATGTTTCAGCACGCTATTTAATCCTTGTTTTCCGCTGCTTTCTTCCTCTGCCGAAGCTACCATTACGATATTATAAGGTAGATTTTCATTGGCATAAAAATGAGTAAAAGTAGCGATAAGCGAAACCAAACAACCGCCCGCATCATTGCTTCCCAATCCAAATAATTTACCGTCTTCTACAATTGCTTCAAATGGATCTTTCGTGTAACCTTGATTTGGTTTTACGGTATCGTGATGCGAATTGAGTAAAAGAGTCGGTTTGGACTTGTCAAAATATTTATTGTAAGCCCAAATGTTGTTGTTTTCTCTCTCGAAAGGAATGTTATTTTGAGTAAACCAGTTTTCGATTAAAAGCGCTGTTTGGTCTTCTTCGCTTGAAAAGGAAGGGGTTTCAATCAGTGATTTTAATAGCGCAATGGCTTCTTGAGTAAGGGTTGCTATGTTTTTCAAAATGGTTTTAGCTTGTTTTTGTTCAAACCCGACAGGTTTTTAAAACCTGTCGGGTTTATGAAAATTAATTATAATTCAATAGTGGTACAAATTGCCTTTGAGTCTTTCAACATTCGATGGTGCCCAATTTTTATTTTTTGAACGCCTTTTGACAAACTATTGAAACAGTTGTCCAATTTAGGAATCATTCCTGAATGTATCGCTTTTTCGGCTTTTAATTTGGAATATAATTCTTGATTGATGGTTGAAATTACCGAAGAATCATCTTCGGCATCGTATAAAACGCCTGGTTTTTCGAAGCAATAGTTTAATGTAACCTCAAAAACTTCCGATAAGGCAATCGCCAATTCGCTGGCAATCGTGTCGGCATTCGTATTCAGCAATTGTCCTTTGGCATCGTGCGTGATGGCACAAAACACGGGAACAATTCCGTTGGAAATCAAAGTTTCCAATAAAGCGGTATTCACTTTTTGCACATCACCCACAAAACCGTAATCAATCGTGGGATGGTTTCTTTTGGTCGATTGAATCAAATTTCCATCGGCTCCGGAAAACCCCATTGCATTAGTGTGATTCGCTTGTAATTGAGCCACGATATTTTTGTTGATTTGTCCCGCATAAATCATCACGACCACATCGAGCATTGCGGTATCGGTAATGCGTCGTCCGTCAATCATTTGAGGAGTTAACCCAATGCTTTCGGCCATTTTTGTAGCCGACTTTCCGCCACCGTGAACGAGAATTTTATTTCCTTCAATCTTCGAAAAATCAGCTAAAAACTGAGATAATTCCGTTGGATTATCGATGATGTTTCCACCAATTTTTATGATGGATAGTGGCTTTTTATTTTCCATTTTCCAATATTTTTTGCAAGACTAATTGCGCCGAATAGGTTCTATTATTGGCTTGTTCTATAACAATCGAATTTTCGCTGTCAATCACTTCATCGGTCACGATTACATTTCTTCTAACCGGCAAACAGTGCATAAATTTGGCATTGTTGGTCAGTTTCATTTTATCGGCAGAAACCGTCCAATTTGGGTCGGAATTAATGATTTTTCCGTAATCACTATAACTACTCCAGTTTTTGGCGTAAATAAAATCGGCATTTTCGAAAGCCTTATTTTGGTCGTATTCAATTTTGGAATCTTTCGTGATTTCAGGATTGAGTTCGTAACCTTCGGGATGTGTAATGACAAAGTCCATATTTTCTTGCTTTTGCATCATTTCCACAAACGAATTGGGAACTGCCTGCGGTAAAGCTCTTGGATGTGGTGCCCACGTTAAAACCACTTTTGGTCTGTGTGCAGTTTTGTGTTCTTCCATCGTAATGGCGTCAGCAAGCGATTGCAACGGATGACCAGTACAACCTTCCATATTTACAATTGGCACTGTTGCGTATTTTAGAAAACCAGCCAAAACTGTTTCGGCATTGTCTTTTTCTTTGTCGGTCAATCCCGCAAAAGCCCTGATGGCAATGATATCACAATATTGGGAAACGACAGCTGCAGCTTCCTTGATATGTTCCGATGCGCCTTTATTCATTATCGCTCCGTCTTCAAATTCGAGTGTCCAACCTTCATTGGTGAAATTCATCACCATCACGTTCATTCCCAAATTCAAGGCCGCTTTTTGCGTACTCAAACGGGTTCTTAAACTTGGATTGAAAAATAACATTCCCAGGGTTTTGTTCTTTCCTAATTTTTTATGTTTAAGCGGATTTTTTTTGATTTTCAACGCTTGTTTCACCCATTCTTGCAGTGAATCTATGTTTTGTACGGAGGTAAAGTTCATTTTTTTGTATTTATGTTGATTTTAATCAAATTTTTCATAATAAGTTTTTTCTTTTCCAAGGAAAGCTTCTTCTGGTTCAAAGGTTATAGGAAATAATTTTCTCCCTTTTAACAATAACAATTTTGTCATCCATTCTGACATTGCGGAATTAATTTCAATGTCACTTTCAGAGGCATAAATTTCGATATTATTGTTGTCAGATTTTGGATAAAAAATAGTTTCTGTTAGTTTATATAATGCGTCAGCCTTTACTTCAATTTCAAAAAAATCCTTAATTTGAACTTTGTTAATTTTAGTTTTTGGTAAAATTAGTATTCCAGTTTTATCTGTTTTTATATATTCTCCATCATTTATTGACACATACCATTCTATATTTTCAATTTCTTCCTTTCCTTTTTTACAGGCTCTTTGAAGTATTATTGAAATTTTGGTTGATTTTAAATCTTTATAGTCTGTCTCAATAATTTTAGACGGAGCAGAAAAATATTCTTTATCAGGAGTTAATTTAAGAGTGTCTTTTGCCTTTAAATATTTTCCAGTTAAAGTACCACTACCTAATATATCTTGGCTATAATCAAATTCAAAAGTTCCATTTTGGTTAAATTTATAAGCAAAACAATTTGGACCATATTTACATATTTTATGACGAAATTCACCATCAATTTGAGCGTTCAAATTAAATGATATAATTATTATTAATATGGTTGTAATTTTTGTCATAAATCTTCTTATAACTTTGGCTTAAACAATTTTCGTAAACGCAATTTCTCCCTTTAAAGCTTTCAAAATAAAATTGTCTTCCAAGCCGTTGATAATCCAAGTTTCAATATTTGCTGCTTTGGCAATAGCCGTAAAATTAATTTATTTCCACATTATTCAATATTTTTCTGGATGTTTGTTGTCAAATTATCTTTTTTCAAATTTTTCACAAAATCGTGTTTGCTTAAAACTTCTAACTGATAAACTGCCAATTGTTTTAATTTTAAAAAGCGTTCTTGTTTCGGAAGATTTTCTTTTATCCACTCGGCATTGAGATTTTCTAAATTGCTCAATACGGCTAATTCGTTTATACTTGCAATGTCTCTTATGTTAAGCCCTTGCTTGTTGTGATTTTTATTTAATTCTCGCCATTGTTTGGCCGTGCATCCAAATAATGCCAAATTCAAAATATCGGCTTCTTCGGCATAAACTATTGATTCCTGTTGCTTTTCTATGCTTAATTTAGGAAGAATATAATTCTTAATTGCATCGGTATGAATATGATAATTGGCTTTGCTTAAAATACGTTTTACATTCCACTCCAGATTATACTGGTTGCTCTCAAAGTCTTTAAGGCGTTGGTATTCCTTAACTATGTACAATTGAAACTTTGGACTAATCCACATTCCAAAATGAAAAGCAATATCCTTATGACCATAAGTTGACCCATATCGACCAGCAGTTGCAGATAGGCCAATTGCATTCGTTTTTTCCATCCATTGTTTCACGGATAGTACGAAATTATTGCTACCAGCTTCATTTTTAATTATACCGAATTCGGTATAATTAAAATCAGGATTATATAATAATTCCCATTCACCTAAATATTCAATTGTATTTTTTAAACTTAACCATTTAATAATTACAACGTCCTGCAATTGGCTTTTAGCCATATCAGTCAAGGAAATATAATCTTCCTTATCATAAGTTTGAATGGTAATTTCTTTACCATCAACAATTATTTTCCTTAACTTTTTACTCATCATTATCTATTTTATAAGGGGTCGAAATCGACCCCTTTTAGAATTAGCCTTCAAACGCATTGAATTCGATGCCTATACAATCTTCGTAAACGCAATCTCATTTTTCAAAGCTTTCAAAATAAAGTTGTCTTCCAGTCCGTTGATAATCCAAGTTTCAATGTTTGCTGCTTTGGCAATCCCCGCCGAATCAATTTTGGATTGCATTCCTCCCGTTCCGTGGGAAGATTTCGAATCGCCAATTTCTTTTTGCAAAAGTTGTAAATCAGTCACTAATTCAATGGTTTCGGGAACTTTGTTATTAATGGATGCTTTGGTGTAAATTCCGTTCGTATTGGTGGCAATGATTAGAATGTCGACATTCAACAAAACCGCAGTCAAAGCCGCTAATTTATCATTGTCGCCAAACTGGATTTCGTCCGTCGCCACCGTGTCATTTTCATTGATGATTGGAATGTAACTGTTTTTGACCAAAACATTTATCGTATTGACGATATTGGCTTTGGTTTTTTCTTTTTCAAAATCAGAATACGAAAGTAAACACTGTGATGTATGCAAACCCAAATCGCTGAAGTTTTCGTGGTAAATCCGCATCAAATGAGGCTGACCAATAGAAGCCAAAGCTTGTTTTACAAAAACATCTTTGTCGTGATTATCTAGTTTTACAAACTGTTTTGCTGCCGCAATGGCACCAGAACTTACAATAATAAACTCATAATCGTCCTGTAAAGCGGCAATTTGCATTCCAATATCTTCAATCTTTCCTCTCGAAATGTGATTGGTTTCTTTGGTTAGCGTGTTGCTTCCGAGCTTTAATAATATTCTTTTTTTCATTTTTTCACTTTTTGGACGCTGATAAACACCTATTTGCTAATGCAAAAACACGGATAAACACGGATTAGTGGTTTTATTTATTATGATTTAAATTCATTAAATTCAGTTTTAATGGTTTTAAAACATTTCCGTTTTTTTTGTCAATTAATAAAATTTTATCTTTGGGTGGCTCACATTCATTACTGTAATTATTCTCTATAGATTTAAAATTGTTATTATTTATTGTAATAAAATTCGAATATTCATCAGAAGAATAAAAATATAAATTTGATTTTTCAAATTCCATACATCCTAAAAAATCTTTTCTCAAAGTTGGTTTGTAATTACTTATGTATATTTTATCGTGTTTTATTTCAATTGTAATATATTTTGTTTTACAATATTTACTCTTGTCAATTTCTTCAATAAATCTTTTTACATAAAGCATTAAATCTTTATTTAATATTTGGACATTTTCTTTCTGTTTACAACTTGAGATTATTAAACTAAAAAACATTAATAAGTAGATTTTCATATTTAGTATATTTTCAATTTAATATATTTTCTCTTATCAGGACGCAAAATTACGGGCAATTATTACCTAACCTGTCCATTTCCGTAAATATACCATTTATTAGTAACTAAATGTTGCAAACCAATTGGTCCGCGTTGGTGCAATTTGTCCGTGCTTATCGCCAATTCTCCTCCAAGACCAAATTGTCCACCATCGGTAAACCGTGTCGAAGCGTTGTGATAAACCGCTGCCGTATCGACATGTTCCATAAATTCTTGGGCAATTATATCATTTTCGGTAATAATCGAAGCCGAATGTCCACCGCAATATTGGTTGATTTTTGCAATCGCTTCTTCGTCAGAATTTACGATTCCAATGACAATTTTATAGTCCAAAAATTCCTCATACCAAATCAAATCGGACTCAATCTGCGGAACATTTGTTGTTTTTGAAAACCTTTCGTCACCCAAAATGGTCACGTTGTATTTTTGTAATTCGGCAACCAAATTGGTTGCGAAAGCTTCCCAATTTTCTAAATTGGAATCAATTAGAACTTTGTCCAAAGCATTGCAAACCGAAATGTTTGATGTTTTCCCGTTGATGATAATATCCAATGCTTTTTTTAAATCGGCTTCCTTGTTCACATAAACGAAATTGTTTCCTCGACCGCTTATAATCACGGGACAAGTGGCGTGTTTCTTGACAAAAGCAATCAATTGTTCGCCACCACGAGGAACGATTAAATCCACTTTTTGTGTTGGTTTTTCCAAAAATGCTTGGGTTTCATCCCGATTGTAATTCAAATATTCAACCCAATCCGTAGCAACATTATTTTCTTCCAAAGCTTGATGCCAAAGAGAAACAATTTTCAAATTGGATAACAAAGATTCTTTTCCGCCTTTCAATAAAATTTTGTTTCCCGATTTGAATGCTATTCCGCCAGCTTCAACCGTCACGTCAGGTCTGGATTCGTAAATAATCATTATCGTTCCAAAAGCTGCCGTTTTATTGATGATTTTCATTCCGTTTGCGTGGTCGAAATTGAATCGTTCCACACCAACAGGATCTTCTTGGCTAGCCAATTGTTGCAAGGATAAAATCATTCCGTCAATTTTGTCATCATCAACCAGTAAGCGTTTTTCCATAGCCAAATCATCACCAGAATAATTACTTAAATCCTGTTGATTCACTGCTTTAATATTGGCTCTTTCTTGTTCCAGAAGTTCCGCCATTCGGCTTAAAACAGCATTTCGTTTTTCTATGGATAATAATGTGTTCATTTTTATGATTTCAGTTCCGCCAAAGTTTCTTTCAAAGCCACGATAAAGGTATCAATATCAGTCTTTTTAATGGTCAACGGAGGCAGGATTCTCAATAAATTTTTATTGTTGGCACTTCCGGTAAAAATGTGTTTGTCGATAATCAGTTTTTTGCGTAATTCAGAAACATCAAAAGCAAATTCAGCACCCAGCATCAATCCTTTTCCTTTTACTTTTACAACTTCGGGAACTTGTTTGATGGCTTCCAGGAAATAGGCGTAAACGTCATTCACATTGTCCATTAATTTTTCTTTTTCCATCACTTCCAAAACGGCAATTCCAGCAGCACAAGCCAAATGACTTCCGCCAAAAGTGGTTCCAAGCAAGCCGTAACTGGCAGTGAATTTTGGAGAAATCAGAATTCCACCAATCGGAAAACCGTTACCCATTCCTTTGGCAATCGAGATTATATCTGCTTTGATTCCGTGATGTTGATGTGCAAAAAACTTCCCGCTTCTTCCGTAACCGGATTGAACCTCGTCCAAAATCAAAATCACATTATTGGTCTCGCATACTTTTTCCAATGCTTGAAAAAACTCGGTTGTACCTTCGTCCAAACCACCGACACCTTGAATTCCTTCGATAATTACGGCACAAACATCCCCTTTTTTCAATTCGTTTTCTACCAATTCGATGTTATTCAAAGGCAAGAAGGTAACGATTTGTTGGGCATTGATTGGCGCAACAATTTTTTTGTTGTCGGTTACAGCAACCGCTGCAGATGTTCTTCCGTGGAAAGAATTATCAAAGGCAATTACACGTGATTTTCCGTTATGGAAAGAGGCTAATTTCAAAGCATTTTCATTGGCTTCTGCACCAGAACTGCACAAGAATAAAGAGTAATTTTCCAAACCTGAAAGTTTTCCCAGTTTCTCGGCTAATTCCACTTGCAGTGGATTTTGGATCGCATTGGAATAAAATCCGATGTTGTCCAATTGATTTTTTAATTTGGCAACATAATCCGGCTGGGTGTGACCAATGGAGATCACACCGTGACCGCCGTATAAGTCGAGATATTCCACGCCATTAATGTCTGTAATCGTGCAATCCAATGCTTTTACAGGAGTAATATTATATAAAGGGTAAACGTCAAATAAGTTCATTTTTAATTATTTAAAGATTTAAAAATTGAAAAATTTAAAGATTTAAGCATTTTCTAAATCTTTTTTTAGAATCCTAATAATTTTTTAATCATTAAACTCTTCAATCTTTTAATTATTTCTAGAATCCGCTTGGTTTCAAATGCAATCCTGTGCTTTCGTCCAATCCAAACATTAAATTCATATTTTGAATCGCTTGTCCTGAAGCTCCTTTCACCAAGTTATCAATTACTGAGGTAATCAATAATCGGTTTCCTTTTTTCATTAAACTGATAATACATTTGTTCGTTTGCACCACTTGTTTCATATTGATATTAGTAGTGGTAACGGTTACAAATGGTTGGTCAGCATAGTAGGCTTCATATTTCGCAACCAAATCTTCTAAACTTTCTTCAACCGCAGTGTATAAAGTTGCAAAAATTCCTCTGGCAAAATCGCCTCTGTTGGGAACAAAAATCAATTCATCTGAATAGCTTTCTTGTAATTGGTTCACGCTTTGGTTTATTTCACCCAAATGTTGGTGGTCAAAAGCTTTGTAATGCGACATATTATTGGAACGCCAACTGAAATGCGTGGTTTCCGAAGGGGTAACTCCAGCTCCTGTGCTTCCTGTTGTGGCATTGATATGCACATCTTCATTCAACAAACTGTTCGCTGCCAATGGTAATAATGCCAATTGAATGGCGGTTGCAAAACAACCAGGATTAGCAATAAATTGGGCGTTTTTAATGTCCGTTTTATTCAATTCTGGCAAACCATAAACAAAAGATTTTCCGTTGAAATTTTTGTCTTTTGTCAACCTGAAATCATTTCCTAAATCGATAATTTTGGTATCGCTTGAAAAATGATTTTTTTTCAAAAATGAAATTGATTTTCCGTGTCCTAAACACAAGAAAACAACATCTACCTTGGGATTCACGGTATCGGTAAAATTCATTTCGATATCGCCCATTAAGTCGTGGTGCGCATACGAAAGAGGTTTTCCGGCATTGGTCGTGCTATAAACAAAATCAAGTTTTGCGTTTGGGTGAAACATCAATATTCTGATGAGTTCCCCAGCCGTGTAACCCGAACCGCCAATTATTCCAATATTAATCATAACTTAAATGATTTACGGATGAAAATATGTTTTGGGCATTCCCTAAAATCTTGATAAACCCTTTGGCATCATCTGATGTCCAAGCGTTGTTCATTTCGCCGTATTGTCCAAAACCGGTATTCATTAAATCATTTTCAGACTCGATTCCGTCTAATGAAAAATGGTATGGTTTCAAGGAAACTGTTACAGTTCCGTTTACGGTTTTCTGAGTGTCTTCAAGGAAAGTTTCGATGTTTCTCATTACAGGATCAAGGAATTGACCTTCGTGAAACAACATTCCGTACCAGTTTCCTAGTTGCTCTTTCCAATATTGTTGCCATTTCCCAAGAGTGTGTTTCTCCAATAAATGGTGCGCTTTGATAATAATTAAAGGAGCGGCTGCCTCAAAACCAACTCTTCCTTTAATTCCGATGATAGTGTCTCCCACGTGAATATCTCTGCCAATAGCATAAGCACTTGCCAGTTTTTCAAGTGTCACAATATTGTTGGATGGTTTGTCTTTTTTACCATTTACGGCAACCAATTCACCTTTTTCGAATTCTAAAGTTACTTTTTCTTCTCCTTCTTTTTTCAATTGAGAAGGATAAGCTTCGCTAGGTAACGGAAGGTTTGAAGTCAAGGTTTCTTTTCCTCCAACGCTTGTTCCCCACAATCCTTTATTGATGGAATATTGTGCTTTTTCCCAAGAATATTCAACGCCATTAGCCTGCAAATAAGCCACTTCTTCCTGACGAGATAATTTTAAATCCCTGATAGGAGTGATGATTTCGATTTCGGGAGCGATGGTTTGGAAAATAAGGTCAAAACGAATTTGGTCGTTTCCAGCACCGGTGCTTCCGTGGGCGATGGCTTCTGCACCAACAGATTTTGCATATTTTATGGCTTCCATTGCTTGAAAAACACGCTCAGCACTTACTGATAAAGGATAGGTATTGTTTTTTAACACATTTCCATAAATCAAAAATTTGATGGCTTTTTCGTAATATTTGTCTAAAATATTTAGACTTACGTGTTTTGCACTTCCCAATTCGTAGGCTCTTTTTTCAATCGCTTCCAATTCAGCTTCATCAAATCCACCAGTATTTATCAATACGGTATGAACTTCATATCCTTTTTCGTTTTTTAGATATTTTAGACAATAAGAGGTGTCTAATCCTCCGCTGTATGCTAATACTACTTTTTTCATTGTGTTTGTTTTTTTTCTCACCCCATTCCGATAGCTATCGGAACTCTCCGAAGGAGAGGGAGCCATTACTGGCAAAGGAGAGTTTTTGTTTAATTTAATAATTTATAACTTTTATTTTTTTTATTTTGTTGCTCAACTTCCCGCAGTGGCGGGATTGGGGAGGGGATTTATTTTTTCAAGAACAATGCTTGTTTTATTTCTTTTAATCTGTTCCAAATCCGGACGTTAAACGGATGTTTTGGTGGGTCTTTCGGTTTTTCTTTTGGATCATAGAGCATTCCGGTACATAGGCACATTTTGTTGTCTTTGCTTTGCAAAATTTCAAAATTAGTGCAGGTTTTGCAACCAGCCCAGAAACTTGGATCCGTAGTCAGTTCAGAGAATGGAACTGGCTTGTACCCTAAATCCGAATTGATTTTCATTACCGCCAAACCAGTCGTGATTCCGAATACTTTGGCATCTGGATATTTTTTCAAGGAGTAATCAAAAACGAATGATTTTATTTTTTTGGCCAAGCCTAAATTCCTGTAATCGGGATGAACTATTAATCCAGAATGTGCCACAAACTTGCCGTGTTGCCAACTTTCGATATAGCAAAAGCCAGCAAATACGCCGTCAATTAAGGCGATAACTGCATCTTTTTGTTCCATCTTTTTTTGGATGTATTCAGGAGTTCTTTTGGCGATTCCGGTTCCCCTCAATTGGGCAGATGTTTCGATGGTTTCGCATATTTCTTGCGAATATTTATAATGTTCTTCCTGAGTTATAACGATAGAGATATTCATTTCAAGAGTTGAATTTTTGGTTAAAAAAAAGGCTGTTTATTGGTGTTAAAAAATTATTGAAATTATTCAATCTTTGGAAAATTGTGATATAAGTCAATATGCAGAAAATGATACTATTTTCAGGATGTAAAAATCCAAAGGATAATTGTGATAATTTCAAAATGATAAAAATGAAAAATGAATAAAAATAAAGAAACACTTTTTGGAAACTATAGTTATAGCATCCGTACTTCGGGAGAAGTCGTAGGTCTGTTTATCCGTGAGATAGAAGTTATATGTAAACTTGTTTTATTCATCGGGGCAAAATTACAATTATTTTTGTTATACAACATAGTTTTTATGTTTTGTAACAAAATTTTAATGAAATGTTGTTTTTTTATTTTCGCACAAATGGAGGAAGCAATTTACTCGATACTTCTCCGAATCCTATTCTGACGCCATTGTTTTTACAGAACCCTTTTATGATGACGGTGTCACCATCGTTTATGAATTTGCGTTCCGTTCCATCGTTGAGTTTAATGGGGTTTTTTCCTCCCCATGTCAGTTCCAGCATAGAACCATAGCTATCTGGAGTAGGGCCGGAAATTGTTCCTGAACCCATCATGTCGCCTGAGTTTACGCGACATCCGTTAGAGGTATGATGTGCTAATTGCTGGCTCATGGACCAATACATATATTTAAAGTTGGATTTGGCGACAATCGTTTCATCAGCGTTTTCTGGTTGTATCGCCACTTCTAAATTAATATCAAAATTGTGTTTGCCTTTTTGTTGCAAATAAGGGAATGGTGCCGGATCTTGTTTAGGGCCTTTGGTTCTAAATGGTTCCAATGCATCCATTGTGATGATCCAGGGAGAAATTGAAGTCGCAAAGTTTTTTGCCAAAAAGGGACCAAGAGGCGCACATTCCCATTTTTGAATATCACGGGCACTCCAATCGTTCATTAAAACCATTCCGAAAATATAGTCTTCCACCTCATTTATAGGAATACTTTCTCCCATAATATTGGCATCAGTAGTAATAAAAGCAGTTTCTAACTCAAAATCTATTGATCGTGAAGGACCGAAAACTGGCGTTGTTTCACCATTTGGCAAAGTTTGTCCCAAGGGTCTGTGTACAGGAATTCCAGATGGAATAATAGTAGAACTTCTTCCATGGTAGCTCACGGGGATGTGAAGCCAATTGGGTAGTAATGCATTTTCTGGATTGCGAAACATTTTTCCTATATTGGTAGCATGCTCTTTGCTGGAATAAAAATCAGTATAATCTCCAATTAGAACAGGCAATTGCATTTCAACATCTTTCATTTTGAAGATGACAATATCCCTGTCTTTTGCATTATCACGTAATTTTGGATTTTTTTCGTCAAAGATGTCGGCAATACGATTTCGAACCAATCGCCATGTTTTTTTTCCATCTGAAATAAAATCATTCAAGGTATCTTGCATAAACATGTCATCTGTCAATTCAATTCCATCAAAGTAATTCAATTGTTGCAAAGCTCCTAAATCAATTGCACAATCACCAATTCGAGATCCTACAGTTACTACATTTTCTTTGGTAAGAAAAACGCCAAAAGGAATGTTTTGGATAGGGAAATCACTATCGATAGGCACTTCTAACCATGATTTTCTATTGGTATCGTTGGCTGTTATTGGCATAGTGTTGTTAATTATTTTGTTAATTATTACACATCAAATATATTATAAACTAACTATTTACCAAACGTTTTTTTGTATTTTTGCATCAAATTAACTAAAATCAAAGAAATGCAACGCGACGAACAAATTTTTGACCTTATTTTAGAGGAACAAGACAGACAAATTCACGGACTAGAACTTATAGCTTCGGAAAATTTTGTAAGTGATGAAGTAATGGAAGCAGCTGGTTCTGTTTTAACCAATAAATATGCCGAAGGTTATCCCGGCAAAAGATACTACGGAGGTTGCGAAGTAGTTGATGTTATTGAACAAATTGCCATTGACAGAGCCAAAGAATTATTTGGTGCCGAATATGCTAATGTGCAACCTCACTCAGGTTCTCAAGCAAATACAGCAGTTTATTTTGCATGTTTGAAACCAGGCGATACTATTTTAGGTTTCGATTTATCTCATGGCGGACATTTAACTCACGGTTCTTCAGTGAATTTTTCAGGACGTTTATACAATCCTGTTTTTTATGGAGTTGATGCAGAGACTGGACGATTAGATTATGATAAAATTCAAGAAATCGCCACAAAAGAAAAACCAAAATTAATTATCGCTGGAGCTTCGGCTTATTCCCGTGATATGGATTTTGAGCGTTTTAGAGTAATTGCTGATAGTGTTGGCGCTATTCTTTTCGCCGATATTTCTCATCCTGCAGGATTAATTGCTAAAGGATTGTTGAATGATCCAATTCCTCATTGTCATATTGTTTCGACTACAACACACAAAACGTTGCGTGGTCCAAGAGGTGGTTTGATTTTGATGGGAAAAGATTTTCCAAATCCATTTGGCTTGACTACTCCAAAAGGAGAAATCAGAATGATGTCTAATTTATTGGATTTAGCCGTTTTTCCAGGAAATCAAGGCGGTCCTTTGATGCACATTATTGCTGCAAAAGCTGTCGCATTTGGAGAAGCCTTAACAGACGAGTTTTTCAGATATGCTTTGCAATTGCAAAAAAATGCCAATGCAATGGCAGATGCTTTTGTGAAAAGAGGCTATAACATTATTTCTGGCGGAACAGACAATCACATGATGTTGATTGATTTGAGAAACAAAAATATTTCTGGTAAAGAGGCTGAAAATGCGTTGGTAAAAGCGGAAATCACCGTGAATAAAAACATGGTTCCTTTCGATGATAAATCGCCATTCGTGACTTCTGGAATTCGTGTGGGAACTCCTGCAATCACCACTCGTGGTCTTGTTGAAGAAGATATGGAAACGATTGTTGCCTTAATTGATAGAGTTTTAATGAACCACACCAACGAGGAAATAATCGAAGAAGTGGCCAATGAAGTGAACGAAATGATGAGCGAAAGAGCCATTTTCGTTTTCTAAAAATAATATATTTCAAACACAGATTTCACTAATTTTCACCAATTTTATTCGTGTTAATTAGTGAAATTCGTGTTTTAATTTTTAAGTGAACATCCAAATATGATAACAATTTCCGAAGCAACAGTTGCAGATTTCAAAACAATCCGAGAAATTGACTATACAACTTGGCCGGTTACTTATGGTGAAATTCTGTCGAAGGCACAGTTGGATTATATGTTGGAAAAGATGTATTCTGACGCAACTTTGATTGATAATGTAGCGAATAAAGGGCATCATTTTATATTGGCAAATGAAGACGCTGTTTGTCTTGGTTTTGCCTCTTACGAGCATCATTATTTGGATAAAAACGTTACCAGATTACATAAATTGTACCTTCTTCCGGAATCTCAAGGCAAAGGAATGGGAAAATTATTATTGGACAGCATTGTGGTTTTGGCCAAAGAAAATCATTCAGAAACAATTTCATTGAATGTGAACAGATTCAACAAAGCCTTTGCTTTTTATAAAAAAATGGGTTTTGAAATCGTCGCAGAAGAAAATATAGAAATTGGAAACGGTTATCTGATGGAAGACTACAAAATGGAGAAAAAGTTGTAATTTATTTCACGATGATATCGTGTTTGTAAAGCAATCCTTTTAAGCCGTCAAGCGAAAATAAAGCTTTTTTTATCTTGGTTTTCGTTGGATCGATGGTATAGTTGTAGCTTGTTTTAAAATCAGCTTTATTGGCAATGGCTTTGCCAAATTCAGAACGATATAAATCACAATTATCGAAAATTACTTGGGTCAAATCAGCGCTCATAAAATCTACGGCGATGATACTGCAGTCGACAAACGTAGTTCCTTTAATTTTTAAGGTGTAAAATTTGGAGAAATCCAG
This sequence comes from Flavobacterium sp. UBA5153, assembly GCA_002413745.1. Lineage (GTDB taxonomy): Bacteria > Bacteroidota > Bacteroidia > Flavobacteriales > Flavobacteriaceae > Flavobacterium. The sequence goes on along the minus strand of DHXP01000031.1, from coordinate 39,169 downwards.
GATGCATTCCTTAAAATGGATTTCAAAAATCAGTTTGTCGCACATCGCAAAATTCACGTCTTCAATTTTACAGTGATTAAAAAACACTGTCCTGAAAGCGACATAATTTATTTTTGCTCCACTAAAAACACAATCATTAAAGGTGCAATCTATAAAAGTAACTGCCAGAAAAACACATTGCGAGAAATCGCAATTGTTGAAAGTGCAACATTCAAATTCCTTTAAATTGACTTCTTGTTCACCATAAATGATGTCTTTGTATTCAATGTCAAGGAAATAGTCTGTCATTTTTCTTTGAAAGTTTAAATCACTTCAATTTAATAATTTTTTTCGAACTGGATTTTGCTTCACAACATCCAGACAAAGCTCCGTAGTGGAAATGGAAAGTTTTTTCAATCTCTGATTGAAAAACTTTTTTTGTATAAATTTGGTTTTTTGAGCGAGCTCAAAACCAAATTTATACAAAAAAAGCCTACACTATCGTGTAAGCTTTCCATTCTTAAGTGACCTTGACTGGATTCAAACCAGTAACCTCTTGAGCCGTAATCAAGTGCGCTATTCAGTTGCGCCACAAGGCCTATTTTGTGGGTGCAAATATAGGTATAATTATGTAATTTGCAAATGGGAAATCAAAATTAAATCTATTTTTTTGTAAATCTTATCCCGAAGTCTCGGGACTGAATCAAAAAACTTAAATCAACAATCTAGTGCTCTTACAGTTACATAATAGCGATAACCGATGATTACCATTTGCCATTTCTTGGCTTTGGCCAAATCCAAGCGGTTTTTGGTAAAACTGGGAAGGAGAAGCTTGTTTATTTGGGCTAGGATTTTGAACATAGATCAAATTTTATTGTAAATGTAACAAAAAAATTAATTTAGACTGTTTTCCGCTCGCAACAATTGTGTGAAGTTTATTTCTGTAATAATTTTCTAATTTCTGTAGCCAGTTTCTCTAAATTGCCTTCTGCATTTCCTGTTGATACATATTTAATTACACCGTTTTGGTCTATTAAGAAATTTTTGGGAATTGATTGAGTTGCATATTCATTCCATATAGTTTTGTCAGGGTCAATTCCGATATTAAAATTAATGCCATCCTTTTTCAATTTCAACACCTTTTTTAATACAGTTTCTTTATTTTCTCCGCTAGAGATTGCTAAAAAAACAAAATCATTATTTTTAAATGGCTCGATAATCTTCGCTGGAATATCATAAAATTCCATTAGACAAGGTGCGCACCAAGTTGCCCAAAAATTTAAAAGTACAATTTTACCTTTCAAGTCTGAAAGTTTTATTTTTTTTCCATCAATCAATTCTAACGTAAATTCTTTCGCTAGATCATTTATATTTAAAATATATCCTTCATCTTTATTGAAACTATTATTTTCAACTACTTTGGTTTTAGTTTTTTTATCGTTTTCTATTTTTTCTTTTTCAGTATATAGAGCAATCACTATTACGAATTCCTTATCCCCAATTTTATTGCCAAACTTCTCAAATAGTATTGTTCTTTCATCATCTGATACACCTTTAGACATTGATTTAACATATCCTTGTTTTCCATAGAAACTATTTCATTGTTGATGACAATAACGTATTCAGGTTTTTTGGCGACTTTTTCTTGTCCATACATTAAATGGATCGAAGAAATTAAAACAAGGAAAAATATTTTTTTCATATTTATTGTTTTTTAATAATGTTTAAAATAAAACTACCTATTTTATAATTTCAGTAAGTTTCTGTTTCTAACCCGATAACACAGAATTGCAATCTGTGTCCAAGCCATCGGGATGAAACAAAAAGATCTCCCCTAATAATTGTTTTTATTTTCATTTACATTTATTAATTGGTTATTTATAGCACTTGGCAAAGGATGTTTTTTGATTTGTTCTTTCCAGTATTCTGTGTTGTAAAAACTTAAGTCTTTATCAATATAGGGTTTGCTTTTTTCTGGTATTTTATCATTATAAATAATTTTGTCATCAATAAAAATTTCATTTATTGTTTCTACAGCATTAAATTTTCCTTTAATTTTAGTTTTAATCAATGTTTTTTCACTAGAAAACGAATATGATAAATGTCTTATATCTCCATTATCAATCCATTTTTCAATAACATTATAGCTTCCTGAAAATTTCCAAAAAAGAAATTTTATTGTTTCTTCTCCTTCAAAACTTTCGTTAATATTAATTTCAGTTGAATTATTGTTTTTATCTTTAATAGCAAAGCCAACATTTTTATCTTTTTTAAAAACAGAATACAAATTATCTTTTACCGATTCTAATTTGTATCGTTTCCATCCTATTGTCAAGAGGTCTCTTTTTGGAATACGATAATTTAAATAACTTTCGAATCTAGAAATACTTATTATCCTAGATTTTGGTTTAATGCTATCTGTTTTGAAAGTTCTATATTCTGTTGCAAAGTTCTTAATCCCAGTAACAAAGTCATTATACTTCAAGGTGTCATAAGGAATGTGGTATTCAATTAAACCATCTCCATATTTCACAAGTTTATTGTTTACTAATTTCCAACTTCTTACATATCCTTTTATGGTAAAATATTTTCCAGAAAGTTTTTTTATTATTATTACTGGTTTCAACTCATAATTTTCACTCTTTTCTAAATAAACAGTATTAGGAATTTCATCAATTTTATACTCAATTGGCAAATAATCAGAATCGTAAATCATAATGCTTTTAATACCTGATTTTTGAAAAAAGCCTGACTCAACTTCAAATTCGCCTTTTGAATTTGTATTCCCAATAGAGCTACCATTTTCAGAAAGAAGTTGTACTCCTGCTAATGGTTTTTTATGCACAGCATCTAAAATTATAATTTTAGTGTTTTGAGAATAAGAGAAAAAAGAATAAAATAGAAAAACAATCTTTATATAATTTTTCATTCGAGTTATTTTGTTGCTTAAATATGGTTTTCTTTTCGACCCTAGTTGACTTATGGAGAAATCTTGTGGGTTTTTTGTTATTTGACATTTCTATCTGTTTTTGTTTGTGAGTGCAGAATACACACAAACATATCACCCTTACGAAGTAATTCCGAATTATAGAATAACTGAAATGTTTGAGTAATCAGGCTATTTTTTTAAACTTTCTGCAATTAAAGCATCCAAACTTTCAGGAGAAATATGAAAATTGGGAGATACAAAATTTCCATTTTTATCGATTACAACTTTAGATGGAATACTCTCAATTTTATACTTTGAAACGATTTCATCTTTGAAATCATATAAAACATTAAAAGTATATTTATTGTCACTAATGAACTTCGTAACTTTTGATTGTGTTTCTTTTGGCTCGCCTTTTTCCCAAACATCCATAAACAAAAATACGACATTATCATTTTTATATTTTGTAATTAATTCTTGCATACCTGGAAAGGAGGCACGACACGGACCACACCAAGTTGCCCAAAAATCTAAAACCACTACTTTGCCTAAATAGTCGGACAATTTTACATTCTTGCCTTCCAAATTTGAGAGTGTAAAGTCTATTGCTTTTTCAGTACCAAATGTTTTTATTAATTCATCTTTTGCTTTTTGCGAAGCAGTTTTTGAAGTGTTTTCTTTTATTTTTTCAAATTCACTCTCAGGAAGATTTAAGGTTTTATAGATGTTTTGCAATTGGTTAAGCATCACTTTCGAATCGGTTCCTGCAATCAATTGTTTTTCTAAATATTCTTTAGTAAATTCTAATCCTTTTACTTTTTCCATATATGCAGCATATCTTTCTTTTCCTCCTGTATCAAGTCCATCTAGTTTCGAAATTTCGTTTTGGAGTTGAAATGCCAAATCATATTTTTTTTGTTTGTAAAGAATTAAGGCATAAGTATCTGCATACATATTGTAACTTCCTTGAAGTTGAAATTGATTGCCATTCTCTTTAGAGTTATTCATACTTTCCTTAACAAAATCCAACGATTTTTTAGAAATTTTCTCTGCAAAATCAATTTCTTTGGCAGGTGCATTTAACTCTTCGCCGACTAACTGCCAAGCTTCATTATTATACATTCCTGTTATAAATAATTTATCTGAAATCAATTTTTCATATTTTTCAATGTTTATTGTATCTCTATTTTTTGCATAAAATGAGATTATTTGAGAATAAAAATTATCATCTGTTTGATTAGAATGGTCACTGAAAATTGCATTATATTTTTTTTGTGATTCTAAAGTTGAGTTAGCTGTTCTAGTTCTATCGTTATAATAAGAATACCAAAAATTACTTTTAGCTAATTCTCCTGTTGGATAACGCTCTAAAATTTGTTTTTCTAAAACAGCAGTTTTTTCAATATTTTTTAAATTCGAATAAATGGAATAAGCTTTTGTTAAATCTTTTTCCTCTTTACTCTTTTCTGATTTTTCAGCATATTGAGTCAATTTTGGAGCAGTTTCCTCTTTATTTGTCTTATATTTCAAATTCAAATAATCCAAATAATTATCCGTTTCCTTTAATTTTGGGTTTTGTTTAAACAAATCCTCATATTGAGCAATGATTTCCTCTGGAGTAATTTTTGTTTTTAGCATATAATTAGCGGCCCAAAAAATACTCAATTGAGATAATTTTGCCTTTTCTATATCTTTTTTCGTTTTAGTGTTTAGATAAACCACGTATGCTTTTTCGGCATTATTATCAACGGTTTTGTTTTTGCTGTCAACAATGGCAAGGAATAAAACACTGGTTGAATCAGGAATTTTTGTAGAAAATTCATAGTCTGCTCCCTTTTTTAACAATGGAACATATTTGTTTTTAAAAGAACCTCTTTTACCTCCAGAAAAAACAATGGCAACTAAAGAATTATCCGGAATTGCAATTCCATCAGTCAATTTATAAATATATCCGTTTTCTTCTCCAGGTTTGAAGTCGGCGTTTTTAAGTTGAATTTTTCCGTTTTGAGAGAAAGAAAAGTTGAATACTAACAGAAAAAGTAAAATAATTGATTTTTTCATAGGGTTGTTTTTTAATAGTTTAGTGTTGTTTGTAATTTAATTGTAGAAAAAACTACTGAATTCAGTTGACTTTTCTTTTTTATTCTGAGAATAATTTTGATTTCAATGCAACTCTTGCTTTTTCAAGTTCCACTTTTGCTTGTTCTTTTTTGGCTTCCATTCTTTCCAAATTTACTCGAGCTTCCCAAATTACTTTATAAGTTTTTAGCCATTCCTTTTTGGATGCAGCAGTTTCTTGATTGTCGTTTTTTATTTTACTTTTGTCTTGAGTTGCTTCCTTTTTTGCTTTGGTTGACGAGAATTTAAAAAAATCAACATTTTCTTTGGTACTAATTTCGATAGCTCCGTTTTCGCCATCTTTCCCATATTTTTCTTGGGCTTCTTTTTCTTTCAAAAAAGTCGTACTTAATATTAAACTGTTGTCAATATCATCAAAATCTGCCCTAGTAGCATTAGTCCTTTTCCCGTTGACGATAATGATTTGTTTTATGTTTTTTGGTACAAATTTTACTCTCGATTCTTTTGTGTAAATTTCGATAACACCATTCCTTCCATTTTTACCATATTTTTCTTCGGCATCGATTCCTTTTAAAATGTTTATGGCTGCAATTTTTTTTGAGTCTATATCATCAATATTTATTTGAGGATTTGCTCTTTTTCCATCAATTATAATGATTGGCTTTTCATTGTTAGCATTTATTTTTGTTTTAATGATTTTGGTAGTTCTCTTTGTTGTTGGTGGAGGAGGTGGCGGAATATCATAATGGTCAAATTGATCGGTTTTTTTCCAGTTTTCTTTGTTCATAGCTTCACCAGAAACGCTAAATCCAACAATTTCATTATTGTTTTTTTGTTTACCTATAAAAATCATAAATGGTTTTATAGGTTCATTGCCGGAACGTTTATAGGTGTTTTTTTTCTTATTTGGAGATGTAATGTAAACTTTCAGAGCAATTATTTCTCCTTTTATATTTCTTTTTATTTCCGAAAAAAGGATGTTGGTTTTGAATTTATTTTTGAAAATTTCTATTTCAGAATTGATGGCTTCATTGGTGGTTTCTTTCGTAACCTGAAAACTTCTATTGATTTCGTCAATTTTTATAGTTTTGGTTTCTTGAGATAGCTTTTCCTGTGCGACAACTTTTACCTGAAAGAAAAATACAAATGCTCCCAATATTGGAAGCACTAATGCGTACTTCCAGGAATTCCTTTTGTTTGATTGAGTTATGTTTAACATAACGATTCGTTTTTTGATTAATGATTGATAAAAATGATTGGTAATGGCAACACAATTCTCGTGTGTCGTTATTTTTAAAAGCGTGAATTGGTACGCTTTTTTGTCGGATATGATTTTAGAAGCTTCACTGTCGGCGATGAATTCCAGATTTTGAACGATGGCTTTTTTGTACAACCATACAAACGGATTGTACCAAAAAAAGACACAAAACAATCTCGAAATAAGTACATCAACCGTATGATTTTGTGAGCTGTGTACTTTTTCGTGTTCCAATATGTTTTCTAATTCCGTAGTGCTGTATAAGGATGAATTATAGACGATATAATCAAAATAGGAAAATGGAGAAATATTTTCGGTTACGTCAATAAATTTAAAATCTGCTTGTTGTTGAATGGTTTTGCCTTTTAAAACCTTGGATAAACTATAAAAATCCAAAACGAATTTTATCAAAAATACTATTATTCCAATTCCGTAAATAATTCCAAAAACTAAATACCAATTGATTTCAAAATTGTCATTTTCGATAGTGGTTGTTACTGGAATTTTCGACCAATCAATATTTGCTGGGCTAGGGTCAACCCAGATTATCTTTTTGAAAACCAGCAATGGCAAAAGAACCGAGGTGATTAATCCAGATAATAAAAACCAACGATTGCTATTGAAAAAAGTTTCTTTTCGTAACAAAAGAAAGTAGGCCAAATAAAACATTCCAATAAGACCACCGGATTTGACAAGGTAAATGAATAGCGTTTCCATACTATTGCTTTTTTTCGATCATGGCTAAAATCTCGCGTAATTCTTCGGCTGAGATCTTTTCTTCTTTAGCAAAAAAGGACACCATATTTTTATAGGAACTATCGAAATAGGTATCAATGGCCGTATTCATAAACCGCTTTCTGTAGTCTTCAATTTTCACAACAGGAAAATATTGGTGTGTGTTACCAAAAGCATTATGAGACACAAAGCCTTTTTCTTCCAGGTTTCTAATGATTGTAGACAGCGTGTTGTAATGAGGTTGGTCTTCGGTGATTTCAGCCATTACTTCCTTTACAAAAGCTTTTTTTAGCTTCCATAAAATTTGCATAATTTTTTCTTCTTTGTTGGTGAGTTTTTGCATAGTTGTGTAATTTGAAATCAAACGTACAACTATTATTCTAGTTATACAACTATATTTATAGTTATTAAACTAAAATTTAAGTTCAGGATAAAAATTGTGGTTTTAAGGGGATTATTCCTTTTCCGCTCGCAACAATCGCTGCAACCAAACACAAAATAGCATCGCCACAATCCCGAAACTTCCCATCACAAACCAGTTGGTTCCATAACCATAATGCCCAATGATTTCGAGACCAAGCTTTGAACTTACAATATGTGCCAAGCTAAAACTCATCGTGTACAAAGCCATATAGCGTCCTTCCTGACCTTTTGGTGCTCTTCCCATAGCGAATGCATTCGAAAACGGAAAAGAAAATATTTCGCCAAAAGTTACTATTATGATTCCAATAACCAAAATTCCAGCCCAAGCATCCATCAGTAAAATATAAAAACTGATTGCCATTAGAAAAGAACCAAAAAATATGATTTTTATTCTGTTAATTTGTTTTCTTTCCAGTAAACTGACCAATGGCATTTCGAACATAAAGACCAAAATTCCGTTCAATGAAATCAATAATCCCGTTTTAAATTCGGATAAGTCAAAATGCTCGTGATGGAATAGGGGTAAAGTGGTGAAAATTTGGAAAAACAACATCGCGCTGGTGAAACTGATAAACAAGAAAACCCAAAATGGTTTGTCCTTAAATATTGATTTTACTACAACGGGTTCGCTTGATGTTTGATGAAGTTCCGGTATTTTTTTCTTCTCTTTTACTAAAAAGGCAAATATCAAAATGGCCAAAATACAGGTGCTGCCATCAATCCAAAACAATCCTTTGTATCCAATTCCCAAAATTATAAGGCCACCAAGCATCGGGCCAGCGGCAAAACCAAAATTGATTGCCAACCGGATTAATGACAAGGCGCGAACCCTGTTTTCAGGTTTTGCATAAACTCCCAGCGAAACAAACATTGCTGGTCTGAACATATCCGAAACCGACATAATGGCAAACACTCCGAAGCACAAACCCCAGAAAGTGGTGATATATTGCAATACAAAAAATAGAATTCCGCTCGTAAAAAGACTGAAGACCATTATTTTGTAAAACCCAATTTTATCGGATAATTTGCCGCCCAGCCAAGAGCCAAGCATTGAACCAATACCAAACGAAACCATAATCCAGCCCACTTGTCCATAAGTAAAATGTAAATTTTCCTTCAAATATTTGGACAAAAACGGCAAAACCATCGTGCCCGCCCTATTGATAAAAGTGATAAGTGCAAGAATCCAAACTTCACGTCTAAAGCCTTTGAAGTTGTTGATGTAGCGGCGGAGAGCGGTTTTGAGCATTGTGTGAATTTCTATTTTGCAAATCTACAAAGTTTTTCAGGAGCTATTTCCAGCTTTCCACTATATCTTTTTTATCCCGAAAAGGATCGGGATAAAAAAGGATGCCGTTTTAATCTGGGCTAAACTTATCAGGAATCATCATAAAAAATTTAAAAATCCGTGAAAATTTGTGCAATCTGTATTTAATAAATTATTTTTGCCCAATGCAATTCTTCAATTTACATACTCACAAATTCACGAATCAACCGGAAGTATTGGAATTGGTCAATCAATATCCGCAGGAATTTGATGCCGCAATTCCGTTTTATTCCATCGGAATTCATCCTTGGTATATCGATGAAAAAAGGTTGGAAAATGATTTGGAAACGATAGAAAGTAAATTACAGGAAAAAAAATGTCTTGCCGTCGGCGAATGTGGATTGGATAAACGCATAGAAATTCCGTTTGATTTACAACAATTGGTTTTCGAAAAACAATTAATTTTGGCCGAAAAACACCAAAAGCCAGTCGTGATCCATTGCGTTGCCGCTTTTCAGGAAGTCATCGAAATCAAGAAAAAATTGAATATCACGGTTCCAATGCTAATCCACGGATTTTCAAAAAACGAACAAGTCGCCAAACAATTGATTGATAATGGATTTTACATTTCGGTTGGAAAATATTTATTGCGAAATCCAGAATTGGAAACTGTTTTTAAAAGCATTCCTAACGATAAGTTTTTCTTGGAAACTGATACGATTGCGGAAGGAATTCAGGAAGTTTATGCATTGGCGGCGAGATATAAGGGATTAGAATTAAATGAATTGCAAGAAATTATAAATAAAAATTACAATAAAGTTTTTGAAAATATGGGACTCGAGACCGTAGGTCGAACAGGCATAGCATAATCCGCGTTTTTGTCATCTCGAGCGCAGTCGAGGGAAGCAAATCCGTTTTTATCTGTGTTCTGAAAAAATATTATATGACTATCCGTTAATGATACCAAAAAATATTTTTGCCACGAATTTCACCAATTTTCACTAATTTTTATCAAAAAACAGGTGAATTAAACTTGAATTCGTGTTAATTCGTGAAATTCGTGGCGAATAAAAAAGAGATGGTCCGCAAAGCGGACAGTCATAAAACATAGAACTTAAAAAAAAGAGGATGAGATTGCTTTGCCACGTGCCTCGCAACTCCTCGCAATGACAAAATGGGAGAATGGACAGAAAGAGCGGAACTTTTATTTAAAGCCGAAGGATTAATGAAATTGAGAAATGCCAATGTTTTGGTCGTAGGACTTGGAGGCGTTGGTTCCTTTGCTGCCGAATTTTTGGCAAGAGCCGGAGTGGGAACAATGACCATTGTTGATGGAGATGTGGTCGATATTACGAACATAAATCGACAGTTACCTGCTTTGCATTCGACCGTGGGAGAACCCAAAGTTACCATCGTTGGCGACCGATTGATGGATATAAATCCAGAATTGAAACTGACCAGAGTTCAGGAATTTTTATCGCCAGAACGTGCTTTCGAGGTAGTTTCGGAAGAATTTGATTATGTTTTGGATTGCATTGACAGCGTAACGCCAAAACTGAATTTAATCATTGCCGCCAAAAGAAAAAGAGTAAAAATTATTTCCTCAATGGGAGCAGGAGGAAAGATGGAAGCTTCCAAAGTAAAAGTTGCCGATATCACCAATACAGTGAATTGCTTTCTTGCCAAAACGATACGCCGCCGATTAAAAGAAGTAAAAATTGATAAATTAAAAGTTGTTTTTTCATCGGAAATTCAAGATGATGCCAGTTTAAAAATGACCGATGGATCCAATTACAAGAAATCTTTTTATGGAACAAACAGTTATATGCCGGGATTATTCGGTTTATATGCTGCCGAAACCGTGATTCGATATTTGCTTAAAAAAAAGTAATCAGTTGTCATCTCGAGCGCAGTCGAGAGACAGTCACAGTTTGTAGACGATAGAAATTTTAACCTAAAATAAAAAATAATAATAATACCCAACACCCAAATGATACAAACAGTAATTTTCGATATGGATGGCGTAATTGTTGACACGGAACCCGTTCATAGTTATGCTTATTTTCAACATTTTGAAGAATTAAATATTGAAGTAACCGAAGAAATGTTTACTTCATTTATGGGGAATTCAACCCGAAATACATTTCAAAAATTGAAAGAACTATTTCCTATTGGCCACGATGTCGAGGATTTAATTCAGAGAAAAAGAGACTTGTTTAATGACGCTTTTGACAATAAAGAAGATCTGGAATTATTGGAAGGTGTAGAAAAATTAATCAAGGATTTGCATCAAAAAGGGATGCAGTTAATATTAGCTTCATCAGCTTCGAAAGTGACGATTGACCGTGTTTTTACACGATTTGGATTGCATCAGTATTTTACCCATATCGTTAGCGGGGAAGATTTTCCAAAATCAAAACCACATCCAGCGATATTTGAATATGCGGCTGGTTTATCTATCGCTTCTAAAGAAAACTGCATCGTTATTGAAGACAGCACCAATGGAATTATAGCCGCAAAAGCGGCAGGTATTTTTTGTATTGGCTACAATAGTGAACATTCAAAATTGCAGGATTTATCACTGGCGGATGTTGTTATTAATCATTTTGATGAGTTGAGTTTTGAAAAAGTGGCTCGGTTGTGATTTCAAATTATGCAATAATTTGTACATATAATTAATTGAATTTGTAAATTTGAAAAAACATCTAAATCTTATACTATGAAAAAAATAATTTTTGTTTTGGCAATGATGATTGCTAATTATGCTATTGAGGCACAAGTAAAAACACCTCAACAGAGTCCTAAGTCAACATTGACACAGGTTGTAGGTTTAACCGAAGTGGAAATTAATTATTCCAGACCAAACGCTAGAGGCAGAGCTGTTATTGGAGATTTGGTACCTTTTGGAAAATTATGGAGAACTGGAGCCAATGAAAATACCACAATTTCATTCAGTGATGATGTGATTATTGACGGCAAAACGTTGGCAAAAGGAAAATATGCCATTTATACTACTCCAAAAGCCGATAATTGGGAAATAGTTTTCTATTCGAAAACTGATAATTGGGGAAATCCGACAACTTGGGATGAAACAAAAGTAGCTTTGCGAACCAATGCAAAACCTGAAACGCTGGATCGAAAACTTGAAAGTTTCACCATTGGAATCAGCAATTTGGATGCTAATTTTGCCTATTTAGAAATGTCTTGGGAAAATACATTAGTTGCCATTAAGTTTGAAGTTCCAACGCAAAAAAACACATTGGCAAGCATTGATAAAACATTAGCAGGGCCAAGTGCAGGAGATTATTTTTCATCTGCCCAATATTTGTTTCAATTTAGCGGAGATATTGTTAAAGCACGAACTTATATAGACAAAGCTTTGGAAATGAATACAGACAAACCGTATTATTATTTCCGTTTAAAATCATTGATTCAAGCCAAACAAGGTGATAAGAAAGGAGCTATCGAAACTGCGAAAATTTCGCTTGCAGCAGCCGAAATCGCCAAAAATCAAGATTATGTAAAAATGAATAAAGAGAGTATTGCGGAGTGGAGCAAGAAATAACGTTTGCCATTAAAAATAGATAAATCCCGTCCCGATTATTTCGGGACGGGATTTTTTTATTTAGGGAACCTCTAAAAACGGATAAGTTTTTTTAAACTGCAGACTATTTGTGTCTTACAAGCATGAAACCGTTCAAAAGACACCGAGATTACGGATTTTTCGATCAAGATATTCAACTCACCAAACTAAGTTAACTTGGCAACCCATTAGAGAAACTAGTATGGATAGTAAACGAAGTGAAAATTATTGACGCCAGTTTCATAGAAGTTCCAAAACAACGAAATACCAAAGACGAAAATAATCAAATAAAAAAGGAGAAACTCCCAAATCATTTGATGAAAATCTGAACAAAAGAAAGCAAAAAAATATCGATGCAAGATGGAATCAAAAAAACAATATAAACTATTTTGGAGACAAAAACCTTATCAAAATTGACGCTAAAAGTAAGATAATAACCCAATACGAAGTAACATCGGCTAATGTTCGCGATTATCAATCGATTGATAACGAATCAAGTCAAAAAGATGTGGAGAAATATTAAAAAGGAAAAGAAATACTGCCTCTTTAATTAAAGGAGATTAATTCAATTCCACCTGAAATCCGCAAGCCTGAAATCATAAAGTCTTGCGGATTTCAGGTTTTACTAAAAATAATTGAACTAGTTTAAGATTTAATTGATTTTATAATGTAAATTACTGATCAATGACAAGATTTTATAAAAAAAAAGAGCTGCGAAATAAACTCATAATATTGCTTTTTAATGTTTATTCTTAAACTTGTTTATTGTTGGAGAACCGGAAGAACATTACCTTTGCCTGAGGTATTATATCATACCAAATTAGCGTCAGACAAGACTTTTTTCTAAAGAGTCGGCCCAATGCAGCAAGCTTTTAATGTTCAGCTGTTGCTTTGCTGACCAGAATCGGGGAAAAGGGGGTGTAATTTTATTAAATTTGCAGTCAAAGCCAATTAGGCCTATAACAATACAATTGCACATTAGTTTATTTTGAGGATGAGGAGCATTGCAAAATAAAACTTATGTTTCAAGTTAGGTAATAACTACCGGGCAATAATAATCAGAAATTTATAAGATGGATTTAAAGCGTTTAGAGATCAAGAAAAACATTCGAAAAGTGGAAGATAAAAATTTATCTTTCCGGGTTTTTGATTTAAATACAGCACATATTGAAGACTATCAGCAACCTCATAAGAACGATCATTTTTGCATTATCATCGTTGAGGCAGGAAAAATTGATATTCAGATCGAGGAAAAAATACATTTTCTCAATGCAGGAAAAATTTCCATTATATTTCCCGAACAGATTCACTTTACCTCGAGTAAAAGCGAGGATTTAAAGGGCAAAATTATTTTATTTGAAGAAGTACTGTTTTGTTCTGATATACTCAAAAATGAATTAAGTGCCTACAATGTAAATCTTTCCGCCAATCTTAATTGTACCGCGCTCTCTAATGAGGAATTTGAACAGGGGCTTGCTCTTGTAAAAAACATCCAAAGTATTTATAACAATCCCAGCCTTGTTAAAAAAGAGCAGGCTCGGTTTTATATCAAAGTATTTCTACTAGGGCTCATAGAAGCTATACATGGCCAGCATCCCATATTACACCAAAAGACAAACCAGCATGTATATATTGGATTTAAAAAACTCCTAAACCAACAGTTTAAGAGCGAGCGTACCGTTCAGTATTATGCCTCAAAACTTACAATCACTCCTAAAAAACTTAATGAAATATCAAAAAAACACTGTGGCGAAACGGCAATTAATGCGATTCATAACAGGATCCTGACCGAAATCAAGCGCCAATTATTGTTTTCCGATCGCTCACACAAAGAAATTGCATTTGATCTGGGGTTCAGTTCCCCTTCTGCACTCAATAAATTTGTGCGAGCAAAACTCAAAGAAACGCCGACGGAACTTCAGAACGAGCTGGCGCAAATTTATACTGCATAATCCTGTTTGTATAACATCCTCCCTTCCAGACTCCTTTATCTTTGCATCAATAATTAATCTTATTTCAAAGAGGAGCAAACTATTTATTGCTGCAGAGGTATTCCATAATCCGGGAAGCCTCAAAAGCAGTCTTTCTATTTTTTTTGCGCCCTTTTTTAAATGACCACTGTAAGAATTTGAAGTATCGGCACCAAGAGTGACCTGCTTATAAAAAAATGAAATACAGATGACTAATTATAATTTGATAAGTGAGAATTTACATTACTTGTCATAGAGGGGATTTATGACCCTATGGCAAGAATCCGGATTGAGCAAAGAGGACTTATGGCCAAAACACGCCAATTCGGAATAACTTTTTTTTAATAATTAATTTTTTAAACATTTTAGAGATGACAAAATTACAAGTCGCAATTGATTTACTTACAACAGAGGCTGCGTTAGAGCTTGCCGGTAAAGTGGCACCTTACGTAGATATTATTGAATTAGGAACTCCCCTTATTAAGGCAGAAGGACTTAGTGTAGTAACAGCAATGAAAAAAGCCTTCCCTAACAAATTAATTTTTGCTGACATGAAAACGGCAGATACAGGGGCTTTAGAAGCAGAAATAGCCTTCAAAGCCGGAGCAGATTTAGTGACTGTAATGGGGACTGTAGATGATGCTACTATTAAGGGAGCTGTTGAAGCAGCTAAAAAATATGGTAAAAAAGTCGTAGTGGATACCATTGGAGTAAAAGACAGGGTAAAAAGAGCACAAGAAGTAATTTTTTTTGGTGTTGCTTTTGTTGAATTACACGCTGGGCTTGACGAACAAGCATTACCGGGATACTCTGTACAGACTTTAATTAATGAAGGAAAACAGGCAAAAGTCCCATTCTCAATAGCAGGAGGTGTAACTATTGATACCATAAAAGAGGTTGTTGCCGCTGGTGCGGAAGTAGCCGTTGCCGGTGGTGCTATTTATGGTGCCACAGACCCCGCAGCAGCAGCTAAAGCATTAAAAGAAGCAATAATTAGTGCTACTGCAGTATTATAATATTTAACATTAAAAGGCTGGACTTTACGCATTGGTCCGGCCTTTTATCTTTTACAGCTGCAGCGCATTAGAACTTGCATGTAATACTGCCAGGTCTGGCTGTATTTAAAAAGAACGAACGGCAAAACAAAATCAGATTATCGGCTAGATTCTGTTGCACAAATCCTGTAATTAATAGCTTTAATGCAGATCCTGGAGTAGCTCCGTAGATTAAAAAATGGGGCACATGCGTAGTGCCATGCAGTGGCAAAGAATACAAACAATAATAAATTTAGTAATTGAATTATTTATGAAAACATTTGATTTTGGCATTGTTGGTCTTGGCGTGATGGGCCACAACCTGCTTTTAAATATGGCCGACCAAAAATTTGCCGTGGCAGGTTTAGATTTAGATAAAGATAAAGTCAATTGGCTTGAGCATGAAGCCAATCCAGGACATATTATCAAGGCAACAACAGTTGCAGAGGAATTTGTCAGCCTTATGAAGAAGCCCCGTGCCATCATGCTGCTTGTACCAGCTGGAAAGCCGGTCGATAGTGCAATTCAGAGCCTTTTGCCGTATTTGGATAAAGGGGATATTCTAATTGATGGTGGGAATACTTACTTTACTGACACAGACCGCAGATTTGAGCAATTATCAGCCAAAGGGATTCATTTCTTTGGAATGGGTATTTCCGGAGGTGAAAAAGGGGCCCGATTTGGTCCAAGCATGATGCCGGGAGGTGACAAACAGGCTTATGAGAGACTTCGCCCTATTTTTGAAGCAATAGCTGCAAAAGCCGGCGCAGATCCCTGTGTGGAATACTTAGGAAATGGGTCAGCGGGCAATTACGTTAAAATGGTTCATAATGGGATTGAATACGGTATCATGCAGCTTATTTCAGAAATTTATGATCTTATGAAACGAGGATATGATCTGGATGACGACACGATTCAGAAAATTTTTGAAGACTGGAATTCAACCGAACTTCAATCATTCCTTATTGAAATCACCGGGCAGATTCTTAAAAAAACAGATCAGGACGGCATCAGGCTGGTCAACATTATATCGGACTGGGCAAAATCTAAGGGAACTGGAAAGTGGACTTCTCAGAACGCTATGGATCTGCAGGTTCCTGTACCGACCATTGATGCTGCGGTAACGATGCGTGATATGTCTAAGAACAAACCCGAAAGAATTCAGGCCGCTTCAAAATTGGTCTGGAATACGGAACATGATAGTTTCGATCTACCTGTGACTATTGAATTACTCAAAGGAGCTTTGTACTTCTCTACTTTGATAACCTATGCACAGGGTTTGGCGCTGTTGGGCAAAGCTTCAATAGAATATAATTATGACCTAAAGCTGGAAACAGTGACAAAAATATGGCGTGGCGGCTGTATTATTCGGGCTGCAGCCCTTGAAGACTTTCGGGCAGCATTTGCTAAGAATCCGCAATTAAAGAATATACTACTGGATGCTGAGATTGCCCAGAAGATCAACAATAATCAAAGGGATATACGCGAGACTGTGCAATTTGCCGTGCAAAAGGGAATTCCTGTCGCGGCTCTTATGAATGCTTTAGCTTATTTTGATGCTTACCGGTCGGAGAATCTTCCAACAAATCTTATTCAGGCACAGCGGGACTACTTTGGAGCGCATACGTACGAACGGATAGATGCCCCAGGCATCTTTCATACGAATTGGAATGAATAATAAAATTTAAATCAAGCAAAATGAAGAATGTCAAAAATATTAAGCCTACCACCATTCTTATCTTTGGAGCGACAGGTGACTTAGCAAAAAGAAAGCTTTTTCCGGCGTTTTTCAATCTCTATCTCGATGGTCACATGCCCGAATATTTTACCATTATGGCATTAGGTCGGGCAGAGAGCAGTGACGAGAAATTTCGCAGCTATGTTAGAGAAAATCTCAACGAATTTTCCAGAAATAAAATAACTTCTGAAGAAGATTTTCAGAAATTTGCTTCAAAAATAGAGTATTTCCAAAATGATATCGATGAGGAAGAATCCTATCAAGTGTTAGCGCAGCGCTTGAATGAAATTGATGAGACTTTTGGGGAACGTGCCAACCGTCTTTTTTACCTGTCGATAGCACCAGCTTTTATTGAAACGATCGCCGTTAATATTAAAAAACTGGAATTGGCTGCTAATGCGCAGCAAGACCGCATCATTATTGAAAAACCCTTTGGATATAATAAAAGTTCTGCTGTCCTCCTCAATGAGCTACTCTCCCAAACCTTTAAAGAAGAACAGATTTACCGTATAGATCATTATTTAGGCAAAGAAACGGTGCAAAATATCCTAGCTTTCCGCTTTGGGAACTCCATGTTTGAGCCACTATGGAACCGCAACTTTATTGATTCGGTCCAGATCACCGTAGCTGAAGAAGTTGGGGTGGAAGATCGCGGCGGATTTTATGAAGATGCCGGTGCATTAAAGGATATGATGCAAAACCACATGCTTCAGATTTTGTCTATGATTGCCATGGAGGCACCTACCTCATTGGAAGCGGATGAGATCCGAAACCGTAAAGCGGATGTCTTAAGAGCCATCCGACGCATAAGTCCGCAGGAGGTAAATCATTATACTGTGAGAGGCCAGTACGAAACGGGTTCAATAAAAGGGAAGCCTGTAACGGGATACACACAGGAAAAAGGAGTTGCGGCAAATTCGACTACCGAAACCTTTACAGCAATGAAATTTTACCTGGATAATTGGAGATGGCAGGGTGTTCCTTTCTATGTCCGCACGGGAAAGAGAATGCAGGAAAAACAATCTTCGATTATCATTCAGTTCAAAGCTGTCCCTCATTCTACTTTTTCTAATGGTACTGATGGTTTGACCCCTAACCGGTTAATCATCAATATTCAACCCGCAATGGATATAAAGTTGCAGTTTATGACAAAAAAACCAGGGTTGTCGCTTTCATTGAAACCTGCAGAAATGATCTTTGATTATTTTTCATGCTCAACACAATCACCGGAAGCTTATGAAACCCTACTCTTGGATGCTTTGTTGGGAGATCCTACTTTATTTATGCGTTCGGATCAGGTTGAAGAGGCTTGGGACGTGGTTGATACCATTCAGCAGGCCTGGGAAAATGATGAATTATTAAGCTTCCATAAATACGAAGCTGGAAGCTGGGGACCTCAAGCGGCAGATGACCTGCTCGCGCGACAAGGTCATTTCTGGGCATCCAATATTGTATAACAATGTAAAATAAAAAATTCAAGGTGATAAGTATTTTTAATAATAAAGCAGAAATCGCTGCCCAGGCAGCTGATATCTTTGTATTAGCGGCACAAAACGCAATACAGGAACATGGAAGGTTTGTTGTAGCACTGACTGGCGGGTCATCGCCTGCTGATATCTATAAGCTTTTGGCTATGCCGGATTACAAGGCAAAAATAGATTGGAATCATGTCTATATTTTTTGGGGCGACGAGCGTTGGGTTGCTCTTGAGGATGAGCGAAGTAATGCAAAAATGTCTTCCGATTATCTTTTAGATCATGTTGCTATACCAAAAAGCAACATATTTCCTATGTATCACAACAAGAGTACTCCTGAGGATTATGCATTGCAATACGAGGAGTTCATTAAAAATATTGCAGGAGAAAACGGGATATTTGATCTTATTTTATTGGGAATGGGAGATGATGGTCATACAGCTTCACTTTTTCCGGGTCAGGACGTACTCAAAGAAGAAGTAAAATGGGTATCGGCATATTATCTGGATTCTCAAAGCATGTATCGTATTACATTAACGGCACCCATTATCAATAGGGCTAAACAAATTATTGTTGTTGCTTTTGGTGAAAAAAAAGCAGCGGCCTTAAAGGAAGTTTTGTATGGCGACTATAATCCGATGCAATATCCGATGCAATTAATTAAGCCCGCTCAGGGAAAATTGTTATTTCTTACTGACAGAGATGCTGCAGGTACAGATCAATAAGAGCAGCTATTGTTACAAAAATAATATCGAAAGATTTCTCAATATGACCTCTGTAATGACAATGTTATTCTTTACTTAGGGTCTGCTGAAAAAC
>DHXP01000031.1:0-19651 GCA_002413745.1 Flavobacterium sp. UBA5153 | reverse complement strand
TTGCCCCAAATTCTACTTTAGCTTGACTTTTTCCTCTTACTATTGGTCTTATATGAGGCTGATGAATGCTGACAATTCGGTGTGGAACTGATTTTGTCATTTCTCGAAACATCTCCTCTTGTTGGCAATAAAGTGTCTGGATTACATACAGCTATTTCAACTCCTTTTCTTTTGAGTGGAATGCCAGTGAACTGGTCTAATAAATTGTTAATGTGGCCAATATTTCTTTTCAAATATCGAAGATGCCGTTCTTGCTTTTTCCCTATAAGTTCTAGGCTTCTTGCCGTGAAGTTCTCTCACATATAAGATATCAATCAACATCTCTGATTTCTCTCGAAGAAAAAAAATATTCTATTTTGCTTAGCAAATCAGACAACATTTATATTCGAAATTCACGGAATTTGAGAGCTATTTTGTTGTTAATCGTATGCCGCTTGAGATTTGTAAAATAGCTCGTCATAATAGAATTACGATTTGTTGAAAAGATTTTCAGATTGATGCTATAAACTAGAAGATGAGGTTATTCTTTGGGGTTTGTCTTCGCTTATAATTAAGATACGCTTTTTTTTAATTTTATGAATTAGTTTTTTTCTAATAAGATGGTATTTCTTATGGCTTGGATAACTTCTATTGGAAGTCATATTATTAAAAACTAAAGCAGTAAGTAGCAAAATCATTACGCCAATGAATACAGGTGAAATCATATATAAATAACCCAAATCTTTTATTTTATCGGAACCAATAATAGCAATAAGTGCTGTTGCTCCTCCTGGTGGATGTAAGGTTTTGGTAATTTGCATTAAAATAGTAGAAAGCGAAACGGCTAAGGGAGCAGCAATCCAAATAATATCAGGGATTAATTTGTGAACTGTAACACCTATAAATGCTGAAATTAAATGACCGCCAACTAAATTTCGAGGTTGCGAAAATGGACTTTGAATAATGCCATAGACCAATACGCTCGATGCACCGAAAGAACCAATTAGATACCCAGCATCATTTCCTAAAAAATGAATGGATTGTATGTAAGCTAATATTCCAATGCCTGCAAACGAACCTAAAAAAGCCCAAAATGCTCTTTCCAGTCTACCAAAGTTTCTCTGTAAAGAATATATCGGGTTTTGCGATAACTTCGCTTTATTTTTTGAACAGGCATATAGAATTATTTTGCGTAACGTGAGTTTTTTATAAACTGATTTGTATTCTTAAATGTTATTCCAATACTAATTCACCCAAAGCTTCTTTGCTAAAGCCTTTTAGTTGGTCATTTTTTCCTTCTTTTATTTTGGAAACCCAATTCGGATCTGATAAAAGTGGTCTTCCAACGGCTACGAGGTCAAAATCTCCTCTGTCTAAACGCCTTGTTAATTCATCTAAAGAGGTAGGATGTGAACTTTCACCTGCAAAAGCGCCAAAGAAATCTCCAGAAAGCCCAACAGAACCTACAGTAATAGTCGGTTTTCCTGTTAGTTTCTTAGCCCATCCTGCAAAGTTAAGATCATTATCTTCAAATTCAGGTTCCCAAAAACGACGTTGTGAGCAATGTAAAATATCGACACCTGCATCAATCAACGGACTAAGCCAAGCTTCCATTTCTTGAGGTGTTTTTGCCATTTTGCAAGTGTAATCCGATGGTTTGAACTGAGAAAGTCTCATAATCACTGCAAAATCTTCTCCTACTTGTTTTCTAATTTCTTTAGTCACTTCTACGGCAAAACGAGTACGTTCTGCTAAGCTTTTTCCACCATAATTATCGGTACGCTGATTTGTTGCATCCCAGAAAAATTGATCTATCAGATAATCATGGGCACCATGTATTTCTATACAGTCAAAACCTAATCTCTTGGCATCTGCGGCAGCTTTTCCAAAAGCCAAAATGGTATTTTCGATATCATTTGTTGTCATTGCAGTCCCGTTGCTAAACCCGGGTCTGTTTAATCCTGATGGGCCTTCAAAAGGGACTGGAGGAACCCAACCGGAATGATGATTATCCATGATACCCATGTGCCATATCTGCGGTCCCATTTGTCCACCTGCTGAATGCACGCTATCAATTACTTGTTTCCATCCTGCCAAGGATTTATCACCATAAAAGTGAGGTACATTAGCATCGTTCGATGAAGATGGTCTATTGATAACCGTTCCTTCAGATAATATCAAACCTACTTCGCCTTCAGCTCTTTTTTGATAATAAGCTGCGACTTCATCTGTAGGCACTCCATTTGGAGAAAAAGAGCGCGTCATAGGTGCCATTACAATTCTATTTTTAAGATTTAGCGTCTTCAAGTGGAAGGGCGTAAACAAACTATTTGTATTCATAATTATTTATAGATTAGATTCGATTATTTTGCTGAGTGCTGTGAATGCTTTTTCGTTGCGCTTGTAATAGGTCCATTGCCCAACACGAGTTGATTCGATGAACCCGGCACGTTGTAATATTGCTAAATATTCTGAAACCGTCGATTGGGTTAGTCCTGCTTTGGACTGAATTTGTCCTACACAAACACCATGCTCAAAACCTGCAGCCAGTTGTTCAGGAAAATTTATTTCAGGTTCTTTTAGCCATTCCAGCATTTGTAATCTGGACTTGTTTGATAATGCTTTAAATATTTCTATAGGATCCATAATGCAAATATATCGACTTTTCCCGATATATCTATTTAAAGAAGTTTATTTAGGATATTTTTAAGAGATAGCACCAATGAACATTTTCGCCAGCTAATCGTTTAGTCTAGAAAAACTACATTTGAAATCATGATTTTGGAGCTTTATTGAGGTATTTTTCAAACAATTTTATGTAAAATTTGAATAAACTAGCCCATTTTTAAAACATTGATTTACAAAGTATTTTAAAAATCCAGAAAAGTAGTTTAATGTTCTGAAGAGTTTAAATTTATCGCTATATTCTAATATTAACAACATTTTCACCAAACAGTAAATATAAGGACTTTCCCTTTTTCTTTATTTTCCAATAAATTGACCCTGAATAGGCGAAGTTTGCCAAATATAATCTTGACTTCAAAAAGACAACATTGAATTATATAATTTGCATTTTCAAAAAATGATTGTAAATTTGAACATAACCTCTCATAATAGAGAAATAACGGTTTTAACAGCCTTATAGAATACTTAAATATGAAAAAATACTTTCTACATAATGGTACCGAAAGCAGCGGTCCGTTTGATCTAGAAGAATTGAAAGCAAAAAGAATTACAAAAACTTCTCCCGTATGGTTTGAAGGAATGGAAAACTGGAAAACGGCTGGAGAAATCCCTGAATTAAGAACTATTTTCGTTGTGGTTCCGCCACCAATACCCTCTTTTTTGGCAGTTCCTCCAAAACCTAAAGTAGAAAAAAAGGAAGAAGAAAAAGAAGAACAAAAAATTTTAGGTTTGACTAAAAAGACCTTTTTTATAGTATTGGGAAGCTTGGTTTTAATAGTTGGAATAACAGTTTTGAATACATTAGAAGACAATAGAAGCCGAGAATTAGACCTTCGGAATCATAAAACTGAGGTTGAAAATCATCAATATGATCTACAACAAAAAGAAAAAAACGAACAGGAAATCCTCTTAGCAGAACAAGAAAAAGCCGAAGCCGATAGAATTAAAAAGGAAAGAAAACAAACGGTTACCAATAGGATTTTTGAAATCAAAAATTTGCTTGCTGCTAATTCAAATAACTTAGAAATTACCCAAAAAAAGCTAGAAGATACCTCTAGTTTCAAGTTTTTAAGATCCGCTGCCGAAAAAAACGAACAAATCAGTTTATTGCAAAAAGAAATCAGTGATTATAAAACTGAAAAAGACAAATTAGAAAAAGAATCCGATGAATTGAAATTGGAATTAGAGAAAATAAAATAGTCTTACTACCTCAACAGAAAAACAAATAACCTATGCTATTTCTTATTTTAAGCATTATATGCAGTGTAACCGTGGGCGTTTTATTCAAAACTTCCCGTGCTTATACAAGCAGTAACACCCAAATTATCGCTTTTAATTATCTCTTTGCCCTTGGGCTTTGTTATATGTCATACAATCCAGATATTAAGGCCGTAGGAATAGCAGCTCCATGGAGAATTTATGCTATAATTGGTATTTTGTTACCCACTATTTTTCTATTATTGGCAACTTCAATAAAATATATGGGCATTGTAAAAACCGATGCCGCTCAACGTTTATCCTTGTTTATCCCAATTCTGGCTGCTTGGTTACTCTTTGGCGAAGAATTCAATATTCTTAAAATAGGTGCTCTTTTAGTAGCATTTCCGGCACTAATACTTCTGCTCACCAAACCTTCCGATAATACCGAAAATAAATGGACTTATCCCGCTGCTGTACTTATTGGTTTTGGAGTTATTGACGTACTTTTTAAACAAATTGCCACTTATACGGATCTGCCTTATACCTCCTCTTTATTTGTGATTTTCGGAATAGCTTTACTCATAACCATGATAGCTGTGGGTTATGAAGTCAACTTCAAAAAAGTAAAAATAACTTCTCGAAACCTACTTTTTGGTGGTTTGATTGGTATTTTCAATTTTGGAAATATTCTTTTTTATCTAAAAGCGCATCAGACTTTCGCCAAAAATCCTTCGACAGTTTTTGCAGGAATGAATATGGGAGTAATTATTATTGGGAGTCTCGTAGGTCTTTTCGTCTTCAAGGAAAAACTTACCAAAATGAATTTTATAGGTCTCTTTTTGGCTATGGTTGCCGTTATATTGATTGTTATTTCGCAAAGCTAGAAATCAAGAATTTCTATATAAAATAAGGGTTTATAAAATAGTCTAAACCCTTATTTGATTCCTTTCGGTTTAATTTATCGAAGCTTTTCTTTGACACAAATTTTTCTGTGTAAATTTGTGAAATCTGTGTTTTAAAATAATTCGATGGCTCTGCCCCAAGGTACATTATTGTAAATTGGTTCCAGCAATTCTATGTTTTCAAAAACGAATAGATAGCGGTCTATAAATCGGACTTTGTTGGTGTAAACACCTTTTAAACAGACATCATAACTAATCCTATTGTTTTATTGGCTATACTATGTGATTTATACCATATAACTAAAAATCATCCTCTAAAAACTGTTCACTTTGAACCGGAATATCCAATCAGGAAAAATAAAAGAATCTTTTTCAGAGAATGATATTTTTTAGAAAGCCAAATATAAAGAAATATTGAGTTTTAAAATATCTCAATCAAAAATACATTTTAAAAAAAAACCTTCAATACGAATATTGAAGGGTAATTACTAAATCAAAAACCAAATTTATTTAACTAACTCAAAACTTACTTTTCTATTTGTATCAGAATTCCCGCCTACGAAAACATCGAACTTTCCTGCTTCGGCTTCGTATTTCATATCAAGGGTATAAAATTTTAAATCTTCAGAGGAAATTTCGAATGAAACTGATTTTGTTTCTCCCTTTTTCAGACTTACTTTTTCGAATCCTTTCAATTCTTTTACCGGTCTGGTAACAGAACCTACCAAGTCACGGATGTAAAGTTGGACCACTTCCTGGCCATCAAAACTTCCTGTATTTTTCACGTCAACGCTAACTTTTAGTTTTTCGTTAAACTTGATTTTATCAGAGGAAATTGTAATTTTTGAATAATCAAAATTCGTATAACTCAATCCAAATCCGAACGGAAACAAGGAACTATTATCAACATCTGTATAACGTGATTTGTATTTTTGTTCCGAATCTGATAACCCTAGATAAGGACGTCCTGTATTTTTATGGTTGTAATATAAGGGTAATTGACCTACATTTCTAGGAAACGACATCGGTAATTTCCCATTTGGATTATTAGCTCCAAAAAGTGTTTGAGCAATAGCATCACCGCCACGAGTACCTGGCCACCAAGCTTCAAGAATGGCATCCATATTTTCATTTTCCCAAGAAAGCGTCAACGGCCTTCCGTTTAGTAAAACCAAAACCATTGGTTTACCCAATTTTTTTAATTCGGCTAAAAATTCTTTTTGAATTCCCGGCAAATCGATATTGGTTTGAGAAGCTGCTTCACCAGTCATATTTTCTCTTTCGCCCATAACGGCAACAATTACATCGGCTTTTTTAGCATTATCAATGGCTTTTTGCATCCAATCTCTTTTGGTACCACTTATTTCTACGCCATCGTCGAAAGTTACATTTGAAACATTTTTCAAATAATTAGTAACTCCTTCTTTTACGCTAGTGGCAAAACCATTTCGATCGCCTAGAGCTGCCCAAGAACCAATAATATTGTATTCATCACTAACCAATGGTCCGACAAAAGCAATTTTTTGGTTGTTTTTTAATGGCAAAATATAATTGTTATTCTTCAATAAAACCAATGATTTTTTGGCCACTTCTAAACTTGCCTCTAAAAATTCAGGTTTGTAAATTGTTGCTTTCTCGCGCTTTTCATCTGAATAGCGATAGGGATCTTCAAACAACCCTAAATCGTATTTTACATCCAGAATTCTTTTGCAAGCATCATCAATTTGAGTAAGGGAAACTTTTCCTTCGTCATAGGATTTCTTCAAATAATTCATATAAACACCGCCAACCATATCCATATCGACGCCGGCATTCATGGCTAATTCTCCTGCATTTTTTTCATCAGTCGCAAAACCATGAGCGACCATTTCGTTGATTCCGGTATAATCCGTTACAACCATTCCGTCAAATTTCCATTCGCTTTTTAGTACATCACGAATCAAAAACCTATTAGCTGTTGATGGAATGCCAGAAATTTCGTTGAACGAAGTCATAAATGTTTTGACGCCCGCATCAACCGTAGCTTTAAAAGCAGGTAAATAGGTTTCTCGCAAAACCCTTTCGGACATATCTACTGCGTTATAATCTCTACCTGCCTCGGCAGCACCATAAGCGGCAAAATGTTTGGTACAAGCTAAAATTGTATTGTTTTTTGAAAGATCATCGCCTTGAAAACCTTTTACATTGGCAATGGCCATTTGAATTCCCAAGAAACTATCTTCACCAGAACCTTCAGAAACCCTTCCCCATCTTGCGTCACGAGTAATATCCACCATGGGTGCAAACGTCCATTGAACACCCGCTGATGAAGCTTCGGTTGCAGCAATTCGAGCCGCCAATTCTACTGCTTTTGGATCCCATGAAGAAGCCATTGCGAGATTAATGGGAAATATGGTTTTGTAGCCGTGAATTATATCATGGCCAAACAACAAAGGAATTTTCAGCCTTGAATTCTCTAAATTAATCCGTTGTATTTCTCTAGTTTCTTTAGCTCCCGTAGCATTTAGGACCGAACCTACTTTTCCTTGCTTTATTCGGGTGATGAAATTATCACCTGATTTTGGTCCTGTTATGGTTCCATCCGAAGTAAATTGAACGGTTTGATATATCTTTTCGTCCAATGTCATTTTCGCCATTAATTCGGCTACAAATTCTGCTTTTGGTTTAATTTTGACGGTTTTATTGGCTTCTTTTCTTTGGCTAAATCCAAAAACAGAAACCATTAATAATATAATTATAAGTTTATTTTGCATTGTTTATATTTTTTTTTAATTTAACTCGCTGGGGTAATTTAAATGTTTTTTTAAGCCACAGATTCAAAAGATTAAAAGGATTTTACGTTTGGTTAATAAAAAAATCTGTGATAATCTTTTAAATCTGTGGCAAAATAAATTGAAATCAATATGCGTATTAGAACTATAGTTTTAACTATTTGATATTCCTTAAAATCCGTATTTACTGGAATGAAAACCAAGACTTACCAAACCGGGTTTAATTTCTGGCGCATTCATAAACAATTTCCATAATAAACCGGAACGATAATTCTCGATCATTGGGGCAATTGTTCCTTGATCGATTGCTAAATAACGTGGTGTTACCCAATTATATTGAGGCGAAAAAGCATCGTAAGGTCCTGCAGTACCTACATAAGTTGATTTGTTTTCATCATACAAATAATGAAGAAATTTCATTGACTCCACCGGAGTATATGGAAATGACGATAGAGCAGCTGTAGGCGAAATGACGCCCAAATCGTTAAGTGGTTGATGTGCCGAATAACCTGTGGTTCCGTCACTATTACGGGAATAACTTGCCGTTAACCCCCAACATTTATCGGAATATCCTTTCCATTGTTTCGGGTTATCAATACAATATTTGTTAATGATTTTGGAATGATTTTGTGTCAATGCCCAATAATCCGCATATTTATCAGTTAAATTATTTGGATCTAATCCCATATAAGAATAATGTGACCAGAACATTGGCCCAACATTTCCAGTTGCTCCATTGTAATTAAAAATTACAGGAAGACCATATTGTGCTCCACCATTTACAATTGCCCCATTTCTTGCCCAAGCTTGATCATAAGCAGCAACAAGAATAGGATGCGTGGGAGATGCAACTCCTAAAACATAGGTTATCAAACATTCGTTATACCCTTCTAATTTAAAATTCATATCCCAACCATAATTGGGTGACCAATGCCAATACAACGCATTTTCGCCTTTGGTATACCAATCCCATTCTACCCCTTTCCAAAGACTATCGGCTTTAGTAGCCAATGCCTGTTCGGTAGCATTCCCATTTTTGAAATATTCACGAACGGTTATTAATCCTTGACATAAAAAGGAAGTTTCAACAATATCACCACCGTCATCTTTAGTTCCAAAAGGAATTACATGTCCGGTTGTGCCATTAATCCAATGCGACCAAGCACCGTGAAATCGATCTGCATTTTCTAGAAAAGTTAATGCTGTAGTAAGTCTGGTAACCGCTTCTGTCCTTGGAACAAAACCTCTTTCTATACCTGCTACGAGTGTCATTAACCCAAATCCAGAACCTCCTGTTGTTACGATATTGGCGTCAAAACCTGGATTATCTGTAAGGTATCTTTCTCTTGCTAATTTCGAATTGGTTTCGGCATAATCCCAAAAATAGTTGATGGCGTCTTTTTGCACTTGATCCAGTGCTTCCGTATCCGTTAACGGAGTTATTACCACTGGGGTTGTGGGAGTTGTTGGCAACGGTGTACCCCCACTTCCATTATTACCTCCTCCTGGGGAAGAAGAACAAGAGCTGAAAACATTCAGAAAAATAAAGCAGAATAAGAAATTCTTCATTTTATTTTTTATTAAAAATTAAAAAACACCTAGTTTTATTTGAACTAGGTGCCTTTTTAATACATTGATTCTATTATCTATTATCTTTTTCTAATTTATATAAAGCACTAACTTCGTTAATAGAAAGTGCTGAATTATAAATTCTAAACTCATCTAATAAACCTGCATAACTAGTTGCCCAACCTTGTGGACCACCATTGTTTTGAGGAGGTGTGGTATCAAATTGGTGGGTTCCGAAAACAATTTTCCCATTGGTACCAACCATTTGAAACACACCATATTTAGGCGCATTATTAATATTGTCAATACTTCCTGGATTATCAGCAAACAATGGTGCAGAACCTATAACTCCTCCGGCTGGTGCGTAGGCAAATCTATTTACGTTAGCACTTAAAGCACCATTTGTGTAAAAGGTTAATTTGCTGGTTGAAGAATTATAGGAGATAACGATATGAACCCAAGTGTTTAAACTATTATCTAAATACATAGTTACACCTTGACTTTGCCACGCAACACCATTTCTACCATTTTCTAAATCGACTTTTAACAGAATCCTATTTGGATTTGCAGCATCTGGATTATCTAAAAACAGGTTCAAACCTCCCCAAAATTGAGTTGGTCTCACAACTGTAAAAATACCTTGAGCACCTTTACCTTGACCAGCAGTTGCAGGATCAACAGTATTTGCAGTATTCATCCAGAAAGAAAATGTAAAATCATTTAGCGCTGTAATTGCAGCAGTAGCATTCCCTACAGCATATCTTTCTTGAGAACTTGACCCAGAATATGCCATTCCTTTTTTACCGGTTGCATAAGCTACATTAGTAGAAACAGCCCTTGTAATTGCTCCTTTTGAATCCGTTAGATTATTTTCGAAACTTAATTTTGAGACTAAATTGGAAGCCGCTACATCATCCGAAGTATTATAACCTCCGATTTTTTCGTAAGCAATTGGGCTATTCACTTTATCGATGCTATCACCGTTACAGCTCCCAAAAAATTGGGAAGCTATAACAGAAGCAAATAAGAAAATATATTTATTTTTTTTCATTTTTACTGTTTTTAAGGATTAATTATAACCCGGGTTTTGTGTAGATAAACCAGCTGCTTGAGTGATAAAAGATTGAGGTAACGGAAACAACTCGTTTTTTCCTTTAACAAATGTTTTTCCGTCAACTGCGAAAGCTGCAACTGCCTGACCTGTACGTACTAAATCGAAGAACCTATCGTGTTCAAATGCCATTTCTACCCTTCTTTCTTTCCAGATTGCTATTCTTACATCAGCCTGAGAAACAGCCGTAGTATTTGCTAATCCTGCTCTGGTTCTGATTTGGTTTAACAAAGGAATAGCGGCAGGAGTATTATTTAATTCATTCAGGGCTTCGGCTTTCATCAAAATAACTTCGGCAAATCTCAAATATTTAATATCTGCATCTGTTTCCCAACCATCAGTATAAGCCGATGAATAGGCTTTATAATTGTATCTAGGATTTTCTACCGTAGTGGGCACCACTCTACCATCATACAAAGTAGTTCCTGCAAAAATAATAGTGGCTGCTTTTCTGACATCACCCGCTTCATAAGCATTTACTAAACTTAAACTTGGTGTATTGAATCCCCAACCCCAACCACCAGCACCACGAGCACCTTGGCAAGCAGAATATCCTGAGATTCCTTTGGCTGGAGTTGCACCCGAACCGTTAATTTCGAAAATAGATTCAGCATCATTTTTTCCAGCTAATTTATACTGGGAAGAATAGTCAGAAACCAAAGAATATCCTGTAACGAGGTTACAATTATCCACTACTTTTTGCCAGTTTTTTTCGTATAAATTAACTTTTGCAAGCAAAGCATAAGCTGCACCTTTTGAAGCTCTTGCTTTTTCTGAAGCAGCATAAGCTGTTCTATCTGGTAATGCCGCAATAGCATCCGTTAAATCTTTTTCGATAAAAGCATATACTTCAGCACTTGTTTTACGTGTCAATTGCATTATTCTGTCTGCATCTGAAGATGGATTGGGCAAATGATCTACGATCGGGACGCCGCCATACGCTTTTACCAAAGTAAAATACATAAAAGCTCTTAAAAACTTTGCTTCTCCCGCTAATCTTGCGCGCAAGGCAGGATCTGCCTTATCTAATTTAGGAAGGATGTCCAATGCTTGATTACATCTATTAATTCCCCTATAGTTAGCATCAAAAATTTCACCAATGGAACCGCTTGACGAATTATAAGTCAAGGCATCCAATAAATCTTTATCTGAACCTGTATCACCGGGAGATGAACCTTTGTCAGCATCATCAGAAGCAATGCTTGACAAACCAATCCAAGAAAACGAACTCAGATCCCAATCTAAAAATTTATCATAGATTGCAGTTACAAAGGTGGTAGCTCCTGCATTGTTATTGAACAATGCAAGGTCTGTGGTAGAAATAGATGCGGTTTGTTTTACATCTAAAAAGTCTTTTGAACATCCTATAAAAAGGCCTGCGGATAGTACAAAAATGGATATATATATCTTTTTCATAGTTTTAAAATTTTAAATTAACACCAAAAACAAATGATCTCAATGTTGGGTAAGCATTCAATTCTACTCCTTGAGAACCATAAGGATTTCCGTCCCCATTTAACTCTGGAGAAAATCCTGAGAATTTTTGTACTATAAATGGGTTTATTACATTCATATACACTCTGGCAGAACTTATAAAATCACCTTTTAAAGGAATTTTATATCCTAAAGAAATATTGTTGATTCTAAAGAAATCGCCTGATTCTAAATAATAAGTCGATGCAACTGGAACTTGGTTAAAAGCGCCCGGAGTTGTAGCTGTTAAATTATTCGGTGTCCAGAAATTTGTAGTTAGCGATTCTTCGATGTTCTCTCCAGAAAAACGTTGTGCTTTTTTCCCATTATATACTTTAGCACCAGCTGTACCATATCCGTCAATTGATAAATCGAAGTTTTTATAGACTAACCCTAAAGAAATTCCGAATGTTGATGTTGGCAATATAGAACCCACATATTTTTTATCTGCAATTACCATAGCATCTTGAGTTCCTGTTGTTCCATCTGCTTTGTAATATAACATTGCTCCAGTTGCTTTGTTAAAACCTGCATATTGATACATATTGAAACTACCCAATGGTTGACCTATAGAGGTATTGTCTAATAATTTGGTGGTCTGGCCATTTCCTAAATCTCCGCCATATATAGGAGATAGATTAGCATCTTTCAAACTTTTTAATTTATTTGTGTTGTTTGAAAAATTTCCGCCAACCCAGTAACTTATATCATCCGTAATTTTGTCATCCCAACGTAAAGCAATTTCGTATCCTTTATTAGAAACTTCACCAACATGAGCGGGAGATGCAGTACTAACTCCTGAAGTAGTATATGGAGTAGTATTTAAAATAACGTTTGTTGTTGTTTTATCGTAAACATCAAATGATCCTTTTAATCTATGGTTCAATAATTCAAAATCTAAACCCGCAGAAGCTTCTTCGGTAATTTCCCATGATAAACTTGGATCTACTTGTGAGTCAATGGTTGTCCCTTCATACAATACGGATCCTCCTAAATAACTTTTAAGTCCAGAAGCAAAAGATTGATTATTTAGCGGAACTCTTTGATTTCCTAATCGTCCCCAACCTCCTCTAAGTTTCAATAAATCAATTCCTTTTACGTTAGCCATAAAATTTTCTTTAGAAATAATCCAACCTAAGCCAAAAGAAGGAAAAGTTCCCCAACGATACTCTTTACCAAAATTTGATGAACCATCACGTCTAACTGTTCCTGTGATTAAGTATTTGTCCATCAATTTGTATTGAAAACGACCGAAGAAAGATTCTAATCTACTTTCATTAGACAATTCGTCTTTAAAACTAGTTACATTTGCTACATTATTAACACCCGATAATGACCAATAATTTGAATTTGCATTTGCGTCTTTTCTTACAATAGCCAATTTACTTGCACTACCTATAGAAGAAGCTTCTGTACCGGCGGTAAGTTCAATATCATGAATATTGTTAAACACTTTGTTATAAGTAAAATAGTTCGATAAGTTCCAATTGAAATGATCTTCTCTACCTTCGGTTAAATCATTTAAATGAGATGTAGCCGGGTAATTTGCAACCACACGTGTAGGATCTGCAGCTAACCAAATAGCTTGTGTATCACTATAATTATAGTTTTTCCAAGTATAACTGTCACCGTTAAATTGCGAAGTGAATTTTAATGATTTCAAAATTTCATAATCTAATTTTAATCCTCCTTGCAACAAAAGACTTTTTTGCTGTTCGTTATAAAAATTTAATTGGGCAACTGGGTTTCCAACATTATTAAATGCAGATCCCGTTGCACCAGCAAAACCATTTGCTCCAACGAAAGAAACACCGTATTGTCCACTAGGAAGATAAACAGGAACAATAGAGGATTGTTTGTAAGCTACAGTAAATACATCCATTGGTTTAGGTGTAGAATGGGTATAACCAACACTCAATGTTTGAGTTAAAGTCAATTTTTTAGAAATTTTATATTCATTATTATTCCTAAAAGTAAAACGGCTATAATCCAGCCCTTTCAAAATTGCTTTCTCTTCATAGTCACCCACACTGAAAAAGTATTTTATGTTTTCAGAAGAACCGGAAACAGAAACGTTATTTTGATTATACGAACCTCTTCTTGTAATGGCACCAAACCAATCTGTATTTACAGGCTGATCTTGTGAAAAAGTAGTAGCTTGTAAAGCAGCATTAGTATAATGAGAGTACTCATTACTACTGGCCATTTTTACCGTTTTCAATGGCTGTCTAAAACCTGCAAAACTTTCCACTTCTACGGTCAATTTGTTACCTTTTCCTTTTTTAGTGGTAATAATGATTACCCCATTTGCAGCTCTATTACCATAAATTGCCAATGATGAAGCGTCTTTTAAAATGTCATAAGAAACAATATCATTTGTATTAATGTTATTAATGTTGTCTGTAGGCATACCGTCAACCACAAATAAAGGGATTCTTCCCCCTATTGCAGTTCCCATACCCCTGATAATAACTGATGGTGTACTTCCCGGTAAATCGGATGAAATAACTTGTACCCCTGCTGCCTTACCCTGTATGGCTTGAGAAGCATTTAACACTTTCGTTTTCGAAACTTCCTCAGCATTTATTGAAGTAATTGCGGTAGTGTTATCAATTTTTTTACGGGTACCGTAACCTATAACCACAACCTCTTTTAATTCGGTGTCTTTGGATTCTTGCATTTTAATACTCATTACACCAGCAGTTGCTTTAGTGGTTAGAGCCTCAAAACCTACCATTGTAATTTTCAATGTTTCGCCCACTTTGGCTTTTATTGTAAAATTACCGTCAAAATCGGCATCAGCAGAAGTTCTGGATTCAGAAGCACTAATAATTGCTCCTGGAATTCCAGCTCCGTTTTTATCTGACACCTTACCTTTAATTTCTTGACCTGACATATATGCAGGAAGAAGAATGAGTGCTAAAAAGCTAAAAATGAAATTTCTCATATATTAATAATTTGTTAAAGTTAGTGGAGCTAAATTAGATAATTACAATGTTATGGTAAGCTATATGTGGTTACTACATAAATACATCAAATTGTCAAAATACTTTAATAAATCAATATTTAAGGGGGCTAATAAAGATATTGTGCACAATAATACATCCCTATGATGTAGTAATGATGTATTGTAATTTATTGAAATAATCATAATAAAAGTATGCTATCCATAAAAATTTAACCTATTTATATAGATAATAGGAACTTTGAAAGATTTTCGTCCTGAATAAGGTTTAATTTCTTTCTTAAACGATAGCGTTGCAATTCTACACCTCTAAAAGAGATATTCATCATGGGAGCAATTTCTTTCGAAGTAAGATTCATTTTTAAATAAACACAAAGCTTAATATCCTTTGAAGTAAGATTTGGATATTTTTTAGAAAGATTAATGATAAACGCATTGTGAATTTGATTCAAATTCGTTTCAAAAGTTTCCCACTCATGTTTGTTTACAGCATTGATTTTTATCGTTTTTTTGATTTCACTTTTTAATTTGTTAAAATCAGTTTCAGTATCTAAAATTCCTTGAATATTTTCTATCATTTCGCTTTGCTTTGCGATTGAAAGTGACTTACCTGCAACTTCAGAGGATTTTGTTTGAATTTCAAGTTCCAAAATATGCTTTTCGTATTCTTGCGTATTTAATTCGTTTTCAGCTTTTAATTCCATCTCCAAAATTTTCTTTTGGTGCTTCAATTCTTTTTCTTGTAATGCTAACTTTTGAATATAGCGCATTTTATTCCATTTATAGTACACATATAACATTATCACCAAAACAATGAAGTAAAGTAGTATCATCCAAAAAGAAAAATACCATGGTTTTGCAACAATGAAATCAAAACTGGAAACTTTATTATGATGCAAGCCATCATAATAATAAATTGCAACAGTATGAGAGCCACTACTCAAATTATTTAAAACTATCAACCCGTCTTTTATCGGCAGGAAACTATTTGACTCATT
This sequence comes from Flavobacterium sp. UBA5153, assembly GCA_002413745.1. Classification (GTDB taxonomy): domain Bacteria; phylum Bacteroidota; class Bacteroidia; order Flavobacteriales; family Flavobacteriaceae; genus Flavobacterium. Next base: position 3,998 of record DHXP01000031.1, on the reverse strand, counting down.
CAATTTATAAAACAAATTTGGTTTTTTAGCACCATATATTCCAGAAATAACACTTATTTTTAGTTCCGATTTATACTTTATTTTTGATTTATTGGCGACTAAATCTCCATTATTAAAAGCCTCAATATTTAGCTTAGGATTAGGACTGATTTCGCTTTTTAATTGAAATGAAATAAATCCATCGTCAAGGTTTAATAAATAGGCATCCTTGCTTTTGAAAATTTTTAAATTATCATTTATGATTTTTCCTTTATAATATTTCTCTTGAATACCATTCCAAACAAACCTATTCCCCTTAGCATTAATAGAATACAAAAGCCCTTCTTGAAGAACGACAAAGTTATTTTCGTCGATGGCAACTATATCAGATATGTTTTTGAAATTAGAATTAAACATCGTGTTTTCTTCTAGTTTATTAGAAATCGAATTATAGGTGTACCAAAAATTATGGATTAAAAAAAGAACTTCATTCCTAAACTCAAATATTTTTACACTAAAATCATTGTCCATTTTATTAAGTTGGGTAATATTTTCGACTTTTGTGGTCACATAATTATCATTATACAAAATTCGATATAAACCTCGATAATTATCCGCTGCCCATATTTCGTTCTTTCTATTTTGTGCTACATATTTTATAGGTTTTGAAAGCCCTTTAATAATGATTTTTTGTGTTAAATTATTTAAGTCATTATAAATTAAAACGCCACTGTAAGTTGCTTGTAAATAAGAATCATTTATGTTGCTTTTTGTCAAATTCCAGCCTCCATTTATTGTATTTAATTTAGAAAATTGACCCTTCTCATAAACGAATGTTCCTTCGTTATGACCAATAAGATATTTATTATTAATTTTACTGATATTCCAAGATTGTCCTTCAGAGTTTGGAACCAATGAAAAATGATTTTTTTCATATTTAAAAACACCATGATTCGAAGCCATCAAATATCCATTATCAATAGTTGCAACTGAATATACCGAACCCAAAATTCCCGAATTATCATAAAAAATAGAAACTGGTGAATTAACTTCAATATGAGCGATACCGTTATCTAAACCCAACCATAAATTATTTTCATTGTCTTGGGCAATACTTAAAATAGAATTGTTCATTAATATATTATTCCTATGTATATTTTGATAGGAATTAGTATTAAAATCAATGATATAAACTCCTTTACTCGCGGTTCCTATAATCAATTTATTGTTTTTTATAAACATTGCCGCATTTATATTAGCCGATTTTAAAGTTTCGTTTAAGGGGTTTTTCCATGAAGTCAAAATACCATTTTCTTCTATATAAACGCCATTTTTTTTGGTGAAAAAATAGGTTTTGTTTTGGTATTTTGCAATGGAATGGATTACGTTATTTTCGAGAACATCCAAACCTTTTATTTTTACAATTTGAGAATTTGTAATTGAATAAATACCTCGCCCTACCGATGCGATCAAAAGACTATTGTCGATTTGAAAGCAATACGAGATAAGAAATGGAAGTTTAATATTCTTGATTAACTTGCCGTCATAAAGAAAAATTTCATTGAAAGATTGAAAATAAATCTTGTTCTTAAACTTGAAAATCTTCCATATTTCTTCATTCTCACTATCATCAAAAACTTTCTTGCCTCCGGAAATTGAAACATATTTCATTTTTCCTTCTTTCCGAAGCCAAAACCCAAATTCTTTATAAGATCCTGAATAAACTCTATCGCCATCTGCCATTATAGAGCGTATAATGGTCTTGTTTGGCAAGGTGTTTTTCTCCCATTTTACTCCATCATAACGCAATAAATAATGATTATTAGCAAAGTACATCGCTTTATCATTTCCTTGGGCAATATTCCAAATCTGATTATCCCCTTGATAATTGGTTTTGTTATAATTTTCAACAAAAGGGAGCAACTCTTGAGAATAAAGTTGAAAAGATATAAAACAGAAAAAAATTATTTTTAAGGTACTCGCTTTCAAAATGGGAAGATTTATTTTCAAATATAAACACATTTTTTCAAATAAAATATAAAAAAAGCTTCCCGAATGAGAAGCCTTAATGGAACCTCTAAAAACTGATAAGTTTTTTTAAAACGCAGACTATTTGTATCTTGTAATGATGAAACAGTTCAAAAGACACCGAGATTACGGATTTTTCGACCAAGATATTCGACTTACCAAACTAAGTCAACTTGGCGACCCTTTAGAAAAACTAAACAAAGGGATTGATTTTGAAATGTTTAGAATGCTTTTAGAGACAAGTTTTGAAAAAGTTGCCAAAGGAAAAGGAGGCCGTCGCCCATTTGATTATGTAATGATGTTCAAGATATTGATACTTCAGCGTTATTATAATTTGTCTGATGACCAAGTAGAGTTCCAAATAAATGACAGAATGAGTTTTATGCGATTTTTAAATTTAAGTATTGCAGATGTAATTCCAGATTGCAAAACGGTTTGGAATTTCAGACAACAAATAGTTGATTTAGAATTGGTTGATGAAATATTTTCTTTGTTTATAAAAGAATTAGAAAAGTTAGGATTAATCGTAAATGAAGGAAAAATTATAGACGCCAGCTTTATTGAAGTTCCAAAACAACGTAATACCAAAGACGAGAATAATCAAATTAAAAAAGGAGAAACACCTAAATCATTTGATGAAAAGCCGAATAAAAAAGAGCAAAAAGATATCGATGCAAGATGGACAAAGAAAAACAATGTTAATTATTTTGGTTACAAAAACCATATCAAAATAGATGCTAAAAGCAAAATAATAACCAAATATGAAGTAACCTCTGCCAATGTTCACGACTCTCAAGTTGTTGAAAATCTATTAGATGAGAAGGATAAAGGAGAAAAATTTTATGCCGGCAGTGCTTACACAGGAGAGCAACAAGAAATGATAATTGCCAAAAACGAAATGATAAATTGCGTTCACGAAAAAGGATATAGGGCGAATCCATTGACAGACGAACAAAAATTAAGCAATACCGAAAAGTCAAGAACTAGAGCCAGAGTTGAGCATATTTTTGGTTTTATGGAAAATAGTATGAACAAAATGTATTTGCAATTTATTGGATTTAAACGAATTAACGCCGCTATTGGATTAATGAATTTAACTTACAATATGTTCAGAAAAATTCAATTACAAACTTATTAAAAGGGAACGTGTCGTTTGATACAAACAACAGTATATATAAACTACTGTATTTTGCTTATTCCGGCGAAACTGTACACCCCATTCCGGGGTAAACTGAACAGTTATTTTTGTGAAGATTTCTGATGGTAAAATTAGATAAATTTTTTTAGTTGTTTTTCATTTTTTTTCTCATTGATTCTCCCTTGAGTTCAAACCTAATTGCTGAGTGAATAATCCTGTCCAAAATAGCGTCTGCAATTGTTTTTTCTTCGATTAAATCATACCAGTTTTTCACGGGTAGTTGCGAGCAAAAAATAGTAGATTTTTTATGATGTCGGTCTTCAATCAAATCCATCAATATCATTTGCTTTTCATTGTTGATGGCTTGGAGTCCAAAATCATCAATAATCAATAAATCACAGTTTTCAATCCTGCTTAATTCCCTCATATAAGAACCATCAGCCTTTGCCATCATTAACTTGGTAAAGAGTTTTCCTAGGTTGTAATAGAGGACTTTGTATCCCTTGATACAGCATTGGTATCCCAGTGCGGTAGCCAAAAAACTTTTTCCAGTGCCAGTGCAACCCGTTACGATTATGTTTTCATTGCGGTCTATAAAGGAACAATCCGAGAGTCTGGTAAGCAAATTTCTATCTAGTTCTCGGTCTGGAGTGTAGCTCATTTCTTCTATGGAAGCCTGATAATGGAATCGGGCATTCTTGAGCAATCGTTCGGTTCTGCTGTTGTTTCGCTGGTTGTCTTCCGATTCTATGAGCCAGGCGATAAACTCATCGTTGGTAAATGTGTCTCTTTCTCTTGTTTCAAACGAAGACTCATAGGCTCGTTTCATTCCGTTTAGACGCATCTTTTGCAT
>DHXP01000049.1 GCA_002413745.1 Flavobacterium sp. UBA5153 | reverse complement strand
AATTTTCTAGTTCTCGATACGATTTTCTATCGAAAATCACTCGAACTGACGAAAATTATCCTCAAAAACTAATTACACCCAACGGGTAAATATATAAAAAGGTTATAAAAATGTTATATATTTCTTAAAATAGTATGAAAAAAGAAATTTTAGGCAAATACACTTTACAAACTGCCACGCCAGAATACGCAAAGCAACAGGCAGAACTTCAAAAAATTGTTTTTCCTACTTTATCGGAAGAGGAATTGATGACGGAAGAGCAATACAAAAGACATATAGAGATTTTTCAGGAAGGCCAAATGCTGGTTTTAGATGGAGATACAGTCATTGCTTCAACGACTACTTTGCTTCAAAATTATCACAAAGGACACCACACTTTTTTGGGAATTTCGGATAATTTATGGTTGGGAACCCATGATCCAAAAGCGGATTGGCTTTATGGATTGGATGTTTCGGTTCATCCTGATTATCAGGGAAAAGGAATTGGTAGGCAAATTTATAATGCGCGTCAAGAAGTAGCGATAACATTGGGGACTAAAGGTCAAATGACTGCCGGAATGCCCATTGGATTTGACAAAGTAAAGGACCAAATGACCATCGCAGAATATTGTGATAAATTGATAAAAGGTAAAATCATTGATCCAACCGTTACGGCTCAAACCAAATGTGGCTTTATTTTGGTTGAACCATTATTTGATTATTTAGACGATCCACGAAGCGGAAATTGTTCGGTGTTAATGTATTGGCCTTTGGATCCGAGCACGAAATTAAGTGAGAATCATTAAATAGTAACCAGTTCGCAGTATTCAGTCGCAGTTTAGTACTAAACTCAAAAATTTTAAACCAAAAATAATGATATTCAAATCAATAAATCCATTCACACAGACGGTAATAGCAGAACACGAAGTGTTGACCAATACGCAATTGAATCAAAAACTGGAATTAGCCGAAAGTGCTTTCAAGAACTGGCGCACCACCTCTTTTCAGGAAAGGGCCGATAAAATGCGAAAGTTAGCCAATATTTTTAGGACGAAAAAAGAGGAATTGGGATTACTCATTACCAATGAAATGGGTAAAATTTTATCCGAAGGAATTGGAGAAGTAGAAAAATCAGCAGGAAACTGTGAATTCTATGCCGAAAATGCGGAGAAAATGCTGAAGGATGAACATTACGACACGCCTTTCAAAAGTATGTCAGTTTATGATCCGATGGGCGCAGTTTTTGCCATTATGCCTTGGAATTATCCTTTTTGGCAGGTATTGCGCTATGCTGCTCCTGCAATTATGGCGGGAAATGTTACACTTTTGAAACACGCGCCAAATGTTATTGGTTGTGCCAAGGCGATTGAAAATGCTTTTTTGGAAGCAGGTTTTCCGGAAGGAGTTTTCCAACAAATAACTATTGATATTCCACAGGTAGAAAGTGTGGTAGCTTCGGATATTGTGTGCGGAATCACCTTGACGGGAAGCGAAATGGCAGGTTCGTCTGTTGCGGCATTGGCTGGAAAGCACATCAAAAAATCGGTTTTGGAATTAGGGGGGTCAGACGCTTTTATAGTTTTGAACGATGCCAATTTAGAAAAAGCGGCAACGGTTGCCACGCAATCCAGGATGCTCAACGCTGGGCAGGCTTGTATTTGTGCCAAACGTTTTATCGTTACCGAAAAAGTTGCCGATGAATTTTCGGCTCTTTTTGCCCAAAAGGTCAATGCATTGAACCAAGGAAATCCGTTGCAGAATGGAATCAATATGGGGCCATTGGCACGTATGGATTTAGCTGAAAAATTAAGTTTACAGTTGAAAAAATCTTTGACACAAGGCGCGAAGATTTTGGTTGGAGGAGAACGCGATAACTGTAATTTCCAACCCACATTAATTGATTTTGTTAACTCGAATAATATTGCTTTTCAAGAGGAAACTTTTGGGCCATTGGCAACAATTATAAGAGCCAAAGATGAAAGTGATGCAATCGTAATTGCCAATAACCACAGATATGGATTGGCTTCGGCAATTTGGACTGAGGATAGAGAAAATGCCTATAGGTTGGCCAGAAAAATTGAAGCAGGAAATGTTTTTGTAAACTCATTGGTGCGTTCCGATTCTCGAATCCCTTTTGGAGGAATAAAAAAATCAGGTTATGGAAGGGAATTATCAGCAATAGGCATCAGAGAATTTATGAATATGAAATCGATTATTATTGAATAGTTTTTGATTAAAATCATTCATTTATTTTTGGGTATAGGGAGTTATAAACATGTTTTTTGACATAGTTTTAAAAAACGAATATTTTTGTATAAATTTATTTACCCCTATTTTTTTAATAGTTATATTTTAATTTTATTATAATTAGCGTTTAAAAGACCCTAAAATTAAAATTAAAACGTATTTGCTATGAAAAAAAATGGGGGTGTTTTAAATAAGTGTATTATTGATATTGTAAAATAGTTGGTTTAAAATACAGATATTGTATTTTTTTGAAATGATTTTTTTGATTTGATAATTCGGTTTAAAAAATGGATTTTTTTTCTTTTGTGTATAAAAAAAGATGATAAATTCGCCTCAAGAAAAGAAAATTTCTTGACAAAACATTCATTAATAATCTCGTTTATTCAGTAAAAAAAACTAGATGAAATTAATGATAGGAATTAAATTAAATCAAATTAATAATCAAAACCAATTTAAACATGAAAAAAGCAGTAATTATTTTAGCCTTAGTGCTAACAAGTACGTTGACATTTGCACAAGACGCACCGCTGGAAGTTGCTCCAGTTCCACCCTCATCAGCGGTAAAATTTGCAGCCGCAGTAGATGTTGTTTTGCCCTATTTATGGAGAGGGATTGCGCTAAATTCTACTGGTAAAGTAGCTTTTCAACCCTATGCATCTTTGACTATTTCAGATAAATTTACATTTGGAGTTTGGGGCACAACCAATTTGTCTAATGATGCAAAAGAATTTAATAAATCATATAACGAATTCGATTGGTATGCATCGTATCAAACATGTTCAATTGCAAAAATATTGGTGAGTGATTATTATTTTGATTTTGCAGGAGCCAGAGGCAAGTATTTCAATTATGATAATACTTCTACGCAGGCAATTGACCTTTCGCTTTTGCTTAATTTTGCCAGCAAAGGGGTTCCTTTGGATTTTCAATGGAATACTTTGATAGCAGGAAATGATTTTAACAATAGTGGGAGTCGAAATTATTCCTCTTATGCTGAAATGGGATATACTCAATCCATAGCAAGCGCAGGCATTGATCTAAGAGCATTTGCTGGAGCAGTAGTGAAATCAAGCATTTATTACGTTACCGATGGATTTAAATTTACCAATGTTGGTTTAAATGCAGCTAAATCTATTAAGTTTTCTGAAAGTTTTAGCCTGCCAGTCTTTTTAAGATACACTTATAATGACAATGGGAATTTTAACACAAGTGGTCATCTGAAACGCAACTTCATTTCTGGAGGGATGACTTTTACCATCAAATAGATTTAATTTTTTTTTGCTGCCAAGAGGCTGTTTAGTGTCTTGGCAGCTTTTTTTAACGAAAAACGGCTCTTTGAGGAATCAAAAAGCCGTTTTTATTATTTTGGTTTAAACCAATTTCAATTATTGTTTCTTGTAAATATCGTATATGGTATTTATGGTTTTTTCATCTAAGACAGAATCGACTTCTGTTTGGATATAATGAAGTTTAAATGCTGAAATAGCAGCCGGAAGATTTTTTGTGTTATAGCCAATAATCCGTAAGGCTTGTTCTATATTAAAATCGCAAGGAGCAGTTTCTAACAATTCATCTGGCCAAATACCAAATCCCATTCCGGCCAATGTTTTCCATGGGAAAAATGCGCTTGGATCTTGTTTTCTGGCAGGTGCTATGTCCGAATGTCCAATGATGTTTTCCGTAGGGATGTTGTAGTCTTTTTTTAATTTGGTCAAAAGAGCCAGTAAACTGTTTATTTGTAATTCCGAAAAAGCTTGCGTTCCATTATTGTCCAATTCAATTCCTATTGATGCCGAATTGATGTCGGTATTCTTTCCCCAAGAAGCATTTCCTGCATGCCAAGCCCGAAGATAATCGTTCAGCATATGAACAACTCTGCCGTCCTGTGCAATCACGTAATGAGCACTTACCTGAGTTTGTGTCAATGTGAATGTTTTCAAGGTTTGTTTCAAGGAATCTTGGGCGGTATGATGAATGATGATAAAGTTGGGTTTCCTTAAATTGAAATTAACTGTCCCAATCCATTCTGTGCTGATGCCATTTAGCAAAGGCATCGCTTCCATTTTTGAAATGGTGTCTTTAAAAGTAAGCAATTGTTTTAAATATAGCGTATCAATACTTTTTTCTGGAACAACGACATTTTGTAAAGGCACTGCCTCTTTTTTTGAAATCGTTTGTTTTAAAGAATTTAATTTGTCGTTATATATTTTCTCACTTTTTTTATAAGGATTTGTGGAACAAGAAGTTATTATGACTGCCAATATGAGGTAATAAAAATGGTTTCTTATTGAATGTTTCATCCTATTTGGTTTCGTCTTTATGTTTTCTTCCGGAACGAGATTTCTTTTGGTTTTTTCGGTCTTCTTTAAAAGCAAGGTATTTTGGTTTTTGATCTTCGTTCAGAAATTCCATTATCTTTCTGTCAGTAGTTTCTGAAAGCGCTTTAAAATCTTTTATTTGATCCTCTTGGCTAGCAACTTGTTTCAGTAATATACCTTGAGTTCTTATACTTTCTGTCAGAACATTTGAAATTGCAATTGTCTGAAGTTCATCAAGATTGATTTCGGTTTTCATTTCATCAATTATCTTGGCAACTGTTACTTCCACTGGAATTTCTTTTGGTTTTTCCTGATGACTTTCTTGATTCATGTCTCGATTCATGCCTCGATTCATTCCGCCACCATAACCACCACCACCATAACCACCACCATAACCACCACCGCCATAACCACCATATTGGGCAGAAATAGTATTAATAGATAATAGCAAAAATGTGCTTACCAGTATTATTTGTAATGTTTTCATGTTTGGTGTTTTTAAATTGTTGTTTATCAAAAAAAAAATATCGTAAATTTAAACAGGTTCTGCATATAAATCAAATTCGGTTGCATCGGTAATTTTTACCATTACAAATTCGCCGGTTTTTACGTAATGTTTCGAAGCGTCAATCAGTACTTCATTATCCACGTCAGGACTATCAAATTCGGTTCTTCCCACGAAATGCGTGCCTTCTTTTCTGTCGATGATACAACGGAATGTTTTGCCAATTTTCTCTTGGTTTAAATCCCATGAAATTTGCGATTGAATTTCCATTATTTCGTTGGCTCGATTTTGTTTCACTTCTTCGGGAACATCATCTTCAAGTAAGTAGGCATGTGTGTTTTCTTCATGTGAATAGGTAAAACAACCCAAACGTTCAAACTTCATTTCCTGAACCCAGTCTCTCATGATTTCAAAATCTTCCTGGGTTTCTCCGGGATAACCCACAATCAAAGTCGTTCTGATTGTCATTCCGGGAACTGCCGTGCGAAATTCTTGTATTAATTTTGTCGTTTTTTCTTTTGTGGTTCCGCGACGCATTGATTTCAAAATGGAATCCGAAATGTGCTGTAACGGAATATCAATATAATTACAAATCTTGGGTTCGCGCTTCATAATTTCCAAAACATCCATCGGGAAACCGGTAGGGAAGGCGTAGTGCAAACGAATCCATTCGATACCTTCTACTTTTATCAAGGCCTCCAATAATTCGCCAAGATTACGTTTTTTGTAAATATCCAAGCCGTAATAAGTCAAATCCTGCGCAATCAAAATCAGTTCTTTCACGCCATTTTTAGCCAAACCTTCAGCTTCTTTCACCAGTTTTTCTATGGTTTGCGAAACGTGTTTGCCACGCATAATTGGAATGGCACAAAAACTGCACGGTCTGTCACAGCCTTCGGCAATTTTCAAATAGGCATAATTTTTTGGAGTTGTCGTCAAGCGTTCGCCAAGCAATTCGTGTTTATAATCGGCACCCAAAGCTTTTAGCAAAGCAGGCAATTCTGTTGTGCCAAAAAACTGGTCCACATTGGGGATTTCTTTTTCTAAATCAGGGCGGTATCGTTCTGATAGGCATCCAGTAACAAAAACTTTATCAACTAAACCCCGTTCTTTTTTGTCGGCATATTCCAGAATCATATTTATTGATTCTGCCTTGGCATTATCAATAAATCCACAGGTATTGATGACAACGATGTTTCCTTCTTCTTCGTGTACGACATCTTTTCCGCTAGCTTTTAGCTGTCCCATAAGCACTTCGCTATCATACACATTTTTCGAACACCCAAGGGTAATTACGTTGATTTTGTTCTTTTTTAAAGACTTGGTTCTCATAGATTTATACTCCCGATAATTTGGGAAGTCGGCAAAATTACGATTTTTATTTTTAGGAGCATCAACCTTTGTTTATTTATGAACCTTTAGTCCCGCTATTCATTGCAATCCACGTCCAAAAGCGTGGGATTTTCATTGCTATCGGGGCTATTTTATAAACTTTTGGGTTTTAACAACCTTTCGAAAAAAACCACTTCTGGTATAAAATCAAAAGTGGTTTAAATCTGTTTTTTTTAAGTATCACAAGTTCCCTCCTTCATGCTTAGGGTGCTTTACAATTCAAACAACAAAGTCAAGGAAATGTTATTATTTGTCGAATTTATTTTGGCGCCATCAGTAAAACCATTACTAAAAAATCCTTGTTGTGAATCTCTTTGTGCTGATGAATAAGCCAAATCCAATTTGGTTGAACCAAAATCATATCCCAATCCTGCGGAATAACCATTCAAATCACCAATAGTTGTCGCATTTTTATAAGGACTTTGTTCATAACGGTAACCGCCACGCAGACTCCATTCCTTAATTTTATATTCGGCACCTAGTCGCAATTCATTCGTGCTTTTAAGGGTAGCACTCATATAGCTATTTACGTCTCTATAATAAGAGTCGTTTTCGGGCTGAAATTTAGTGTTGCTATAATCTTTTATGGCGTAATCAATACTTATTAATCCGGATTTCCCGAAAACATAAGCAAAACTTCCTGTAAACTTGCTTGGCGTTTGTAATTTGTAAGGGGCATAATAATTGGTGATTTTTGGATCTACAACATCTGGGGGTAATTCGCCACTCGTATTACTGCTCACTGCCACTAGTTTTTGTGATAACTCATCACTCAAATGATACCAGGTAGGTGATTCGTATGCCAATCCTAAACGGATTTCATTGGTTATTTTCGCAATGGCTCCTATTTGAAATGAAAATCCTGTGCCGTGAGTATATAATTCATTGTCAAACTGCAATCTATTTACCCTGTCATTGCTATCCAAAGTGTTGTTATTGTCTTCATAAAAACTGGAAGATTGGGTATAATCTGTAAAATGCGAATTTAAGTTTATCCCTAAATATAATTTATCCTTATAGGATGTTGCAGCATTAAAGGATAATTTTCCATTATAACCTTTAGTATAGATGTTGTTCTCTTGATAGTAATTTCCGCCAGGACGAACATTTGAAGTATAGGAGGTGTTATTTGGATTATTACTGTCAACAGGATCTATAACATAACCTTGGTAACCCAAAAAAGCTTGTTGTGCACCGTGGTCTAATTCCCCATAGGTTGAGTTCTCCAAAGTATTTAATGGTACTCCATTGGCATAATATAAAAAATAATTAGCCGCTGAATTTGTCGGATTAGTTCCTGCAGAAAACAATGAATTGTTAAAATTATTCGTGTTTTCATAGTTTATAGCCAACGAAATCTTTTTCCAATTGCCATTTGAATTCTGGTTTTTAAACACGAAAACACCACCGGCTTGATTTGGGTCAAATGAGTTGTCCTTTTGGGTTGTTTTGGTTCCAAAATAATCGGAATTATTTTTTGTGTTGTAATTGCTTAGGGTTATCGCAATTTGATTATTTGAAAAAACTGCTGAACCTGCGGGGTTTATGTTTATGGAAGACAAATCACCGCCGAGAGCCCCAAAAGCACCACTCATAGCTCTAAAACGTGCCGTTCCATTTAAGTTGTCTTGTGCGTATCGCACAGCATCTGTTATTTCTTGTGCCTGGGCAACGCTTAAAGTGAAGCCGGCAAATAGTAGGAATATGTACTTTTTCATTTTATGTAGAGTAAGGGTTTGTTTTTGTTTTATGAAATGGAATAAATAATTATCTTCTTCCGCCACCTGAAGATCTTCCACCACCGCCGCCATATGATCCACCGCCAGAAGACCTTCCCCCTCCGTCATTTGAACTTGAAGGAGTATAACTCTGGTTTCTTGTTGAATTGCTGGAACTTTGTTGTGTATTTGTGTATGTTGATCTAGATCTTGTAGGATAATTGGACGAATTATTTTGAGTTTGCGAACTTCTTCTATTAAGTAAAGTACTGTTTCTAGTGGTATTATTAATAATATAATTACTTCTGTAATTAGTTGTTGGGCTACTTCTATAATTAGTCGAACTGCTTCTGGATACGTTAGAAGTAGGAGCGGAAGTTCTGTAATTACCAGTATTTGCTACCGAGCTAGTTTTTGTTTGAGAATACCTACTGCCGCTTATTGTATTGGAATAGGATGAACCTCTTCGACTTGGATTATAAGAATAATTAGAATTGTTATAGCCATAACCAGAATATCCGTAACCATAACCGGAATAACCCCATCCGTAATAAGGATAATTCCAACCATAACTTGGATAGCCCCAACCGTACCCGTAATAAGGATAACCGAATCCATAACCATAATAAGGATAGCCAAACCCAAATCCCATTGACATATTCCAAGGATTAGTGTAAACATTTATGGAAGTTGTTCCGGAATTGTTTCCCCAATCGGCATAATCTTGGTTTGAATTCTGGATAGTATCGTTTGAAGTGTTGTAATTGCCATAATTATTTACATCAGTAAAAATTTCTGTGGGTTGATTATTGTTCTGCAAGGAATTAAAATAACCTTTGTAGTGATTATTTTTATTGTCCTGAACCACTTTTTCAGTATTTCTGTTTTCAGTATTTCCGTAAATACCATCAGTATCATAATAGGAGCTATTTTGATAAGAGCCACAAGAGGTTACCAGAATACTCAAAAATCCAATTAGTGAATAAAGTGAGGCATTTCGGGAGGAAAAAATATTAGTTTTCATATCTGTGGGTTTTTTTATTGTTGCACACTACAAAAATAGTTAGTTTTGCTGAACTATTTAGTTAAAAAAAATAAAACAAAATTTGTGCCAAACTATTCAATATGAGCAAGAACCTTACCACACGAGCAGACGATTATTCAAAATGGTATAATGAGCTGGTTGTAAAAGCCGATTTAGCCGAAAATTCAGGAGTTAGAGGCTGTATGGTTATCAAACCTTACGGTTATGCAATTTGGGAAAAAATGCAAGCAGAATTAGACAGAAAATTCAAAGAAACAGGACATCAAAACGCCTACTTTCCTTTGTTTGTTCCGAAAAGCATGTTTGAAGCCGAAGAAAAAAATGCCGAAGGTTTCGCTAAAGAATGTGCTATCGTGACTCACTATAGATTAAAAAACGACCCTGATAATCCTGGGAAGTTAATGGTTGATCCCAATGCAAAACTCGAAGAAGAACTTATTGTTCGTCCCACAAGCGAAGCGATAATTTGGTCCACCTTTAAAGGATGGGTTCAATCCTATAGAGATTTACCTTTGTTGATTAACCAATGGGCAAATGTGGTGCGATGGGAAATGAGAACACGATTATTCTTGAGAACCGCCGAATTTTTATGGCAGGAAGGCCATACTGCACACGCTACAAGAAGTGAAGCTATTGAGGAATCCGAAAAGATGATGAATGTATATGCCGAGTTTGCCGAGAATTTCATGGCAATTCCAGTTATAAAAGGAATCAAAACAGAAACCGAACGTTTTGCCGGAGCCGAAGAAACTTATTGTATCGAAGCATTAATGCAGGATGGGAAAGCTTTACAAGCAGGAACTTCACACTTCTTGGGACAGAATTTTGCCAAGGCTTTTGATGTGAAATTTGCTAATGCCGAAGGGAAACAGGAATACGTTTGGGGAACTTCTTGGGGGGTTTCTACCCGATTGATGGGTGCTTTGGTAATGACGCATTCAGATGATAAAGGATTGGTTTTACCTCCAAATTTGGCGCCTATCCAAGTGGTTATTGTTCCTATTTATAAAACAGATGAACAATTAGATGAAATTACTGCTGCGGTCAATATATTGGTTTCACAATTGAAAGAATTAAAAATTGTGGTAAAATATGACGACAGAACTACCCAAAAACCAGGATTTAAATTTGCGGAATGGGAATTAAAAGGAGTTCCTGTTCGAATTGCTGTTGGTCCAAAAGATTTAGAAAATGGAACTTTCGAGATAACAAGACGAGATAATTTGTCGAAAGAGACGATAAGTAAGGATGAAATTGCAATTTATATCCAAAAACTTTTGGAACAAATTCAGATTGATTTATTCAATAAAGCCTTAGAATATCGTGATACGCATATTACCGAAGTGAATAGTTTTGAGGAGTTTAAGGAGGCATTAGAAGGTAAAGGAGGCTTTGTATCCGCCCATTGGGATGGAACTGCGGAGACCGAAGAGAAAATTAAGAATTTGACAAAAGCGACTATTAGATGCATACCTTTAGATAGAGTAGAGCAGGCTGGAAGCTGTATTCTCACTGGGAATCCTTCTGTTGGAAGAGTCTTGTTTGCGAAGGCATATTAAAAAAAAAATATTTTTTTTGCTTCTACTATTGCACGTCTAAAAAATAGTTGTATTTTTGCATCCGCATTAGAGAAGTATGGCCCGTTCGTCTATCGGTTAGGACGCATGGTTTTCATCCATGTAAGAGCGGTTCGATTCCGCTACGGGCTACAAAAAAAATTAATAAAGAAAAAATTATTCAAGAAAATGGCAAATCATAAGTCAGCTTTAAAGAGAATTAGAAGCAACGAAAAAAGAAGAGTTCTAAACAGATATCAACATAAGACTACTCGTAATGCAATCAAAGCATTAAGAATAGCTACTGATAAAGTAGATGCTGCTTCTAAATTGTCGAGCGTAATTTCTATGATTGATAAATTAGCTAAAAAGAATATCATTCATGATAACAAAGCGTCTAATTTGAAATCTAAATTAACGAAACACGTTTCTAAATTGTAACTATTACAATTTATGGATATAAAAAAAAGCTCTCATTTTTGAGAGCTTTTTTTATGAAGTAATATTAAATTTTGTTTTTATATATTCAAGCATCTCTTTAGAAACTGGTTTTGATAAAAAATCAATTACCATAGGGTATTTTTTTGACTTCTCTAAATCTTCCGGGTCAATTGTTGAAGAAAGTATAATAACTTTTGAGGCATTAAAATCAGAATAGTCTTCGGTATTAAAGCAATCCAAAAATTCCCAACCACCCATTACAGGCATGTTTAGATCCAAAAAAATTAATTGGGGGTATGTTGTTGATTTATTGTCATCAGTCAGGGATTTGAGCGTGTTAAAATAGCGCAAGGCTTCTTCACCGTTAGATGCCGTGATTACTTTGTTTGAAAAGGAGGCTTTTGTAATTACCATTTTGCATAACATTATGGTAATGGGATCGTCATCAATACATAAAATGGTGTCCAACATATTTTTTATTTGTTTTTAAACGTTAATGTAAATTCGGTTCCTTTATCAACTTCACTTTCAATACCGATGGTTCCTCCCATAGTTTCTACTTGCGATTTCACGAGATATAACCCCAATCCTTTGCTGTCAGGGTAATCATGGAATCTTTGATAAAGACCGAAAATCTTATTTCTATTCCTTTCTAAATCGATTCCTATTCCATTATCCTTAAAAACCATGGTAATAGTATCGTCATCTTTATTGGGATTAGTAGTAATGGTTATTTTTAATTTTTGATTTTCGGATTTGTATTTTATGGAATTGGTCAATAGATTTAATAATATACTTTCTAGATAGGCCTTGTTTGTATTTAAAAAAGATGCTTTTTCAAAATCAATTTTTATAATGGGTTTGTGTAAATCAATAAGAAAATCCAGTTGGCTAAAGACATTTTCAAAGGCCTCTTTTAATTCAATATCTTCTTTTTGAATGGATGGATTATCTTTTATGACAATTACTTTTACTAAATCATTGATGGTTTCATTTAATAAATGAGTCGATTTTTTAAAACCGTCCAATATTTCCTTTAATTCTTGATTTTCGATGGGAATATCTTCGATTAAATTCAACAGGCCGGTTAAGTTTGATAATGGGGCTCTAAGATTGTGAGAAGTAATGTAGGAAAATTGCTGTAGGTCTTTATTGTTTCGTGTTAACTCCCGAATAAGTTGTTCTTTTTCTACTTCTTGTTTTTTCTCCTCTGAAATGTCTCTTTGTATCGAAACCCAATGCGAAAGTTCCCCATCTGAATTATAAACAGGCAACATGGAGAAACTTACCCAATATTCATCTTTGTTTTTTGTATAACTGATGGTTTCTACCTGGCATTCTTCTCTGTTTTTTATGGCAGTGATTAGTTTTTCATATTCTTTATTATCAGAATTTGGACCCATTAAAATATTTGGGGATTTCCCAATAATCTCATTGGACTGGTACCCGGACATAATGGAAAATGCTGGATTTACATATACTATTTTTGGAATTTTACCATCATTTAAATCGGCTTCGGTGATGATTATGGAGTCTTTTGTTTGGGTAATTACGGTTTCCAATAATTTTAGTCGTTGCTCTTCTTCTTTTTGCTTGGTTATATCCTGTATTGCTCCAATCATTCTTACGGCTTTGCCATTTTCATCCTTTAAAAGGAATCCTCTGTCCAAAACGTATTTATAGGAGCCATCAGCACATTTAAATCGGTATTGATCTTGCCATTTTTCGGTTTTCTGTTCTATAAATGAGTATAGTTTTATAGACATTTTAATGCTGTCTTCCGGATGGATATTATCAAACCACCATTTCGAGCTTTTACCTACTTCGTCTTGTTTATACCCAAAAACAACTTCAATTCCTTTGTTCCATAAGAGGCTGTCTTCCTGTATTTTCCAATCCCAAATGGTGTCACTTGTTGCTTTTGCCACAATATCATACCTTTCATTAGATTCTTTAATTTCATCATTTGTATTCTTTAATTTTTTAAAAACTGCGGAGTTTTTAATGTCGTTTTTTGATAAGACATACTTAAGAATTATTCCGGAAATCAATATAAATAGTGCGTCTTTTATGAAACTATAGGAAAGGTATTTTATTGGAGAAATATATTCTAGGAATAATTTATTACAGACAATAGCCAAAAACATGGATATAAGTATATATATTACGGTTATTTGATTGGTTTTGTTTTTCATTATTCAAATATAAATAATTATACTTAATTATTAAACATCGTTAAAAACTTATTTTATGATGTTTATTTTTTAACAATAATAGTTAACAAAATGTAAACTATTATAGAAAGATTTTTTATATGAAAATAAAGTGTACCTTTGCAACCTCAAAAAAATACAGATGGAAGCTATTAGAAACATTGCAATTATTGCCCACGTCGATCACGGTAAAACTACTTTGGTTGATAAAATTATGTATCATTGTCATTTATTTCGTGACAACCAGAATGCTGGAGATTTAATTCTTGATAACAATGACTTGGAGCGCGAAAGGGGTATTACCATTACTTCTAAAAATGTTTCTGTAGTATATAAAGGAACAAAGATAAACATAATCGACACTCCTGGTCACGCTGATTTTGGTGGTGAAGTAGAACGTGTTCTAAATATGGCAGACGGCGTTTGTCTTCTTGTGGATGCTTTTGAAGGGCCAATGCCACAAACTCGTTTTGTGTTGCAAAAAGCCATCGACTTAGGATTAAAACCTTGTGTGGTTATTAATAAAGTTGATAAAGAAAACTGTACTCCTGAAGAAGTACACGAAAAAGTTTTCGATTTAATGTACGAATTAGGTGCTGAAGAATGGCAATTGGATTTTCCAACTGTTTATGGTTCTGCCAAAAATAACTGGATGTCCGATGATTTTAACGTCATCACCGAAAATATCGAGCCATTATTAGATATGGTATTAGCTCACGTTCCAGCTCCAAAAGTTTCTGAAGGAACACCACAAATGTTGATTACATCATTAGATTTCTCTGCATTTACAGGTCGTATCGCCATTGGTCGTCTTGAAAGAGGTGTTTTGAAAGAAGGAATGCCGATTTCTTTGGTAAAAAGAGACGGAAAAATAATGAAATCAAGAATTAAGGAATTACATACTTTTGAAGGTCTTGGTCGTAAAAAAGTACAAGAAGTAATTGCTGGAGATATTTGTGCAATAATTGGAGTTGAAGGTTTTGAAATTGGTGATACCATCGCTTGTTTTGATAATCCTGAGGCATTAAAAACTATTGCAATTGATGAGCCAACAATGAGTATGTTGTTTACTATTAATGACTCTCCTTTCTTTGGTAAAGAGGGTAAATTTGTAACTTCTCGTCATATTAGAGATAGATTGAATAAAGAATTGGAAAAAAACTTAGCAATGAAGTTGGGTGAAACTGATTCAGCAGATAAGTTTATGGTTTTTGGTCGTGGAGTACTTCACTTGTCTGTTCTTATTGAAACAATGAGAAGAGAAGGGTATGAGTTACAGATTGGTCAACCACAAGTTATCATCAAAGAAATTGACGGTAAAAAATGTGAACCGATTGAGGAATTGACAATCGATTTACCAGAAACACTTTCTGGTAGAGCAGTAGAATTTGTTTCTATTCGTAAAGGTGAAATGTTGAGTATGGAAGGTAAAGGAGAGCGTATGATTATAAAATTCAATATTCCATCTCGTGGAATTATCGGATTGCGTAATCAATTGCTTACTGCTACAGCTGGCGAGGCTATTATGTCACACCGTTTCATAGGATATGAGCCTTTCAAAGGAGAAATTCCTGGACGTAACAACGGTTCGTTAATCTCTATGGAAAACGGAAAAGCGATTCCTTATTCTATCGATAAATTACAAGATCGTGGTAAATTCTTCGTTAGTCCTAATGATGAAATTTACGAAGGTCAAGTAATTGGAGAAAATTCCCGTAGCGATGATATGTGCGTGAATGTGACTAAAATGAAAAAACAATCTAATGTTCGTTCCTCTGGGAATGATGAAAAAGCAAGGATTATCCCTCCTATTATTTTCTCACTAGAAGAAGCTTTGGAGTACATTCAAAAAGATGAATATGTTGAGGTAACTCCAAAATCTATTCGTTTGAGAAAAATATATTTGACAGAAACTGATAGAAAAAGATTTAAAATCTAATTTTATATCTTAAAATAAAAAGCCATTCTTTCGAATGGCTTTTTTTATGCGTTTTACTTTTTTTATCAAATAAGATTCGAAATTTTTTTCTTTCATTTATAATTAGATTCTAATTTATCGTTTCAAACTAAAATGCCCCTTGACTTCTCTTCCATCCTCTAATTTTACCGTGTACCAATAATCATCAGATGGTAAAGGTGTGCCGTTGAAGGTGCCGTCCCAACCTTGACTTGAAGGAACTATTTGTTTAAGTAGTTTTCCGTATCGGTCAAAAATGTAAATAGTCGAATTTGAATTGAAACTGGCATTCACTCCTTTTACATTCCAATAATCATTATATCCGTCACCATTCGGGGTAAAATATTTTGGAACACCAATTATTGAAATGGTTTTACTTACTGTGCCACATCCATTTATATCATTAATAAATACTTCGTGAATTCCAGCTGGCACATTATCAAAGAAATTGGATAACTGAAAAGAACCGTAAGGTTCGTCTAAACTATATTCATATTTACCTTGGCCGCTAACATTTACGGTTACCGAATTTACATCGGTTAAATCAACAATAACAATGTTTTCAATATGTGCCACATCCGAGGCGGTAACTTTTATGGTTCGAATTCTGCTGCAACCGGAAAGAGTAATTACTTCAACAGTATAAATTCCTTCAGCGTTTACATCTAATGTTGGCGCCTTTTCGCCAGGTAAAACAGTTCCATCTTTTGACCAAACATAAGTGTAATTATTTGCAGGAGAGCCGTCTTGAATTCCTGAATCGAGTTTTACAAAAAAGGCAGGAAGATTGGAACAGACTAATTCATTTTCGCTTCCATTTGTATTCAAGTTGATATTTGGTAATGGATTTACCGTGAATGGTAAAATTACTTTTGCAGAACAGCTTGTGTTTATTGGATTTTCTACAATAACTGTGATATTTTGTGTCCCTGTAATAAATGGATTTGGTAACGGACTTGATAATGGATTTCCATTATTGTCAAAGTATTTAACCGTCATTCCTGTTTGTCCTCCTAAAATTGTTGCTTCGAATGTAGAGGTGTCAAAAGCGAATTTGCCATCTTGGTTTAAAGGATTTATTTCATCATCGCAAACTGTTGTTAAATTTACTGGAATTGGAAATGCTTCCGGCAAATCATCGACTGTAAATACAATAAGTGTTTCATCAAAACACTTTAATGCCGAATTATTAGTCACGACAGCTTTTATGGTTTGGGATTTCGTTGTAAATGTTGCAGGAAAAGGACTTGTAATCAAAATTCCATTAGCATCTTTCAAAGGACTATTTGCAGCATCAAAATAGGTCACAGTAACTGGAAATGTTTGATTAGTTCCTAATAAAGTTGTTTCTAAATTTGACGTGTTGAAAGTAAAAATCCCATCTTGATTGTCATCGCATTGTCTAGGAATTGTAACGGGATTAGCAAAAGGTAATTTTTCAACGTTTACTGTAACATAATGTCCGAGTCCAAAACAAGAATTATCTATCGGACTATTAACTCTTCCCCAAATATCTTGCGAACTTGGATAACCAATGTTTCTGTAATGGCTCGGATCTAAAATAGGATTTAATTCGGATTCTGCATCTTCTTTTTTCCGATAATAAGTTACAGAATACCCAAAAGGTAACCCTAAATTGGCTGTTGCTCCACTAAAATCGAATGTTGCAATACCATCTCTTTTATTGTTATTGGCATTATTAATACCATTTATATCCAAATTATCATCACATACGGGTGGAAATACTTGTAATTTGGGTGATACTTTTGGAGCAGAAATCATAATTTTAACTTCTGCAATACTATAACAACCATTTTTATTAATGATTCTTGACCAAATACTTTTGCTTGCGGTTACATAGGTTGAATCATTTTGAATAAAATCAGCTACACTATCTTTTGTGGCTCCAATTTTTGAAGTATAATATTTAAAAGTTTCTAATTTATAATTTAATGAAATGTTACTATTTTGGTTTTTTAAATTTATTTGAGTAATTCCATCGGCATCATCATCGCATTGAATAATGGTCACGTTGTTGACTACTGGTAAAGCATAAACGGTTAATGCGGTTTCGGCTGAAGGCAAACCGCAAGAATTCCCCGTTTTGTTCAATTGAACACGGTATTTGTAACCATTCATGGCATTTTTCACACTTGTTATTGACAAAGTATTTGTTTTGGTTCCGGCATAAGTTGCATCATCATTAGCAAGATCATTCCAACTTCCAGCAGCAAAAATTTGCCATTGATAAGTGTTTCCTCCATTATCTACTAATGTAATTGTGGCATTTTGCAATTCGCAGGTTGGTGAAACCACGGGTTGGCTGGTTATACTAATTGGGGCAGCAATTATATAATTATTATTTGGAAGCGCTTTATAAACATTTCCGCTTGTTACAATTCCCAATCCATTGACAGTTGGAGGGGCAATGTTTCCTAACAAACCATCGCCATTGGAATCCGTAAAACCGGCTTCAACGACGTCGTTACAGCCATCATTATCACTGTCAAGATCTATATAATTTTTAATACCATCGCCATCAGTATCTGAAACAGAATATTTAAGAACCCCGGAATCTGTTGGTGTTTCAAGAGAATCAGAAAGACCGTTTGTTCCAAAAGCATTTCCATCAATAATACCATTATTGTTAGCATCTGTTGCGCTACTTCCAGATTCTACCAAATCGTAAATTCCGTCATTATCGCTATCCAAATCCAAATAATCCAGAACGCCATCCGTATCAGAATCAACCGGATTAATTCCTGTTCCATAAGCATCGTCTAATCCATCTTTATTTAGGTCTTTATTCGAAAATGGAATAAATTTTTTACCTTGGGCTTCTACATTATCGGGAATTCCGTCATTGTCGCTATCTAAATCCAATTGGTCAGCAACACCGTCGCCATCAGAATCTTTTGGGACGCAAACAGCAAAGAACTTTAATGTCGATTTATTTGGAGCACTGTCGGATAGATTTTTATGGGTGAAACTTATCGAATTCGTCAAGTACGTTAAAAACTTGAAGGTTCCTGTTCCGGCTGCCAAAGGAGTAGTGCTATTTAATCTAAACCGTATTTCAAAGGAAGAAAATTGGGTAACGCCACTTTCATAAACGCCATCATAATTGGTGTCAATCAAAAGTTGATTGTCAGGATTAAGTACAGTTATGGTTTTATCAATATCAGAATTGACGACATATTCGGCATCGGCATTTAATAGATCGGTTGTGTTTGCTGTGGTGATATATTCAAGTCCTAAACTTATGGGTTTGTCAAAATCCATTTTGTAAGTTACACTATTTCCTTTTCCGGCTGGAACTTCCGTAATAAAACTGCCATCGGTACTTCCTGTAAATGTTCCTCCAGTAGCTGTAATTACTCCCGTAAAGGAATTGGAATAACCACCTATAGCTATAGTTCCTACGGCAGCATTTGAAACATCGATATTTTGGTTGCCATACGATTCGGTACAATTGGTAATTCCATCATTGTCGTTGTCTAAATCAATATTATCATTTACTGAATCATTATCTATATCGGTTGAGCAACTACTAACCGGAATTTTATCTGAAAGCATCGAACTACAACCAGTTATACTTCCTTTTACTTGGTAGAAACCTGGTTGAGTCGGGGCGTAAGTGTTTTGGTTTGAAATGCCGGGAGCTTTAACATCGTTAAAAAACCATTCAAAGGTATCATAAGCAGTTATTGAATTTACTTTCAAAACCACATTAGGAATACAAGAGGAAGAAGCACCAATGTTTATTTCGGATGTAATTTCGGGTTTTGTGTCAAAACCGGAATAATAACCGCCATAAGTTGCAGCATTATTTGTTCCAAAGTAAGAAACATAAACTTGTTTGGTAGATTTTACTGAAACATTGCCTGATAGACCAGTTACGGTATATCTTTCGTAAGTTGTGGTTGATGTATTTGGAACTGTTATGGTAACTGGCGAAATTCCGATAGGACTGCCGTTTATTAGAACTGTAGCTCCTGTTTCGGTGACTATGTTTAGAGTTCCACTATAGGATACACCACCTATTTTATCTATATATGGAATATTATCAACAGTATTTGGCGTGGCACAATTTAATGGGGGAACAAAAAACAAATTTTGATTGGCAGGTGACGCGATACCACCTATACTTTGATAAGCAAATACATTTTCGGAGGTAGTAACATATAAATTACCATTGTTAAATTGACTTCCATCAATAGGGACATAATCTCCTGCATTAATCAGAGTAGTAAAGGGGCTTGAACTACCATTTAAATAAATGATAGTATTGGCTTTATGGGCAATCAATAAAACGCGTTCCAACTCATCTGTTCCCTTTCCTTTTACAAAAATGTATTCCTTTCCTGTTTTTTCAAAAGGAACTATTTGATCAAAACCAACATCCCTTCCATTTGGATTACCCTGAGTATTAACAGTTGAACTATTGCTTCCTCCAAATGAACCTGAATTCACTACTACTGGTTTGTCCGATTCGACCAAAGCACCAATCATCTTGGAACTGTTAGAAACAGAATTAGTATAGTTTACAAAAGCCAAAACATAGCTTTCATTCTTGTTTAAAGTAACAATTATTGTCCCATTAACAATTGTGCCGTTTGAAAGTATTGTGCCGTTTGGAATATTAGAAATAGTAACTTTCGTGCCGTTCTCTGTTGATAAAATGGAAGCGAAATTTAATAGCGAGGTATCATAAAGCGGATTTAGCATGGCGCCTAATCTGAATGCTGTACCAAGGGCACTATTTCCTTTTGAAACAAGTCCTCCGGCATGAACGTAAGTGTTGTTTTGCGAGTTATAACCTGAATTTACTCTTACACTTACATAAACTAAATCGTCGGCCTCTATTACATATCCTTTATTACTTACTTTTCCAATATTTGTTTTAGGGGTAAATAATTGTGTATTGTCTCCTTGATCAATAGGATACACAACTGGGTTGCTGTTGTTAACCACTTTGTTTATAATGCTTCCGCCAATTTCAATAATTTTGAAATTAACGTCTTTGATACTCGGAGTTGAGATGTATAAATAATGATCACCGGCTAAATTGGTGGCACATGTTAACGGCGGTATATAATGTGTTTTGCTAAATTGGGCAAAACAACTTATGGATACGAAAATAAAGAAAAGGAATGCCGCTTTTTTCATTGGATAAAAATAATAAAATATGTCTATCTTTTTAATGAAAAATGGTCTTTTATTACTTTCCCGTCACCAAAGTTTAAATTAAACCAGTAATCGTCCGCTGGCAATTCATATCCGTTGAATGTTCCGTTCCAGCCAGAACCGGATGAGCTGATTTGTTTCAGTAATTTGCCGTAGCGGTCAAAAAGGGTTATCGTGGCTTTGGGGAATAAGTCAAGATTTTTAATTCTCCAAACATCATTATATCCATCACCGTTTGGAGTAAAATAACGGGGATAATCCAAAACATAAATCACATACGGAATCGACAATCCGCAACCATTTTTATCTCGTGCATAAATGGTATAGGTTCCGGGCGCAATTCTATCAAAGAAAGGATTATCCTGAAAATAGGATCCGTCAAGCGAAAATTCGTAATTTCCCACCCCGGTATATTGTATTAAAACTGAATTTTCGTTTCCTGCAAAATCATTAATGGTTGCCCCAGTTATGGTTGCAATTTCGGAAACAGTAACAGCGAGTTTTTTTGTTTTTGTGCATCCATTTGTATCAGTAACGGTTACTGAATGATTTCCTGGAGTTGTAACTGCAATCGTATTTGAATTAGCACCAGTATCCCACAAATAACTCGAAAAACCGGAAGCAACGCTTAAATTTGTTGAAGAGCCATCACACAAAACAGCCGTTTCATCTTGAAAATTGGGTGGGTCAAATGTATTTACAACAAGTGTAATGGGAACAATTCCATAACAATCTGGACCGTTTACGATTCGAGCATAGATAATTTGTCGATTTGCGGTAGTATTATTAAAAATGTTTGGCAAAGGATTTTTTTGAGAAACGGCATCGCTAGGATTTAAATAATATTCTACAATTAATCCAGCAGTTAACCCAGTCAAAACCTGAGGTGTAACTTGTGTATTTAAATCAAAATGGTACAGGCCATCTTGGTTAACATCACCGTCACAAGTTGAAACGGGATTTTGTGGAGCTATGCTATTCTTTGAAATTTGAAGTGTAACTTTCGCATAGTTTGCACAACCAAAAGTATTCTCAACTCTTGCAAAAATCATCTGGTTTGTTGTTGTGTTTTGATAATTTGCAGGATTCGTAATGGGATTCTTTTTATTTTGAGCATCAACTAAAGATTCATAGTACACAGCTAGACTTAAACTCGAATCATTATTTTTTATGATGTTGTCTACTTTGGTCAAATCAAAAATGGTTATTCCGTCTCCATTATCATCACATTGTATTAGTATTGTGTTTGATAGTACGATTTCTGGAGTGTATTCTATTTTTATTTCGCCTTTAATTGAGCAGGTTGATGAACCAAAAGTCACTTCAACTTTGTAAATACCGGCATCAGAAACTTCACAGCTTGAGTCGGAACAAGGAATCAAGTTCCCTTCCTTATACCACTTATAAACATTAGTAGGATCTGTAAGTTCTGTTTTAATTATTGTTGTGTTTCCAAAACAAATTGGATTCGGGTTATCGGTTACTAATTTTATTTCTTCAATAAAACTTCCTGCTTCCAGAAAAACGGCTGAATTCCAGTATTTGCTGTCACTATCAGCAACAACTAATTTTACATGATAGGTTTTTCCTGCCGTAACGGCCTTTTGAGCTTTCATTTTTATAGTTTGCCCACTATAATTTATAGGACTAGTATTTGTTATAGCGGTATTTAATGACCCAAAATAGGTTTCATTTTTTGCTGAACAGCCATCAATTTGGTTTCCATAGGAATCTTTAAAGCTAGATATTGCAGGATGAATATTATATGATGAAACAGCTGTCGTTGTTTCTGGAATTAAGGCTAAATTTTCATAAATAGCAGCACTTCCTTCTTTTATTAGAAATGCAAATCCATCCGAATGGTTACATGGGAAATCTTCTACATATTCATTGGAGGCAAATAAATAATCGAAACTTACAAAGTTCGTTAAAGGTATGAAATCAAATTCTAAAGCCGTTGCATTCTCAGTTGAGTTTAAAACCAGACCTAATGCCTTTTCTAAATCGGAATCCCCTGCCCAAGATGACGTTCCTCCAATAT
Source organism: Flavobacterium sp. UBA5153 (assembly GCA_002413745.1). Classification (GTDB taxonomy): domain Bacteria; phylum Bacteroidota; class Bacteroidia; order Flavobacteriales; family Flavobacteriaceae; genus Flavobacterium. Next base: position 40,973 of record DHXP01000049.1, on the reverse strand, counting down.
CACTGCGAAAAGGTCCTATAGAATTTTGACTACTCCAAGTGCTCAAAAGTACGCCTTCCTTAAAAGGAAAACTGCCGCCTTGATTATTAAAATACCCATAACTATTTTGTCCCGTTGTGGTATTTCCTGATACCATGATATTTAAAACATTGGCACAAGAACTGTTTACCAACACATTTTCGACCAGTTCTGGGGCTGTTTTAGCGTCATCTACGGTAATATTTTGTGCAAATACAATAGTTGTAAAGCAACAAATAAAGGTGAAAAATAAAATCGATTTTACGGATCTCATAGCTTCACAAAGATACTACAAATCTCTGTTTTTTAATAATCGCTTAAAGTTTGATGCATTTGCATTGTGTCATCAAATCAGCGTATTTGATACTGCCAAAACGTTTATTGAGGCTATGAATAGTGAGTATTGTTTTTAAGGGAGTTTGTTTTTTTAGACTTTATAGGGGATGAGCAAGACAAGAATTTGTTGCGGTTAAATTGGAATTAGGATATTACACCAATTAAATTTGTCATAGATTTCAATTTTTCTGCCGTGATTGGCTTCATGATGTAGCCCTTTAACATATTATATTTTTTTGACATTTCAATATCAACGGGATTAATTGAAGAAGTGACTATAAAAACAGAAATGTCTTTCGCTATTGGTAAACAGATGAATTCATCCAGAAATTGCCAACCGTCCATGACAGGCATATTCAAATCCAGCAAAATTATATCGGGTAAATTTTCTATATCGGAACAATTTTTTTTTAATTCGTCTAACGCAGATTGAGCATTAGAAAACGAATTGATTTCCTCGCTAAACTTATTTCTGGAAATAAGCAAGCTCATTAATTTTAACGATATTTTATCGTCATCAATAATGTAGGTTTTTTTATTTTTCATTTAAATAAATTTTAAAAAGGGAGCCTTGGCCTACTTCACTTTCCACTTCGATTTTTCCTCCCATAGCCTCAAGTTGATTTTTGATAAGAAACAATCCAATTCCTTTTGCATCTTCATTACCATGAAAGGTTTTATACATACCAAAAATTTTATGCCCGTTTTTGGCTAAATCTAATCCTAAACCATTATCCTTAAAGGTTATTATTGTATAATATTCGTTGATTTCAAAACCAATTTCTAAAAGGGCTTTGCATTCTGTGGATTTGTATTTTATGGCGTTTGTAAATAAATTCAGTAAAATACTGTCCAAATAAGCGGGAATGACGTTCACGATTAAATCTTCCGGAATGGTATGGGTTATCGTTATTTGACTTTCTTTAATGGAGAAACTCAATGCTCTTTTTGTTTTTTCGATTTCATCTTTCAAAAGAATTTTCTTTTTTTCAATTGTGTCGTTTTCCTGAATAGTGATGATCTCGTTCAAATATTCTATCGTTTCAGATAGTTTTTCAGTTCCTTCTTTCAATAAATCAATGTAGGATAATTTTTCGTCTATATCCTCCGTGTTTTCCATAACATCTACAATCATGGATAAATTGCTGGTATGGGAGCGGATATTATGCGAAACGATATGGGCAAAGTTAAAAAGCTTATTGTTTTGATTATTTGTGACTTCCAGTAGTCGTTTGAGTTCTAATTCTTTTTCTTTTCGGGAAGTGACATCTCGACCTACTCCCACAAAATTGATACAATTCCCTTGGCTATCAAATACAGGGGTGATATTCAATTCGAACCAGTATTTTTCTTTTAGTTTATTGTAGTTAATAATAATGACTTTTGCACTTTTTTTATCCAGAATGGCTTTTCGCATTTTATTTAATGTGAGCAAATCTGTTTCGGGGCCTATTGCCAAATGTCCTGGCTTTTCACCTAATATTTCTTCCATACTGAAGCCTGTCAGATTTAAATAAGCATTATTTGCCCAGACTGCTTTTCCTTTTGGATTTGTGATTATTATAGTGTCTGTGGTTTCGGAGGCCGAAAGTGACAGCATGTTCATTTTTTCTTCAACAATTTTTCGCTCAGTAATGTCTCTGAAAAAGCAAACCAAATAAGTTTGTCGATCTACCTTAAATTTTTTGCCGGAAGCCACTTCTACAGGAATTATGACTCCGGATTTAGTTTTAATGTAAGTTTCATTAACAATATAATCGTCTTTTGTTAAATGTTTGGCAAGGAAAATTTTGATTCCTTTTCGTTGCTTAACCGGAAATAATTCAGAATTGTGCAAACCTATTAATTCTGAATTGTTGTATCCGGTAAGCTCCATAGATCTTGTATTACAATCTGTTATGACTCCATTTGAAGAATCAATAATAAAAATGGCATCATTGGCACTCGAAAAAATAGAAAAGAATTTCTCAACACTCAACTGAAGCTCATTCATCAAATTCTGTTCCTTTGTAATGTCTTGAAAAGTGCCTAATAATTGGCTGGGTTTTTCATTTTTGTATACAATCTGACCAATGCTTTCTATATATTTGATGTTTTTTTCAGCGGTGATGATTTGAAATTTTTCATTAAAAGGAACTCCTTCAGCAATGGCTCTTTCAACAACTGATTTGATTTTATTTCTATCCTCCCCTTCAGTATAAAAATTAATTGCATTTTCAATATTTGGTATGAAGTCATCAGCAACCTCATGAATGTCTCTTGTGACATCATCCCAAGAAACCTGATTGGTTTCTAAGTTTACTTTCCAAATCCCAATTTTAACTGATTGAGCAGCCTTGAAATAGAGTTCATACTTTTTCATAGTAGGTTTTAAATTTAATGATTTAAATGTCCCGTGGATGGCCAAATATATTAAATAATTCGACAAACGGCAAATTAATGCGATTAAATACAATATTTTTTTAAAAACATTAAAACACTTACAATTTGACGATTTTGAAAAAGGTAATTTTCGTGTTTTAATTTTAAGAATTGATATAAAAAACACCCAACTACTTTTGTACTAGAGGATTGGTTTTTAGATTGCTTCATTTTTTACAATATCAGAACTGCAGCTGCCACTGAATATTGTATGTCTAGCTTTTTTTATTGGTATATACCAAGGAAAAACGGATTGGTTCTTCTTTATTTTCAACCTTTTTCAACCCATTTTATTTGATTGCATTTGTTTTGTTTGGTCACGTTTTATGTGGTTTTCAAAAATTGAAACGTATGTGGCTTTTTTTTACACCTTGGTTTTCAGAATAATTGTGATTCAGATTTTATGAAGGATGAAGTAGTTGGGGTTTCATTACTACTGAACTATAATTTAATGTAAATTTGCATAAAATGTATCCTAAATGAGTCAGCCATTAATGGTTTTCAAAAAACCAACTTATCCTTTAAATAATTTGCTTTTAGATTATTTGGAACGATTTGACCGAATTTCTAAAGTCTCTATTTTTTATGATGATTTGTTGCGCTTTTCAGGTTCCATAAATGTATTTGATAAAAACGATCAAGACACATTGTGGATTCGGGTGTATTATAGCGAATTTGAAAGAAATGAAATCGATTTGAATTTAAAGAAAGTGTATTCTTATTTGTATTCAGATGGTAATCCCGAAACAATAAAAATTTTGAATATTGATGCAATTGACTACTGTACTTTTGGAAATTCCAGACCTTTTCGAATTAAAGTCAGGAATATTTTGAATGATAATTATGTTTATTTTTACGTCAAAAAGGCCGATGCTTCCCGCGTTTATGGACTAGAATTAGAGCATATTCTTTCTCCGGATAAAATACAATTTTTGGTTTATAAAGACACCTTGATAGAGGAACATATTATGGGTATTCCAGGGGATGTATTTATGGAAACGCTTCTGACGAAATGTACGGATGTAGAGAAATCACAAATTGCAAAAGAGTTTGTAAAGTTCAATGAGCGCTGCATGATTCGGCTTCTTGGAGATATGAGGGCTTATAATTATGTAATTGTTCCCATTCACGATTTTGATCAAGTGGTTTATAGAATTCGTCCCATTGATTTTGACCAGCAATGTTATGAAGGAAATTTAAAAGTATATAGGCCACAGTTTTTTAAGGAAAATTATCCCATGGTAAAATTGGTCAAAGATAAACTTCAGGGAAGTTCAATTGAGCAGTATAAAAATGAAGAACGGGCGATACTGGCCAAAAGAATTAATTCGGCTGAAAACCGCATCAGGAAATTATTGCAAATTATGAGCAACGATATTATTGCTCCGGAAGAAAATGTAGAGCAACTAAAATTAGAATTGTTCCGTTATACCCGTGATTTGAATTTTAAAAGAGCAAAATCTATGGGAAATGTACTGAACGCAACTTTTGATTTTATCACAAGGAATTATAAAAACGTTGATGTCTTTAATCCTAACGTCGAGTAACAACCCAATTAAAATAGACTTTGTGCAGGTAAATTAAAGTTATATCTGGGCCATTCGTGTAATTCGATCCCTATTTATTTTCTGTCTCAATAGGTGTAGGCTTTTTATTAAAATTAGTAATAGCATCTTTTTGGGGCTTTAGGATGAAATTATTGGATTGAGAAATGGTTTTTTTTATAAAGACTAATTAATGCTTCATTAATGTCTTTGAGCTCGGGGGTGAGAAATGTTTTATGGCCTTTAAGGTCGTTTGTCAATTCTAAACCACAGACTGAGCATTTATACTCCTTAAAGTGGCCTGTCACGTTTCTGGTTATGATAATCTTATGTCCGAATAACGAACACAAAATTTTTATTGATAAAATTCTTTTCTTTATTGTATTAGTGTTCACATTCAGTCATTTAGATTTGGGATAGTAAACTTAAAAAACAATCGGTTAAAAGTCAAATAAAATCGATTAAATACATAATTAAATAATTTGTATATATAAATACTTACAAATAATAATTTATTTGATTGTTTCAGTGCAATAATTTGACGTTGAATAGAGAAAAAAAATAAAAAATCCCCAATTATTTTACTAATTGAGGATCGAATTATTTATTACTTTGAGAACTAAATGCTAGTTCTTCACTTCTTTATTAAAATAAACTAAGTAATAATACATTTGTTTTTCTTCGTCCCAACCTTTTTCCACATATTTTTCGGCACTTTCCGGATTGATGAAATCCATTTTTATTTGAATATGGGTGTCGAGACTGATTACGTTTTTGATGGATTTTCTGGCATCAGAGACTGCGGCATTGGCAATAGGAAACGAAGTCACGTCTTCGATACTGTATTTCTCGCCTTTATCTACTTTGTAGTTTTTAAATTCAGGAAGCAAATCAGGATTGTCCAAAACTTCATTCAAGAAATTACTTTCTTCAAACTGGTCATTTTTTGCAAAATAATTCACGCTGCGATTCATGAACATAACTTCTTCTTTTTTGTCTTCGGCAGGAAAAACAACATCTTTTGCAAAACCTTGGCAGAATTTCAAGTATTTTTTGGTGATGAAATTTTCATCTTCAAATGCGTCAACCGAAAGAAAATGTTCCAACCAGTAACGTGCATCATAGCGGTTGCTGTCGACAGTCAGGATTTTGTATCCTTCTTCTTTTTTATAATTAAAAATCAAACAGCCTTTGTCGAGTTTGCTGAGGTTTATGCCGTGTTGCAAAATCATTTCGAGATTCGTTTCTTTTTCTTCAAACTGTAAAAAATCGGATTGTAATTCGCTTTTGAAAATCCCAATGGCATCCACAACATTATTGTCGATATTTACATTGGTTAAATAAGTAACATAAACCTCTCCGTTTTTAATGTGTGGATGATTTGATTGCTCAAATAAATGCGTGGTTATTTTTTTGGATACTTCATGCAAACTACTTGGATCTTCGAATATTTGAGTTGCCAATTTGAACATATCATTGTATTCCAAATCAACTTCGTGGGCAAATTGAAAATAGTTTTCTTCTTTTTCCCTGAAAGGTCTAAAGAAATATTCTTTCATCAAAGGCACAACTTCATCGTTCAAATTAAAGGATTGTTCCGATAAGAATAGTGCTTCGTTGCGACTTTTGTTTCCAACTCTGTGGATTGATAAAGTTTCAATATGTGTATTAAATAAGTTGATCATTTTTGAAGAAGTTTTCCTTACCCAATCCTCTCCAAAGGAGAGGGAAGACGAGAGGTGAGTGTTTTTAGTTTGTATTTTTTGTTGTTTTTTACTCCGAAATGAGAAGTGTCTTTTTTATCTAGTTTTACCTCCCTCTCCTTTGGAGAGGGTCGGGGAGAGGATTAATTCCAATTTTCCTCAGACCCGTAGTCCTCAAAACTATCGTCCCCGCTAAACATGTCAAGGTCATCTTCGTCAAGGTCGTCTTCAAATTCATTGTAATTTTCCTCATCATCATCGGCAATAAAATGTTTTTCCATCGCCTCGTCAGGCATTTCTCCGTGAGAAAAAATGGTTTCTGGATAGGTGTTTCCTGCAACAATTTCTTCGACAGCAGCTAATTCTACTAGAAAAGTCCACATATTGATAAAATCATAGACATAGATAATTTTGGTATTTTCCTTATCCAAAATATCCGAAAGCAAATAATCACTCATCGTTTTTTGTTCACCTGGAATATCTCCGGCATCAAACATTGGAATTTCATCTTCTTGATTCCAAGTAGCATCACAAGTATAGAAAGAGGCCACTTCCATCCCGTCAAAGCCAAAGGAATTGAAAATGGCGTTGTGAAAATCTTCTAAAGTATCATCGGCAAGTATCGCAATATCTCTAAATATATCTTCTTCGGCATCGAGAATTACTCTAAATTTATAAACCATAATGGGTGTTTTTATTGAAAAAGCAAAGGTAAAATATAAATTACGAATTACGAATTACGAATTACGATTTGTTGAAAAGATTTTTAGTTATAGAATTTAAAGATTTAATTTTTTAATCACTTTTGCCGGATTTCCCACCGCCATCGAATTATCAGGAATGTCTTTTGTAACCACCGAACCTGCACCAATTACACAACCATTTCCAATGGTTATTCCGGGACATATAATTACATTTCCTCCAATCCAGCAATCGTTACCAATGGTTATGGGTTTCGAAAGTTCGTGTGTGCGGCGAGTTTCAGATTCTAATGGATGCGATGCGGTGTATAGTTGAACGCCGGGTGCAAACAATACATTAGAACCAATGGTAACTTTGGCACAATCTAAAACAACACAGTTAACATTGAAATAGACATTGTCTCCGCAAACAATATTATACCCATAATCACAAAAAAAAGGAGGCTCAATATACAAATTGTTGCCAGCATTTGGTATCAATTCAGCAAGTATCAACCGTGCTTTTTTGGTCATTCGGTATTCGGTTATATTCAGCTGATGGAGCAAATTTTTGGCTTTGCGACGTTCTTTTTTGAGATCATTCCCTCCGGAAAGATAGAGTTCTCCGGCAATCATTTTTTCTTTTTCTGTTTTCATAAAAGGCAATTGTTTATCGTAAATATAAAAGAAAATGAATGCAATTTATCCTAAAAATCATATAATTGAGTCAGCTAATATTTCTTGATTTTTTTTTGGCTAAATATATTTGCCTCAGCAAAATAAAATATTGTGTTGTACAGTAATACCATTGGTTAGTATGTTTTAGTCCAATCGTTCTAGTATAATGCCGCTGTATATTTCATTTAGTTCAATTTTTATTGGACTAATTTGAAATAACTAGCGGTATAACTTCCATTTCAAACTGGTTTTACCTTCTTTTGGATAGGGTGAAGTTATGGGGAGTAGAGGAAAACACTCGAAATTTAAAACTGAATCGGGTGAAATTATTCTTAAATTAATAGATTATATGATTTTATATAACTAGTTCATAAATAATATTTTAGACAATGGGTATAGATTATTTCTATGATGATTTTTTGATAATTACCATTGAAAAATTCACTACTTTGATAATCGATGCAAAGTATAAGTCATTGCCGTCAACAAAAAGAAAGCAACCACTTGATGTGTTAATCCCAACCACAAAGGAACACTATAAAGCAAAGTAAAAACTCCCAGTGTAAATTGTAAAAACACAATTACTACCAAAGAATTTAAACCGTTTTTTTGTTGTTGTGAAAGTGAATAGTTGGAACTTTTATAGAATAAAAACAAGATCAATCCAACTACCACATAGGCCAAAGTTCGGTGAACAAATTGAACACCACTTTTGCCTTCGGTAAGTCTTTTAAACCAAGTGTCTTTTTCTAAAATAACACTTTCATGGAGAAATTGTCCGTCGCTCATCATTGGCCAATGATTGTGAATTAATCCAGCATTCAGTCCAGCAACAAATCCACCGTAAATAATTTGAAGTAATAAGAAAGCCAAAGCAAAACGGGCAATTTTTCTGAGCGGAAGAATGACTTCATTTCGGTTGGGGTAAATCAAATCCAAAGCCACCCAAAGTGTATAAGCAAAGGTGATAAAAGCAAAAGTCAAGTGCAATGATAATCTAAAATGGCTGACATCTGGATTGTCAATCAAACCGCTTCGCACCATAAACCAACCTAAAAATCCTTGCAAAGCACCCATTCCTAACAGAATGTAACATTTGTTCAATGTAGCTTTGTCAATTTTTTTCTTAATCAAAAAATAAACAAATGGAATGATGAAAACAAATCCAAGAACACGTCCAATTAACCGATGAAACCATTCCCAGAAATAGATGTATTTATAATCGGAAAGAGTAAAATCGTTGTGAATATTGATTTTTTGATATTCTGGAAATTGTTTGTATTGTTCAAAGGTTTCCTGCCATTTCGCTTCTGTCAACGGTGGAAAAGTATCCGTTACCAAATGCCAATCGGTCATTGAAAGTCCAGAATTTGTCAAGCGTGTAATTCCGCCCACGACAACCATTACAAACACTAAAAAACAACCTGAAAGTAGCCAGATTATTATTGATTTATTTTTATTTTTCATTTATTTGAATTGGAAAATTTTGTGGATTTTGGCGAGTGTCCCAGATGTCTATAACGAAAATTTGAGTATCTGATACTGAGTAAATAATTTCGAAATGACTTGCGATTTTGAGTCTAATATTTTGATTATTTGATTTTATGGAACTTTCAGGAAAAACGATAAGTTGTTGCAATGATTCTTGAAATAATAGGTTTAATTTTTTGCTATAATTGTTAGATTTATTTCTCTTGTTCCAATACAAAAAAATTGCAGTTCTTGATTCCCTTGCAAAGCTTGTCCAAACTATTTTTCTTGTTCTTCGAACCATTTTTCTATTTCAATTTGAGCTTCTTCATCAGAAATATATTCGCCATTTTCAATTTGTTTTAAAGCAATATCAATTCTTTTTTGTTGCCATTCATTAAAAACATAAACTTTTTCAGAATCTACTTTCTCATACGTTGAAGTTGGTTCATTAACTAACAAATTTGATTCATAAGAGTTTATGATTTCTCTAATTCTATCCAAAAGAACACTATCATTAGTTGCAATAATTTGGGCTATCAAATCTAATTTTAATTCAGAAGTACTCATAGTCTCAATTTTTAGTAAAATTAAATAAAATCTTTAAAAATTATCCTAAACAGTGGTTAAACTTTCTTCAATCCTAATTTTTCTCCTCTTTTAATAACAAAATCATACGCCGCTTGATATTCATTTGGGATTTCGCCTTCAAGAATTGCTTCTTTCACGGCCTCTTTTAAAACTCCAATTTCGCGTGACGGTTTCAAATTAAATATTTCCATTATTTCTTCCCCAGAAATAGGTGGCTGAAAATTTCGAACGTGATCGCGTTCTTCGACTTCTACAATTTTCTTGCGAACGATTTCAAAATTCTGATGGTATTTTTTGAATTTATTCGGGTTTTTGGTGGTGATATCAGCTTCGCACAAGGTCATTAAATTTTCGACATCTTCACCGGCATCAAAAACCAAACGGCGCACCGCACTATCGGTAACAACATCTTGCGATAAAATAATGGGACGTGAACTCATCATAACCATTTTTTGCACAAATTTCATTTTGTGGTTCAACGGCATGTGTAAACGTTCAAATATTTTTTTGGCCATTTTTCCGCCAAGAAACTCGTGTCCGTGAAAGGTCCAGCCTTGTTTTTTATTGAAGCGTTTGGTTGGTGCTTTTCCTATGTCGTGCAACAGTGCCGACCAGCGTAACCAAACATCGTCCGTATTTGGGCAAATATTATCGACGACTTCCAGCGTGTGATAAAAATTATTTTTGTGGGTTTGACCTTCAATTTCTTCGACTTGATTTAGGGCCGTCAATTCTGGAAGAATTATATCCAAAAGCCCAGTTTTGTACAATAATAAAAATCCAATCGAAGGTTTATCAGTTTCAAGGATTTTATTCAATTCGTCAACAATTCGTTCGCCCGAAATAATCTTGATTCTATCCTTGTTCTTCTCGATTGATTCCAATGATTTTGCGTCGATTTCAAAACCTAATTGATTCGCAAAACGAATCGCTCTAAGCATCCTCAACGGATCATCAGAAAAAGTAATGTCTGGATCGAGTGGTGTTTTGATAATTTTGTTTCCCATGTCTTTCAATCCGTTAAAAGGATCTGAAAGTTCTCCAAAATTAGCTTTGTTTAAAGACAACGCAAGAGCATTTATGGTAAAATCACGACGGTTTTGGTCGTCTTCGAGCGTACCGTTCTCGACAACCGGATTTCGGCTTTCAAAATGATAAGATTCTTTTCGAGCACCCACAAATTCAACGTCAATTTCTCCAAAACGTAGCATAGCTGTTCCGTAATTTTTGAAAACTTGGACTTTTGGCTTTTTGGGAAGTAATTCCGAAACTTTTAACGCTAGTTCAATTCCGCTGCCAACGGCAACAATATCGATATCTTTTTTGAAATCTCTTCTAAGGATTAAATCTCTCACAAAGCCACCAATTACGTAACTTTCGATATTAAGTTCTTGGGATGCTTGAGAAATGACTTCGAATATTTTATTGTTTAAGGCTTTTGTGTAATTCATAATTTTTACCGCAAATTCGCAAATTAATTTTTTGAACTTATGATGCGTTTGTATTCTAAAGATACTAAGTTGAAATTTACAAGTATTGCTAATTTGTTTTTAGAAACCTTTAAGTAGTTTAAACATTGATTATAATGACTGTTGTTGAAACAATCTATGGTTTTTATTTCAAGAATAATTTTATCGAAAACTATAAAATCTGCATAAAATTTGTGGTTTAAGACCGTGTTTTTATAAATTACAGAGTATTCTTTTTCTCTTTCATACGGGACGTTAAGATTTTGAAATTCAAATTCTAAAGCATCTTTATAAACAATTTCAGAAAATCCTTTACCCAGATTTTTATGCACTTCAAATAATAATCCGATAATCTGATAACTTTCTTCTTCGTATAAATATTCAGACATATTATTTTTATTTAAAATCTGCGAATCTGCGGTAAATAAAATCTATTTTCGAATCACTTTTACCTGCGAATCATTCGTTAATTTGATGATTGTAGATGGTTTTCCGGCAATTTTTTCGCGCTGCAAATTTACAACATAGTCCACACCTTTTATAATCTCGGGACTAATTTCTTTGAAACTTTTCGGAGTGGGTTGCCCTGAAATATTTGCCGAGGTGGAGACCAATGGTTTTTTCATCTTTTCCATTAATTTGAAACAGAAAGGTTCTTTTACGATTCTAATTCCCAAAGTGTTATCGGGAGCAATCAAATTTGGCGCTACATTTCGCGGTTTGTCAAGAATTAGGGTAATTGGTTTTTGCTTCGCCTGTTCGTCCCGCAAACTAGCGGGACTCGGGTCGGATAAATCCATAATTTGCCATGCCACTTCAGGAATATCCTTGAATACGTTGTACATCATTTTTTCTCCATTCATCAAAACAATCATGCTTTGCGTTTCGGCGCGTTGCTTGAGTTTATAGATTTTGGCAACAGCCTCTGGGTTAGTTGCATCGCAGCCAATTCCCCAAACGGTGTCAGTGGGGTAAAGAATTATTCCGCCTTGTTGTATTATTTCAAATGCTTTGAGTACTTCTTCGTTGATGTTCATTTTATAAAATTATTTTGGCAAAGATAATACAAAGTTAAAGTATATACTTTTAGTTATATTTGCAAAAAATAATAATAAAAAAATGCAACTTTTAATTTACTTGATAGCCTACCCGATTTTACTATTAATATCGGTTTTGCCTTTTAGACTTCTGTATATTTTATCTGATATCGTTTATTTTTTCGTATATTATATTTTTGGATACAGAAAAAAAGTGGTTAGGAAAAACTTAACTTTAGCTTTACCTCATTTATCAGAAAAGGAACAATTAGATATCGAAAAAAAATCATACAAGCATTTGTGTGATATGTTCTTGGAAATGATAAAAACGATGGGAATTTCTAATGAAGAAATAAATAAAAGGTTTGTTTTTAAAAATTTAGAAGTTTATAATTCTCTTGAAAAAGAAGGAAAAAGCATTGCTTTGATGTGTTCTCATTATGCTAGTTATGAATGGGTTGTGTCTATGAATAGTAAAATAGCGTATGAAGGGTACGCTATTTATAAGCCTATTCAAAACAAATATTTTGATATTTTAGTTCGGAAAATAAGATCAAAATTTAAGGCTCATTTAATTCCTATTGATAAATCTATTTCTTTGATTGAAAATAATTTTGACAAAAATATTAAGTCATTATACGGTTTTGCAAGTGATCAATCGCCAATTGTAAGAAAAAACAGTTATTGGGCAAATTTCATGAATATTGAGGTCCCGGTATATGTAGGAGCAGAAATGCTTTCTAAAAAATTTGATATGAATGTAATCTTTTTGAAAGTTAAAAAAATAAAAAGAGGGTTTTACGAGGCTGAATTTGAGGTAATGTCTAAAAATGCAAAAGAAGTTCCAAATTTTGAAATTACAGATTTATTTTTGAGAAAAGTAGAAAAACAAATAATTGAAGCTCCAGAATATTATTTTTGGACACATAATCGTTGGAAGCATAAAGACAAGAATCCGAAATTTTTTTAAAATAGAGGATTAGATGGTTTTATATAAAAAATAATTAAAATAAATAAATATGAAAATTATATTTCATGAAAATCAATTATCCTATAGAGGAACTTCTAACGCAGTATATAATTATGCTCTTTTCAATGAAGAAATATTGAATAATGAATCGGTAATTTTATATAATAAAACTAATAAACACAACTATGATTCTGCAGTAGAAAGATTTAATAAAAAATTCAAAGTAGTTGATTATAGTGAAATATCTGAATTGGAAAAAATTGTAGAAAATGAAAAATCAGATATTTTTTATGCTATAAAATCAGGAAAAAAAGATGGTGTTGAGGTTTCATGTTGTAAGACAGTAATTCATTCTGTTTTTAAAAATCATGAACCACATGGTGATGTTTATGCCTATGTTTCGGAGTGGCTTTCGCAAGAAATGACAAATGGTGTTTCACCTTTTGTGCCTCATATGATACATGTTGAAAAAAGTGAATTTAATTTGCGAAAAGAATTAAATATTCCAGAGGATGCCATAGTTTTTGGGCGTCATGGAGGTAATAAAACATTCGATATTTCTTTCGTAAAATCTGTAGTTAAGCATATATCTAGAAAAAGAAAAGATATTTATTTTTTATTTTTAGGAACAGATTCGTTTGTTTTTAAAACCATATTTAGGCCTTATAATAATGTTATATTTTTGCCGTCAACTGTGGACGAAATTTACAAAGCTAAGTTTATAAATACTTGTGATGCTTATTTACATGCGCGAAAACAAGGAGAAAGTTTTGGTATAGCTGTTGGTGAATTTTCAATTTCAAATAAGCCTATTATTACTTGGGAAAATTCAAAAGAAAAATCGCATATTGATATATTAGGAGATAAAGCAATACTTTATGAAAATAAAGAAAAATTAACCACTATTATCGAAAATTTTACTCCAAATCCTTTAAAGGATTACGATGCTTATTCAAAGGATTATTCGCCTAGTAAAGTAATGGAAAAGTTTAAAAAAGTTTTTATAGATGGTTAAATTTTAAAGTCTATTGTTGTAATTTTTTAAGCTCTTCATAGCGAACATAAACGCTATAAGCAAATAAATACGACAATACAATTCCTCGATAACCATCGAGAAATCCAAATTTTAGAATATAATAGCTTATGAAAGTAAAAATAGGATGGAAGAAATGCATAATAATGTTATATTTCTTGCCTTTTAAATTTTTTTCTTCAGCTTTCAATCTGCCATAAGAGGCTACTTTTTTCTTAAAAACAAAATAATCATAATAGGTATAATGAATCATTTTATTTTTTAATTGGGCTTCTTTTCCCTTTATTTCTAGCTTTTCATGTACCAATTTATTAGTTTGATACTGGCATTTATTTTTATCAAAAAGCCGTAAAACCATATCAGATTGTGTGCCTGTAAAACGCATGGCTTTATCTTTAAACATAAAAACTCTTGGCATTGAATAAGCATCTGCATCTGGAGTAGTTTTTAGTAAATCCACTATTTCGACTTTCAATTTGGGCGTAAGTCTTTCATCTGCATCTAAAAAAAGAATCCAATCATTTTTTGAATTATCAATTGCAAAATTTCTTTGATCGGCATAGTTTTTAAATTTATTTTGAATCAATTTTACATGCGGAAATGATTTTACTATTTCAATTGTTTTATCTGTGCTGAAAGAATCTACAACGATTATTTCATCTGCAAATCCTATTTTTTCTAATAATTCACCAATATAACGCTCTTCATTATAGGTTAAAATTAATATAGACAGTTTTGTATTATTAGTAGGCATCAGTTTTTTTTTAAAGATTGAATTCTTTTTACCGTAATTGTCAGTTCTGTTTGCATAAGTTTTGTACTTATCAATAATAACAATTAAAAGTATTGATTCTATTTTTTATTAAGATTCTTTATCTTAATGTTGTTTGTAAAGCATTGATCGAGAACTTGTCCATGTTCGATTATAAATGGCGGAAATATAGTAGGTTAAAAGATTTTTAAAGATATAAAAATTCACTTTTAGTTTTGGAACGAAAAAGAATATAATTCCCAAGATTGCCATTACCGTTTTTTCAAAAAGTAAAGACGATACTATTAAAAATTGAATTAATAGGCGCTCAAAACCTCTTGAATGCTCATTAAAATAAACATGTTGTGAAATTAATACTTCGGTTTTTGTTAGTGCTTTGGTTTTGATATTAATCCTTGAAGCACCGCCATGTTTGTGTAAAATTGATGTCTGTCTTAACAAAGCTACTTTTCCACCTTGGTTAGCGACACGTTTACAAATATCTACATCTTCAAAATAAAGCCAATATTTTTCATTCCAACCTTTAATCTTTTCATACCAAGTTACACTCATAAAAATTACGGCACCAGTCGCCCAATCTGGAAAAATTATTGTTTTATCTGGATTGAAATCTCGAATGATTTTGCTTCTAGTAAAAAGTTTATTGATAGCTCGGAAGGAACCAAACAAGGTTTTTAAACTTGGAAAAAACCGAACTTCTTTATATGTTTTCCCTTTTTCGTTAAGTTGGGTGCAGGTAACTATGCCAAAATCAGGGTTTTTTTTTGCGCTATTCCAAAGTTCATAAATGGCATTTTCGCCAGCAACTGTATCAGGATTTAGAAAGAGTAAATAATCCCCTTTTGCTAAATTGGCTCCAGTATTACAACCATTGGCAAAGCCATTATTTCCTGAATTTTTAATGAAATTAATGGAGGGAAATAGAGTTTCGAATGCTTCTAATTTTCCGTCATTAGAATGGTTATCCACAACAATAGTTTCAAAAGAAAATCTATTGCTGTGGATAGTTGTTAGGGCTTCAAGACATTCTCTTAATGCATCCCAACTTTTGTAATTTACAATAACGACAGAAACATCAATCATTAAAAGTGTAGTGTAAGTTTATACGGCAACATCATATTCTCTCAACGCATTATTCAAAGACGTTTTCAAATCGGTTGATGGTTTGCGTGTGCCAATGATCAAGGCGCAAGGGACCTGAAAATCTCCGGCTGCAAATTTTTTGGTATAACTTCCCGGAATCACGACAGAACGTGCAGGAACAAAACCCTTTCTTTCTACTGGAGTTTCTCCAGTCACGTCAATTATTTTTGTTGAAGCAGTCAAACAAACATTCGCTCCAAGAACAGCTTCTTTTCCTACGTGAACACCCTCGACAATAATACAACGTGAACCTATAAACGCTCCGTCTTCAATAATTACCGGAGCCGCTTGCAATGGTTCAAGAACGCCACCAATTCCTACACCGCCACTTAAATGTACGTTTTTTCCAATTTGTGCACAACTTCCAACGGTTGCCCATGTATCTACCATTGTTCCTTCATCTACATAAGCACCAATGTTTACATAACTTGGCATCAAAATAACGCCGCTCGAAATATAAGCACCATAACGGGCAGATGCTCCTGGAACTACACGAACTCCTTTTTCGGCATAATCTCTTTTAAGAAGCATTTTGTCGTTGTATTCAAAAATTCCAGACTCTAGGGTTTCCATTTTTTGAATTGGGAAATACATAACAACGGCTTTCTTTACCCATTCATTTACCTGCCAGCCGTCCCCTTTTGGTTCGGCAACACGCAGTTTTCCTGCGTCCAATAATTTTATAACTTCTCTAATGGCAGTTGTTGTAGCGGTTTCCTGTAACAAAGCGCGGTTTTCCCAAGCTTGTTCTATGATGGATTGTAATTCGTTCATATTCGTTAGATTTTGGACAAAGATAGGATTTTTAACCAAAAGCAAAAAGTCAAATTGAATTGAAAATGTTATATATTTGTACTTTAAATTGTATTGATTATGGAAGCAATTAGATTAGAATTTCAGCCAGAAATAAAAGCCAAAATCTTGGAATTATTGAGTACATTTTCATCCGATGAATTGAAAATCGTTTGGGAAGACGAGGAGTTTATTAGAAATAAAAGAGAATTAGATGCTTCTTTGGGAAAAATTAAAAGCGGAACAGCAAAACTTTACTCTTTTGAGGAGTTAGATGCAATTCTTGAAAAAACTATTTCAGAATATGAAAGTTAGTTTTGAAGCAAAATTTATCGAAAAATTGAATAATCAAGTTCGTTATATTTCAAAAGACAAACCTCAAACTGCAAGAAAATTCAAAAGTGATTTAATTAAAAAATTAAGAAAAGACTTGAAGCAACCCTTTCATTCCAAAAAATCTATTTATTATAACGATGAAAACATTCGTGATTGTGTTTTTAAAGGTTATACTTGCGTTTATAAAATTGATTTAGAGCAAGATGCTATTACTGTTTTCGGTTTTATAAAACATAAAGAATCCTTATAAATGCCAAGAATTCTCGCCATAGATTACGGACAAAAACGAACGGGGATAGCCGTTACGGACGAACTGCAGATTATTGCCTCGGGTTTGACGACCATTCCATCCGCAACAGCAATCGCTTTTTTGAAAGATTATTTTTCCAAAGAAAAAGTAGAGGCAGTCCTCATTGGCGAACCCAAACAAATGAACGGTCAACCATCGGAAAGTGCTTCGATTATAAAAGGATTTGTTACTCATTTCACCAATCACTTTCCGGAGATGAAAGTCATTCGGGTAGATGAACGTTTTACTTCAAAAATGGCTTTTCAAACGATGATTGACAGCGGATTAAAAAAGAAACAACGTCAAAACAAAGCACTGATTGACGAAATATCCGCAACGATTATGTTGCAGGATTATTTGTCTCGAAAAATGTTTTAGGGATGTTATTCTCGTTTTACGATTGTGATTTCATCAATACTTTTGTCGTTTTTACAATGTTTTCCGATACATTGACA
Source organism: Flavobacterium sp. UBA5153 (assembly GCA_002413745.1). Taxonomy (GTDB): domain Bacteria; phylum Bacteroidota; class Bacteroidia; order Flavobacteriales; family Flavobacteriaceae; genus Flavobacterium. Next base: position 23,236 of record DHXP01000049.1, on the reverse strand, counting down.
AGCCAAATAAGTTGTTCTATAACCAATTGTGCTTCTTGCATTTTTAATTGAAATGCTTTTTCATCAATAGGATTCCCTTCTTTTAATTCTCTTTCACGAATGTTTTTTAATTCGGTAAATCGGAGTGCTAAATCGTCTTTATTCGTTTTTTCGGTTGTATCAATAGTCTCTTCTTTCAAAAGTAAAATAGCATTGTCTAAATTTTTTATTACAGCATCCACAACAACATTAAATGCTTTTGATGCTGTTGTAGTTTTGTGCGATTGTATATAGGTTCCTAACGAAGCTGATGATGAAAGTAAAGTGTGATTGAGCACGGCGAGTTTATAAACTTGCGGCAGTTGCTTTTGTTTTGATTTTGGTTCTTGTGCCATTCTCAGAAAAGAAGCCATAAGATTTCCTATTTCGATAAAAGCATTTTTTCTTGCTAATCGATAGGATGTAGAAATATCTCCTTTTTTGTTATAAAAAATGGAAATTTCCTTCAGGTAATTTTTATTTGCTTTGATTGATTCTTTTAAATAAATAGGAATGTTTAAAAATTCCCAAGAAGGCCACAAGAAGTGATTGGCGAGAAAAGCTAAACTACTTCCGACTAGAGTATCTATAATTCGATATTGAATAACTTCTCCAACATTCGGAGTTAATATACCATAAATAAAAACGATATACATTGTAACGAATGTTGCACTAATCTTGTAGTTAATATTTGTAAATGAAAAACCCAAGAGCATTGAAAGAATCACTAATGAACTAATTATAATCCCATCGTGAACTAAAAAAAGAATTCCGAAAGCAATCGCTCCGCCTATAATAGTTCCGAAGATCCTATCAAAAGACCTTGTTTTTGTTAATCCATAACCGGGACGCATAATCACGACTATGGTGAGTAAAACCCAATATTCGTTATGAAAGGAAAATACTTTACTGATTATAAAACCAAATAAAATAGTTGCGGTTAATCTCAATGAATGTCTGAAAAGAGTAGAGGAGAAGCTTAAATTTTCAATTAATGTACTCCAAAGATAATATTGAGGAGTTAGAAATTTTTCTAAATCTTTGTCTCTTCCTTTAAAATCATAGGTGCTGATTGCAGAGGAAAATGCTCGTTGTACAATTTTGATTTTTTCTACCTGTTTTTCGGCATATTGCAACATTGTGGTTAGCATAAAAACACCTTCTGAAGCATCGATTTTACTTAAGACATTATTATAATCGGCAATAGCAAGCTCCAAATTGCTCAAATCTTTGATCAAAGTGTTTTTTGGAATAAACTTGTTTTTGTTTTTTACACTTTTTGAAAGTCTTTTTAAACTTGCAGCGAGATTATAAGCCAGGGTTTGATAAGTGAGTAATACTTTTGGATGTTCTTCAAATTTTTTGTGTAATCTGTTATGGTCAAATGAAGTTGATAGTGCAAGTTCCAAAATTTCTACCAATGAAATAAAAACGATAAGAAGTCTTCGGTTTTGGTTAGAAGAACCGGAATAATTACTAATTAGCACTTCTCGAATGTTTTCGTGAATGTCATTTAATTCTATCTGAAGATGTAATTGTTTTTCGATAATCGCCTTTCTGTCGATGGTTGGAACCCAAAGATCACCTCTTAGTTTCAAATATTTGGCAGTTAATTTGATACATTCTGCAATTTGAATTTCGAGATAGCGATACGGTCTGACATAATTAAATAGAAGCGAAATCAATAGGTAAAATATACCTCCGCCAAGTAAAAGCGCAGCGTGTAGAACCATTTCCCAACCCGAATTGATATGAGAAAATGCCAATGAAACGGATAGTAAAGCCGAGAATGAAACCATTGTTGCCCGTTTTCCAAATACGGAAAGCATAGACAAGAAAAAAACAGATAGCACCAAAAAAGGATAAAAAACCCAAGGATAAGGATATACAATATTAACCAATAAATTTGCACTAGAAATAAGGAGAGCAGTGATAGTAACTCCTTTTATTTTGTCTTTTAAACTACTGGGAATATCACTTGGATAGGTGAAAAAAGCGCCAAGGGCAATGGTAAATCCTGTTTGAAAATTACCGAAATAAGTAAACAATAAAACAGGTATAACAGCTGCAATTGTTATTTTCAGCGCGTTAATAAAATAAGTAGTATCGGTAAATTTTTGTATTTGATTAATCATACATTTGCATTAATTACAAAGGTAAGAATTGTACCATTTATAGCTACAATAATTGAATTTGATTTCAAAGCTGAATTTAATTATCAATCGAGGATAATTGAATGTCTATTTTTTTACTATTTTTGCCAACTGAAATTCAATGAGAAAGAAATTTTGAATTTATAGTAGACAATACTTAATATAAGAATAATGATTTTACCAATTGTAGGATATGGCGATCCGGTTTTAAGAAAAATGGGTGAGGAGATTACTTCAGAACATCCGGATTTGAAGGAAATCATTGCCAATATGTACGAGACGATGTACAATGCTTATGGCGTGGGTCTTGCGGCACCACAAGTAGGAATGAGTATTCGCTTATTCGTAATTGACACGACGCCTTTTAGCGAGGATGAAGATTTGCCAATAGAAGAACAAGAACAATTAAAAGGTTTCAAACGAACTTTTATCAATGCCAAAATGTTGAAGGAAGAAGGGGAAATTTGGGGTTTTAATGAAGGTTGCCTCAGTATTCCTGATGTGCGTGAAGACGTTTATAGAAACGAAAAAATCACGATTGAGTACTGCGATGAAGATTTTAACGTAAAAACCGAAGTGTTTGATGGTTTGGTAGCGAGAGTTATTCAGCACGAATACGACCATATTGAAGGTATTTTGTTTACCGATTTGATTTCGTCATTAAAGAAAAAACTAATCAAGAAGAAATTACAAAACATCATGGATGGCAAAACCAGACCTGATTACCGAATGAAATTTTGCAACAAAAAAGGAAGATAAACGCTCAATGACAATATCAATGACAATATCAATTTAAAAAATAAAATTTAAAAATGAATTTAGAAAAAATATTATCCATTTCTGGCAAACCAGGTTTGTATGCATTAAAAGTTCAAACCCGTACTGGATTTGTAGCAGAATCATTACTTGACGGAAAAAAAAGTACCGTTGGGTTGAAGGTTAATGTAAGTTTATTATCGGAAATTTCAATTTACACCACTAACGAAGAAAAACCGTTGGCTGAAGTAATGCGAAATATTGCCATCAAAGAAGATAATGGACCGGCTATTTCCCACAAGGAAGACAATGAAAAGCTAGTAGCCTATTTCAAGGAAATTCTACCGGATTATGATTCAGAAAGAGTGTATCCTTCGGATATCAAGAAAGTTATGAATTGGTATAATTTGCTTCAAGCAAAAGGATTAGTTTCAAAAGAAGCTCCGGTTGTCGAAGGAACCGCAGAAGTAATTGAAGAAAAAGCGGAAGAAGTTATCGAAGAAAAAATTGAAGAAGTAAAAGCTCCAGCAGTAAAAGCTCCGGCTAAAAAGGCCAAAGCCAAGAAAGAGTAATTATTGCTTTCTGAAATATATTTTAATCCTGCCTTGATTTTTTGAGGCAGGTTTTTTTTATCTATAAATATAAAATGTTATAATAATGTTGTAACTTTGCTCTTATTTTTTAAATTATGGAAACAAATATAATTACAATCGGAAATTCTAAGGGGATTATTATTCCTTCTAAACTGCTAAAAATTGCGGGCTTCAAAAGTGTCGTAAATTTAGAAATTAATGAAGGTAAATTAGTTATTAGTCCGTCAAAAAAAGTTCGTGAAGGTTGGGGCGAATTGATAAAAATGGAAATTGATAAAAATGGACTACCTAATTTGTTGATTCCTGATTTTTTTGATGATGAACAAGAAAATGATTGGCAATGGTAAAGCAATATGAAATTTATTGGGTTGCTCTTGATCCAACATTAGGAAGTGAAATCAATAAAGTAAGACCTTGTTTAGTAATTTCTCCAAACGAGTCAAATCAATTTTTGAACACCGTTTTAATAGCTCCAATTACTTCAAAAATTAGAAATTTCCCAATGAGAGTGGGAGTTGTTTTAGAAAATAAAATCGGACAAATTTGTTTTGACCAAATTAGATGTATTGATAAAATTAGATTGAAAACTAAAATTGCTGCACTCGCAAAAAATGACGTTGAAAAGGTAAAAAATGTATTAAAAGAATATTTAGTTAACTAATGAACTCCAGACAGACACAACTCCAAGCTTTCGAGCGATTATTGAACATTATGGATGATTTGCGCGAAAAATGTCCTTGGGACAAAAAGCAAACCTTGCAAAGTTTACGCCATTTGACCATCGAAGAAACGTATGAATTGGGCGATGCCATATTAGATAACGACTTGAATGAAGTCAAGAAAGAGTTGGGCGATTTGCTTTTACATATTGTTTTTTATGCCAAAATAGGAAGCGAAACCAACGATTTTGACATAGCCGATGTTTGCAACGAAATTTGCGATAAACTCATACATCGTCATCCCCATATTTATGGCGATGTTGTGGTAAAAGATGAAGAAGAAGTCAAACAAAACTGGGAAAAATTAAAACTAAAGGAAGGAAAAAAGTCGGTTTTAGAAGGTGTTCCACGAAGTTTGCCGGCATTGGTAAAAGCCAGTAGAATTCAGGACAAGGTAAAAGGAGTGGGTTTCGATTGGGAAGAACCACATCAAGTTTGGGATAAAGTTCAGGAAGAATTACAAGAATTTCAAGTTGAGGTCGAAGCTGGCGATCAAGAAAAAATGGAAGTTGAGTTTGGTGACGTGTTGTTCTCGATGATCAATTATGCACGGTTTTTAAACATCAATCCAGAAGACGCTTTGGAGCGCACCAATAAAAAATTTATCAAAAGATTTCAATACTTGGAAAGCAAAGCTGGAGAATTAGGAAAACCTTTGATGGATATGACTCTGGCTGAAATGGATATTTTTTGGGAAGAGGCAAAGCGTCTTCCTAATAAATAGGAATTGGAAAATCTTTGATTTTCAAATACCAAATTTGGGAAGAGGCAAAGCGTCTTCCTAATAAATAGGAATTGGAAAATCTTTGATTTTCAAATACCAAATTTTGGAATGAAGCAAAGAAACTGTAATTTACGGATTATCTCCCAAAGAAATTATTCAGCAATTCTTTTGAGTTTGACAATATCTTTGATGACGATTTTTTTACCAAGCAATTCAATCAATCCTAATTTATTGAAATCGGATAGCAAGCGGATACAGCTTTCAGTTGCCGTACCTATCATCCCTGCAAGTTCTTCTCGTGAAAGCTGAATGCGTAACGAACCATCCTCGTTTTTACCAAAACTATCTTCAAGGTAGATTAGCGTTTCTGCTAACCTTTCTTTAACCGTTTTTTGAGAAATAGAAACCACATGGTCACTTGCGTCTTTCAAATCGCCACAAATAACTTTCATCAGGTTCATCGAAAACTGGTTATTTTTGTCGAACATATTCAGGACTTCACTTTTTGGAATAAAGCAGATTTCCATATCCTCAAGTGCCACGGCACTCAAATTAGCCGGTTCATCACTGATCATCGAACGCTGACCCAGCAATTCTCCGGGCTTAACTAACTTTACAATCTGGTCTTTTCCGTTTGCACTTAATTTAGACAGCTTACATACGCCACCTTTTACACAATAAATACCATTTACACTTTCTCCTTCTTCAAAAATGGGTTCGCCTTTTTTGATAATATAGGAAGTTTTGCATTCGGCAAGTTTTACTAGTTCTTCTTTATTGAGCGCCTTTAAAGAGCTAAATTCTCTAACAATACATTGTTCGCACTTACTCATATAAAATATTTATTGGTTTGCAAAAATACAAATTTAAATGACAATTATCATATATTTAATTTTTCTGGTTAGTACATTTGCAAAAGGTCAAGAAAAGCAAATTTATGGACGCATACAACTGTTTTCACTGCGGATTGGATATTGTAAAAGAAGAAGAAATTATTTTTGATGAAAAACAATTTTGTTGCAATGGTTGCAAAACCGTGTACGAAATTTTTAGTCTCAATGATTTGACTTGCTATTATGATTTCGAAAAAGCTCCCGGAGCGACTCCGCTTGATATTAGCGGTAAATATGACTTTTTGGATAATGAAAGCATAGTCTTAAAACTTTTGGAATTTCAAGAAGATACAACGGCTATTATATCGCTTAATATTCCTCATATTCACTGTAGTTCATGTATTTGGATTCTCGAAAATCTGCAACGTCTTCAAAAAGGAATAAGCACTTCGCAGGTCAATTTTCCCGAAAAGAAAATCAGAATTACATATAATCCCGAAGTAGTTTCACTTAAAACCATTGTTCATTTATTGAGTTCCATCGGTTATGAACCATATATCAGTTTAGAAAATTACGAAACAGGCAAGAACAATATCGATAGAAGTTTGACTTATAAACTGGGATTGGCTTTCTTTTGTTTCGGCAATATTATGTTGCTTTCTTTTCCCGAATATTTTGAGGTCAAAGAATATTGGTTAGATAGTTACAGGCCTTTTTTCCGTTGGCTGATTTTTGCATTGTCATTGCCGTCTTTCCTTTATTCGGCAAGCGGATACTATGTTTCTGCATACAAAAGCATAAAATCCAAAATGCTGAATATTGATATTCCAATTGCTTTAGGACTAATAGTAATGTTTGTGCGAAGTACATTTGATATTCTAATGAATTATGGTTCCGGTTTTTTTGACAGCCTGACGGGTTTGATTTTCTTTATGCTCTTGGGCAAAATGTTCCAAACCAAAACCTATAGTTTTTTGAGTTTCGAAAGGGATTTCAAATCCTATTTTCCAATTGCAATCACGAGAATTAACAGCAATACTTCCGAGGAAAGTGTTCCAATTTATGACATCCAAAAAGGCGATAGGTTGTTGATCAGAAACCAAGAACTGATTCCTGTTGATGGAATTTTGATTAGTGAAAAAGCCGAAATTGATTATAGTTTTGTTACCGGAGAAGCCGTTCCAATTACAAAAAAATCGGGGGATAAAGTGTTTGCCGGGGGCAAACAAATTGGCAAAGTAATCGAAATGGAGGTTTTATATTCGGTTTCACAAAGTTATCTGACCCAATTGTGGAGTAACGACGTATTTCAGAAAAATGTGACACAAAAATATAAATCCATTACGGATACAATCAGCCGTTATTTTACGCCGATACTTTTATTGATTGCTTTTGCATCATTTGGTTATTGGATTTTTATTGATGTCAACACCGCTTTCAATGTTTTTACGGCAGTGTTAATTGTGGCTTGTCCTTGTGCATTGGCATTGACGGCACCGTTTACCATGGGAAACATACTGCGAATTTTAGGCAAAAATAAATTTTACCTCAAAAACGCATTGGTCATAGAGCAACTGGCCAAAGTCGATACTATAGTTTTCGATAAAACGGGAACGATTACGACTAATAAAAAATCGAATATTTCCTATGAAGGAAAAGTTCTTTCGGATGAAAATATTGTACTGATAAAAAATGTGCTTCGGGCTTCGAATCATCCGTTAAGCAGGATGTTGTATGATTTTTTGCCAGAAGGTAAACGATTAAAAATAAATCATTTTGAAGAAATTACAGGTAAAGGCATTCAAGCTCAAATTGGTACTATAGAAATTAAAATAGGTTCTGATGAATTTGTAGCCCAAAACTCCCCTATACCAGTTTTGGCTTCCTCCCCTTTGGAAAGGGTCGGGGTGAGGACTTCGGTTCATGTCAAGATTAACGAAATTTATTACGGAAAATACATTTTCAATAATCAATACAGGGAGGGATTGGAGCAACTTTTCGATAAATTAAGTATAAATTATCAAATCAAGGTTTTGTCTGGTGATAATGAAGGCGAACGTGCCACTTTGGAAAACATATTGCCCAAAGGAACCGAATTGGTCTTCAATCAAAAGCCGGAGCAAAAACTAGAATTCATTAAAAAGCTGCAACAAGAAGGAAAAAATGTGATGATGGTAGGCGATGGTCTCAACGATGCCGGTGCTTTGGCGCAAAGTAACATTGGGATTTCGATTTCGGAAAATGTCAATGTTTTTTCGCCAGCTTGCGATGCAATTCTTGATGCTAGCGAGTTCAAGAGGCTGGATTACTTTTTAAAACTCTCCAAGAAAGCAATCACAACAATCAAAATGAGTTTTACGCTGTCGTTAGTGTATAATGTTGTGGGATTATCATTTGCCATAACCGGAAACTTATTGCCATTGGTGGCCGCAATCATAATGCCTTTAAGTACAATCACAATTGTCAGTTTTGTAACAGTGATGAGTAATTTTTATGCCAGGAGATTAAAATAGATAAAAACAGATAAAATTGGCAAACACAAAATAAATTTTCATATTTTTAACAAAAAAACAAAATATGATAATTGTCATATTTTTAAAAAAAATAGTAAGGTATTTTTGTCAATTTAACTTTAAGGTATGAGTGTTATATATTTACTAATTTCCATCAGTATATTAGTTGCTATTGTCTTTTTTATTGCTTTTATAAGGGCGGTAAAGACGGGACAATACGACGATGATTACACTCCTTCCGTCAGAATGCTTTTTGACGATGAACTTATAACAGAGAATCCAAAATCAATACAAATAACCAAAGAAAAACAAATTTAATTATGGAAATGCAACAATTTTATTATGACAACAAAATTGTAAAGAAATTCATTTACGCAACCATCCTTTTTGGGGTTGTGGGGATGTCTGTAGGGCTATTAGAAGCCTTCTTTTATCTTTTCCCAAATATGACCGACGGAATTTCGTGGTTGAGTTATGGTAGATTGAGACCTTTACATACCAATGCGGTAATTTTTGCCTTTGTGGGAAATGCAATGTTTGCCGGAATCTATTATTCGCTCCAACGATTATTGAAGGCCAGAATGTACAGCGATTTTTTAAGCAATTTGAATTTTTGGGGTTGGCAATTAATTATTGTTGCGGCGGCAATTTCATTGCCATTAGGTTACAGTACTTCAAAAGAATATGCCGAATTAGAATGGCCTATAGATATTGCCATTGCATTAATCTGGGTGGTTTTTGGTATCAATATGATTGGTACAATTCTTAAAAGAAGAGAACGTCATTTATATGTTGCCATTTGGTTTTACCTTGCCACTTTCATAACTGTTGCTGTTTTACATATTTTTAATAGTTTAGAGTTGCCGGTAAGTGCAATGAAAAGCTATTCTGTTTATGCAGGGGTTCAGGATGCGCTAGTACAGTGGTGGTACGGTCATAATGCGGTTGCTTTTTTCTTGACCACGCCATTTTTGGGATTGATGTATTATTTCGTTCCAAAAGCGGCTAATCGACCAGTCTATTCTTATAGATTATCAATCGTACACTTTTGGTCATTGATTTTTATTTACATCTGGGCTGGACCGCACCATTTATTATATTCTGCTTTACCAACTTGGACACAGAATTTAGGAGTTGCCTTTTCAATAATGTTGATTGCTCCATCTTGGGGAGGAATGATAAACGGACTCTTAACTTTAAGAGGTGTTTGGGATAAAGTGCGTGTTGATCCGGTTTTAAAATTCTTCGTTGTGGCGATTACCGGTTACGGTATGGCAACTTTTGAAGGGCCAATGTTATCTCTAAAAAGTGTAAATGCTATTGCACATTATACAGACTGGATTATTGCCCACGTTCACGTTGGTGCATTAGCCTGGAACGGATTTATGTCATTTGGTATTATTTATTGGTTGATTCCAAGAATGACCAAAAGCACATTATATTCTACCAAATTAGCTAACTTTCACTTTTGGATTGGAACATTGGGAATCATACTTTATACGATTCCAATGTATGTTGCAGGGTTTACCCAAGCTTCTATGTGGAAACAATTTAATCCCGATGGAACATTAACTTATGGAAATTTCCTTGAAACCGTGACTCAAATTATGCCAATGTATTGGATGAGAGCTATAGGTGGAGTACTTTATCTTACAGGAATGTTGACCCTAGTTTATAATATTATTCAAACCGTAAGGGCAGGTTCTAAAATTGAAGATGAATTAGCCGAAGCTCCAGCCTTAGTAAAAATTAGCGCAGGTAGAGTAAAGGGCGAAAAATTCCATCCTTGGTTAGAAAGAAAACCTATTCAGTTAACAATTTTAGCTACAGTAGCAATCTTAATAGGAGGAGTTATAGAAATTATACCCACCATTATGATAAAATCGAATATTCCAACGATAGCCAGTGTAAAACCATATTCTCCGTTAGAATTGCAAGGTCGTGATTTGTACATTCGTGAAGGATGTGTAGGTTGTCACTCTCAATCCGTTCGCCCTTTCCGTAGTGAAGTAGAACGTTACGGACCACAAGCTAAAGCGGGAGAATTTGTTTATGACCACCCATTCCTTTGGGGTTCTAAACGTACTGGTCCAGATTTGGAGAGAGAAGGTGGAAAATATAATGATAATTGGCATTTTAATCACTTCTGGAGTCCACAAAGCATTTCAGCAGGTTCGATTATGCCAGCTTACAAATGGTTGTTTGCCAATGAAGCTATGGATATTTCATTGACAGAAAAGAAAATGAAAGCGATGCAGACTCTTGGTGTTCCTTATACGGATGAGCAGATTGCAAATGGACCGAAAGATTTGAGAGCGCAAGCAATGAAAATCGAAGAAAGTCTTAAAAATGATCCCGACTTTGTAAAAAGTTATGACAATAGCAAGAAAAAAGCCGAAGCAAGAGGAGAGAAATTTGTTCCAATGAATGAAAGAGAAGTCGTTGCGCTTATAGCTTATATTCAACGATTGGGGACTGATATTAAAGTAAAAGATAACAGCAAAAAACAGTAGTTATGTTCGAACAAATAAAACACAATTTAGAAACTATCGAAGGAATTGAGACTTATCCTATAATGGCTTTATTGATTTTCTTTGTTTTTTTTGTAGGACTTGGCATTTGGGTTATTTCATACAAGAAGGAAAAAATTGATGAATTGAGTCAAATTCCATTGAACGATTAATCAGATTATAAGTTATTGAATTGAAGATTTTCAATTCTGATAACTTTAAATCATTGTATAAAAATAAATAATAATCTTTTCCAGTTTCGACTCCCTCTCCTTTGGAGAGGGTCGGGGTAAGGAAACTATAAAACTAAAAAAAATGAAAAAATTAATCCCGGCATACATAAGAGTTCTTGTTGTTTTCTTCGCCGTTTTTGGTGCAATGGAATATTTTATTGACTCTGGAAGCCAACCCGCTTTTATAAAATTCCCGATGGTTTCCCTCTTTTTATTCGTGTTTCTTTTCCTTTTAATAGCGATTGAAATCACTATTAGTGCGGTAGATACTATTACCTATCAATTGCTTACGGAAGAACAAAAAGCAAAACTAAAGGAAGTTAGCACTGTTAGTTATAAAGAAAGCCAATGGTTCAAAAAACTGATGAAAGCTTTGACAAAATCAGAGCCAATTGAAAATGAAGGCCAATTATTATTGGATCATGATTATGACGACATCAAGGAATTAGACAACAGTTTGCCACCATGGTGGGTTTATTTGTTCTATGGTTGTATTATTTTTGCAGTAGTTTATCTTGTTCGATTTGAAGTTATGGGAGGAGATAACCAAGAAACGGAATTGAAAAAAGAAATGGCTCAAGCTCAAATTGCTATTGCCGAATACAAAAAAACAGCTCCGGATTTAATGGATGAAAAAACCGTTACTTTATTGACTAGTCCTGCTGATTTAGGTGCTGGGAAATCAATTTTTATGAAAAATTGTATTCCTTGTCACAGACCTGATGCCGGTGGTTTGATAGGTCCAAATTTAACGGATGATAATTGGATTTTAGGGGGTGGCATTAAAAATGTTTTCCACACCATTACAAATGGTGGTCGCGATGGTAAAGGTATGATTGCTTGGTCAAAAAGTGGAATGAAGCCAAAAGACATTCAACTTGTCGCGAGTTATGTTTTGTCATTGAAGGGAAGCAATCCAGTGAACCCAAAAGCACCAGAAGGAGAAATCTGGGTTGATCCAAGTGCGCCTACAAAAGTTGGTGCTGCTACCGCGAAATCAGATAGCATCACAGTAAAAAAATAGTGAATATTTTATTATATAAATAATGGATATACTTTCATAATCTTTGTCAAAGTTTATAACTTTGACAAAGATTATATGATTAAAAAAATATAACAATCAAAAGAAATGTCAAAAATTCCAGACGAAGCTTTTAGGGATACCATAGGGACAATTGATGAAGCAGGAAATAGGAAGTTTATTTTCCCAAAAAAACCTTCTGGTAGGTTTTATGACTACAGGAAGTGGGTAAGTTATTTCTTGTTGATTATTCTTATTGCAAATCCCTTTATAAAGATTAATGGCAATCAGTTTATGATGTTCAACGTTTTGGAACGTCGATTTAATATTTTTGGATTTCCGTTTTGGCCACAAGATTTCTACCTCTTCGTTCTTTTTATGATTGTTGGCGTAGTTTTCATTATCCTTTTTACAGTAATTTTCGGTCGAATATTTTGCGGATGGATTTGTCCACAAACCATATTCCTTGAAATGGTTTTCCGAAGAATTGAATATTGGATTGAAGGCGATCGTGGAGCCCAAATTCGATTGGAAAAACAAGAATGGAATGCCGAAAAAATCAGAAAGAAAGCAATAAAGTGGCTTGTTTTTTTATTGATTTCATTTTTTATTGCAAATATATTTCTGGCTTATCTTATTGGAAGTGACGAATTAATCAGAATGATTGAAGAAGGACCTGAAAATCACGTTAGCACCTTGATTTCATTGTCTATTTTTACTGGAGTTTTCTATTTTATTTTCGCTTGGTTTAGAGAGCAAGTTTGTATCATTGCTTGTCCTTACGGAAGATTGCAAGGGGTTTTATTGGACGATAAATCTATTAATGTTGCCTATGATTTTGTTCGGGGAGAAAAGGAATTGGGAAGGGCTAAATTCAACAAACAAGAAGATAGGGCCTCATCCGGAAAAGGCGATTGTATCGATTGTAAACAATGTGTAAACGTTTGCCCAACGGGAATTGACATCCGCAATGGAACTCAGCTGGAATGTATTAATTGTACCGCCTGTATTGATGAATGTGATGCCATAATGGAAGGCGTTGGATTGCCTAAAGGACTAATTCGATATGCATCTGAAGATGAAATTGAAAAAAAATCCAAATTCAAATTTACGGCTAGAATGAAAGGTTATAGTGCCGTATTGTTTATTCTTGTTGGAATATTGATTGGATTATTATTTTTACGTACCGAAGTAGAAGCCACCTTTTTGAGATTGCCGGGGCAATTATTTCAACATAAAGGCGATAATATCAGCAACATCTATACTTTTAAAATTATTAATAAAACCAATAATGATTTTGATGATATTCATTTCAAATTGGTTGGGATAAAAGGAACCCTAAAAGTAGTTGGTCAGCAAGATTTAAAAGTGCCAAAACAGGGGATGAAAAGCGGAACCATATTTATAGAAATCAACCAGAATTTATTGGAAAGCGACAAAACGAAGCTAAAAATTGAAGTTTACGATGGGAATAAAAAAATTGAAACCAGCCAAACCAGTTTTTTAAGTCCACAAAGTTTTGATTAATTTTTCAAGCTTTAAAAAATATATGAATGAGCAGAATCAAAGGTTTGGTTGCAAACACCAATAATGATTGCGAATTACATGCGACAGATAAAAACAATAAATATCAACACATGAAAATTAATTGGGGAACAGGAGTTGTAATTGCTTTTGCATTATTTATGACTTTCATTTTATATTTTGTTATCAAAGTCCAATCAGATTCCAAATATAACAATGAATTGGTTGTCGATGAATATTATAAACACGATGCCCATTTTGGAGATGAAATGGTAAGGGTTCAAAATGCTCAGGATTTAGCTCAAAAGCCCGTAATATCTAATGCTTCTGAGGGAGTTGCAATTATATTTCCAGAAGTATTTATTCCGAAAGATATCAAGGGAAAAGTATCTTTTTACAGGTCGTCTAACGAAAAACTAGATTTTGATGTTCCAATTTCACTTTCTGGTTCCTCTTTGCTCATACCTAAAAAAAGGTTGGTAGGCGGTCGCTGGGAAATCAATATGGAGTGGCAATACGGCGGCAAGCCCTATCTTACAAAAGAAACTATTTATATTAATTAGTCATAAAGTCGAAAGTTAAAAAGTCTAAAATAGAGTTTTTGTAACTTTTAATTTTTAAACTTTAGCTATGTTATACACGGCCTTTTTCTTCGGTTTAATCAGTAGTTTTCACTGCATTGGAATGTGTGGTCCTATTGCTATGATGTTGCCTGTGGACAGGAATAATCCAACCAAGAAAACCACTCAAATTATCACTTATCATTTGGGGAGATTGATGGCTTATGCTACAATTGGATTAATTTTCGGACTGGTTGGAAAAGGATTTTTTCTTGCCGGAATGCAACAAAAATTATCGATATTTATTGGTGTTGCGATGATCGCCATCATTTTAATTCCCGAAAAAGTTTTTGCAAAATACAATTTTTCAAAACCCATTTTCGTCTTGATTTCTAAAATCAAGACCACTTTGGGAAGCCAGTTTAAAAACAAGAGTTATAAATCATTATTCACAATTGGTTTGCTTAACGGCTTTTTGCCTTGCGGCATGGTTTATGTCGCTTTGTTTGGTGCTATTGCCATGCAAAGTGCCGGTCTTGGGGTTTTGTATATGATTTTGTTCGGATTAGGCACTGTTCCAATGATGAGCAGCGTGGTGTATCTCAATTCGTTTTTGACAAAATCTATTCGGAATAAAATTCAAAAAGTGATTCCTTACGTAGCCGTAATTATCGGAATATTATTTATTTTGAGAGGTTTAGGCTTGGGAATCCCTTACGTTTCACCAGCTAATATGAGTTTATTTGTACAGGAGCAGCCAAATTGTCATTAATAATTTTAAATAAAATTTTATGGAAAGACACGATTTAGTACACGAGTTTCCTGAATATCAGGAAAAGATACATCAGTTGAAAATTGACGACCCTCATTTTAGAGAATTATTTGATGAATATCATGAATTGGAACATGAAATCTACCGAATAAATACCGATGTAGAAATCACTACGGATGAATATCTACATTCTTTGAAAGCAAAGTTTCTTTATATTAAGGATGAGTTATTCTCAATGTTGGAGAACAATTAATTTATATGACTGTCCGCTAAGCGGACTATTATTATTTCAGACACGAATTTACTTCGTTTGTTCGACCTTTGGTCTCGGGTCACGAATTTGCACAAATTCAATATTGATTCGAATGTTTTATTTGAATAAAATTCGTGCTAATTTGTGAAATTCGTGTCTTGGGATTAGTAACGGATAGTGATTTTAATTTATTTTTTTAAATGGTCATCGAAAATAATTTCGTTTCGGGTGCTTTTCTTTTTAAACGCAAGTCAAATGCCATACAAATGTTGCGAACAAAAGGCTTTCCGGCATCAGTAACCTGAATACTGTCGTTTTCAATGATAACTAAACCATCATTCTCCATTTCTTTCAGTTGGATTAAAATTTCTGGAATTTCTTTAAAATAATTGGATTTATCTTTCCAGGAAGTTTCAAATTGGCACATTAAATTCAAAATATGCTTTCTGATAATGAGGTCTTCCTCAGTTAATAAATGCCCTCTAAAAATGGGTAATTTATCAGACTCCAATATTTTATAATACTCTTCCAAGGTCTTCACATTCTGGGCAAAACTATACCAACTATCGCTTATGGAAGATACGCCTAAACCAATCATCAATTGTGTTTTTGACGAACTGTACCCCATAAAATTGCGATGTAATATCTTATTCTCGAAAGATTTGTACAAACTATCAGTTTTCAGGGCAAAATGATCCATTCCTATTTCATAATACTCATTTTCGAATAATAAATCTTTTCCAACTTCATACAACATTCGTTTTACTTCGTCTTTTGGAATATCCTCATCATTGAATCCTCGCTGTCCACTTCCTTTTATCCATGGCACATGGGCATAACTATAAAACGCCAATCTATCAGGTTGTAAAGAATTTGTTTTTTCGATAGTATCAATTACATCTTCAATTTCCTGAAAAGGCAGGCCAAAAATAATATCGTGGCCAATGGAAGTATAACCAATTTCCTTTGCCCAAAACGTTACTTTTGCCACATTGTGAAAAGGTTGTTCGCGATGAATGGCTTTTTGAACTTTTTCAGAGTAATCTTGTACACCGAAACTAACTCTTCTGAATCCTAAATCGTATAATTTTTGCAAATGTGCTCGAGTTGTATTATTGGGATGGCCTTCGAAACTGAATTCGTGATCTTCGGCTTTCTCGGCATAGCAAAAAATACCATTTATTAAATCTTCTAGATTTTTTGTAGAGAAAAAAGTAGGTGTTCCCCCACCCAAATGAATTTCTTTTATAATGGGTTTTTCTTCAAGAATATTGCAGTATAAGGCCCATTCTTTCAAGACAGCCTCTATATAGGGGTTTTCGACATCGTGATTTTTAGTGATTCGTTTATTGCAACCGCAAAAAGTACACATGCTTTCGCAAAAAGGGAGGTGAATGTAAAGACTTAATCCTTCTTTGGAATTACTTTCTGCAAACGACTTTTTTAAAGTATCTATCCATGCCTGATAATCAAAATCAGCCTCATCCCAATATGGAACAGTAGGATAACTCGTGTATCTTGGTCCGGGAACATTGTATTTTTGAAGTATAGAATTTTTCATAAAAAGGCATTTATAATGTTCAAAAATAGTGAGCCTTTCTAAATATTAAAATGATAATTATCATATTCGCCTTTTATACACAAAAAAACCTCATTCGTAAGATTGTAATGAGGTTTTGTGTCTTGGGATTCTATATTTTTTATTTTTTTTTATGCTTGATTCAAACTTCTGACTTGTTTTAGTTTGTCTTTTAGAATCTCCATTTCCTCTTTGTGTTTTTCGATGTTTTTGCGGACTTCCAAGACTATGGAATTTTCCTTTTTTGCATTTCTGGTATTGGCAAAAAACTGGATATTATTTTCCAATTGAAAAATTTCATTCTTGATTTCATCAATTTTGCGCATCAAGAAAATCTTTTCGTTTTCCAGTTTTCTGGTATCATTATTTTCTGATAAATTATCCATTCTGTTGGAAAAACGCATCATTTCACTGTCTTTTTTGCTCAAGCTTAATTTTTCGAACAGGGCATCGAGAACTTTATTAAACTTGCCTTCGATATGTCTTCTGGGAAAAGGGACTCTTCCAAAGTTTTTCCAGGTTTCGATATGTGATTTTATGGCATCCAAGTCGGTTTTATGGTCGCCAGTTAACTGAAATTCTCTCAGGGTTTCCAAATAGGCTTTCTTTTTATCGAAAGCTTCCACTTCCTCACCGTTTTCCTCGCTTTTTTGCTCTTTTAATTTGTCAAAATAATGATTGCAAGCCTCCTTAAATTCTGCCCATATTTTATCCGAATATTTTCTTGGAACGTGGCCAATTTGTTTCCACTCCTCTTGAATTTTCTTCATTATGGGAGTAGTGGCCGCAAAATCTAGACTTTCCTGCAATTCTTTTGCTTTGGCAACGAGAGCCTTTTTTTTGTTTAAATTGTCGTTTTGATCTTTTTTAATGTCTTTATAAAATGAATTTTTAAAAGAATTAAAATTCCTTACGGCAGTTTTAAAAGCAGTCCAAGTTTCCTCATTAACCTCTGACGGGACTTTTCCGGCAGAGAAAAAAGCAGTTCGCAAAGCTTCCACTTTTTCTATTTGACCCAACCACTGTGAATGGGCATTTACTTTTTCGGTTGCCAAGACTTCAATTTTGGCGACAATTTCTCTTTTCTTTTCTAAATTTTCAAGTTCGGTTCCTCTTAAATTTTCAAACAAAACTTCGCGTTTGTCGTGCATTTGTTTAGTCAAATCGCTAAACTTATTCCATATCTCGTCACGATGTTCTCTTGAAACAGGACCGATATCCTCTTTCCAGATTTTATGTAAATCTTGTAATTCTCTAAAGGCTTTGTTTATATCAGCTTCATTGACTAATTCTTCGACACGTGCCACAATTTTTTGTTTTTGCTCTAAATTGTGTTTAAAATCAAGGTCTCGAGCCTCTCTGTCCAAGTGTAAATAATCATAGAAGTTTTCTACATGAAAATGATAATTGTTCCAAACGTGATTGTATTTGTCTTTTGGAATTGGCCCCGCATTTTTCCATCGCTCCCTTAAATCATTGAAATGTTTTAAGGTATCTTTGATGTTTTCCTGCGGATTGATTAGCTCTTTCAATTCCTCGACAATTGACAATCTGTTTTCCAAATTTGATTTCAGATTGGTTTGCAAACTTTTGAAATGTGTATTTTTATTATCCCTGAACAAGGAGTAATATTGGTCAAACTTAGTTTTTAACGGAGAATGATACTGAAATTCTTCGGTTGTGTCTGGATTTTCGGCAATAAATTCTTCTTTTTTCTCTTCTAAAAGATGATAATATTTTGCCAAAAATGACTTTTTAATTTCTTCTACGTGATCCTTTATCGACATCACTTTTTCATTGGTGACCAAATTTTTCAATTCGTCCACAAGTGATTCCAAAGACAAGGTGTCGTAATCCAGCATCGGGATATCGTGACGATTTTTTAGGGTTTCGTCTTCGCTTTCCTCGGCATTGGTGTCGGCAATGGCGTCTATTGCGGTTTTATTTTTGGTTTCAACCAGAGTATCGGCCTCTGCCAATTGCTTCGCCTGTTCGCTATCGCTCGGGTCTCCATCGGTGAGTGTTGCATTATTCTCTTCTGCTAGCTCGGCTATTTCGCTACTGCTTGATTCAACTATTTCAATTTCTTCCAAAACAGGAGTTTCAGAATCTACTGGGGTTTGATTTTTGGGTTCAATAGTAGCTTCGGTTTCTGTCAATTGCTTCGCCTGTTCGCTATCGCTTGAGTCTTCATCAGAAACCGTCTCGACAGTTTCGGCCATTTCTACGGAAATTTCGCTGTCGCTAGGTTCAACTGTTTCGGCTTCTTCTAAAATTTCTGTTTCGATTTGGATCATTTCAAGCGAATTGTTTGCTAAATTTCCATCTGCTTCAAGCAGGTTATCAGTCTTTTCTTCTAACATTTTTTCAATGTGTAAGGGTTCAATTTTTTTTCGAATGCGAAAGATAGTGAAGGTGCTTCAAAATTCAAAATAAATCCCTTATTTATAGTCATTTTATGTGTGAAAGTGTTTTTTTTGGGAGCTATTTCCTGCTATCCGCTGTATCTTTTTTGTTCGCCGAAAATGGCGAACAAAAAAGGATGCCGCTGCTATCAGGGCTAGAATCCTGATAAATAACTGTATTTCCTGCTGAAGATGAATGTGTTTTAAATGAAAAACCACTCGTTAAGAATGGCTTATTTATTCGTGTTTGTAGGAATGGATTGCAAATCCTCACTATTTTGTTTTTTCGTGAATGAATTTATTTTTCTGGATTAAGTTTATTCTGGTAGGGATTTTGAATAGAATAGTATTCAAAAAAAATGGCGAGTAGCCATAAATACTTTTTTTGGGATAACGTTTGGCCGCTTGGCGATGTGGCGGATTAAGGAAGCCTTAACTTTCGGTTAATGACTAATTTTCCAAGCACAAAACCATCTTTAAATTAAGCCTAAAACCCGCCATATTGCCAAACGACGGTTAGCCGTTCGGTTTTTTTTATTCAATGTTGAGTGTTACTAATAATTCGTTCTATGAAGATATGCAGACCAACTTTCAATATCAAGATTTTCTATGTTTTCAGAAACAAAATTTATTCCATCTTCTGTTAAAATTCCGCATAACTCAAATGGTCCCATTTCAAAATATTTATGAAGTATAGCAGGAACAAGATGAGAGTTTTTGAAGATTACTTTACAATTTTCATTATCATCAAATTTTTTTTCAAAATGGTTTTCAGACATTAAAATATTTTTATTCTCAACGTTTTTAGTCGAAATCATTACTGCTATAAAATCAGGAAAATAGTATTCTTTAATAAATACCATATAGTGTCCTCGGTTTTTATGATTTGTAATTCCTTTAAGAATATAACCTGGTTTACAATTTTCTATCTTAATTAATTTCATATTAAAATTATAGAGATTTCAATAATATATTACTATGTTTAATATTTGTTGAATGAATAACAAAATCTTTGTGGTAATAAAATTGATTTATAGCTTGATCATAATTTATAATTTGAAATCCAAGTTTTCTGTCTAAATAGTTTGCTTTTGTATTATTATAGTCTACAACTGACAATACATTTTTAACGCCTTTAACTTTTAATAGTTTAAAGATTGCTATTGATGCTTCGAATGCTATTCCATTCCTCCAATAATCTTCACTTATTAATATTTCGGTTATCAAATTTTCATTGTTAATTTCTACCTGTCCATTCATTGTATAAGCACCATCTAATATTATATTTCTCAATCCTATAGCTTTTGAATTTTCTTTTAACTCAATTATAAACATTATGATACCGTTGTCAAGATTTTGAAATGTTTTTATTCTTTTGCTCTGATGTATGCAAAATTCTCGAAAATCAGTAAACACATCACAATAATTTTCAACATTGGTAGATTTACTGTAGATCTCGAATAAATCCTGCGCTGTTTTAAGATTAATTTTGAAGGGATATATTTTTAATCTTTCTGTTTCAATTATTAAATCCTCGTTTAATATATCTTTAATTATATTCATATTTTAAATAATTATGGATTGTGTTTTCTTATTAATATGATACTATATATGTCCTTTTGACTCATAATATTATCAAGTTTTATTTTCTTAAGAAGTGTAGTTGTATTTTATAAAATTGTGATATATCAGAAAAAATTAATCGAACATAATTCCTCCATCTAAAAAATCTAAATTAAATGTTTTGCATTTGGGACAAAAGTTTTTACTTTTTTTAAAATATTTACCGCTCCAACTATGAGTACCGATATTCTCATCCTTAATGAACATCTTAGACTCATAATATGGAACATATATTTCATTAATCTTTTCAATTTCTATATTGCGATGAAAGAAAAAAAGATATTGCTGTTTTATTTTTACTTTTTTGATTTCAGCATATAGATTAATTTGCTCTACGTTGTTTGTAATAATATTCCAAGCAGGTGCTCCAAAATGTGTTAAATGATTTAATCTGCCACCTCCTACAGAAATCGATTCTGTTTTGTAACCACATTTTTTACATATTGGTATAATAGTAAATCCCATGTTTTATGATTTTAAATAATTATTTATTTTCTCCATTTTTTCATGCATTGGAGAATGATTTAATATATTTCTCTTTACGAGTTCTTCTTCTAAAGCTAATTGTTCCATATTGTCGCAATTATCTATATCTGATGTTTGATATTTATGAATTAATGTTTCATTAGATAAATATTGAAACCTATGTTTTGCATCGTTATATTTTGCTAATGATGATTTTGCATTTTCAATTATTGTTTTATTTTCTTTATCTTCTTCAATTTTTTTTGAAATGTGTTGAACTGTAGATGAATTTTTAATTTGATCAATGACGTAACCAAAAAACCAACCAATTAAAGCACCATTTACTAATCCCATAAGCGCATAAGCTATTGGTTGACTATCTCTATAACTACTATCAGAATTAATTAAGCCAATAATAATACCAATAATTGAGAAAATCCACCAAGTTGTGTGAGCAATTTTTTGATTATTTTTTTCCATATTTTAGCTATTATGCGATGTTATTTATTTTATGGTTTCTTTAAAATTCTCTAATAATGAGATCATATTAGTATAATAATTCGTAATAAAAATCAATTATATAAATTTTTATCAATAATTTCTTCAATTATTGTTACTTCATTATCTTTTTCAAACTGCAACTTCAAATGAGTGAAGTTTCTTAAAATATCTTTAGCTTCATTTATTTGTCGTTGTCCATCCATTTCCGAAACTTTATACGTATAAATTTTATTAAACTTTAATGAAAAAATCTTATATATTATTTCTATCTTAAAAGAATCATTCATAAAATAAATAAAATGAGTAATTTTATCATCGTTAATAGATAATTTGTCGGTTTGAATTACAACACATCTTTTATCATCATCAATATCTTCTACTGAACACGATACATTGTTTTGCATGTAACTATTAATAATTGTATCAATAAAAGGCTTAAATTTCTTTCTGATATCATTTGCTTCGATTTGATTTTCTGGTTTGGAGCTATACATTAAGAATTTAATAATAATGATAACAACTATTGCAATAATTGTAAAAGTAATCATAACGTTGTAATTTAATTCACTTAAAATTAAGTGAGGGTTAGATAATAAAAATTTTATTTTTCTTGTTCAAATTTATTAATATGATTTTGTCTTAATATAAGATGTTTTCATATTTCAGTTTGATTTTATATTATTGGTTGCTATATATTTTGAGTTGTGCTAAACGTGATTTATTAAAGTAGGTTGCATTAAGAATCCTAAATTGTGCTTTGCAATTACAAAAACAACTTTGAAATAAGCCCAAACCACGCCATTGATGCCAAACTGCTGTTGAAGTTAGTTATTATTCTAAATCACTTTGAGCAAAAATTAAACACGGGAGCATTAAAATTAACACTTTAATTATTTTATTCATATTGTTGTTTTTTAATTGGTTAGGTTTTTAGGGTGTCGCACAACGTTTGGCCGCTTGGCGATGTGGCGGATTAAGGAAGCCTTAACTTTCGGTTAATGACTAATTTTCCAAGTACAAAACCATCTTTAAATTAAGCCTAATCCCGCCATATTGCCAAACGACGGTGTGTGCCCTGCATAAGCAGGACACACTCTGTAAGCTCGAAGAAAAATTCGAAAATACAAATTTCGGATTAAGAATCCAACTTATGGAGTGTTATTTTTCCAGAGGGTGCAAGTCCCTTATGAGCGGATTGAAAACCCGAATCATTAGTACGTCGCAAGGTTGTCAATCGTGAGGTGGGAACTGAAGGAAGCGAAACGACAAAGTCCGGTACTGACGAACAGAAACGGCATAAGAGGCTGATATACGAGGATAAGCAAGCACACCATTGCAACGTCCGAAGATTACCAAAATCGTATTTCAGTAGATGCCGCAGGGATTGGACAAAGGAAAAAGCTTTTACCAGGGGAGGTCTTCACAACCACGTGTGGTTAAGTGAAGAAGTCAGCCGAGGTCATAGTACTTGTGGCAACGAG